>JBQCDH010000022.1:0-153212 GCA_051961435.1 Solirubrobacterales bacterium
ATCGGTGACGCAGCCGGCCAACGGCACCGCCGCGATCACCGGCGGCGGCAGCGCCGTCAGCTACACCCCCGACGCCAACTACTGCAACGAACCGCCGGGGACCGAACCCGACACCTTCGAATACGAACTCAACGGCGGTTCGAGCGCGACCGTCTCGATGACCGTGGAATGCGTGAACGACCCGCCCACCGACCTCGCCCTCTCGAGCTCGAAAGTGAAAGAGAACGAACCGGCCGGGACGACCGTCGGGACCTTCTCGACGACCGACCCCGACGTCGGCGACACCTTCACCTACAGCCTGGTCGCGGGCGAAGGCTCGACCGATAACGGCAGCTTCGAAATCTCGGGGAACCAGCTGAAAGCGAAAGAAAGCTTCAACTACGAGGCCAAGTCGAGCTACTCGATCCGGGTCAAAACCACGGACAGCGGCGGCGAAAGCTTCGAAAAGCAGCTGACGATCACGGTCGAAAACGTGAATGACCCGCCCACCGACCTCTCCCTCTCCAACTCGGAAATCGACGAGAACGAACCAGCTGGCACCGAAATCGGCGCCTTCTCGACCACGGACGAAGACGTCGGCGACACCTTCACCTACAGCCTGGTCGCGGGCGAAGGCTCGACCGATAACGGCAGCTTCGAAATCTCCGGCAACAAGCTGAAAGCGAAGGAAAGCTTCAACTACGAGGCCAAGTCGAGCTACTCGATCCGGGTCAAAACCACCGACAGCGGCGGCAAAAGCTTCGAAAAGCAGCTGACGATCACGATCATCAACGTCAACGATCCGCCGACCGTCGTCAGCGACAGCTACACCGGCGCGGTCGGCAACACGACCGCCGTGCTCGGCAAAACCGCCACCGGCCCGAACGTGACGCTGAGCGGTATGAGCGGTGAACTTCCGCTCGCCAACGACAGCGACGAAGACGCCGGCCAGACGATCAGCGTCGTGCCGGAAACCGTCGCCACCACCGACGGCGGCAGCGCCACGATCGAATCCAGCGGGGCCTTCACCTACACGCCCCCCGCCGGCGGCAAGAACGAGACCGACAGCTTCAACTACAAAGTCACCGACGGCGAAGCGACCACGACCGGCAAAATCTCGGTCGGGATCGAAAACACCCTCGTCTGGTACGTCAACGGCAGTGCCGCCTCCGAAGGCAACGGCACCTCGGCGAGCCCGTACAAAACGCTCTCCGGCATCAACAAAGCCGGCGGGACCGGAGACGCCGACGGCCCGAGCGACTACATCTTCCTCTACGGCTCCAACACCTATTCGGGCGGCCTGCCGCTGGAGACGAACGAGAAGCTGATCGGCTCGCCCGAAGGCCTCAGCGTGCCCAACCACCCGAACCTGGTGGCGGCGAGCGGCACCAACCCGGTCGTCACCAACTCCGGCGGCGACGCGATCGCCCTCGCCAACGGCTCCGAAGTACTGCGGGTCAACGCGACCGGCGCCAGCGGCGCCGGCATCCGCGGCACCAGCGTCACCACCGCCACCGTCGGCCCGAACACGACCGTCAGCGGCAACAGCGGCGGCGGCGTCATCCTCAGCGGCGCCGCGGGCGGCGAAATCTCGATCGGCTCGACGATCGAAAACGAGACCGGCAGCGTCGCCTCCGTCTCCAACCGCAGCAGCGGCACGGTGACCCTGAGCGGCAACATCACCTCCTCCAACGGCGGCGTCTCGGCGACCAGCAACACCGGCGCCCACGTCGCCTTCACCGGCGCCCTCAACCTCACCCGCTCCAGCGGCGAAGCCTTCGCCGCCACCGGCGGCGGCGGCATCAAGGCGACCAACTCGGGCAACAAAGCCACGACCACGAGCGCCACCGCCGTCCGCGTCACCGGCACCACGATCGACAGCGGCGGGGTCAACTTCCAGAGCGTCAACTCCACCGGCGCGACCGACGGCATCGTGCTCGAAAACACCGGCTCGACCGCCGGCCTGACGATCAGCGGCACCGGCACCGCCGGCAGCGGCGGCACGATCACGACCTCGACCGGCCCCGGCATCCTGCTCAGCAGCACCTCCAACGTCAGCCTTGCCTCGGTCAAAGTCACCAACGGCGGTGACGACGGCATCCGCGGCAGCAACGTCAACGGCTTCTCGCTGACCGGGTCCTCGGAAGTGACCGGCAACGGCAACGCCACGGGCGAGAACGGGCTCGACTTCACCAACCTCACCGGCACGGTCAACTTCACCAACGCGACCGTCTCCGGCAGCGCCGAACGGAACATGGCCGTAGTCAACGAATCGGGCACCCTCAATGCGACCTTCTCCGGCGGCACCTACTCGAACACCAACAACTCCTCGATCGGCGACGACGCGCTCTTCTTCGAAGGCACCAACACCGGCACGATCGGCGTGACGGTCGAAAACGCGACCTTCAAAAACAACCGCGGCGACCAGATCCAGGTGACCACGGACGCCTCGAACACGGTGACCGAGAACGTCAAGGTCAAGAACAACACGATGCAGGACACGACCAGCGAACTCGGCGGCGCGATAACGCTCAACCCCGGCGGCGAAGCGACGATGAACGCCGAAGTGCTGAACAACACGATCACCGGCGCCAACGTCGAGGCGATCACCGTCGACACCCCGGGCAGCCAGATCTCGCCCCAGCCGGCCCAGGTCAACGTGACGATCAGCGGCAACAAAATCGGCGAATCGGGCGTATCCGGCTCCGGAGCGTCCACCGGCAACGACGTCGGCGTCAGCTCCAACGGCGCCGCCACGATCAAGGCCCTGATCACCGAAAACACGCTCTACCAGTACGAGAACGACTCGGGCCTGGAACTCCTCCAGGGCGAAGGCTCGGGCACCCTCGACGCCACCGTGAGGGGCAACACGATCTCGCAGCCAGCGCCGAGCGCGGAACTGGAACCGCTGCAGTTCGGCATGTTCGTCGCCATCGGCACCGGCTCGGGGGACAAAGGCACCTCCTGCCTCGACATCGGCGGCGCCACCAGCGAATTGAAAAACAACCTCACCGGCTCCTCCAGCACCGGCGTCGTGAACCTCCGCTTCAAGATGAAGGGCGAAACGACCGCGCAGCTCGCCGGCTACACCGGCGGCGCCCACGAAACCGCGGCCGTGAACACCTACCTCGCCGGACGCAACATCGCCCCGGCCGGTGTCGAATCGACCCAGGGCAACGCCAACGACAATTACGCGCAGACGGCCTCCTGCCCGCTCCCATAAAATTAGGTTTTCTTAACAATTCCGTCCGCCTAAATAAATAGACTGTTTTCCAATGGCTGAACCCTTCCTCGGAGAGCTGCGCCTGATGAGCTTCAACTTCGCCCCGAAGGGGTGGGCGCAGGCCAACGGCCAGCTGCTGCCGATCAACCAGAACCAGCCGCTCTTCGCGCTGTTCGGCACGATGTACGGCGGTGACGGCCGGGTCAACTTCGGGCTCCCGGACCTGCGCGGCCGCGTCCCGATCCACATGGGCGCGGGCCACGTCCAGGGCGAAAAGGCCGGCGAGGAGTTCCACACGCTGAACCAGGGCGAGATGCCTGCCCACAACCACATCATCCAGGCCTCCTCCACGGCCGGCGACCAGGCGGCGCCCACGATCCTCGCCGGGAGCGAAAACACCTACCGGACCGCCGACGAACTGACCACGATCCACCCCTCGACCATCACCTTCACCGGCGGCTCCCAGCCGCACGAGAACCGGCCCCCTTTCACCGTCCTCAACTGGTGCGTCGCGCTCCAGGGAATCTTCCCCAGCCCAACCTAGAACTGAGAATTCAGCCATGGCACAGCCCTACGTAGGAGAGATCAGGATGTTCGGCGGCACCTTCAACCCCGCCGGCTGGGCGTTCTGCAAAGGCCAGCTGCTGCCGATCTCCGAATACGAGACGCTCTTCAACCTGATCGGCACCACCTACGGCGGCGACGGCCAGGAGACCTTCGGGCTGCCCGACCTGCAGGGCCGCGTTTCGGTCCACCAGGGCCAGGGTCCCGGGATCAGCCAGAACTACGTCATCGGCGAGGAGGGTGGCACCGAAACGGTCACCCTGAGCACCCAGCAGATCCCCAAACACAACCACGCGATGCTCGCTTCCACCGGGGCGGGCGGGAACACCAACCCGCAAGGGAACGTGATCGGCTCGCCGCCCGCCGTCAAACTCTTCGTCGCGGAAGAAGTGCCGACCAAAGCGATGGCGGGGACGATGGTGATGCCGATCGGCGGCTCGCAGCCACACGAAAACCGCATGCCCTTCCTGACCATCACCTACATCATCTCCCTCTTCGGGATCTACCCCTCACCCACCTAAAATGGCAGACCCTTTCGTCGCAGAGATCCGCGTCTTCGGCTTCAGCTTCGCCCCCAAGGGATGGGCGTTCTGCGATGGCCAGATACTGCCGATCTCCCAGAACACCGCTCTCTTCTCGCTGCTCGGCACCAACTACGGGGGCGACGGCAAGTCGACCTTCGCGCTGCCCAACTTCCAGGGCTCGGCGGCGATCAGCCAGGGCGAAGGTTCGGGGCTGTCCCCGTACTTCGTCGGCGAGGAAGGCGGCGTCCCGGCGGTCACCCTCCTCCAGTCCGAAACCCCGGCCCACACCCACCAGGCCCTGGCCAGCAATGAAGTGGCCGAACGGCAGGCGCCCACGCCTGAAGAGGCCTTGGCACGCTCGAAACCGGGATTCTCCTACCAGTCCAACACCTCGGCCAACCTGGTCCAGATGAACTTCCAGTCGACCTCCGTCTACGGCCAGAGCCTGCCTCACAACAACATGCCGCCGTTCCAGACGCTCAACTTCTGCATCGCTCTGCAGGGCGTCTATCCACCGCGCGAATAGATGGGCGAGGCCGGGCCCTCGGTGACGCTGCGGCCGGCAGCGGACGGGGACCGGCCTTTCATGCTCAGCGTTTACGCCAGCGTCCGGGAACCGGAACTGGAAGCGTCAGGTCTGCCCCGCGAGCAATGGGGGGCTTTCGTTGAGCATCAGTTCGAGGCCCAGAGCCATGCCTACGCCGCCTATCGGGATACCAGCTTCGAGGTGGTGTTGGTCGACAGTGAGCCGGCCGGGCGGCTGATCGTCGCCCGCTGGCCCGAGGAGCTGCGGGTGGTCGACATCGCCCTGCTGCCGCAGTACCGCGGCCACGGCATCGGCGAGGAGCTGATGCGATCGCTGCTCGAGGAGGCGGACGAGCGCGGGGTCAAGGCCTCGATCCACGTCGAGCGTTTCAACCCGGCGCAGCGCCTCTACGCGCGCCTCGGCTTCCGCCCCGTCTCCGAGACCGGCGTCTACCTGCTGCTCGAGCGGCCGCCCAGAACGACGGCTCAGGCGAAGAACGCCTCGTAGACCGAGCCGTGCTCGTCGCGGCCCAGCGGCACGATGAAGATCTCCATCGTGCCCAGCGCGCCGTGCTCGAAGCGGTAGGTCGCCTGCGGCAACAGCGGGTCGGCGGGCCCGTGGAAGAGCAGCGAGAAGGGCGGCCGTGGAGCATGTGGGCCCGCATCCTTGCGCGCCGCCTCGACCAGCACCAGCTCGATTTTGTCGCCCTCCTCGCCGCCGACCGTGAAAGCGTCGCCGACAGCCGGCGCGAAGGTGTCGAGGGTGAGCTCGGCGGGCATCGGAGGCAGCCTATTGGGAATACCGGGACCGGAGTCGAGGCAAGGGCCGCTCACTTTCCGATACCTCTCCGAGAGGCGCGATAATCCGACCTCGGCCCCGGTAGCTCAGAGGACAGAGCAGCCGCCTCCTAAGCGGCAGGTCGCCGGTTCGACTCCGGCCCGGGGCACTCGGCGCGTGCGGGCGCTTGTAAACCCCGCTGTTTCCTGCGAGGGTCGCCAAATGGCACAAGGACGCCTGATCGAACATAGCGACGCGCGGCTGGAGGCCAGCCGCCGCGAGCTCAAGGCGCGTCTGAGCACCGTCCGGAAGCTCCTGAAAGACCCGCTCGAGAAAGCCGGCGACTCGCTCGCGAAGAGGGACATCAACCGAAAAGAACTCGCGGCTCGGAGCCAAGCAGGATCGAAGGCCGGTCCCGCCGAGTCGGGTGAGCCGGCTGTTGCGGCGCTCGCCAAAGCGATCGTCGAGTCCGGGCTCGGCGGCTCGAGGCTGCGCAGGCAACTGCTCGACACGATCGAAATCCGCGAGGAGGAGTGCGTTTCGCCGGGCATGCTCGCGCGCGAGCGCGGCATGCGCACGGTCGTAGACCTGACGGCAACCGAAGCCGACCCGAAGGGCTCCAAGTGAGCACCTGTCCGCCCTTCGAGGAATTCTGGCCGACGAGGGGGCCGGCGGGTGCGTCGGCAGACGGGCGCATCCATGCCAGTGCCTCCACCGCCCTGGCCGGCGCTTCCGCCAACAGCGCGATCGTCGGCGGCTCCTTCTCGGTCCCGCGGAGCGCCCGCAGCGTGGAAGTGTCGGTACCGATCACCGGCCTGTCGTGGTTCGTGGAGGCCGCGGTCTTCCTCGGCTACATGGAAGCCGAGGCCGGATTCGAACTGTTCGTCGTGGACCCGGTCTCGGGCTACAAGGCTCAGACGACGACCTCGCTCTTCCGCGCGGTCGCCCCGGCCTTCTGGGCGGTGAGCAAAGGGAGGACGATCAACATCATCCCCACGCTCACCATCCCGGTCTCGGCGCTCGAGCCGGCCGGGCTGTTCCACAGGCTGGGCACGACCTGGCACGCGGGCTTCTCGCTCTGGGCGAAGGCGCTGGGCTATGGAGGAGGCGGCGCGTCCGCCATCGTGTTCTGCATCGACCCGGTGCCCTGCATCAGCACCAGCGTCTCCTAGGAATCCCTCCTGGAGCCATCGCGAGCTCTCCCTACTCGTCGGGCGACGGCGGCCGGCGACCGCGCTTGCGCTCTCCCGTCCTCCGCTTCTGCTCGAGCCGGCGCCGGCGCGAGGCCTTGGTCGGCCGGGTCGGGCGTCGCTTGCGCTGCACCCGCAGCCCGGTGGCGAGCTTCGCCGCCAGCCGCTCCAGCGCCAGCTCGCGGTTGCGGGCCTGGCCGCGCGCGTCCTGGGCGACCGCGGTCACGACCGGCCCCAACCGCTCGCGCAGGCGTGCCCGCAGGCGCCCGTCGAGCGCCCGGGAAGCCTCGACGTCGAAGACCGCTTCGACCCGCGAGGCGGTGACGTTGGCGTGCTGGCCGCCGGGGCCGGAGGAGCGGCTGGTGCGCAGCTCGATCTCCGCCAGCGGCAGCGAGAGCCGCTCGTTGACCCTCAGCTCCTCGGCCACGTCGGACGCCCGTCTAGCCGGCCAGCTCGGGGAGGTAGCGCTCGAGGTGCCGGGCGATCGTCTGCCGCACCCACTGCTGCGTCTCGGCATCGGCCATCCGGTAGCGGCCGAGCAGCATCTTCTGGTCGCTCAGCGGCAGCCCGGCGATCTCCCAGCGCACCGCGAGGCGCTCGAAGAGAGCCTCGGAGCGGCGGCGCCAGGCATCCTCCAGCGAGGCCGCCTGCCCGGCCGGCGGCTCGCCGACCTTGGCGATCGTGCCGGCGCTGAGCGTCTGGCGCAGGGTGAGGACGTTGCCCTCCGGGTCGGTGTAATCGACGGTCGGCGCCTTCTCGCCCAAGCGCCGCTGCTTCTTCCGCTTCGCCACGTCAGATGGTTGGTCTCACGGCGAGGTGCATCGCTACGCCAGGGCGTCGATTTTCGCGGCGAGCTCGAAGTCACCGGCGGTCAGCCCGCCCTCCGAGTGGGTGGAAATCGTCACCGTCACCGTGTCCCAGGAGATCGCCAGGTCGGGATGGTGGTTCATCGCCTCGGCCGGCTCGACCAGCTTCGAGACGAACTCGACCGAGCCGACGAAGTCGCCGCGCCCGAAGCTCTTCTCGATCGCCGCGCCCGAGCGCTCCCAGCCATCGAGGCCGGCCAGCCGCTCCTGCACCTCTGCATCGCTCAGCAACGCCACACGCTTATGCTGCCAGGCGAGCGATGACGGCGCAAACCGGGCGCAGGCCGGTCCTCTGGCAGATCGAGATCTCGCACTACAGCGAGAAGGCTCGCTGGGCGCTCGAGCACAAGCGGATCGACCACGTGCGCCGCACGCCGCTGCCGGGAACCCACATCCCGATCGCGCTGGCGATGACCCGCGGCGCCCAGCCGACCTTCCCGGTGATGCAGATCGACGGCCGCACGATCGGCGACTCGACCGCGATCATCGCCGCGCTGGAGGCGCGCTACCCGGAGCGGCCGCTCTACCCGCTCGACGCCGAGGAGCGCGCCCGCGCGCTCGAGCTCGAGGAGTGGTTCGACGAGCAGCTCGGCCCGCACACGCGCTTCCTCACCTTCCACGAGCTGATCAAGGAGCCTGAGATCTTCGCCGAGGTCGCCGCGCAGGCGGTCCCCGGGCGGCTCGGCCAGGTGAAGCCGCTGGTGGGCGCCTACGCGCGCGTCTTCACCAGCGTGCGCTGGGGCGCCCGCGACGAGGAGGCGGCGGAGACGGCGCGAGAGAAGATCGCCGCCGCGATGGACCGCCTCGACGCCGAGCTCGAGCGGGGCGACGGCGAGTTCCTCGTCGGCGACCGGCTCTCCGTCGCCGACGTCACCGCCGCCGCCCTCTTCTATCCGCTCGTGCTTCCTCCCGAGGGACCGGTTTCACCCGACGCACCCCGCCCTCCCGCCTTGGACCGCTTCCGCGCCGGCCTCAGCGACCGCCGCGGCTACCGCTGGGTCGAGGAGACCTTCCGGCGCCACCGGCACCGCTAGAAGTCCCGATCTCTCTCTTGACTACGGCGTGAGGACGATCTTCAGCGCTTCGCGGCGGTCGTAAGCCTCGTAGGCCTCGCTCGCCTGGTCCAGCGGCATGTGGTGGGTGACGAGCGGGCTCGGGTCGAGCTTGCCCGCCTCCATCAGGGCGAGGACGCGGTCGACGTGGGCGATCACGTTGGCGAGGCCGAGGCGCAGCTGCAGGCCCTTGAGCCAGGCGAGGCCCAGCGGCACCTCCCCCTTGCCGGCGTAGGCGCCGATCCCGGAGACGGTGCCGGCGTCGCGGGCGAGGCTGACCGCCAGCGCCAGCGGCCCGGGGTCGCCGACCGCATCGACGACGACGTCGACGCCGAGCCCCTCGGTGGCGGCGCGCACCGCCATCTTCGGGTCGTCCTCGCCGAGGTGCAGCGGCGTCGCCCCGAAGCGCTTCGCCATCTCCAGCCGTTCGGCGACGGTGTCGATCGCGAAGACCTCGACCGCGCCGCCGGCGAGCGCCGCCTGCACCGCGCAGAGGCCGACCGGCCCCAGCCCCAGCACCGCGACGGTGTCGCCCGCCTTCATCTCGGCATGGGCGACCGCGTGGTAGCCCGTCCCCATCACGTCGCCGGCGAAGAGGGCGACCTCGGCCGACATCCCCTCGGGCACGCGGCGCAGGGTCAGGTTCGCCCGCGGCACCAGCAGCCGCTCGGCCTGCGCTCCCTGCAGGTCGCCGAGGTTGGCACCGTGGCCGAAGGTCCGGCCGTTGCGGCAACGGTGGTAGTCGCCGCGCAGGCAGGAGGCGCAGGTCGCGCAGGCGGTGTGGAAGGTGCCGAGGACGCGGTCGCCGACCGCGACCCGTTCGACGTCGTCCCCCGCCTCGACCACGGTGCCGACGAACTCGTGGCCGATCGTGAAGCCCGGCTCGACCGGCACCCGGCCGTGGTAGATGTGGAGGTCGGAGCCGCAGATGCCGCTCGCCTCGACCCGGACGACCGCGTCGTCGGCCGCGGCGATCCGGGGATCGTCCTTCTCCTCGATTCGCACCTGCTCGGGTGCCTGGAAGGTGACTGCGCGCATGCGCGCGCAACGATAGTCGCTCGGCGCCCCCCGCCGAGCGGGCGCTAGCCCTTGACGCCGGCGACCTGGAAGCGGTTCGCCTCTCCGCCGGGGCTGGCGGTCTCTTCGATCCGCGCCTCCAGCGCCAGCTCCTTCTCGAAGTCGGCCGCCTCGCCGTGCTGGAAGGAGACGTCTTTGCCCTCGAGCAGCTCGATGAAGATCTCGACGAAGCGGGCGTCGAGCTGTTTGCCGGCGACGCGCCGCAGCTCGACGATCGCGTCGTAGCTCGACATCGGCGTGCGGTAAGAATCGCGCGCGGTCATCACGTCGTAGGTGTCGGCGACGGAGATGATCCGCGCCAGCTCCGGGATTTCGTCGCCGGCCAGGCCGCGCGGATAGCCCTTGCCGTCGATCCGCTCGTGGTGGGCGAGGATGATCTCGGCGACCGGGCCGTAGCCGTCGAGCGAGGAGACGACCCGCGCCCCCTGTTGCGGGTGGCGCTTGATCAGCATCCAGTCCTCGTCGGTGAGCGGCACGTTGGCCTTGAGGATGCGGTCGGGGAGGATGAACTTGCCGATGTCGTGCAGGAGGGCGGCGATGTGGACGAGCTCCTCCTCGCGGCGCGAGAACCCGGCCCGCTGGGCGATCGCCCGCGAGTAGCGGGCGACGGCGGCGCTGTGGCGGGCGGTCATCTGGTCGCGCAGGTCAAGGGTGCGCAGCATCGCGCTCAACATCCCGACCTGGAAGCTCGCCAGCTGCTTGCTGCGCACCTCAAGTTCGCGCGCCCGCTGCTGGGAGAGCAGCAGCTGGCCGAGCAGGTACTGGAAGGTGACGAGGACGACGCCGAAGAGGGCGATCGCCGAGATCCCGATCTGGTGGTAGATGAAGGCGACGGCGACGGCCAGCATCGCGCTCGCGAACTCCGAGGGCAGGACCGGCGGCAGCACGTGCAGCTGGCTGACGAAGCTGACCCGCTCTATGTAGGCGCGGTAGCCGGCGGTGAGGATGAAGTTCAGCGCCAGCGAGACCTGGAAGAGCGCAAAGACGAGCAGGTAGAAGGAGGAGTCGCCCTGGGTCACGCCGACTTCTTCGGTGACGACGCGGAAGAGGACCCCCCCGATCAGCGGGAAGAGGGCGTAGGTGAGGACGTTGTTGAGGAGGTAGTGCGGGACGTCGCGCCAGCGGAACCAGCCGATCAGGATCGTCACGACCCCGATCAGCGCCGCCGGGGTGCCGCCGAGGAAGACCATCGCGATCACCAGCGCCAAGAAGCTGCCGGAGACCTTGACCTTGGATTCGGTCGCGACGGCGGTGATGTCGCTGAAGACCGAGAAGGCGAGAAGAACGCTGAACAGGGAGAGGTCCCAATTGCACCTCGGCGCCTCCGCAGCGGCCGCCGCGACAACCGCGGCCAAGGCAATTCCCATGGCCACCATCGCATTGCGGGTAGAGCGGGTCTGGGTCATCGGAGTTCCAGATGGATTGGACTGGGTCGCTTTGAGTAGATTCCTGGACGCAGTGTCAATCCCTGCGCCACAATCGGGATCGATCGAAGATCGAAAAACCCTCGTGGCTAAGTACGCTAATGGCGACTTTTCTCATCGGCAACCAAGCGTGGCCACATGAGCGAATTGTCCCAAAGCTCACATTGCCCGCGCGAAGCTCGAGCGGACCCGGTCCAAGGGCCCTCAAAAGCGACAAGGGCGCCCCATCCGGGCGCCCTTGTCGGAAGACTGGTGCGGCCCCGATCCAAGTCGGTGCCGCTGCTGAGGATGATCTTAGTTACGGAAGCCCATCATGCCCCTTTCCTGCCTTTGGCTGAAGCCCAAGCTGTGCATCATTTGCAAGAACCTGAAAATCGTTGGATGCTTTGTAGCACAGGTTGGCGGAAACTTGTGCATCTGCAGGAAAAGTTGTGCAGAAATCGGGTAGAACAGGCGTCGGTCTGTGCCTAGGTCCAGCCTCCTGCAGCCCCTGCGGCGACCCCTCTTCCGCCGGCTCGCGACGACCTACGCGGTCAACGAGATCGGCGACTGGATGGGGATGATCGCCCTCTCGGTCCTCGTCTTCGATGAAACCGACAGCGCTCTGGCTACCGCGGTTCTTTTCCTCGGGAGCCGCTTTCTGCCGGCTCTCCTCGCTCCGTTCCTTGTCACCCGGGCCGAGCGCCCCCCGCCCCGGCTGTCGCTGCCGGTCCTCTATTGCGGCGAGGCGGCGGCATTCGGCGGCCTCGCCCTGCTGGCCGCCCCCGGGAGCTTCTCCCTGGCCGGCGTGACCGCCCTGGCGGCGATCGACGGCTGCCTGGCCCTTGCGGCTCGGTCGCTGTCCCGCGCTGTGGTTGCGGCGCTGCTCGAGCCCACCGGAGAGCTGCGAGCTGGAAACGCGCTGCTCAACGTCGCCTTCACGGGCGGGGCCGCACTCGGTCCCGCCCTCGCCGGGCTGATCGTCGCCGGCTTCGGGGCCCAGACCGCGCTCCTGCTCGACGCCGTCTCCTTCTATGCCATCGCCTGGATCATCTTCACCGCCGGCGCCTTTCCCCGGGCCGAACCGGAACCCGGGAGGATGCGGGACCGGGTCCGGGCCGGCGTCTCCTACCTGCGCGAAAGCCCCATCCTGCGCTGGCTGCTGACGGGCGAGGGGGCCGCCTTCGTCTTCTTCGCCGCGGTGATCCCGGTGGAGGTGGTCTACGTCAAGGAAACCCTCGGCTCCACCGATTCCGGCTACGGCCTGATGCTGGCGAGCTGGGGGGCGGGAATGGTCGCCGGCAGCTTCCTCTTCGCCGCTGTCCGCCAGAGATCGCTCCCCTATCTCCTCCTGTTCAGCACTCTCGCCGTCGGCCTCGGCTATCTGGGCCTGGCTGCGGCTCCAACGCTGGCGGTGGCATGCGCGGCTTCCGCGGTCGGCGGCGGCGGCAACGGGATCCAGTGGGTGACGATCGTCAGCGCCGTTCAGGAGCTGACCGCACCGGCGATGCAGGCGAGGGTCATGAGCGTGCTCGAGTCGATCGGAGCGGCGATGCCCGGCATCGGCTTCGCCTTGGGGGGCGCCATCGCTGCAATTGCCAGCCCACGCCTGACGTTTCTTGTCGCGGGGGCGGGGGTAGTCGCCATTGTTGTCGTGATGGCGCCGTTGCTTGGCTCGAAATGGCTCCAGCGCGATGGAAACTCTGGTCCAACCGCGCTTGACGACACCAACGACATTGTGGTGGAGTTATTGCCCGGGGGGGCTGGAAAATTGGAACTGGAGGAGGGATCTTGAAAAAGACTGGGACGTTGACCGCGGTTCTCGTTCTTGCAGCGGTCGCAGCGCTTGGACTGGCGTCGTGCGGCGGAGGCAGCTCGACCAGCGGAGGGGGCGGCGGTAAAACCGGCGGCATCCTCAACGGCACCTACGCGTCCTTCCCCGACTACCTGGATCCGCAGCTCTCCTACACGGCCGAAGGATGGACGGCGATGGCCGACGTCTACATCCCGCTGCTGACCTACAAGCACGCGGAAGGGACCGAAGGCAGCGAAGTCGTCCCCGGCCTGGCCAAAGCACTGCCGAAGATCAGCAACGGCGGCAAGACCTACACGCTCTTCCTCCGCCCGGGCCTCAAATACTCCAACGGGGAACCGGTCAAAGCCTCCGACTTCACCTACGCCGTCGAACGCTGCTTCAAGCTCAACTCCGGCGGCTCGATCTTCTACACGACGATCAAGGGCGCGGAAAAGTTCGCCGAAACCAAGACCGGCGGCATCCCCGGGATCAAGACCAACGACAAAACCGGGGAAATCAAGATCGAACTCGAAGAGCCGCGAGGCACCTTCACCAACGAGCTCGGCCTGATGTTCGTCGCCCCGGTCCCGAAGGGGACGCCGGACGAAGACCTCTCCGCCAACCCGCCCCCCGCCACCGGGCCCTACATGATCACCAAGTCGAAGCCGGGCCAGGGCTGGGAATACGAACGCAACCCCGAGTGGGCGAAAGTCAACTCGAAAGCGATGCCGGAATACCCGAGCGGCCACATCGACGGGGCGAAGATAACGGTCGTCCGCAACCCGCAAACCCAGGTCAACGACATCGAACAGGGCAAGTACGACTGGATGCAGAACCCGCCGCCGGCCTCGCGCTATGCGCAGGTCAAAGCAAAGTACGAAGGCACCCAGTTCAAGGTCGTGCCGACGATCAGCACCTACTACTTCTGGATGAACACGACGAAGGCGCCGTTCAGCGACGTCAAAGTGCGCCAGGCGGTCAACTACGCGATCGACCCCGCGGCGCTGGAACGGATCTACTCCGGGCAGATCAAAGCCTCGCACCAGATCCTGCCGAACGGGATGCCGGGCCACCAAGCGATCGACCTCTACCCGCACAACATGGCGAAAGCCAAGGAAATGATCCAGGAAGCCCATCCGTCGGACATGAACATCACGGTCTGGACGGACAACGAAAGCCCGAACAAAGAAGCGGGCGAATACTACGAAGGCGTGCTCAAGGAACTGGGCTTCAACACGAAGCTGAAAGAGATCAACGCCGACAACTACTTCACGGTGATCGGCAACCTCTCGACGCCCGACCTCGACACCGGCTGGTCCGACTGGTTCCAGGACTACCCGCACCCGAACGACTTCTTCCAGCCGCTGCTGGCGGGGGAAAGCATCCTCCAGACCAACAACGGCAACTTCGCCCAGATCGACGAACCGAGCCTGAACAAGGAAATCAACACGCTGCGCGAAGAACAGCTCGGCCCCGAACAGGAAGAAAGATACGCGGCGATGGACAAGAAATACATGGAACTGGCCCCGTGGGCGCCGTACGGGCAGCGCACCCTGTCCACCTTCGTCTCCAGCGCGATCAACCTCGAAAGCGTCATCTTCAACCCGACGTTCGGGCACTACCTGACCAGCTTCGAATTCAACGAATAGGTCGGAGCTAGGAACGAGCGGAACGTGGCAATCGACCCCCAGCCCGAGGCAGCGATTCCGGCTGGGGGTCCGGAGGCCACCCTTGCCGCATCCGCGGGGATCGGGACCGCCGATCGCGGCCCCTGGCGCATCGCCTACCAGCGCTTCCTCCGCAACCGCCTCGCGCTCGCCTTCCTCGCCCTCTTCGTCCTGATCGTCCTCTTCGTGCTGGCGGCGCCGCTGTGGGCCGACCACGTCGCCCACACTGGGCCAAACCAGAGCCACACGCTGGAGAAACTCCATGTCGGCGGCGAAACGCGTGAAGTCGTCACCCCCGAAGGGACCCCGATCGGGCCGCAGTGGTTCGAAGCCGGCGGCAAGTTCTTCCTCGGCGCCGACAGCCGCCTCGGCCGCGACGAGATGGTGCGGCTGATGTACGGCGGGCGCACCTCGCTCTTCATCGGCGTCGTCTCCGGCCTGATCACGACCATCCTCGCCGTCGTCCTCGGCTTGATGGCCGGCTATTTCAAGGGCTGGGTCGACGCCGTGATCGCCCGCGCCCTCGACGTGCTCTGGTCGCTGCCGGTGCTGCTTTTCGGCATCGCGCTGGGCGTCTCGCTTGCGGTCAGCGGGCTGAAGATCGGGCCCCTGGAACTGTCGGCGGGATCGATCTGGGTGCCGATCTTCGTGATCAGCGTCTTCACCGTGCCCTATGTGGCGCGGCCTATCCGCGGCCAGGTGCTGGCCTTGGGCGAGAAAGAGTTCGTCGAGGCGGCCATCGCCCAGGGCGCCGGCCCGCTGCGGGTGATGTTCGCCGAGATCCTCCCCAACCTGGCCTCGACGATCATCGTCTTCTTCACCCTCAACATCGCCAACAACATGCTCTTCGAGGCGGCGCTCTCGTTCCTCGGCGCCGGGGTGCAGCCGCCGAACTCCTCCTGGGGGACGATGATCTCGATCGGCGAGGAACTGCTGACCACGCAGCCGCTGCTGGCGATCATCCCGGGCGTGATGATCATGCTGACGGTGCTCTCGCTGAACATCGTCGGCGACGGGCTCCGCGACGCGCTCGACCCGCGCTCGAAAATCCGCCTCGAGGCGCGCGCCGGCATCGCCGAGCCGGAGGGGGCGTCGGTCTGATGCTCCGCTTCATCGTCAGGCGCCTGGTCGGGATGGTCTTCGTCCTCTTCGTCGTCTCGATCCTGGTCTTCGTGATCTTCAACGTGATCCCGAACTCGCCCCCGGCGCAGCGGCTGGCGGGCAAGAACGCGACCCCGCAGCTGGTCAAGAGCATCGAAGAAGAATGGGGCTTCGACGAATCGCTGCCCAAGCAGTACGTGACGATGATGAAGAAGGTCTTCAGCAACGAACTGATCTCCTACTCGCCGCGGATCTCGGTCGATGAACAAATCGAGGAAGGGATCCCGGCGACGCTCTCGCTCAGCATCGGCGCCGGCGTCCTCTGGCTCGGCTTCGGGATGCTGCTCGGCTACCTGTCGGCGATCCGCGCCGGCGGGAAGCTGGACAAATTCCTCACCGGCCTGGCGGTGGCCGGGATCTCGATCCCCGTCTTCCTGCTCGCCCCGGTGCTGCTCTATTTCCTCACCTACAAGACGGAAATCTTCCCCAACGGCGGCTACGTCCACCTGACCGAAGACCCGTGGGGTTGGCTCACGCACCTGATCCTGCCCTGGTTCACGGTCGCGGTCCTCTCGATCGGCTTCTACAGCCGGGTCCTGCGCTCCAACATGCTCGACGCGATGAACGAGGACTACGTGCGCACCGCCCGGGCAAAGGGCTTGAGCGAGCGGCAGGTGATGACCCGGCACGTGCTGCGGAACTCGCTGATCCCGATCGTCACCCTCTTCGGGCTCGACTTCGGCGCCACCGTCGCCGGCACCGCGATCATCACCGAAGTCATCTTCGGTATCCCCGGCGTGGGTTACTACGCCGCCCATGCCATCTCCAACCTCGAACTCCCGCCGATCATGGGCGTGACCCTCTACGGCGCCTTCTTCGTCGTCTTCTTCAACGCCCTCGTCGACATCGCCTACGCCTACCTCGACCCGCGGGTGCGGCTGGGGACCTCGGCCCAATGAGCCCCGCCCCCCTGCTCTCCGTCCGCGATCTGCGGGTCGGCTTCGCCACCGAAGACGGGCTGCTGCAGGCGGTCGACGGCGTCAGCTTCGAGCTGCAGCCGGGAGAGGTGCTGGCGATCGTCGGCGAGTCCGGCTCGGGCAAGAGCGTGACCGCGCAGACGATCATGGGCCTGACCCGCTCGAAGAACTCGCGGATCGAGGGCTCGGTGCAGCTCGAGGGCCACGAGCTGACCGAGGCCGGCGACGCCGAGCTGCGCAGCCTGCGCGGCGACCGGATCGCGATGATCTTCCAGGACCCGATGACCTCGTTCAACCCGGTCTACCGGCTCGGCAACCAGATCGCCGAGGCGATCCGGGCCCACAAGGGGGACGTCTCCAAGGAGCAGGGCCGGGCGCGAGCCGTCGAGCTGTTCGAATCGGTCGGGATCCCCGACGCCGAGCAGCGCGTCGACGCCTACCCGCACGAGTTCTCGGGCGGGATGCGGCAGCGGGCGATGATCGCGATGGCGCTGGCCCTGGAGCCCGACGTGCTGATCGCCGACGAGCCGACGACGGCGCTGGACGTGACGATCCAGGCGCAGATCCTGCGGCTGCTCGAGGACCTCAACCGGCAGCGCGGGCTGGCGACGATCCTGATCACCCACGACCTCGGCGTCGTCGCCGAGGTCGCCGACCGGGTGCTGGTGATGTACGCGGGGCGGGTCGTCGAGGAAGGGACCCTCGACGAGATCTTCTACGACCCCCAGCACCCCTACACCTGGGGCCTGATGGGGTCGCTGACGAGGCTCGACCGGCCGCGGCCGCACCGGCTGCCGCAGATCGCCGGCTCGCCGCCCTCGCTGCTGGACCTGCCCCAGGGCTGCCCGTTCCGGCCGCGCTGCCCGCACGAGTTCTCCAAGTGCACCGAGTACCCGGGCCTGGAGGCGCGACTGCCGGACGCCTCCGGCCATCGCGACCGCTGCTGGCTGAGCCCGGAGCAGAAGCGCGAGAAGCGCCAGGTCGAAGGGCAGATCGGGCTGGAGGCGCCGGCGCGATGAGCGGCGAGCCCCTGCTCGAGGTCAGCGACCTCGTCAAGCACTTCCCGATCAAGAGCGGCATCCTGATCGACCGCGAGGTCGACCAGGTGCGGGCGGTGGACGGCGTCAGCTTCACCGTCAACCGCGGCGAGACGGTGGGGCTGGTTGGCGAGTCCGGCAGCGGCAAGTCGACCGCCTGCCGGGCGGTGCTGCAGCTGATCAAGCCGACCTCGGGCTCGGTCAAGTTCGAGGGGCGCGAGATCGCCGGCCTCGGGCGGCGGGCGATGCGGCCGCTGCGCCGGGAGATGCAGATGATCTTCCAGGACCCCTACGCCTCGCTGAACCCGCGCAAACGCGTCGGCCAGATCGTCGGCGACCCGCTGAAGCGGCAGGGGGTCGCCTCGGGCTCGGACCTGCGGCGGCGGGTGCAGGAGCTGCTGGAGCGGGTCGGCCTGTCGAGCGAGCACTACAACCGCTTCCCGCACGAGTTCTCCGGCGGCCAGCGGCAGCGGATCGGGATCGCGCGGGCGCTCTCGCTGAAACCGAAGCTGGTGATCTGCGACGAGCCCGTCTCCGCCCTCGACGTCTCGATCCAGGCGCAGATCGTCAACCTGCTCGACGACCTCCAGGACGAGTTCGGCCTCGCCTACCTCTTCGTCGCCCACGACATCGGCGTCGTCCGCCACATCTCCGACCGGATCGCGGTGATGAACGAAGGCAAGATCGTCGAGCAGGGGACCGCCGACCAGGTCTGCGAGCACCCGAAGGACGGCTACACGAAGAAACTGCTCTCGGCGGTGCCGATCCCAGATCCGCGCGAGAGCCGCGAAAGACGGGAGCGAGCCGGGAGCGTCGGGTAGGTGGGTCTGCCTCTCTCCCCGCCGATCAAGCCGCAGCTTGCGCTTACCCGCAAACAGCTCCCCGAAGGGGAGGAGTGGGCGTACGAGCCGAAGCTCGACGGCTTTCGGGCGATCGTCTTCGTCGACGGAGCCGACGCCTACATCCAGTCGCGGGGGGGCAAACCCTTCAACCGCTACTTCCCCGAGCTGAGCTTCGCGCCGGGGCGCTGGGTCCTCGACGGCGAGCTGGTGATCCGCGACGGCGACGGCAACCTCGAATTCGACTCGCTGCAGGAACGGATCCACCCGGCGCAGTCGCGGATCGAGCTGCTCTCGAAGGAGATCCCCGCCACCTACATCGTCTTCGACCTGCTCGCGGAGGGGGACGAGGTCCTCTGCGAGCGGCCGTTGCGCGAGCGGCGCGAGCGGCTGGCGGCGATCGCCGAAGGAGCCGGCCTGGAGCTGACCCCGCTGAGCACGGACGCAGCACAGGCCGAGCGGTGGCTGGGCAGCATCGAGGGGGTGATGGCGAAGGACCTGACCGCGCCCTACGTCCCTGGCAAGCGCAAGGGGATGGCGAAGGTCAAGCGCGAGCGGACGATCGACTGCGTGGTGATGGGCTGGCGACCCGGCAAAGAGGAGGGCACGGTCGGCTCGCTTATCCTCGGCCTCTACGACGGCCGGACGCTGCGCACCGTCGGCCACATCTCCGGCTTCTCGAAGGCGGCGAAACAGAGCATGCGGGCGATGCTGGCGCCGCTGGAGACGGGGAAGAGCGGGACGGCGGAGCCCAGCAGGTGGACTGGCGGGCGGGACCTGGAGTGGGTCGAGCTGCGGCCGGAGCTGGTGATCGAGGTCGGCTATGACCATGCGGCGAGCGGGCGGATACGGCACGGGGCTCGGTTTCACCGGTTCAGGGACGACAAAGAGCCGTCCGAGTGCAGGTTCGAGCAGCTGGACGAAGGGGTCTAGAACAAACGCGCTTGGCGGGCGGGTCCTGTCACGGCAGGGGACCCACCCCCACCGGCAACGCCGGTGGGGGTCCCCCCTACCGTGCCACCCGCCCGAGATGCCGCTTGCCTGAACGGCTGCTGCTCGGAGCGTTTGGCGAGAGGGCGCTGGGCGCGGCCTCTGCCCCAGCCTTTGACGGCTCTCGTGGCGTGCTTGCGTTGCTCGGGGCGCATGTAGGCGCGGTCGCGGTAGAGGGCTTCGTAACGAGGGATGAGGTCGGGGCGTTTCGCTTGCAGCCAGGCGAAGAAGACGTCCTTGACCTCGTCGCGGAGGTGGAGTGCGGCGGCGCCCAGGAAGGTGGCGCCGGCCGCTTTGGCTCGCTCGACGATCGGGCGGACCTGGTCGGGGTCGTCGTTGATGCCGGGCATCAAGGGCGCGATGAGGACGCCGGAGTCGATGCCGCGCGCCCGCAGCTCGGCGACCGCGTCGAGGCGCGCCGCCGGGCTGGGCGTGTGCGGCTCGGTCGCCCGCCAGGCCTTCTCGTCGAGGGTCGGCACCGAGAGGTTGACCGAGACCGGCAGGCCCTTCGCCGCCATGCGCTCGAACATCTCCACGTCGCGCAGCACCAGCGGCGACTTGGTCAGCACCGAGACCGGCGTCTCCGCCGCCTCCAGCGCCGCGAGGATCTCGGGCATCATCCGGTAGCGGCTCTCGACCCACTGATAGGGGTCGGTGTTCGTCCCCAACGCCACCAGCTCCCGCCTCCAGCTCGGCCGCGCCAGCTCTGCCCGCAGCAGCTCCGGCACGTTGACCTTGACCACGATCTCCCGCTCGAAGTCACGGCCGGCGTCGAGGTCGAGATAGGTGTGGGTGCGCCGCGCGAAGCAATAGGCGCATGCATGGCTGCAGCCCCGGTAGGGATTGACCGTCCAGCTGAACCCGTAGCGGCTGCCAGGAACGTGATTGAGCGCGGACCGGGCGCGAACCTCGTGGAAGTTGATTCCCAACGCCTCCGGCGCGTCGAAGGTGCGGACGACGGTGCCGTCGACTCCAGGCAAACGGAGGTCGTTCTCGACTCGTTGCTCATCCCAGCGCATGCGAACACATGTTCGCACAACGCCTGGACGGGCTAGCGCTGCAGCTCGCCCCGGATCACGTAGCGGAGGACGTCGACGACCTGCTCCGCGGTGCGGGCGGTCGCCTGGGCGGCGCGGTCGACCTCCTTCAGGGCGTGGTCGAGCTCGGGGTCGTGGAGGGTGACGATCGGCTTGCCGAGGGCGGCCGCGTACCCGGCGTCGAAGGCCGCGTTCCACTGGCGGTATTCGTCGCCGAAGCGGACGACCACCACGTCGGCGTCGCGGATCAGGGTCTGGGTGCGGATCGCGTTGACGCCCGCCCCCTTGTGGTCGCGCCAGAACCTCTCGCGCTCCTCCCCCAAGGTGCCGGTGCCGGCGTCGTCGGAGGCGGCGTGGTCGGTGACGGGAGCCGAGAAGGCCACCGGCAGGCCGGCCTCGCCCACGCCCGCTTCGATCCGCTCGCGCCAATCGCTGTGAATCTCACCCGCGAGGTAGACGCTCCAGGTCCGCTCAGCCACGAGTTGATCCTAGAGGCATGGCGAAACCGACTTGAGCCAGCGCGCAAAGGCCTACATGCCGGTTCCTCAAACCCTGTGTCAGTCTTGGATCGGAGGCACCAATCAGCACCTGAGCCGATGACCAACCTTGCTCAAAGCCTGATCGACGCGCTGGCCCTCGGCGGCCTCTTCGCGCTGATCGCCATCGGCGTCACCCTGATCTACACCGTGATGGGGATGATGAACTTCGCCCAGGGCGAGTTCATCATGCTGCCCGCCTACGCCCTCTATCTGCTGGCCGGGCTGCCGTTCGCCATCGCGGTCGGCGCCGCGTTCGTCACCGGGATCGGGATCGCGGTGCTGGCCGAGCGGGTGGCTTTCCGCCCCGTCCGCAACGCCGACCTGTCCGCCCAGCTCGTCACCTCGCTCGCCGTCGCGACCATCCTGCAGAACGTCGTCAGCGCGACGGTGGACGCCCGCGCCCAATCGGTGGCGACGCCGGAATTGCTGAGCGAATCGAGCCAGATCGGCGCCCTCTCCATCCCGAACCTCGAGATCCTCACCATCGCCCTGACCGCGATCGTCCTCGGCGGCCTCGGCTGGCTGCTCTACCGGACCCGCATCGGCCTCGAGATGCGCGCGGCGGCGGAGAACTTCGAGATGGCCCGCCTGCTCGGGGTCCGCGCCAACCGCGTGATCGCGATCGCCTTCGCGATCAGCGGCGCGCTCGCGGCCATGGTCGGAGTGCTGATCGTCATGCAGACGGGTCAGGTCTCGCCGACGATGGGGCTGACTCCGGTGCTGGTCGGCTTCATCGCCGTGGTGATCGGCGGCTTCGGCAGGATCTTCGGCGCCGTGGTCGGCGGGCTCGTGCTCGGGGCCCTCTCCTCGCTGCTCGGCACCTACCTGCCGGAGGGGCTGGTCCCGTTCCGCGACGCGATCGTCTTCTCCCTGCCCGTGGCGATCCTGATCGTGAGGCCGCAGGGCCTGCTCGGCGCGGCGACCGGCGAGGCGCGCATATGAGCGGGCGGGGACTGCGCTCCCCGGCCTCCGCGGCCACCTCGCTGGCCGTTCCGCTCGTCCTCGTGGCGCTGACCGTCGCGGTCGGGGCGAGCGGCACGCCCTCCTTCGAAGACACGGTCACGCTGATCCTCTGCAACCTGATCGTCGTCCTCGGCCTGCAGGTCTTCATCGGCAACAGCGGCGTCTACTCGTTCGGGCAGCTGGGCTTTGCGGCAAGCGGCGCGTATGTCGCCGCCCTGCTCACCATCCCCGCGATCTTCACGGTCCTGCAGACGCCCGGGCTGCCGAAGCTGATCGCCGACGCCCAGCTCGCCGCCTTGCCGTCCACGCTGATCGCCGCGGCGGCGAGCGGGGTGTTGGCGATGGTGGTCGGCCGGCCCCTGATGAGAACGTCGACGCTGGCGATCCCGATCTCGACCTTCGCCTTCCTGATAGTCGCCTACAACGTCCTCGCCAACTGGGATGCGGTTACCGGGGGAAGCAGCGGGCTCGTCAGCATCCCGAGGACCACCGATATCGCCTCGGCGGGGCTCTGGGCCGGCGTGGCGGTCGTCGTGGCGGTCGCCTTCAAGTGGTCGGCGAGCGGCTACCGGCTGCAGGCGACCCGCGAGGACGAGGTGGCGGCGCGCTCGATCGGCATCGGCCTGATGCGGGAGCGGCTGATCGCGTTCACGCTCAGCGCGATGCTCTGCGGGATCGGCGGCGCCCTGGAGGTGCACGAGTCCGGGACCCTCTCTCCCCAGACCTTCTACTTCGCCGCCTCGGTGACGACGATCACGATGCTGGTGGTGGGCGGCGCCCGCAGCGTCCTCGGGGCAGTCGTCGGAACGCTCGCGGTGGCGACGGTCAACGAGCTGCTGCGCAACATCGAGGAAGGCGCCCACCTCTTCGGTCTGATCTCGATCGGCGAAACGCCGGGCTTGGCCGCCATCGGCCTCGGCCTGATCCTGCTGGTGACGATGGTCGCTCTGCCGGGCGGGCTGACCGGCGGCCGCGAGGCGGGCGAGCTCGAGCCGATCCGCCGCAGGCTGCGTCCTCGGCCTCCGGCGACCCCGCCCGCAGTGGCGACGGACCGAGCGAGGTTGCGACCCGCTCGAGGGGCGGCGGGGGGCCTTCGCGCCGAGGGCGTCTCTCTCGCCTTCTCCGGGTTGCACGTGCTGAAGGGAGTGGAGCTCGAGCTGCCTCCCGGCGAGGCTCTCGGACTGATCGGCCCCAACGGCGCCGGCAAGACGACGCTCGTCAACGTCCTCAGCGGCTTCCAGGCGCCCGATTCCGGAGGCGTCTTCCTCGACGGAGTCGAAGTGACCGGCTGGTCGCCCGCCCGGCTGGCGCGGGCGGGGCTCGGGCGCACGTTCCAGGCGGCACTCCCCTTCGCCGGGCTGACCGTGGTGGAGAGCGTCGCAGTGGGCGCGATGGGCGTCGGGGTCGGCCGGCGGCGCGCCGTGGACGTCGCCGCAGACGTGCTCGAACGCCTCGGCCTGGACGAACAGGCGCAGAGCCCTGCCGGCCTGCAGCCCCCGGGGAACCAGAGGTTGCTGGGCATTGCCCGCGCCCTCGCCACCGGGCCGCGCTACCTGCTGCTCGACGAGCCCGCGGCGGGGCTGAACGACGAGGAGCGCCGGGAACTGGTGGCGAGCCTCCGCGGGGCGATCCAGGACTTCGGTTGCGCGATCCTGCTGATCGAGCACGACATGAACGTGGTGATGGACCTCTGCTCGCAGGTGCAGGTGCTCGACGACGGCGAGACGGTCGCGGTCGGCAGCCCCGAGGAAATCCAAGCCGATCCCGCCGTGGTCGAGGCCTACCTCGGCACCTCGTACGTGGCGGCGGGCGCCCATGCTTGAGCTGCGCGGGCTGAAGGTCGCCTACGGTGGAGTCGAGGTCCTCCACGGGGTCGAGCTGAGCCTCGGCGAGGGGGAAGTGGTCGGCATGGTCGGCCCCAACGGCGCCGGCAAGACCTCGCTCCTGCGCGCGATCTGCGGCCTCACGCGTTCGAGCGCCGGCGAGATCGGCTTCGAAGGCAGGTCCCTGCGCGGGCTCGCACCGGAGGAGATCGCGAAGCTGGGAATCGCGCTGGTGCCCGAGGGCCGCCAGATCTTCGGCACGCTGACCGTGGCGGAGAACCTGGATCTGGCGGCACGGGGCAACGGCGGCGAAGCGATGGAGCAGGTCCTGGAGCGGCTTCCGATCCTGCGGGAGCGAGCCGGGCAGCGTGCCGACCGCCTCTCGGGCGGTGAGCAACAGCAGCTCGCGGTGGCCCGGGCGCTGCTGCGCAAGCCGCGGCTGCTGATCCTCGACGAGCCCTCGCTCGGCCTGGCGCCGAAGATGATCGACGTCATCTACGGGCTGCTCGAGGAACTCCGCGCGGAGGGCGCGACGATGCTCCTCGTCGAGCAGAACGCGGCGCGGACGATCGACTTCTGCCAGCGAAGCCTGGTGCTCGCCGGTGGGAAGGTCCGCGCGAGCGGATTGCGCGAGGAATTGCAGCGCAACCCCGAGGTCCTGCGTGCTTACATGGGGAGGCAGTTGTGAGCGTTGGAGCAAGAGATGACTGACGATCGCCTTTCCGTACCGCCTAGCAGCGAAGACGTGATGCTGGCGCTGCGCCACTGCTGGCAGCCGGTGGCGAGGCTGGAGGACCTGAAGAACGGGCCCGCGCGGGCGGTCCTGCTCGGCGAGCCCCTCGCCGTCTTCCTCACCGAAGGCGGTGAGGCGGCCGTGGTCGCCGATCGCTGCGCCCACCGGGGCGCCCTGCTCTCGATGGGCA
This sequence comes from Solirubrobacterales bacterium, assembly GCA_051961435.1. Taxonomy (GTDB): domain Bacteria; phylum Actinomycetota; class Thermoleophilia; order Solirubrobacterales; family 70-9; genus VAYN01. The sequence goes on from JBQCDH010000022.1 coordinate 24,873, forward strand.
AGGTCTGCGGCGAGAGCATCCAGTGCCCCTACCACGGCTGGGAGTGGGCGGGCGACGGGGCCTGCACCCGGATTCCCTCGCTTGCCGATCAGCGTCAGGTCCCCCCGCTCGCCCGGATCCCGTCATACCCGACGCGCGTGCACTGGGGGCTCGTCTGGACGACGCTCGAGGAGCCGCTGACCGACGTGCCCGACGTTCCCTGGTTCGACGAGGACGAATGGACGTGGGGTCATGGCACCCCCTTCGAGCTGCCGGTCGCCTTCGGGTTGATGATCGAGAACTTCCGCGACGTTTCCCATTTCGCCTTCGTCCACCAAGCCACCCTCGGGTACCAACCGGCGGAGATCGAGCCACTGATGCCCGAGAGAGATGGAATCGAGGTGACGCTCCGCCGCAACATGGAATGGGGAGACGGCGCCAGCGCGGCGTGGGGCCCGCTGCGAGAAATGGGCTACCACACGATCGCGCCCAACTTCACGTCGGCGAGGATGTTCACCGACGACGGCGAGCGCTGCCTGCTCCACGCCGCCCGCGCCATCAGCGCAACCGAGTCGGAGCACTATTGGATCGAGGCGGGTCTCGAGAACTTCGACCGGGAGCGCCTCGAGAAGGTGATCGCCTACGACGCCGGCATCTATGCCGAGGACGTGGCGGTGATCTCGAAGATCGAGCCGCCCGAGCTGCCGCTTGACCCGGACGCAGAGGTCCACACCCTCGCCGATAGGTTCACGCTCGCCTACCGAGAAGCGTTCGTGGAGTTCGTGAACCGGGCCCTCGCCGAGCGCGGCGCCCGCACCGGCGCGGCGGCGGGCTAAGCGCCGCTCCGTCCCCGCCGCCGCTCGAGCGGACCGGCGGCCTGGTAGTGAAACTGGGAGATGTCGCTGCGAGCGACGATGCGAGTCAGCTCGACAGGTCGCTCGAGGCTTTGGTCCGCGGGAGTGCCGTACTGGAGGAGCCGGCCGACCAAGGCCGGGTCACCGGTGCGGACACCGAGGATCTTGGCGGTCCAGGGGCCGCAGGAGGAGCCCTCGAACGAGACGTCGGTCCGGGTCAGCTTCGGCGACTCCCCGAGGGTGGGCTGTTCGCCGCCTTTGAGCGAGAACGCGGCACCCAGGAGCCAGGGCACCCGCTCGACGGGGAAAAAGGAGTCGAGCAGGCAGATCGGTTTGTCGATGCGGAGAATCGAGGTGACCTGAGCGACGGTCTGCCCGCGAGAGACGTCGAGGAAGTCCGCCATCGTCTGGTCGTTCGTCTGCTGGCGAATGCGCAGGATGGCGATCCGCAAGTTGCTGACGCGATCTTCCCGCAGGGAGCGGATCAAGCCCCTGATCGGCACGCGGCGCTTCGGCGCGGCGACGTAGGTCCCCGAGCCGCGGCGGCGGTAGATGTCCCCGTCGCGTTCGAGCAGGCTAAGGGCCGGGCGGACGACCGCGCGCGAGACTTCGAAATGCTCTTCGATCTCGCGCTCCGAGGGAAACAAGGTGCCGGGCTCCCAGCCACCCTCCTCGAGCTTCTGCTTGAGGATCTCACCGAGCTGGTAGTAGAGGGGGACTTGGCCGCCGCGCTCGGGCCGGCGGAGTCCCTCGAGGTCGATTACAGAGGGTCGTTTGGGACGACCCACGGGCTTGCGGCGGCTCCCCGAGGCGGGATGCTCAGGCTCCAATCAACTCACCGGGGCGGCTTACTGTTCGTATTCGGGTACGTAGGCGGGCTTGACCCGCTCGAGGAGCTTCGGCTTGCGATTGGGGTATTCGTAGATGTACCACGGCCCCGAGGGTAGGTGATCGTTGGCCGTGTAGCCAAGCGGGCCCATTACCGTTCGGTGAGGTTTTGCTTCGAGGGCGGCGGCGAGCTTGGTGCCCTCGGTGGTGCCGGTTTCGCGGATCGCGTCGAGGATCAGCTGGCCGGCGGCATAGGAAGCGAGCAGGTTGCCGGAGACGTCGGTGTTGACCCCGGCGCGCTTCAGCCTTTCGAAGAGCCTGGCCGTCTGGGAATTGGTCGGGTCGTAGGCGGAGCCGTTGAGCGTCGCGTAGAAGTTCTTCGTGTTGGGGACGGCCTTCAGCCAGAAGGTGCCGTCGAAGGCGCTCGGCGCGGTGATCGGCAGGTCGATGCCGGCGGCGCGGATCTGCTTGATCGCCGAGGCTCCTCCGGGCGGGTAGGAGCTGATGTTGATCGCGTCGGCGCCGGAGCGCTTGATCTCGGCGATCTGGGAGGCGATCGAGAGGTCTTCGTTCTTGAAGTCGGCCTGCCCGGCGAGCTTGCCGCCGAGGTGTTCGAAGGTCTTTTCGAAGCCGAACTGGTCGATCCTGCCGAGCAGGATCGAGGTGTCGGTCAGCTCGAAGGGGTGGCGGATGCCTCGCTGCCAGAGGAAGGTGGCGCGGGTGGAGGCCTCGCTGATCAGGCTGCGGTTGGCGCTGAAGGAGAGCCGTCCGGTGTAGGGCGGGCCGTAGCCGGGTTCGCTGGCGCAGAGGGTGAAGTTGAGCTCGTCGTGTTCTTCCGCGATCGGGGCGCCGGCGGCGGCGATCGGCACTTCGCAGCTGAAGAGAAGGACATCGGCACCGTCTTCGATCACCTTCTGGACGGCGACGGGCTGCTGCTGGGGTTCGGAGCGGTTGTCGACGGAGACGAAGCGGATCTTGGAGCCGTCGATGCCGCCGTGGGCGTTGGTTTCCTTGACCAGCTGTTCGACCGCGGCGATGTTGGCGTCATAGGGGACGAGGTAGCCGCTCTTCGCGATCGCGGCGCCGATAACTATTTCCTTCGGCAGCCCGCTCGCCGAGGTGTGCGATTCACCGCCGGAGCCGCAGCCGGCGAGGAGCGCGAGGCTGAGGGTCAGGACAACGGCCAGCGGTGATCGAAGGGTGCGCCGCATTGGAAGCGACATCCTAAGTAGAGCCGCTGCTGCGCCCGGGGGCGCGCGCCCACACGCTCGATAGTTGTCACTACAGGATTCGAGCGTCGCTATACTAATTGACGTGAACGTAAGAAAGAGGTTTGTTGGAGGCACTGGCGTGGGCACCGACCACGAGCACTACAAGTGGTGGGCGCTCTCCTGCACCAGCCTCGGGATGCTGCTGGTGGCGACCAACTCCGGGACGCTGATCATCGCTCTGCCGGACCTCGAGCGGGCGCTCGGGACCAGCCTGCTGGAACTGGTCTGGGTGATCCTCGCCTACATGATCTCCTCGACTGTGCTGGTCCTCACCGCCGGTCGCCTCTCCGACCTCTTCGGCCGCAAGAGCGCCTTCGTCGGCGCCTTCGCGATCTTCGGCCTCGCCTCGCTCGGGGCCGGCTTCGCCGCCGACGGCACCCAGCTGATCCTCTGGCGGATCGTGCAGGGGATCGGCGGAGCCTTCATCTTCGCCAACGGACCCGCCCTCGTCACCGACGCCTTCCCCCGCGACCAGCTCGGCCTGGCGATGGGGACGAACACGATGGTCGCCGCGATCGGGCTCGTGATCGGCCCCGTCCTCGGCGGCGCCCTGGTCTCGATCTCCTGGCACTGGGTCTTCTGGTTCAACGTGCCGCTGGCGGTGGCCGGCGGGCTCTGGGGCGCCTTCGTCCTCCGCGAGCTCGCCCGCCGCGACGCCGTCCGCGGCTTCGACCTCGCCGGAACGCTCACCTTCGTCGTCGGCCTCACCGGGCTCGTCTACGGGATCTCCCGCGGCGGCATCTCCGGCTGGAACGACGGCCTCGTGATCGGCAGCCTCCTCGCCGCCGCCGTCCTCCTCCCCCTCTTCGTCTTGATCGAGCACCGCGGCAAGGCGCCGATGCTCGACCTCTCGATCTTCCGCAACCGGCTCTTCGCCGCCGCCACCGCCGCGGCGTTCATCAACGGCCTCTCCCGCTTCGCCCTGATGTTCATCTTCGTCTTCTACTTCCAGGGCGCACAGGGAGACGACCCGATCACGGCCGGGATCAAACTGGCGCCGATGGCGATCGGGATGCTCGTCTCCTCGCCGATCGCCGGCGTCTGGGCCGACCGCCACGGCTCCCGCGCCCTCGCCGCCGCCGGCATGCTGGTGACCGCCTTCGGGCTGGGGCTGATGACGACCCTGCAGGCCGACTCCCCCTACTGGCAGAGCCTGGTCTGGCTGGCCCTGGTCGGCGTCGGCTCGGGGATGTTCAACTCGCCCAACACGGCGGCGATGATGGGCTCGGTGCCGACCGAGCGCCGCGGCATCGCCGCCGGCGCCCGCACGATGCTGCAGAACACCGGGGCGGTGATCTCGATCGCCTTCGTCCTGGCGATCGTCACCAACTCGATCCCGAAAGAGGTCCTCTTCGCAATCTTCTCCGGCCTCGCCTCGGGTCTCTCCAGCGCCCAGCTCGATCCCTTCATCCACAACATGCACACGGCGCTGTGGGTGCTGGCGGCGACCTCCGCCGTCGGTGCCGGGGTCTCGCTGCTGCGGCCGAGGGACGAGGGGGCCGCCGCTGCCCACCCGTCGCGCCCCGCGATCGCGATCGAGGAGGCGATCGCCGAGGAGATCGAGGCGACCCCGTGATCCCGTGGTTCCTCATTCACCCCATGCGCGCAAAAGGAGCCACGCGATGAGTGGGGAGCTGCGGATCGGCGAGGTGGCGAAGCTGGCGGGCACGACGCCGCGGACGATCCGCTACTACGAGGAGCTGGGCCTGCTGCCCGCCGCCGGCGAGCGCCGGGCCGGCGCCCACCGCATCTACGCCGAGGGCGACGTCGAGCGCCTGACCGAGCTGCTGCGCCTCAAGGACCTGCTCGGCCTCTCCCTGGAGGAGCTGAGGGAGCTGGTCGAGGCCGAGGGGGCACGGGCGGAGCTGCGCCGCGAGTGGCACGGCGGCGTCGATGACCCGGTCCGCCGCCGCCAGATCCTCGAGCAGTCCCTCACCTACATCGCCCGCCAGCTCGAGCTGGTGCGCCGGCGGCGGGAGGAGATCGTCGAGCTCGAAGCCGAGCTGGTCGGGCGCCGCAAGCGGGTGAAGGCGCTACTGCGCGATCTCGATCGCGAGCCGGCCTCCCGGTAGGGGCAGCTTCTGCTGACGCCGTCCCACGAAGCACGTTGGCGAGGGAGCGGGTGCCCCTCCGATGGAGGCTTTGGGTCAAGCCGATGAAGCTCGTCGGTCCCTGCTGAGACATACGGTCTCCAGCAGAGGGGCACCCGCTCCCTCCTGGTCAGGCGTCCGCGGGGACGGGGACGCCGGCGGTCTGCTCCTCGAAGTGCTTGCTCAGCATCGTCACCTGGCCCTGGTAGTTGGAGCCGAGGCCGGTGCCGTAGAGCCGTTCCGCCGGGGCCGCCATCCACTCCAGCCCCAGCTTGCAGACCGGCTGGCGGTGCTCGACCATGAAGGAGACGTCGCGGGCGCGGACCTCCAGCGCCGCCCGGCTGCCGTGGCGGCCGCCCTCGGGGTCGTAGCCGAAGCCCGGGTCGAAGAAGCCAGCGTAGTGGGTGCGCAGCTCGCCGGCGGTGGGGTCGTAGGCCATCATCTCGGCGGCGATCTGCGGCGGGATGCAGACGCCCTCGGCCGAGAGCAGCAGGTAGAAGATCTCGGGCTCGAGCACGACCCTCCCCCCCGGCTCCGGGTAGACCGGGTCCCAGTAATCGGTCCAGCGGTAGGCGCGGATGCGCGAGAGGTCGACCGGCAGGCTGTTCTTCTTCGCCCGGTAGCCGACGACGCGGTCGGTCGGCCCGGAGAGGTCGAGGCTGAGGAAGAGGCCGTCGGCGACCGCCAGCTCCGACTGGCGCAGCGCGTGCGAGTCGAGGTAGAGCAGCGGGAACTCGTCCTGCAGCTCGCGGATCTCCTGGTCGGAGAGGCGGACGTCGCCGCGGGAGAGGCGCAGCTGGTTGAGCGAGAGCCCGGCCTTGACCTGGATCGCGAACGAGCGCGGGACGATCTCCAGGTAGAGCTTGCCGCGATAGCCGGGCCGGATGTCGTCGAAGCGGTGGTGGCGGTCGGTGATGACCCGGGTGAAGACGTCGAGGCGGCCGGTCGAGCTCTTCGGGTTGGCCTTGGCGCGGACGTCGTCGGGCAGGCTCAGCTGCTCGATCAACGGCACCAGATAAGGGCGGTCGCGCTCGAGCACGGCGCCGTCGCGCAGGTCGACGCGCTGGAAGGCGAGGCCGTCGATCTTCTCCTCGACCGTCGAGTCGACGTCGGGCAGGAACGAGCAGCGCAGCGCCCAGGCGAAGTCGCCGAGCCGCAGGTCGATGCTCGCCGGCTGCACGGACTCGGGGCGAATCCGGTAATCCCCGGAGCTGACCCACTCGGCCTCGATCGCCTCGTTCAGCGCCTGCGAGGGAAGAACGCCGCTTTTCGGCTCGCTCATTCCGAGGAGACTATTCGCCGAGCCTCCTCCCCGCCCAGGTAGGCGGTGAGGACGAATTCCAGAACTTCCGGGAACAGCTCCTCCAGCCGCTCTCCCTCCCCGGCCAAGATCCGGCGTCCGAGCAGCGAGGCGATCCCCCCGACCACCGCTTCGTCGGTGGCCTCCGGGACTTCGATCCCGGCCGGCCCCGGTGGCGCTCCCTGCCGCAGGTAACCGACGAACGACTCGACGGCGGTCTGATAGCGGTCATAGACGCCGCGACCAGCGCGCAGGCCTTCGACGAGGACGACACTGGCAAGGGCCGGTTCGTCGGCGAATGCCCTCAGCAGCGCTCGAATCGCGTGCTTGACCCGATGCGCCCAATCCTCCCCTTCCGCCTCTTGGCAGGCTTCGAAGACGTGTCTGCGAATCCGCTCGACGGCGACGTCATAGGCGGCGATGAAGCAGTCATCCTTGCTTTCGAAGTGTTTGTAGAAGTCACTCTTCGAGACGGCGGCCCGCTGGCCGATCGATGACACGGTGGTCCTTTGATACCCCACCTCATAGAGCGCCTGGATCAGGCCGGCGACCAGCCTTTCGCGCTGATTCTTGGCGACAAACTCAGGTGACAGCCCATGACGTCCCCGTGGTAAACGGTCCATTCCACATCGAAGTCTGCCACCGTACTGTCACTTTTGCCTGCCGACGCCACCGACCTTTCCTACGCCGAGGTACGGCGCGAGGACGAATTGGGACAATTCGGGCAGCAGCTTCCCCGCCCTGTCCGCCTCTCCGCGCCGGATCTGCTGCTGGAGGATCCAAGCGACGCCCCCGACCAACGACTCCTCGATCGTCTCGGGGAGATCCGCTCTTCCGGGGGCGCCGCGGCGCAGCAGCTCGACGAAGTCGCGCATCCCGGCGTCGTAGAGCCGCGCCGAGCTGGGGGTGGCGGAGATCGCCTCCACCATGCACATCCGGGTCAGGGCGGGGTTCGCGGCGATGTAGTCCAGCAACGCGGAGAGGCCGGCGACGATCCCCTCCTCGCCCGGGTCAGCGCGTTCGCAAGCCTCTTCGACCACCACCCTCATTTCCGTCATCGCGGAGTCGACGGCGGAGAGGAAGAGGTCCTCCTTCCCGTCAAAGTTGTCATACAGAGTTTTGCGCGCAACCGCCGCGCGGCGGACGATGTCTGCGATCTTCGTCGCCTCATAGCCTTGATCGGCGGTGAGGTCGGCGATGGCGTCCATCATGCGCCGCCGCTTGTGACTGGCGACGAACTCACGGGGGAGCTCCGGCCGCATCTGGGTCATCCCCGACCTCCCGCCTCGATTGGGGCGAGGGATCGAGGAATAACAGAGTTGCCCAATGAGGTACGCGACCCATCAATGTTCTGGTACCGTGAGAAAACTTTCGTTGTTTTTAATGGAAACTTGTGAGTTTCTCGGTGCCCTTTGAACGCATTCAACTGAGTCAAGAAACCCTCCTCGCTGCGATCGGTGACGACTGGCCCGCCGAGCAGGTCGAGGCGGCCCTCGAGCTGCTCGCCAACAGCAGCGGCAAGTTCCCCTCCGGGGTTCGCAAACTTCCCCCCGACCTGATCCGGACGGTTCAACGGGAGCGGCTGATCGTCGCCATGCTCAGCGCCGCCGCCGACCTCGGTTACCTCGAAACCAACGTCCAAGACGTGATCGACCGCGCCGGCGTCTCGCGCCCGACCTTCTACGAACACTTCTCCAACAAAGAAGACTGCTTCCTGGCCGCCTTCGACATCAGCGCCCAGCGACTGCGCAAGAAGATCGAGGCCGCCGCCCGCAAGGGGGGAGACGTCTGGCGCGACCGGGTCCGCTTCGGGCTCGAAGCGCTGCTGCGCTTCGCCACGCGGGAACCCGATACGGCCCGCATGATGGTGGTCGAGGCGAGAGCCGCGAGCGCAACCGCGGTTAGGCGTCGTGTCGAGCTTATGGATCACTTCGCAGAGTGCCTCGATTCCCAGGCCCGTGAACTCCTCCCCGCGACAGGTTCGCATACCAGGGTGACGGCTTCCGGGATCGTCGGCGGGGTCGAATCTTTGCTCTATTCGCGGCTGTGCAAGCAGGAGTACGACCAACTCGAGGCCCTTCTTCCTTCGCTGATGTACTTCGTCGTTCTTCCATACGAGGGTCACGAGGCGGCTGGCGAGGCATTTGCGGTCAAGTAGATCCAGAGTACTAAAACTGGACATTAAGTACAGCCTATTTTTAGGCCTTTTCCGGTCCATGTAAAGCTGGCTCGCCAACCAGTTTCTAACCCGGCGAGCAGCGTCGCCAAACCCCGATATCGGCGAGATCTCATCAAGAGCCGCCTCGTGCGCAGGAGGCGCGGCGACCGGCTTCAGCGCCCGATGACGCCGCGATGCGCCGGCCTCCAACGCTGAGCGGAGGGGGTGGGATTCGAACCCACGAGCCCCCTTACGAGGGCCAACGGTTTTCGAGACCGCCCCGTTCAACCACTCCGGCACCCCTCCAGGAATGAGCGGGACAGGGGATTCTACGAACAAGGCGCTACTCTCTGCTGACGCGGCGGTTCATCGAGCTGTAGAGGAGAGGGCCGGCACCATCGGCCAAGAAATGCCGGCCCCCTCGTAGTTGCAATGAAGCGCTACACATGAGGCTCCATCACCAGCCCGGAGTATAGAGTCGGCCTCAACAAAATGACGGCGCATACCTCCTCCGGTACCCGCTAGTTCCGCGTTTCCGCCCCGCCCTCAGCGGCAGAGGCCAAGCGGTGCAGGGAAGAGGGAGGCCCGAGGATGACTGCCGGCGATAGGGCAAGGCTGGCAAGGACGCAGGGAGCGTGGCGTGCTTCGCACGCGAGCGACCGAGGACGCCGCCAGCCGCCGCCATAGCGGCGGCAGCGGAGAGGGTGGGATTCGAACCCACGAGGCGGGTTAACCCCGCCCACGCGATTTCCAATCGCGCTCCTTAAGCCACTCGGACACCTCTCCGGGTTCCTCCACAGGGTATTCGCTCCTCAACTGCGACGACTAGCGAAGAACTCGCGCAGCAGCTCCGCGCACTCGGCTTCGCGAACGCCGGCGAGGACTTCGGGGCGGTGGTTGAGGGCGGCCTCGCCGAGCACGTCTAGGATGCTGCCGGCGGCTCCAGCCTTCGGGTCGGGCGCGCCGAAGACGACGGTGGGGATGCGGGCGAGGACGATCGCGCCCGCGCACATCGCGCAGGGCTCGAGCGTCACGTAGAGGGTCGTGCCCGGCAGCCGCCAGCCGCCCAGCGCCTCGGCCGCGGCGCGGATCGCCAGCACCTCGGCGTGAGCGGTGGGGTCGCGGCGCAGCTCGCGCTCGTTCCCCGCCCGCGCCAGCAGCTCGCCCTCGCGGAAGATCGCGGCGCCGATCGGGACGTCGCCGTGGGCCTCGGCCTGGCGCGCCTCCTCGATCGCAACCTCCATCCCGAGGCCGTGCTGATCCGGGTTGCCGGTGGACACGATGCGTGAGTATGTCCGCCCACGACTTCCGCGGCGGTGCGGTGTTGTCGAAATACCGCTTGGAGGCTGGGATTCCGGCGGGCAACTCACGATGAGACGACTACTGCGAACCCTCATACCCCTGGCTGCGCTCACCGCCTCGCTCGCCGCCGCTTCCCCCGCCGGCGCGGCCACGGCGCTCGCGCCGAATCACGGCTTCGCGCCCCGGAGGCTGCTGGTCAAGTTCGAGGGGCAGCGCCTGGGACGGACGCTGTCGCTGCCCCCCGGGGCGGGGGTTCGCAGCACCGCGAAGGCGCTGCGGCGCAACCCGCGCGTCGTCTACGCCGAGCCCGATTACGTCGCCACCGCCTCCTCGATCCGCGCAGAGCCCTTCGACCCCGACGACCCGGGGACGATCGGCGCCCCCTTCGAACCCTCCAGCCTCACTTACGGCTGGGCTTCGAAGCAGTGGAACTTCCTCGCCTCGGAAGGGCCGGCGACGCCCCGGCTGCCCACCTCGCCGGGGGGAATCGACGCCGTCGGCGCCTGGCGCAACCTGATCGAAGCCGGCCGGCCGGGCGCCGAAGGCACCGTGGTCGCCGTCCTCGACACCGGGATCGCCTACCGCTCTTTCGACGGGGTCCCCAAGAGCCCGGACTTCTCTCCGAGCCAGTTCGTGCCCGGGTACGACTTCATCGGCCACGACCGCCTTCCCCTCGACACGAACGGGCACGGCACCCATATCGCCGGCACGATCGCCGAGCAGACCGACAACGGCATCGGCCTCACCGGGCTCGCCTACCGGGCGAAGCTGATGCCGGTGCGGGTGCTGAACCGAAAAGGGGTGGGCCTGGAGAGCCAGATCGCGCAGGGAATCCGTTACGCCGTCGTGCACCACGCCGACGTGATCAACATGAGCTTCAACTTCGAATGCGAAGCGCGGTTGCCGATGGTGAACGAAGCGCTCCGCTTCGCCTACCGCCGGGGCGTCGTCACGGTCGCCTCCGGGGGCAACCTGGAACCGCCGAAGCCCGGCAAGGCAACGGTCAAGGAATGCGTCTCCGCGCCGGCGACGGGGCCGCACGTGATCGCGGTGGGCGGCACCACCCAGGGCGCCTGCATGGGGGACTACTCGCTCGCCGGCGCCGCGATCGACCTCGTCGCCCCAGGCGGAGGCAAGCCGCGCGAAGGTTGCCCTTCGATCCTCCACCGGCCGATCTACCAGGTGACCTTCCGGCCGCAGACGACGGAATTCGGGATCCCCCGCAAGTACGTCGGGACCTCGATGGCCGCGGCGCACGTCTCGGGGGTCGCCGCGATGGTGCTCGCCAGCGGCGTCCTCGGCCCGCAACCGAAGCCGGAGGCGAAGGTGAAAGCGGTGCTGCGCCAACTGCGCCGCACCGCCCGCGACCTCGGCTACCCCCGGACGCTGCAGGGAGCGGGCTTGATCGACGCCGCCAGGGCGACGGAAGCGCCTGCTCTCTAGGTCGTGCGGACGATGATCACGCTGCAGGGAGCGTGGTGAGAGACGTTGTTGGGGACGCTGCCGAGCAGGTAGCGGCGGGCGCCGGTCATCCCCTTGTTGCCGACCACGATCAGGTCGGCTTTGGTCTCTTCGGCGACGTTGAGGATCGCGTCGGCGGGGTCGGCCTCGACCGGGTGGGTGGTGACCTCGATCCCCTCCCGCTTGGCGTCGGCGGCGGCGGCGTCGAGAACCAGGTTGACGTCCTCGCGCGGGCCGATCTCGTACTGGACGTCGGCGGGAGCTTCGGCCTGCTCGTCTTTCACCCGGCGGCCCGAGACGGGCTGGTAGGCGCTGACGATGCTGAGCTGGGCCCCCGACAGCTTCGCCAGGTCGATCGCCTGGCGCACCGCCTCGGCGGCAGTGCCGGAGCCATCGGTCCCAACCACGATGCGTTTGAACACGCCGCCTCCTTCGTCGCTCGCTGAACGCGCCTACTCTAACGCCGGTTCGCGTGGGAGTTTTGTTGCTTGGCGGGTAAGCCGCGGAAACCGTCGCCGAGGATTTCGGTCGGCGTTTCGACCAGGCGGACGATCCCGATCACCATCGCCAGGAGGAGGCAGGCGATCAGGAGGACCATTCCGGCTTTCCAGATCGGGGGCACGGGCGAACCCTAGTGCGCCGTTAAGGTGGGCAGATGGCACTGGAGAAGGTCGCCGACGGAGTCTGGTTGCTGCGCGGGGATTTCCGCGGAGCGATGAACGTCTACTTCCTCGAGGACGGGGACGGCGTCGTCCAGTTCGACGCCGGCACGAAGGCGATGCGCAAGAAGGCGAAGGCCGCGGCGGAGGAGCTCGGAGGGCTGAAGCGGGTGGTCCTCGGCCATGCCCACGCCGACCACCGCGGCACCGCCCCCTACCTGGACGCGCCGGTCCTCTGCCACCCGGACGAGCGGGCCGACGCCGAAAGCGACGCCGCGATCGCCCCCTACATGGACCTCTCGCAGCTGCCGGTGGCGTGGGTGCGCTGGATCTACCCGTTCCTGCTGCGGCGCTGGGACGGCGGCGCGGTGAAGATCGCCGACACGGTGATCGAGGGCGACGAAGTCGCCGGTTTCGAGGTCCTCCATTTCCCCGGCCACGCGCCGGGCCTGATCGGGCTCTGGCGCGAGAGCGACCGGGTGGCGCTGGTCAGCGACGTCGTCTACCTGGTCGACTCGGCGCGGCTGAAACCGCTGCCCCACGGAGAGGCCAGCGTCCCCCACCCCGCCTGGGCCTGGAACCACCGGAAGGCGAAGGAGTCGCTGCGGCGGCTGGCGGCGCTGGAACCGCGAATCGTGGCGGCCGGGCACGAGCGGCCGCTGCGGGGCGAGAACCTGCGCGAGACGCTCGAGCGGGCCGCCGAGAAGTACTGAAAGCGCCCACTGCCATAAGTTCCAGCGCCTAATGATCGGGACCTATGCCTCGGCGGCGCTGATCTGCGCCGTCTCGCTGCTGGTCGGCCGGGCCATCCTCTCGCTGGCGGGCAGGGACGAATGGTCGTGGCTGGAGCCGGCGGTCGGATTCGGCGCGGTGCTGACGGTGACGGGGCTGCTGGCGCGGGCGCCCGGCCACGGCACCTCCTCGACCGTGGGCCTGGTGGCGCTGGTGGTCGCGGCGGCCCTGGTCGCCTGGCGGCGCGGCCACCGGGCGCCGGGGGCATGGCGGGAAGGTCTGCCCGTCGCCCTGGTCGTCCTGCTCGTGCTGGCGATCCCCTTCGCGGTCAGCGGCAGGTGGGGACTGCTCGGAGTCGGCTTCAACAACGACCTCGGCCTGCACCTGGCCTGGGCCGAGTGGCTGCGCAGCGGTTTCGGTCCGGCGCCGGACCCGGGCTACCCGCTGGGGCCGCACGGGCTGGCGGTGGCGGTCGCGGCGGTGCCCGGCATCGGGCTGGGCGAAGCCTTCCTCGGCGAGATCATCGCGATCGGGGTGCTGAGCGGGCTGACGGCGCTGGGCGCGCTGCGGGAGCTGAGCCCGCTGCGGCGCACGATCGCCGCCGCGATGGTCGCCATCCCCTACCTCGCCGCCTCCTACTACGCCCAAGCAGCCTTCAAGGAGACGGCCGAGGCCCTCCTCGTATTGGCCTTCGCCATCTACCTGGCGACCATCTCGAAGCAGCAAACGGAGGCGCACGACCCGGGCAGCAGGGCCCCTATCCCAGACACTCAACCGCGAGCGCGGCGAGCGGTGTCTGGGATAGGGGCCCTGCTGCCCGGCCTCTCGCTAGCCGGAGGAATCTTCTTCTCCTACAGCTTCGCCGGCATCGCCTGGCCCGCCGCGATCCTCGTCCTCTGGAGCCTGACCCTGCCGGCGGTACGGCGGGCGCTGCGGCCGCGGGCGCTGCTGCGCTTCCTGCTGCGCCCGCTGACCCTGGCCGTGCTGATCGGCCTCGCCGCGATCGCCGTCCTCGTCACGGTCGTCGGCCCCTTCGGCTTCGCCAGCAGCTTCAACAAAGTCGCGGGGAGCAACACCTACGGCCCGGTCTCGCCGCTGGAGGCGCTGGGGATCTGGCCCGCCGCCAACTACCGCCTCGACGCCGCCGGCGGCCCGCACCTGCCGGGCCTGGCGGGGACGATCGCGATCCTCGCCCTGCTCGCCGGCGTCGCCTGGTGGGTAAACCGCCGCGAACCGACGATCCCGATCGCCCTAGGCGCCGGCGCCCTCCTCTACCTCGCCTCCCTCCCCACCAGCGGCGACTACGCGCAAGCGAAGGCCCTGATGATCATCGCTCCACTCGCGATGCTCGTGATCATCCGACCCTTGCTCGAGGAGTTCCCGCGTCTGGGGCGCCGGGTGAGGACCCGCAGGAGCCTCCACGACTCTGCGACGGAGCATCCTCCCCCGGCGCCCCCCCTGCGGATCGCGTGGGCAGTGCTGGCGGTGGTCTTTGTCGGTGGAGCTGCTTACTCCAGCTTTCTGGCATTAAGGGACGCGCCGGTGGGGCCGCCGGGGCATGGGGGCGAGCTGCGGGCGTTCCTGCCGATCCTGCACGGGCAGCCGGTCCTCTACGCCGGACAGGACCGCTACGCCGCCTACGAGCTGCTCGGCGCCGACACGCACGTGCCGCTGGTCGAGTTCCCCGATCCCGAAGTCTCGCCCAATCCGGAGAAGCCGTTCGACACCGGCGACGCCTACAGCCCGATCGACTTCGACTCCTTCTCGCGGGGGACGCTCGACCGCTTCCCGTACGTGATCACCAGCCGCGCCGCCTGGAACAGCGAAGCGCCGCCCAACTTCAAGCGGATCGCCGAGACGCCGTCCTACGTGCTCTGGAAGCGGACCGGCCCGACCCCCGAACACCGCAACGTCCTGCTCGAGGGGACCGAGGCGGGGGCGTTCGCCGACTGCGCGTCGCCGGAGATCCGGGTCCTGTTCGCCAGCCCCGGCCGCGCGGGTCTCTTCCCGGACGCCGTGATCGGGCCGAAAGAGGATTGGGACGAAGGCAGCATCCTCGGCACCGGCGCGCAGACCTCGCAGTCGCTGCGGCTGCCGCCGGGCGCTTGGAACCTCTCGCTGCAGTACTTCTCCCCCTTCGACCTCACCCTCTCGGCGCCGGGCTTCGAGGAACCGCTGAAGCCGGCGCTGGACGGGCAACGGCCGAACACGATCAGCCTCGGCAACAGCGGCCAGTTCTGGCCGGCCGGGCGTTTCCAGAGCAAGGGCGGCAAGGTCCGCTTCACGATCACCACGGCCGCTGCGACCTGGCTGCAGAGCCTGACCGGCTACGACGGCAAGGCCTACGTCGGCGAGCTGGTCGCGGTCCCGGCCGAGCCGCACCGCACGGTGCCGCTCAGCCAGGCCTGCGACCACTGGATCGACTGGTACGAAGCCGAAGAAGCGCCTTAGAGCGCCTTGGAGGCCATCCGCTCGGGACTGACGCGGACGACGTCCCAGACCAGACCCACCTTCTCCAGCCCGTTGATGATCAGGGCGGAGATGTCGAGCTGCCACCAGCGCAGGCCGTGGGTGGCGGAGGTCGGGAAGGCGTGGTGACTGTTGTGGTAGGCCTCGCCCAGGGTCGGGATCGCGATCAGCGCCAGGTTGCGGGAGTGGTCGGTGGTCTCGAACTCGCGCTTGCCGAAGGTGTGGCAGAGCGAGTTGATGCTGTAGGTGAAGTGGTGCAGGACGAAGACCCGCACCAGGCCGCCCCAGAGCAGGCCGGTGACGCCCGCGAAGACGCTGCCGCCGATGATCCAGCCCGCGAAGAAGGGCAGCATCAGCCCGAGGATCGCCCAGTAGATGAAGGTGCGGTCGACCCAGTTGATCACCGGGTCCTTGATCAGGTCCGGCGCGAAGCGTTCCTTGTTGCCGCGCTGGGTGTGGATGAAGATCCAGCCCAGGTGGGCGTGGAAGAGCCCCTTCATCGCCCCCTTCCAGCCGCCGCCGTGGTCGACGTGGGGGCTGTGGGGGTCGCCGTGTTCGTCGGAGAAGGCGTGGTGCTTGCGGTGGTCGGCGACCCAGGAGATCACCGGTCCCTCGATCGCGGCCGAGCCGAGGATGCCGAAGAGACCGCGCAGCCACGGGTAGGTCTTGAAGGAGCGGTGGGTGAGGAGACGGTGGAAGCCGACCGTGATCCCGGCCCCAGTCAGCAGGTACATGCCGACGAAGAGGAAGACGTCGCTCCAGTGCAGAGCGCTTCCCCAAACCTGCCAGCCGGCGAAGCCGATGGCGACGAAGGGGATCAACGTCACCAAGCCGGTGATGATGCGATCGCGAGTCTCGTTCTCAACCGGCTGGATGTCTGATGGAAGTGGTCCTACAGTGGTCATGGCGGGCGATCATACGCCCGCCATCCCTGGCCTCGCAGCCAGCGAGCATCTGGATAGGCTCCTTGCCGATGCCGCTTGCCACCACCGCGCCGCTGCGCCGGGAGATCGAAACGCGTCTTCCGGAGCGGCCCTTCACGATCGAGTTCTGGGACGGGTCGAGCGTACCCTCGACCTCCGGGAACGGACCGGTCTTCAGCATCCGCTCGCCGCGCGCCGCCGCCCACGTGCTGCGGGCGCCGGGTCAGCTCGGCCTCGGCCGCGCCTACGTCAGCGGCGAGCTCGAGGTCGACGACATCGACGCCGTGATCGGCGTGCTCGACGGCTGGCAGCCGCCCTCGCTGGACGGCGCCGACAAGCGGGCGCTGCTGCTGGGCGCCGTGCGTGCCGCCGGCCTGACGCTGCCGCCGAAGCGGCCCGAGGCCGAGCTGCGGCCGAGCGGCCGCCGTCACAGCAAGGAGCGCGACGCCCGCGCCGTCCGCCACCACTACGACGTCTCCAACGAGTTCTTCGAGCTCTTCCTCGGGCCGACGATGGTCTACAGCTGCGCGATCTGGCGCGGGGGCGAGATGAAGACGCTGGAGGAAGCCCAGGAGGAGAAGCTCGACACGGTCGCCCGCAAGCTCCGGCTCAAGGAGGGGGAGCGCGTCCTCGACGTCGGCTGCGGCTGGGGCGGGTTCCCGCTCTGGGCGGCGACGAAATACGGCTGCGACGTCGTCGGCATCACCCTCTCCCCGCCGCAGGCCGAACGAGGGCGGCAGCGGGCCGAGGAAGCCGGCGTCGCCGACCGGGTCGACATCCGGGTGATGGACTACCGCGACCTGCCCGCCCTGGGCGAGAAGTTCGACGCGATCGCCAGCATCGGCATGGTCGAGCACGTCGGCTCCGGCAACATCGACCTCTACGCGCAGACGCTGGCGAGCCTGCTCGAGCCGGGCGGCCGCCTGCTCAACCACGGCATCACCCGCCTCCGCCACACCGACCCCGAGGCCGGCGCGTTCTCCGAGCGCTACGTCTTCCCCGACGCGGCGCCGCTGCACCTCTCCCGCAACCTGCTGGCGCTGGAACGGGCCGGCTTCGTCGCCCACCACGTCGAGGACTTCGGCCCCGACTACGCGCAGACCCTGCGGCACTGGGCGCAGAACCTCGACGACAACCTCGAGGAGGCGACCCGCCTCGCCGGCCCGGAACGCATCCGCGTCTGGCGCCTCTACCTGCGGATGGCCCGCAACGGCTTCGAAAACGGGTTCCTGAACATCTACCAGGCGCGCTGCTCCAAGACCTGAGCTAGGCGGGGAAGCCGCTCGTCACATCCTGGATCGCCCAGTCGGCGCCGGCACCGTCCAGTTCCTCAACCGTGTAGCTGCCCGTGGCGACGCCGACGACGCGGATCCGGGCGCCGTGGCCGGCCTTGACGTCGCGCGGAGTGTCGCCGACGGCGATGGTCGCCTCCGCGTCCAGCGTCTTCCCCGCGACCTCGGCTCCGCGCTCGATCGCCCTCCTCGTCAGCTCGGTGCGGTCGCGCGAGTCCGACCCGTAGCCGCCGAAGCCGAAGTAGCGGTTGAGGTCGCCGCGGGCCAGCTTGATGTGCGCGGCCGCTTCGATGTTGCCGGTGACGATGCCGAGGAGCACTCCTTCGTTCGCCAGCCGTCGGAGAAGGTCCTGGATGCCCGGCATCACCCGGTACCCCTCCGATTCGTCGACCGCGTCCTGCAGGTGCGAGAGGTAGCCGGCGATCGCTTCCGCCCGCTCCCGGGCGCTGCCGGGACGGCCGATCACCTCCCGGAAGACGATCTCGGCGATTTCCGGGTCGGTCATCCCGGCACGCGTGTGCTCGTCGATGTTCGCTTCCACCCCGTGCATCTCGGCGAAGGCCCGCTGCCACGCAACCGCCCCCGCCCCGCCGGTGACGAGAAGCGTCCCGTCGATGTCGAAGAGGACCGCCTCGATCAAGGTTCGGAGCGTAGTCGGGGAGCGGGGTCGACACCCCTTCCGCGGGAATGGCGCGGCACGCCGCTTCGCGGCTTAGCCGCAATCGAAGAGCGCGGCTTCGCCGCGCTGGAACCAGATTGCATTTCGCCGAACATTCCCGCCTCGGGGGTGTCGAACCCTCCCACTCGGTCGCAGTTGGTTAATGCTCGCTCTCGAGCATGTCCCGCTGCGCCAGCGTGAAGAGGAGGGCGAGGGACGGGAGGACGACGATCACGGCGGCGGCGAAGACTATGAGGATGGCCGTCATCGTCGGGCCGGGGGCGGCGGCCTGGTCGATGCGGAGGCCGGTCGGCAGCAGGTAGGGGAACTGGGCGACGCCCCAGCCCCAGATCACCGCGGTGACGGCGCCGGCGGCGAGGGGGCGCAGGGGGCGGCGGCCTCCGCGCAGGAGGACGGCGAGGAGCACCGCGCCGCAGAGCAGCGAGACGATCACCAGCGGCAGCCCCCGGCTGGTGAGGCGGTCGAAGACATAGCGGGCTTCCGAGTGCAGCGCGAAGAGGCCGGCGACGGCGAGCGCGCCCGCCACCACCGCCGCGCCAAGCGCCCGGCGCTCGAAGTAGCGCTCCATCTCCTCGTCGTCGCCGCGGCGGGCGTCGCCGACGAGGAAGACGGCGGCGAGGTAGGCGCTGGTGGCGACGAAGAGCGCCCCGACCAGCAGTGGCAGGGGCTGGAGCCAGGTCGAGAAGGCGTCGCCGTTGCCGGCGGCCGGGACGTTGCCGGCGGCGATCGCGCCGACCACCGTGCCCATGGAGAACGGGGTGAGGAAGGAGGAGATGGCGAAGGTCGCGCCCGCCGCCCGCCGCCCCTGCAGCCCTTCGATCGTCTTGCGGAAGGCGAAGCCGCAACCGCGCAGGACGATCCCCAGCGCGGCGAGCGCGAGCGGCACGTAGAGCGTCGTGAAGATCGCGCTGAAGGCGGTGGGGAAGGCGGTCCAGAGGACGACGAGGACGAAGATCAGCCAGACGTGGTTCGCCTCCCAGACGGGGGTGAGCGAGCGCTGGATCAGCGCCCGCGGCCGCTCGCCGCGCTCGGCGCCGCCGGCGACGAGGTCCCAGACGCCGCCGCCGAAGTCGGCGCCGCCGAAGAGCGCGTAGAAGGTCGCCCCGACCCAGAGGATGCCCGCCGCGGCGTCGGCCTTGCTCATTGCGAGTAAGCCTCCTCCTGGGGCCCGTAGGGCGATCCCGCCTCGGGGTCGGCGCCGCCCTCGCGCCAGCGCCGCGACATCGTCCGCAGGACGAGGACCGCGATCGTCCCGATCGCCGCGTAGAGGGCCAGCACCAGCGCGAAGGCGAACCAGATCCCCTTCGCCCCGGTCACCGCTTCGGAGGTCCGCATGTAGCCCTGGACGATCCAGGGCTGGCGGCCGACCTCGGTGACGATCCAGCCGCACCACAGCGCCAGGATCGCCGCCCCGCCGCTGACAGCGACGATGCGCAGGAACCACGGCGTGCGCGGGATGTCGCGGCGTTTCCACCAGACGACCGCGAACCAGACCCCGAGCGCGAGCAGCCCGGTCCCGATCCCCACCATCGTGTCGAAGGCGAGGTGGAGCAGGGTGTTGGCCGGCGGCCGTTCGTCTTCGGGTATGTCGTTGAGCCCGGTGACGTGGGTGTGGGAGTTGAAGCCGACCAGGAAGGAGTCGAGGTTGGGGATCCCGATCCCCCACTTCACCCCGTCGGAGGTGCAGATGCCGCCGATCCACTCGGTCTGGTGGGGGCCGCTTTCCTGGATGCACTCCATGCCGGCGAACTTGGCCGGCTGATGGTGGGCGACGGCGCGGGCGGCGGTGTCGCCGACGAAGAGCTGGAAGGGCGTCGCGATCAGCCCGATCGTCAGCGGGATCAGCAGCCCCAGCCGGTGCAGGCGGTCGCGCCGGCCTTTCAGCATCCCGACCGCGTAGATCGAGGCGACGAGGAAGCCGACGACCATGTAGGCGGCGAGGATCATGTGGGGGACCTCGTAGCCGGTCGCCGGGTTGAACAGGACCTTGACCGGTTCGACCTGGACGACCTTGCCGGCAGCGTCGAGGGTGAAGCCCCGCGGCTGGTTCATCCACGAGTTCGCCGCCACCACCGAGAAGGCTCCGCCGATGCCGGTGACGAACATCGGCACCCCGGACCAGAAGTGCGCCCAGCCGCCCAGCCGCTTCCAGCCGTAGATGTAGACGGCGAGGAAGATCGCCTCGAGGAAGAAGAAGATCCCCTCGACCGCGAAGGCGACCCCGAAGGCGGCGCCGAAGCGTTCCTCGAAGTGCGGCCAGAGCAGGCCGAACTCGAAGGTGAGGACGGTGCCGGTGACGGCGCCGACGGCGAAGGTGACCGCCATCGCTTTCGACCAGCGCTTGGCGAGCTCGATCGCCGCCTCGTCGCCCTTCTTCAGGCCGATGTAGTTGGCGACGAGGATCGTCGCCGGCAGCGCCACCCCGAGGGAGGCGAGGACGATGTGGAAGCCGAGGGTGAACGCCATCTGCTCCCGGGCGGCAAGCAGATTCGACGCCGAGGCCATCAGTCTCGCTGGGCTCGATAGCGCCTGATCAGCGCGTTGGTGGAGCTGTCATGGCGCAGCTGCGGCTCGTCGGCGGACTCGAGCTCGGGGATGATCGCCTTCGCCAGCACCTTGCCCAGCTCCACCCCCCACTGGTCGAAGGAGTCGATCCCCCAGATCGCCCCCTGGGCGAAGACGCTGTGCTCGTAGAGGGCGACGAGCGTGCCCAGCGTCGCCGGGGTCAGCCGCTCGGCGAGGATCGTGTTGGAGGGACGGTTGCCCTCCATCACCCGGTGGGGGACGATCGCCTCCGGCGTCCCCTCCGCCCGCACCTGCTCCGGCGTTTTGCCGAAGGCGAGCGCTTCGCCCTGGGCGAAGACGTTCGACATCAGCAGGTCGTGGTGGTCGCCGAGCGGGTTGAGCGAGTTGGCGAAGCCGATGAAGTCGCAGGGGATCAGCCGCGTCCCCTGGTGGATCAGCTGGTAGAAGCTGTGCTGGCCGTTGGTCCCCGGCTCGCCCCAGTAGATCGCGCCGGTCTCGTAGTCGACGCGGGCGCCGTCGAGGGTGACGTGCTTGCCGTTCGACTCCATCGTCAGCTGCTGCAGGTAGGCCGGGAAGCGGTGCAGGTACTGGTCGTAGGGCAGCACCGCGCAGGTCTCGGCGCCGAAGAAGTCGGCGTACCAGACCGCCAGGAGGCCCATCAGCAGCGGCAGGTTGGCGGCCGCGGGCGCCTCGCGGAAGTGCTCGTCCATCGCGTGGAAGCCGGCCAGCATCTCCGCGAAGCGGGCCGGCCCGATCGCCAGCATCGTCGAGAGCCCGATCGCCGAGTCCATCGAGTAACGACCCCCCACCCACTCCCAGAAGCCGAACATGTTGTCGGTGTCGATCCCGAACTTCGACACCTCCTCGGCGTTGGTGGAGACGGCGACGAAGTGCTTGGCGACCGCGGCCTCCTCTCCCCCGAGCCCGGCCAGCGCCCACTCGCGGGCGGTGCGGGCGTTGGTCATCGTCTCCAGGGTGGTGAAGGTCTTCGAGGAGACGACGAAGAGCGTCTCCGCGGGGTCGAGGTCGCGGGTCTTCTCGGCGAAGTCGGTGCCGTCGACGTTCGAAATGAACCGGAAGGCCAGCTCGCGGCGGCTGTAGTGCTTGAGCGCCTCGTAAGCCATCACCGGGCCGAGGTCGGAGCCGCCGATGCCGACGTTGACGACGTTGCGGATCGGCCTGCCGGTGTGGCCGCGCCACTCCTCCGAGCGCACCCGCTCGCAGAACGCGGCCATCCGGTCGAGCGTCTCGTGCACCTGCTTGACCACGTCCACCCCGTCGACCACCAGCGAGCGCTCCCGCGGCATCCGCAATGCCACGTGCAGGACCGCCCGGTCCTCGGAGACGTTTATGTGCTCGCCGGCGAACATCGCTTCCCGGCGCTCGAACACGCCGCGCTGCTCGGCGAGGGCGCCGAGCAGCATCAGCGTCTCGTCGGTGACGCGGTTCTTGGAGAAGTCGAGGTAGAGGCCGGCGCCCTCGGCGACCAGGCGCTCCCCCCGCTCGGGGTCGGCGGCGAAGAGGTCGCGCAGGTGCTCCCCGCGGATCTTCTCGAAGTGGGCCCGAAGCTCGGCCCAGGCGGGCGTCTGGCGAAGGGACGAGCCCTCGCCGCTCACCCCGCCGCGACCCCGCTCTTCGAGCCGATCGTCTCCAGCATCTCGTTCCAGGACTTGTTGAAGGCCTCTTTGCCCTCCTCCTGGAGGCGCGTCGCCAGGGCGGCGACGTCGATTCCCGCCTCGGCGAACTCGGCCAGCACCTGCTCGGCGTTGCCGCCGTCTTTCGGGAACAGCTCGGCGATCTCGCCGTGGTCGGCGAAGGCGTGCAGGGTCGGCTCCGGCATCGTGTTGATCGTGAACGGCGAGGCGAAGGCCTCGATGTAGAGGGTGTCGGAGGCGTCGGGGTCCTTGGTCCCGGTGCTCGCCCAGAGCAGCCGCTGCGGCCGCGCGCCCTCGTTCATCAGGCGGCGCATCCGGTCCGATTCCAGCAGCTCGTTGTAAGCGCGGAAGGCGCGGCCGCCGACCGCGATCCCGAGCCGGTTGACGAGCTGGTCGGGGACGTCCTTGCCGACGGCGACGTCCCAGCGGCTGATGAAGAGCGAGGCGACCGAGGGGACGTCCGGGTCGAGCCCGGCTTCGATCCGCCGCTCGATCCCGCGCATGTAGGCGTCGGCGGCGCCGAGGTACTGCTTGTCGTCGAAGAGCAGGGTGACGTTGATCGGCACGCCGGCGAAGATCGACTCCTCGATCGCCTCGCGGCCGGCCTGCGTGCCGGGGATCTTGATGTAGAGGTTGGACCGTTCGCCCTTGGCGTGGAGCGCCTTCGCCTCCTCGATCGTCGCCGCAGCGTCGTCGGCGATCAGCGGCGAGACCTCGAGCGAGCAGAAGCCGTCGACGCCGGCGGTACGGCGGTGGACGTCGGCGAAGAGATCGGCGGCGTCGCGCAGGTCGGCCAGGGCCAGCTCGAAGAAGACCTTCTCGCTCTCGTTGGCGCCGACGCCCTCGCCGGCGGCCGCCTTCGGCGCCACCTCGGCGATCTGCTCGTCGTAGGCGTCGCCGCCGGAGATCGCCTTGTCGAAGATCGTCGGGTTGGAGGTGAGGCCGGTGACGGAGAGGTCGCGGATGTAGCCCTCCAGGACCCCCTCGCGGAGCATCGGCCGGGTGATGTTGTCGAGCCAGAGGCTCTGGCCCAGGTCGTGCAGCCGCTGCGTCGGCTTCATCGCCGCCTCCTCAGGTCGGTTGGTTTGCGGTCGCGCGCTCGGCGACCTCGCGCGCCACCTTGGTGACGTTGTCGACGGTGAACCCGAACTCGGCCTCGACGTCCTTGAACGGCGCCGACTGCCCGAAGGTGGTCATCCCCATGATGGCACCCTCGCTGCCCACCCATTTCTCCCAGCCGAGCGGCGCGCCCTCCTCGATCGCGAGGCGGGCGGTGACGTCCGGCGGCAGCACCTCGTCGCGGTACTCGCGGTCCTGCTTTTCGAAGATCTCCCAGCAGGGGAGGCTGACGACGCGGGAGCGGATGCCGTCCTCCGCCAGCCGCTCGTGGGCGCCGACGGCGAGCTGGACCTCGCTGCCGGTGGCGATCAGGATCAGCTCCGGATCGCCGTCCTCGGGGTCGGCGAGCACATAGCCGCCGCGGCGGGCGCCCGCGGCCGAGGCGTACCTGGAGCGGTCGAGCACCGGCACGTTCTGGCGGGTGAGGACGAGCGCGACGGGGCAGTGGGTGCGGTCGAGCGCCATCCGCCAGGCCTCGACCACCTCGTTGGCGTCGGCGGGGCGGATCACGTCGAGGTGCGGCATCGCCCGCAGGGCGGCGAGCTGCTCGATCGGCTGGTGGGTCGGGCCGTCCTCGCCGAGGCCGATCGAGTCGTGGGTGAAGAGGTGGATCACCGGCAGCTCCATCAGCGCCGAGAGGCGGATCCCGGCGCGGCCGTAGTCGGAGAAGGTGAGGTAGGTCGACCAGAGCGGCCGCAGCTTCGCCGTCGACATCCCGTTGCAGGCCGCGGCGGCGCCGTGTTCGCGGATCCCGAAGTGGATCTGGCGGCCGTCGTAGCTGCCGGGCTCGAACTGGTCGGCGTCGCCGAGCCTGACCGAGGTCGAGTCGGTGAGGTCGCAGGAGCCGGCGAGCAGCCACGGCACCCGCTCGGCGATCGCGTTCTGGACCTTGTTCGAGGCCTTGCGGGTCGCCAGCCCCTTCTCTTCGTCGGCCTCGAAGGAGGGCAGGTCGGAGTCCCAGCCGTCGGGGAGGCCGCGCCGCTGCATCGTCTCCAGCTCGCTCGCCCGCTCTGGGTTGTCGCCCCTGTAGGCGTCGAACTTCTCGACCCAGGCCGAGTGGGCTTCGGCACCGCGCCTGCCGATCACCTCGTCGAAGCGCTGGCGGACGCCGTCGGGGACGAGGAAGTGGGCGTCCTCCGGCCAGCCGTAGGCCCGCTTGGTCAGCTTGACCTCGTCCTCGCCGAGCGGTTCGCCGTGGGCGGACTCGGTGTCCTGCTTGTTCGGCGAGCCCCAACCGATGTGGCTGTCGACGACGATCAGGGTCGGCCGGCCGGTCTCGGCCTTGAACTCGTCGAAGGCGCGGCCGAGCAGGCCGGTGTCGTTGGCGTCGCCGACCCGCAGCACGTTCCAGCCGTAGCCCTCGAAGCGGCTCAGCACGTCGTCGCTGAAGGCGAGCGCGGTGTCGCCGTCGATCGAGATGTGGTTGTTGTCGAAGATCCAGCAGAGGTTGTCGAGCTTCAGGTGGCCGGCGAGCGAGGCGGCTTCGTGCGAGACCCCCTCCTGCAGGCAGCCGTCGCCGGCGAGCGCGTAGGTGTCGAAGTCGAAGAGGTCGGCGCCGTAGGTGGCGCCCAGCCACTTCGAGGCCATCGCCATACCGACCGAGGTGGCGACGCCCTGGCCGAGCGGGCCGGTCGTGGTCTCGACGCCGGTGGTCCAGCGGTACTCGGGGTGGCCCGGCGTGCGCGAGTGGAGCTGGCGGAAGTTCTCGATCTCCTCCAGCGAGCAGGCCGGCTCGTCGAGGACGTTGTAGTCGGCGTCGACCTTGCGTACGCCGGCGAGGAAGAGCATCGAGTAGAGCAGCATCGAGGCGTGCCCGGCGGAGAGGACGAAGCGGTCGCGGTTCGGCCAGATCGGGTTGGCCGGGTCGTAGCGGAGATGGTTCTGCCAGAGCTCGTAGGCGACCGGCGCCATCGACATCGGCGTCCCCGGGTGGCCGGAGTTCGCCTTCTGGACGGCGTCCATCGAGAGGGTACGGATCGTGTTGATGCAGAGCTGATCTATGTCTTGGGCCATGGGTTCCCGATCCTAGATGTTCGGCGGCCCGGCTTAGCCCGCGGGGCTCAGGGTTCGATCCGGGTGACCGTCCCGTCCCCGTTATTTGCGATCCAAACCGCGTCGCCGCCGACCGCCACGGCGCTGGGATCGGGGCCGACCTGGACCGGGTCGCCCAACGCGGCGCCGGTTTCGAGGTCGATCCGGCTGACGGTGTCGTCGGCGGCGTTGGCGACCCAGACCGTGCTGGTGCCGGCGTCGATGCCACCCGGCTTGCCGCCGACCGGGATCTGCGCGCGAACCTGCTGAAGCGAAGGGTCGACCTCGGTCACCGTGCCGCGCGGGGGATTGGTGACCCAGACGATGCCGTGGGCGACGGTGACGCCGGCGGGGCGGGGTCCCGCCAGGATCGCTTTCCCCGGCGCGAGCGTGCCGAGGTCGATCCGGCGCACGCTCGCGGTCGAGGAGCTCGAGGCCCAGAGGCCGCCGGCGCCGACGGCCAGGTGGAGCGGCGCCGCGTGCGGCGGCAACTGGGTGCGGATGCGGCTGTCGCTTTCGGCGTTGACCACGGCGATCCCGGCGCCGTTTTCGTCGGCGACCCAGACGCGGCGCGGGTTGGCGCTGAGGGCGATCGGCCCGGGCGCGCCGGGAATTTCGATCGCCTGCTGTTGCCGCAGCGTCTTCGGGTCGAGGCGCAGGAGCTCGTGCCTGCGCGGATCGGTCACCCAGAGCCATTCGCTGCCGATCGCGATGCCGGAGATGCCGGGCCGCAGCTTGACCTGCCGGCGTATCTCGCCGGTGCCGGGTTCGAGCCAGGTGACGGTGCCGTCGCGCTCGCTGGTCACCCAGGCGCCCTGCGCGTCGGCGGTGATCCGCAGCGGCGGGCGGCCGATCGAGATCGGGCCGGAGACGCTCACTTCCCCGCCTCCGAAGATGAGGCCGAACACGAACCCGGCCCCGATCGTCGCGGGGATGACCAGCGCGGCGGCCAGTACAACCCGGCGCTGAAAGCGGCGGATGCCGGCCCGCCCAAGCGGGACCGTGGTCCGCTCGGCGCGGTCGTGGGAGAGGACCGCGGTGGGGCGCACGTCGGAGCCGGCGGCGGCGCGGGCGGCGGCGATCAGCTCGCCGGCGCTGCGGTAGCGCTCGCCCGGGTCCTTGGCGACGGCGCGGCGGATCGCCGCGTCGATGCCGACCGGCAGCTCGGGCTCGGTGTCGGATTCGGCGCGCCCGAAGGGAGCGATACCGGTCAGCGCCTCGTAGAGGACGCAGCCGAGCGAGTAGACGTCGGCGGCGGGGCCGATCTCCTCGCCGCGCCATTGCTCGGGCGACATGTACTGGGCGGTGCCGACGACCGAGGCGCCGCTGGCGGCGCCGCTCTCGTCGACCGCCTTGGCGAGGCCGAAATCCGAGAGGTAGGCGCGGTCGCCTTCGACGAGGATGTTGTGGGGCTTGACGTCGCGGTGGACGACGCCGGCGGCGTGGGCGGCGTCGAGCGCCTCGGCGACCTGGCCGAGCAGGTCGAGCGCGTGCTCGGGCGGCAGCGGTCCCTCGCGGTCGATCAGCCGGCGCAGGTCGCCGCCCCTGACCAGGCGCATGGCGACGATCAGCTCGCCGTCGACCTCGCGCGAGTCGTAGACCGGCACCACCGACGGGTGGTCGAGCCGGGCGGCGAGGCGGGACTCGCGCAAGAAGCGCTCGCGGAAGCCGGGGCGGTCGGCGAGCTCGCGAGCGATCACCTTCAGCGCCACCGGCCGGTCGAGGCCGAGGTGGGTGGCGCGGTAGACGACCCCCATCCCGCCGCGCGCGATCAGCTCTTCGACGCGGTAACCGGCGACCTCTGACCCGACGGAGAAATCCCCCACCCCGCGGTTATATCGATGGAGGGGGCGCTGGGCGAGGTGCGCCCCTCACCTGGACCGTGAGGGGCGCACCTCGAACAGAGCCGCGGTCAAGCTCCCGGCGAGGAGTTCCTCACGCGGCCCGCGCCGGCGAGACGGGTTCCTCACGGTCCGCGTGAGGAGCCCGTCTCGCCCCAGACGTACGGGCTACCGGTGGGGAACCGGCTGCCAGGCGACTATCGGTCCGATGGTGGTGGTCACTTCGCCGCCGGAGGAGCCGACGACTTCGTCGTAGCTGCGGCGACCGGTGGCGACGTCGATCACCGAGAGCGACTGCTCTTCCCCGCTGGCGGTGAAGGTGGCGACCTTCTTACCGTCGGAGGAGAAGACGCTGTTGGTCTGCGAGTTGTCCGGCAGTTCGGCCAGCTTGCGGCCCTTGCCGCCGATCTTCTTCACCCAGAGACCCTGGTCGCGGCGGAAGAGAATCGTGCGGCCGCCCGCGGTCGCGTCCTCGACGTAGGCGGAGCCGGCGCCCGCGATCAGCTTGTGGACGTGCTTGCCGTTCTCGTCCATCGCGTAGATGTCGGCGTAGGCGCTGGGACCGGTGCCGGTCTTGCCGCGGCTGTAGACGATCGTCTCGTCGAGATCCCGCGGGGCGAACTCGTCGACGCTCTGCGTGCGGGTCAGACGGCGCAGCTTGATCCCCGCGGGGCGGACCGTGAAGACGTCGTCCTCGGTTTCGCCGGCCGGGGTTTCGATGGCGCGGACGAAGGCGATCGTGCAGCCGTCCGGCGAGAACGAGGCTTCGCTCTCGTCGCTCGGCGAGGGAGCCAGAGCGTGGGGAGCGCCGCCGGCGACGCTGACGGTGTAGAGGTTGCGCGGCTGGCCCACGGTCGTCTGCCGCTCGAAGACGACGTAGCGGCCGTTGGGGGCAACGAGCGGGCGCGAGTCGACCTCGGCGCCGGTCGTCAGCTGTTTCTGGCCGGAGCCGTCGGCGCGCATGGCGTAGACGTCCCCTTCGCGGACGAAGGCGATCGTGTGGCCGTCGGCGGAAAAGGACGGTTCGCTGTCGGCCGGGTTGTCGGTGAGCTGGTTGAGATGCCCTTCCTTGACCGCGAAGAGCCCGCCTTCGGGCGCTTTCGGCGGCAGCACGGTTTCGCCTTCTTTGTAGATGCGGTGGTCTTCGGTCACCTTCGAGAAGACGATCGCGCCACCCGCCGCCGAGGCGGCAGCCGGGACGACCAGTGCGATCAGGGCCAGGACGATTCCAACGACGCTTTTCTTGAACATCGGATTGCTCCTTTCCGAGCGATCGGTGATTGGCATGCACCGATGCTCGGTTCTGGAGCCGTACCGGCCAACGACACCCGCGCCACCCACCGGGCCACGAATGGCCCGGACTGGGCCAGGGACGAAACGCTGCGGTAAAGGGGTCCCCCTCTCGACACGTTGCGTGGTTCCTTTTGCACGACATAGGTGCATAAGGAACCACGGAACTGGGAGCTGCCTTTCGTGGGCTGGCGTCTAACGGAGCTCTTTTGTGGAGGGGACCGGCACTCCTTCGGAGGAATGTTCGGCGACATGCAATCTGGTTATTGCGCGGCCGAAGGCCGCGCTCCAGGTTCTCCCCGACCGGAGGGGAGGTCGATTCCGGAGGAGGATGGCCGGTCCCCTGTGCCGGGTGAGGTCGGTCCGGACGATTCAGCGCGGGCGGTCGAGGCCGAGCTCGATCACGCGGGCGGCGATCTGGCGGGGGCGGTCGCGGCCGGCTTCGCCGGAGATGCCGAGCTTGACGGCGAGGGCGTCGAGGCGGCGCTGGGCGGTGCGCTCGCTGACGTGGAGCTCGGCGGCGATCTCGGCGCGGGTGGCGGGGCGGCCGGCGAAGGCGCCCTCGCTGCGGTAGGGGGCGACGAGGGCGGCGGCGGTCGCGCGCTCCTCCTCGCTCAGCGCCACTGCGGGCTCGCTCGCGGCGACCGTGGCGCCGACGGGGGTCACCGCGCCGGTCTTCACTTCCAGCCGGTAGCTGCCGACGATCAGGGTGTCGCCGTCGCGCAGGCGCCGCGGCCGGTGCAGCGGCTCGCCGTTCAGCGCGGTGCCGTTGCGGCTGTCGAGGTCGGTGGCCATCAGCACGTCGCCGCGGCGCTCGATCTCCAAGTGGTTCCAGGAGACCGCCTCGTCGGAGAGCACCACGTCGGCCTCGGGCGAGCGCCCGACCACGGTCCGCTCGCCGTTCAACGCAACCGAGTGCGGCGCCTCACCGCTGGCGGAGATCCAAATCCGCGGATCCATCCGCGGAGATTAAATCGGGGGGCGGCCGCCTTAGTAGCGGTAGTGATCGGGCTTGAAGGGGCCCTCGACCGGGACGCCGAGGTAGGCGGACTGCTCGGGGGTCAGCTCGGTGAGGTCGACGCCGAGCGCCGCCAGGTGCAGGCGGGCGACCTTCTCGTCGAGGTGCTTGGGCAGGACGTAGACCGCCGGCTCGCCGGCGTATTTGTCGTCGCGCTTGCCGAACAGCTCGATCTGGGCGATCACCTGGTTGGTGAACGAGTTCGACATCACGAAGCTCGGGTGCCCGGTCGCGTTGCCGAGGTTCAGCAGCCGGCCTTCGGAGAGGACGATGATCGCGTGGCCGTCGGGGAACTTCCACTCGTCGACCTGCGGCTTGACGTTGATCCGCTCGGCGTCGGACTCTTCCAGCGCCGCCATTTCGATCTCGTTGTCGAAGTGGCCGATGTTGCCGACGATCGCGTTGTGCTTCATCCGCCGCATGTGGTCGACGGTGATGATGTCCTTGTTGCCGGTGGCGGTGACGAAGATGTCGGCGCTCTCGACCACGTCGTCGAGGCGGCGCACCTCATAGCCCTCCATCGCCGCCTGCAGCGCGCAGATCGGGTCGATCTCGGTGACGATCACCCGCGCGCCCTGGCCGCGCAGCGAGCCCGCGCAGCCCTTGCCGACGTCGCCGTAGCCGCAGACGACGGCGACCTTGCCGCCGATCATCACGTCGGTGGCGCGGTTGATCCCGTCGACCAGCGAGTGGCGGCAGCCGTAGAGGTTGTCGAACTTGGACTTGGTGACCGAGTCGTTGGCGTTGATAGCCGGGAACAGCAGGGCGCCGGTCTCGGCCAGCTGGTAGAGCCGGTGGACGCCGGTGGTCGTCTCCTCGGTGACGCCCTTGACGTTGGCGGCGATCCTGGTCCAGCGCTGCGGGTCCTCCTGGAGCGAGCGCTGCAGCGTCTGCAGGACGATCCTGAACTCCTCCGATTCGGCCGAGGCCGGGTCCGGGACCGAGCCCGCCTTCTCGAACTCGGCACCCTTGTGGACGAGCAGGGTGGCGTCGCCGCCGTCGTCGAGGATCATGTTCGGGCCCTCGCCGTCGGGCCAGTTCAGCGCCTGCTCGGTGCACCACCAGTACTCCTCCAGCGTCTCGCCCTTCCAGGCGTAGACGGGAACGCCGGCGGCGGCGATCGCCGCGGCGGCGTGGTCCTGGGTCGAGAAGATGTTGCAGCTGGCCCAGCGCACCTCGGCGCCGAGGGCGACCAGGGTCTCGATCAGCACCGCGGTCTGCACCGTCATGTGGAGCGAGCCGGTGATCCGCGCGCCCTTCAGCGGCTGCGAAGAGCCGAACTCCTCGCGCGTCTGCATCAGGCCGGGCATCTCGACCTCGGCGAGGGAGATCTCCTTGCGGCCGAAGTCGGCGAGGCCGATGTCGGCGACCTTGTAATCCTGGGTCTCGGTTGCGGTTGCGGTGCTGGAAGTCATTGCAGCAATGTACCGTGCCGGTCGTGACCGGGGCCGACACGGAGAAGCGGCTCGCCGCCGAGGCGGCGGCCGAGCTGGTCGAGAGCGGGATGACGGTGGGGCTGGGGACCGGATCGACGGTCGCCTACCTGCTGCCGGCGATCGCCCGTCGCGGGCTGACCGGCATCCGCTGCGTCGCCACCTCGGTCGCCACCGAGGAACAGGCCCGTGAGCTGGGGATTCCGGTCGAGGATTTCGACCGGCTGGAGCGGCTCGACATCGCGATCGACGGCACCGACGAGGTGACGCCGGACGGCTGGCTGATCAAGGGCGGCGGCGGCGCCCACCTGCGCGAGAAGGTCGTCGCCGCGGCGGCCGCGCGCTTCGTCGTCATCGCCGACTCCAGCAAGCCGGTCGAGGCGCTGCGCGGGCCGGTGCCGCTGGAGCTGTTCGGCTTCGGCGCCGCCTCGACCCTGGCGCGGCTCGGCGACGAGGTGAAGCTGCGCGACGCGCCGCCCAGCCCCGACGGGGGCCTCATCGCCGACTACCGCGGAGGCGGGTTGGAGGACCCGGCTGCGCTGGCGGCGCGGTTGGAGTCCGACCCGGGCGTGGCAGCCCACGGGCTGTTCCCGCCCGCGATGGTCTCGGAAGTGCTGATCGGCAGGGATGGCTCGGTGGACAGAAGGAACATTCGCCCGGTCTGACTTCGGACAAATCGTCTCTTGCCCTCATGGATAGTCTGAGCGGCTCAGCGACTTCTCAGGAGGGAGAGAGATGACCGACTTCAGCGGGCTGGCGATCGCCGGCCGGATCGCAACGCCGAGCGAGGCGGACTGGGACCAGGCGCGCGCCGCCTGGAACCTCGCCGCCGACCAGAACCCGAGCGCCGTCGCCTTCGTCGAGAGCGCCGACGACGTGGTGAAGACGTTGCGCTTCGCCGCCGAGAACGACCTGCGGGTGACCGCGCAGGGGAGCGGCCACGGCGCCCTCTCGCTGCGCTCGCTGGAGGACACGATCCTGGTCAAGACCGAGCGGATGCGCGGGATCGAGATCGACGCCGAGGCGCAGACGGCGCGGGTCGAAGCCGGCGTGCTCTCGCTGGAGCTCGCCGAGGCGGCGGGTGCGCAGGGGCTGGCCTCGCTGCCGGGCACCTCGCCCGACGTCTGCGTCACCGGCTTCACCCTCGGCGGCGGGCTGAGCTGGCTGGGGCGGCGCTACGGCTTCGCCTGCAACCGAGTGCGGGCGGTGGAGCTGGTCACCGCCGACGGCGAGGCGCGCACCGTCGACGCCGAGAGCGAGCCCGACCTCTTCTGGGCGCTGCGCGGGGGCGGCGGCGACTACGGCGTGGTGACGGCGCTGCAGGTCAACCTGGTGCCGGTCGCCGACGTCTACGCGGGGGCGCTGCTGTTCCCCGCCGAGGTCGGCGCCGAGGGCGTCCGCGCCTACCGCGAATGGGCGGCGGGCGTCTCCGAGGACGTCACCTCGGTGGTCCGCTTCCTGCGCCCACCGGACGTCCCCGACGTCCCCGAGTTCCTGCGCGGCAAAGCGCTGCTGACGATCGACGGCGCCTGCATCGGCGACCAGGCCAAGGGCGAGGCGGCGTTCGCGCCGCTGCGGGAGATCGGCGAGCCGATCCTCGACACCCTCGGCCAGATCCCGGCGCCGGGCCTCTGCAAAATCCACATGGATCCCGAGCACCCGGTGCCGGGCCGGGGGCACCACCGGGTGCTGCGCGAGCTTCCCGACGAGGCGATCGACGCCTTCGTCGGCGTCGCCGGGGCGGAGTCGGGCTCGCCGCTGCTGCTGACCGAGATCCGTCATCTCGGCGGCGCCCTCGGCCGGCCGGACCCGAACGGCGGCGCCCTCTCCCACCTCGAGGCCGACTGGGTGATGTTCGGCGTCGGGATGGCGATGACCCCGCAGATGGGCGAAGCCGTCGAGGCCGGCCTCGACCGCATGCACGAGGCGATGGAGCCCTGGGCGGGCGACGGCGGCTACTACAACTTCGCCGACCGCCCCTGCGACGCCGACGCGATCCTCCCCCCCGACGTCTGCGCCCGGCTCGCCGAGGTCAAGCGCAAGTGGGACCCCGACTGCCGCCTGGTCGGCAACCACGCGGTCTCGCTGGACGCGGCGGCGTAAAACGCTGTTCCCTGACGAGGTCATCGCAGTTCATCGGTGCCACGAGGAGATGGAGCGCCGGGTTCGGATCGTTCCTTTCGCCGACGGCACGACCCCACAGCCCGTCACTCGACCGGAGCGAAATCGAAGGCTGGGTCCGGCGGATCAGGAACGGCTGGAAGTAGCCAGCTCCGCGAGTTTGCGGTAAGCGGGGTCGTCTTCGCCAACCAAGGCGGCGACGGTCTTCATCGCCGCGTCCACATCCCCGGGAGTCGCTTGAGCGACGGCCTCGATGTCGCCCCAGTCCCGGTAGCGATCAAAGAAGGACTTGAAGACGACCAGAGACGCGCAATCCAGGACCGGGATCTCCTTTCCCTTGCCGAGTGGTGCCGGAACCCAGACGACCCCGTTGGCGACTTCCTCGTGCAGAGGCAGGTTGTTGAGGAAGACATCTACCGGCACCCCGTCCCAGAAGAGGCGGGTCTGCCCGTCTCGTTTTACGGCCTCAATGTCGGCGTCGGTGACCCGAACACCCTCTGGCAGCGCCTTGAGCGCCCGTTCCGCGTTGGGGGCGTCAACGAATATGTTGAGGTCCAGGTCGCGCGTCCCCCTCGGCTCTTCGACGCAGTAGGCGAGAGCGATGGCGCCCCCGAAAGCGTGCGGCAACGACTGAGCCTTGAGAGCCTCGTGAATCGCCAGGAGCTTTTCGATCAGCTCGTTCATGGCTAGGCGGAGTTCCCGAGCCGCTCCTTCAGCGGCGGATACGGAATGTCCGCCCGGGGACGGAAGGGAAGGGCTTCAGCAAGCCCCAGAACCTGTCCGAGGATCGTGGCGGCCCGCTTAGGATCGACGGGAGGCTCTCGCCGCTGGGCTTCGAGCCTCACCCCCCCGGCGGCGGCAATTCGAAGAAGGGCATCCGCACCCGGCTCACGATGGCCCTTCAGGTAGGCGTTGAGGACAGAGCGAGGCACTCCCGCCCGACGAGCGAGCTCAGCCTGACTCAGGCCACTTTGTCGAATGACATCCGCGATAAGAGCGGCAGCAGACATACAAATATGTTAGCGGATCCGCTAACGTTCGACGGCAGCCGCCTCGTCCGCGACCACGATCACGTTCTCGTTGCGCACCCTCCCGGCGGGGATCGAGTCGTCGCCGTCGAGGAGCTTCTGCAGCGGCTCGCGCTTGTCGGGGCCGGTGACGAGCCAGAGGACCTGGCGGGCCTCGGCGAGGGCGGGATAGGTGAGGGTCATGCGGCGGTGTCCCTGGTACTCGGCGCCGGTGATCGCGACGCGGCGGTCGCTCACCTCGAGCACGGGGTCGCCGGGGACGAGCGAGGCGGTGTGGCCGTCGGGGCCGAGGCCGAGGTGGACGAGGTCGAAACGGTCGGGCAGCGAGGCTTCGTATTCGCGGGCGGCGGCGTCGAGGTCGCGCTGGGTGACCGGCATCGGCCGCAGTGTCGCCTGGTGCTCCATCGAGAGCCCGAGGACCATGTGGGTGAGGTTGCGGTCCGGGCTGCCGGGCGAGGCGACCCGCTCGTCGACCTGGAAGAGCTCGGTCCGCTCCCACGGCATCCCCTCCAGGTCGCCGAGGGCCGCCAGCATCGCCCAGGGCGAGCGGCCGCCGCTCATCGCGAAGGCGAAGCGCCCGCGCTCGCCGGCGGCCTCCTCGCCGGCCGCCGCGACCAGCTCCGCCGCCCGCCGCGAGGCAGCTCGCTCGTCGCCGGCGACCTCGAGCTCGATCGGCATCTGGGCTTCAGCCCTTCTTCTCGTGGTGGCCGCCGAACTGCATGCGCATCGCCGACAGCACCTTGTCGCCGAAGTCGCCGAGCCCGCGCGAGTAGAAGCGCTCCTGCAGGGCGGTGGTGAGGACCGGCGCCGGCACCCCCTCGTCGATCGCCGCGATCGCCGTCCAGCGCCCCTCGCCGGAGTCGGAGACGCGGCCGGCGAAGTCGCTCAGCTCCGGCGATTCCCGCAGCGCCGCCGCGGTCAGGTCGAGCAGCCAGGAACCGATCACGCTGCCGCGCCGCCAGACCTCCGCCACCTCGGGCAGGTCGAGGTCGTACTGGTAGTACTCGGGATGGTCGAGCGGCGCCGTCTCGGCGTCGGCCTCGCGCTGGACCTTGCCGGCGTTGGCGTTCTCGAGGATGTTCAGACCCTCGGCGTAGGCGGCCATGATCCCGTACTCGATCCCGTTGTGGACCATCTTCACGAAGTGGCCGGCGCCGTTGGGGCCGCAATGCAGGTAGCCGTTCTCGGAGGGCGAGGGGTCGCCGTCGCGGCCCGGCGTGCGCTCCGCCGCCTCGACCCCCGGCGCCAGGCTGGCGAAGATCGGGTCGAGCCGCTGCACCGCCTCGTCGGGACCGCCGATCATCAGGCAGTAGCCGCGCTCGAGCCCGAAGACGCCGCCGCTGGTCCCGCAGTCGACGTAGTCGATCCCCATCTCGCCCACCTTCTCGGCGCGGCGGATGTCGTCGCGGTAGTAGGAGTTGCCGCCGTCGACGATCGCGTCGCCGGCCTCCAGCACCGCGGCGACGGCGTCGACGGTCTGCTCGGTGATCTCGCCGGCCGGAACCATCACCCAGACCGAGCGCGGCGCGCTCAGCTTCGCCGCCATCTCCTCCAGCGAGGAGACACCGGTGGCGCCCTCGCCCGCCAGCTGCGAGACCGCGTCCGGGTTGACGTCGTAGGCGACGATCTCGTGGCCGTCGCGCATCAGGCGCCGGGCCATGTTGGCCCCCATCCGACCGAGCCCGACGATTCCGAGTTGCATGCAAGACCTCCGCTGTTAGCGCTGTAGGGGTGGTGGGGATATAGCCTCCCACGCGAATGGGCCACGGCGCTGTCAACCGCTCGGAGAAGGCCGCCGACGTGCTGGCGATCTTCGGCATCAGCGGCGACCTGGCGAAGAAAATGACCTTCCGCGCGCTCTACCGGCTGGAGGAGCGGGGCAAGCTCGGGTGCCCGATCGTCGGCGTGGCGATCGACGACTGGGACGACGAGAAGCTGCGGGCGCAGGCCCGCGAGGCGATCGGCGCCAGCGTCGGCGATCCCGACGAGGACGTCTTCGCCCGCCTCGCCGCGCGGCTCACCTACGTCCAAGGCGACTACGCGGACGCCGACACCTTCGAGCGGGTCGGCGAGGCGCTGGGCGACGCCAAACAACCGGTCTTCTACCTGGAGATCCCGCCGGCGCTGTTCGCGACCGTCGTCCAGGGCCTCGGCAAGGCGGGCCTGACCGAGAACGCGCACGTGGTGATCGAGAAGCCGTTCGGGCACGACCTCGAATCGGCCCGCGAGCTCAACGCCGAGCTCTGCTCGGTCCTGCGCGAGGAGCAGATCCTCCGCATCGACCACTACCTCGGCAAGGAGCCGGTGATGGACATCACCTACCTGCGCTTCGCCAACTCGCTGCTGGAGCCGGTCTGGAACCGCGAGCACGTCTCCCACGTGCAGATGACGATCGCCGAGGACTTCGGCGTCGCCGACCGCGGCCGCTTCTACGACGCGGTCGGGGCGATGCGCGACGTGATCCAGAACCACGCCCTGCAGGTGCTGGGGATCGTCGGCATGGAGCCGCCGACCGGCAACCACCCCGACAGCGTCCGCGACAAGAAGCTGGAGTTCTTCAAGGCGGTCTGCGCGGCCGACCCGAAGCGCTACGTGCGGGGCCAGTACGAGGGCTACAAGGAGGTCAAGGACGTGGCGCCGGACTCGACCACCGAGACCTTCGCGGCGATGGAGCTGGAGGTCGACAACTGGCGCTGGGCGGGGGTGCCGTTCTTCGTCCGCGCCGGCAAGTGCCTGGCGGTGAAGGTGAGCGAAGTGAGCGTCTTCTTCAAGCGGCCGCCGCGGCTCGGCGTCGGCCACGGCAAGACCTCGGAACCGAACCGGATCACGATCCGGATCGAGCCGCAGCCGGGGGCGCGGACCCGCCTCTACGCGAAGAAGGCGGGGGAGGAGGCGTTCGAGGCGGCCGACCTCGAGGTCCTGTTCGAGAAAAAACCGGGCGAGGATCCCGAGCCCTACGAGCGCCTGCTCGGCGACGCGATCGCCGGCGAGCATCAGCTCTTCACCCGCCAGAGCGCGATCGAAGAGACCTGGCGGGTGGTGCAGCCGCTGCTCGACGAGCCGGGACCGGTTCATGCGTACGAGCAGGGAAGTTGGGGGCCCGAGGAGGCCGGGAAGCTGACCAGGGGAGTGGCGCAGTGGGCCGATCCCTGGCTCCCTGGCGACTCCAATACCTAGCGGCGTGCTAGGTTTTCGGGGCTCCTAATTAGGGCGGCCTAACCGCCCTCCCACGGCAGGAGACCCACCACCCGCATGATCCCCACTTTCGTCATCACCTTGCGAGAGGGCGTCGAGGCCTCGCTGATCATCGGCATCATCGCCGCCTTCCTGGTCAAGGAGGGCCGCCGCGACGCGATGCGGCAGATGTGGATCGGGATCGGGATCGCGGTGGCGCTCTGCGCGGGTGTGGCCGTCGCCCTGCGGGTGATCGGCCAGGAGCTGCCGGACAAGGGCCAGGAGGGCCTGGAGACGGTGGTCGGCCTGATCGCCGTCGCCGCGGTCACCTACATGATCGTCTGGATGCGGCGCCACGCCCGCGGGATCAAGGCACAGCTGCAGGGCGAGGCCGCCTCGGCCCTGGCGGCGGGCTCGACGATGGCTCTGGTCGCGATGGCCTTCCTCGCCGTCCTGCGCGAGGGCTTCGAGACCTCGGTCTTCCTCCTCGCCGCCTTCAACGACGCGACCGACACCACCGCCGCGGGGGCCGGAGCGGTGCTGGGGCTGGTCGCCGCGATCGCGATCGGCCTCGGGCTCTACCGCGGCGGCGTCCGCATCAACCTCACCCGCTTCTTCCGCTTCACCGGCCTCGTCCTCGTCTTCGTCGCCGCCGGCCTGCTGGCGACCGCCGCCCACACCGCCCACGAGGCGGGCTGGATCAACGGCCTGCAGGGCCACGCGCTCGACCTCTCCTGGCTGGTCCAGCCGGGCACCGTCTCCGGCTCGCTGCTGACCGGGATGCTCGGCCTGCAGCCGAGCCCGACCGTGATCGAGGTCGGCGTCTACCTCGCCTACGCGATCCCGATGGCGATCTTCGTCCTCTGGCCGCAGGGGATGCGGCCCTGGCGCCGCCGCGAGCGGGTGCGCTCCTCGCGCTCCGGCGGCCGCATCGGCACCGCCGAGAGCGCCGCTTAGTTCCTCAGCTATTCGCTGCTTGATCCTTCGGCGCTTCAGCGCCCTGGTCCTTCAGCGCTCCCTTCGTTTGTTTCGCTATCCGGAACAAAAAGAAGGGAGCGCTCCTTAATCCGACTGAATCTGTCGGTCTTTGTTAGGGTGCCCTAACTCTCGTCCGGAAGAACCAGAGAAGGAGCGCCTGAAGAGATGAACCGCAAGCACCTGTCGACCGTCGTCTGCGCCGCGCTGGCGCTCGTCTCCGCCATCGCCCTCGGCGCCTGCGGGTCGAGCGACGAAGTGCCCGCTGACGCGAAGAAGATCGCCTTCAAGCTGACCGATGAAGGCTGCGAGCCCCATGACGCGACGGCGCCCGCCGGTCCGATCGCCTTCGAGATCGAAAACGCCGGCACCTCGAAGGTGACCGAGATGGAGGTCATGGAAGGGGAAAAGGTCCTCGGCGAGGAGGAGAACATCACCGATGGCCTCGAAGGCGGCTTCTCGGCCACCCTCGAGGCGGGCGAGTACACGATCTATTGCCCGGGGGGGTCGGTCGAAAAGGGGACGTTGACTGTCAGCGGTGAGGGACGGTAGGTGACTGGGCGGCGGGGCCTGTCGCTGGTGGGGGACGCCTGCGCTGGATGCTCGGCATCCCCCACCAGCGCCACCCGCCGCAGGAATGCCTAAGGTGGCCGTCCGATGACGGGTGTCGAGGAAAAAGCTGATCAGCTGCTGGCGGAGTTGGGTTACTCCGAGTGGCGGGCGGGCCAGAGGGACGCGGTGGTTGCGGCTCTCGAAGGCAGGGATTCGCTGATCGTGATGCCTACGGGGGGTGGGAAGAGTCTCTGTTACCAGTTGCCTGGGCTCGCTACGGAGGATTTGACGATCGTGGTCAGCCCGCTGATCGCGTTGATGCGGGATCAGTGGCGGCGGCTGACGCTGCAGGGACATCCCGTGGCGATGATCTCTTCGGGGATGGCGGACGAAGCCGTCCGCGAGGCGCTGGCACAGGTGCGCGGCGGGGCGCGGATCGTCTACTGCTCGCCGGAGCGGTTCGGCTCCGGCGCCTTCCTCGAAGCGCTCTCGCACCGCAGGGTCGACCTGATCGCGGTCGACGAGGCGCACTGCGTCTCCGAGTGGGGGCATGACTTCCGGCCCGACTACCTGCGGCTGCCGCAGGTCGTTTCCCGGCTGGGACGGCCGACCGTGATGGCCTGCACGGCGACGGCGACCGTGCCGGTGGCGCGAGAGGTCGCCTCGCGCTTCGGGATGCGCGAGCCGCTGCAGGTGCGCTCCGGCTTCGACCGTCCCAACCTCTCCTTCGACGTCGTCGCGCTCGAGGGCAAGGGCTCGAAGGCGCGGCGGCAGGCCGTGCTCGAGGCCGGGCTGGCGGATCCGGCCAACCGCCCGGCGATCGTCTACTGCGGGACCCGCAAGCAGACCGAGGAGGTGGCAGCGGAGCTGCGCGACGCCGGCGTCGCCGCGGTCGCCTACCACGCCGGCCTCGAGCCGGAGCAGCGGACGGCGATCCAGGAGCGCTTCATGGCCACCGACACCGGCGTCATCTGCGCGACCAACGCCTTCGGCATGGGCGTCGACAAGGCAGATGTGCGCTCGGT
Source organism: Solirubrobacterales bacterium (assembly GCA_051961435.1). Taxonomy (GTDB): domain Bacteria; phylum Actinomycetota; class Thermoleophilia; order Solirubrobacterales; family 70-9; genus VAYN01. Next base: position 64,658 of record JBQCDH010000022.1, read on the forward strand.
TTGGCACGTGACGATCCCGACCAGCGTCGAGGCCTACTACCAGGAGGCGGGTCGCGCCGGGCGCGACGGCCAGCCCGCCCGGGCGGTGATGCTGGCGCTGAAAGCCGACCTCGGCCGCCTCGTCCGCTTCAACGAAGAGCGCGCCGGCGACCCCGAGCGCTCGATCGCCCGCGAGCGCGGCTGGCGCGCCTACCATGCGATCAAGGCCTTCATCTACGGCACCGACTGCCGCCGCCGCGCCCTCCTCGACCACTTCAGCGACCGCACCGCGGGCGCGCCCCTGGAGCGCTGCTGCGACGTCTGCGACCGGCTCGACTGGCTGCCGGACCCGGAAACGGTCGCCGTCCGCCAGCCTCAGCGCGCCAGCGCCGCCAAGCCGCCCGCGCCCGACCTCTCCCCCGCCGACGCCCCGCTCTTCGAGGCGCTGAAAGCCTGGCGCCTAACTGCGGCCGCCGACAAACCCGCCTACACCGTCGCCCACGACAAGACCCTCGCCGCCATCGCCGCCACCCACCCCGCCGACGAGGACGCCCTGCAGGCGATCAGCGGCATCGGCCCCAGCTTCGTCGAGAAGTACGCCCCCGAAGTGCTGGCGCTGGTAGCCAGCACGGCTCCGCCCTCAGCGAAGCGGCCTAGCGCGGCTGGCGCTGCAGGGTCGGCATCGTCACCTGGACGTGCGAGACGTTGACGGTGAAGGGGAAGTTGCCGGGCTGGTAATAGGGGGCGTCGCGGCCCAAGAGCTGGAGCTCGGCCTTGTGGCCCTTGGCGAAGTGGTAGCCGTTGCCGTGGAGCTGGAAGGCGACGAGGCCGGACTGGCCGTTTTCGAGGGCGTAGACGCCGCGGTCGACGAGGAGCTGGGTGCCTTCGGGGGAGACGTCCCAGAGGCGGGCGTCGATCTGGCCGAACTGGCCGGTGGTCGAGACCCGCGCCTCGATCGTCGTCCGGCCCATCAGGGTGAAGCCCCTCTTGACGGTGCGGAAGTAGGCGGCGGTGTTTTCCTCCGGCGTGAAGGGGATCGTCTTGCAGGCTTCGGTGGCGCCGAAGACCGGGTCGAAGGCGCGCGCGACTTCGGCGCTGCCGCCGGCGGAGGTGAATCGGTGGCCGCTCTTGCCACCGAAGCGGAATAGACCCCGATGCAGCGCTTTCCAGGCGGTCGCCTTGAACGGGCCGCCGTCGGGCGCGCTGAGCGGGCAGGTGGTGGTGAAGGCGGTGACAAGCCCCGGCGCCGGCGCCTTCTTCTTCGCCCCGAGTAGGTGTGCCGCGAAGAACCGCGCCGCCTGGTTGTTGAAGTAGTGGTTCAGCCCCGGCTTGTTGGAGCCGCGGCTGTGGCCGAGGTCGCCGAGCTGCAGCGCCACCGGCGCCTTCTTGCTCTGCGAGCGCAGGGCACCGTAGACCCGCAGCGCCTGTTCGATCGGGAACAGTTCGTCGGTGAAGCCGCTCTCGATCAGCAGCGGCGACGGCTTCGAAGCGCCCTTGAGGAAGCGCAGCGGATAGCCGCCGTGGAAGCGGTAGATCCCCTGCAGCGCGCTCCGCGCTTCGGCCGAAAGCGGCTGGCCGGCGTCGATCCAGGCTTTGTCCTGAATGATGTTCGCTTCCGGGTCGGCGCAGGGGGAAGAGGCCGGGGCGCCACCGCAGTAGTAGCCGCGCAGCACGCCGGTCAGGTAGAGGCCGTTGAGGTAGCTGGCGATCGGCACCCCGTAGGGGCGCAGGCTCTGTTCCCTGCCCGCCACCTTCCAGTCCTTGAAGCGCCCGTTCGGGATCAGCGCCGAGACCAGGTCCGACCAGGGCCAGCGCGGGTAGGCGGCGGCGATTTCCATCTTCTTCCCCTTCGGGCTGCGCCAGGGCGCCAGCTTCCCCTTCGGAGTGAGGATCTTGTTGCGCAGGAAGGCGAGCTCCATGCTCTGGCCGCCGCCGTAGGAGATGCCGGTGACGCCGATGTCGCGGGGCCGCACCACGCCTTCGTCGGCGAGCAGCCCCAGCAGGTACTGCGTGTCGCGCGCCTCGTAGCGGCTGTCGGCGAGGCGGATGTAGCCGGCGGCGCAGGCGCCGGCGTGGTCGCCGCCCGGCCCGCCGCCGCAGGAGTTGCCGAAGCCGCGGGCGCTGTAGTTGACGACCGCGTAGCCGCGCCGCGCGTAGAAGTCGTTGTTGTAGCGGTAGATCGTCGAGCCGCCGCCGGCTTCTTCGGGCGCCGGCCCGGCCGGCGTCGCCGACTCGAAGTCGGTCTTGCTGCCGCCGAAGCCGTGCAGCATCACGATCGTCGGGAACGGGCCCTTGCCCTTTTCCGGCAGGGTGACGTCGACGTCGAGCGGCACCCCGTCGAAGGAGGGGACGCGCGAGGCGAGGTCCGGAGTCGGGCAGAAGCGCACCCCGTTCTCGGGGATGCAGGCGTGGCCGAAGGGCGCGGAGGCCGATGCCGCCGCCGGGGCAGCCCAAATCAGCGCGCCGAGCGCAACCGCGATTGCAGCAACCCACCCCGGACCCTGGCTCCCTTTCACTACTTGCGAGCATACGCCCCTCCAGTCGCGGGCCTTCCCAGGTTCCCCGCCTGCACGACGCGGATGATCGAGCTGCCGAAAATCCGGGCCGCCGCCGCGGTCTTCTGCCTGGTCGCCTTGCTGGGGCTCTTGGCGAGCGCCGCCCCGGCCGCCGCGAACCTCCTGCTGCCGCCCGGCGACAAGGTCTACTTCGGGGTCTCCGACACGGGGAACATGGCCGACTTCGGCCACTTCGCCGCCGCCGTCCACAAGCACCCGCCGGTGATCGAGTCCTTCCGCACCTGGGGCAGCGACTTCCACGGCTCGATCGAGCGCTGGGAGACGGCGCGGGCGCGGCCGATGATCCACATCACCACCGCGGACTCCACCGACGGCCACGAGATCCTCACCCCGCGCGCCATCGCCGCGGGCGCCGGCGACGACTACCTGGTTCGCCTCAACCACCTCTTCTGGGCGAAGAAGATGCGCGCCTACGTGCGTCCGCTGGGGGAGCCGAACCGCTGCCTCAACGTCTACGCCTCCTACGACTGCGCCGGCGAACCGCGCGACGCCGCTCACGAACCGCGCTGGTACCGGCTCGCCTTCCGGCGGATCTACGTGATCGTCCACGGCGGTGGCAAGCGGCGGGCGATCGACCGCCGCCTCGCCGCCGCGGGGCTGCCGCCGCTCAACAGCGACGTCGCCGGTCTGCCGGCGGCGCCGGTGGCGATCGTCTGGAGCCCGCTCCCGGCCGGCTCGCCGACGACGCCGCAAAACCGACCGCGCAACTTCTACCCGGGCTCGCGCTGGGTCGACTGGGTGGGGACCGACTTCTATGCGTCCTATCCGGAATGGAGCGCCCTCACCGGCCTCTACCGCCGCTACTCGAGCAAGCCCTTTGCCCTGACCGAGTGGGGCGTCGAAAACGGCGACGACCCGACTTTCGTGCGGCGCCTCTTCACCTGGGTCGAACGGCACCGGCGCTGCCGCATGCTCGTCTACTACCAGGACTTCGGCAGCACCAGCAGCTACCGGCTGCAGAACTACTCGCAGAGCCTCGGCGTCTTCCGCAACCGCGTCCACTCCCCCCGCTTCCCGCCCTTCGCGGTCGGCTTCCCGAAACTGCCGCCACCGCCGCCGGGCGGCGTTGCCGCCGGCTGACCCACGCGAGGCGGGCGCTCAGCGGCGGGCGCTGCCGGGACCGTCGACGAGGACGACCTCGCCGGAGTAGCCGGTGAAGTTGTGGATCAGCTGCCCCCAGCGCAGGACGACCGGCGTCGGCGCGCGGTAGCGCAGCAGCGTCATCCGCCCCACCGTGCGCCGTTCGACCGGGCGGAAGCTCGGCGGCAGCGAGCGATGGCGTCGCGGCGGCGGCCCGCCGCTGACCACGTCGACTTCGGCGACCGGCACCGGTTCTTCTCCCCAGTGCTTGTACTGCACCTGGCGCTGGCCGCGGGGTAGGTAGAAGGAGAGCGGTTCGCCGCCCTGCGCGTAGGCGACGATCGCCCGCGGACGGCCGCGGGACGGCCCGATCGCGGCGGCGACGCTGCGCCAGTCTTCCCGCTGCAGGGCGGGCCGGAAGTCGGCGTAGACGCAGAAGGCGAGCCAGTAGCCGACGAGGAGGATCCCCACCGCCGGGCCGAGCCGGCCGGCGCGCGGGGCCGCGATCGCGGTCGCCACCACCAGCCCCAGCGGGATCAGGGCGGGCAGCAGGTTGCGCCCGAGCACGAAGTCCTGGCCGAGCACGACGAAGAGCAGCGCCAGCAGGACCGCGCCGACGCCGATCGCGGCGGCGATCGCGGCCGCCCGCTTCTCCCGCTCGCCGCCGCGCCAGAGCAGCAGGGCGGTCGCGGCGAAACAGAGGACGAGGGGGACCGCAGCGTGCTTGAGGAGCGCTTCTTCGCCGGCGAGAAAGGAGATCCCCGCCTCCCGTAGGCGTCCGCCGAGCGGGGCGTGCGCGATCCAGTTGTTGTTCTTGCCCGCCGCCTGGTGAAGCGCGATCGGGCTCAGCGCGAGCCCCGCGGCGGCGATCGCGGCCAGCGCCCAGGCGACGCGGCGCAGCGGCCGCGCCCGCAGGAGGAGGAGAGCGGCCTCGATCGCAATCGGGAAGAAAGCGAAATAGTGCGTCGCCAGCGCCAGCGCCGAGAAGGCCGCCCACCAGGCGAGGTCCCGCCTCGAGCCGCTGCGGCGAGCGCGGAGGAAGAACAGGAGCGCAGCGGTCGAGAGGAGGACCAGCAGCGCGTAGGCGCGGGCGTCCTGGGAGTACCAGACCAGGACCGGGTTGACGGCGACCAGCGCCGCGATCGCGACGCCGGTGCGGCGGCCGACGAGCTCCCGCCCGGCCAGCGCCGCCACCGGGACCGTCGCCACACCGAACAGCGCCGAGAGCGAGCGCAGGCCCACTTCGCCGACGCCGAAGAGGTGCGACCAGCCCCAGGCCAACAGGTAGTAGAGCGGCGGCGTCGACTCGCCGGTCCAGACCCGGTGCATCGTCCCTCCCAGGCTCGCGAGCAGCACCCGGCCGGCGGTCACGGCCTCGTCGTGCCGGTAGCTCTGCAGGCCGAGGGTCGGGAAACGGATCGCCGCCGCGAGCGCGGCAAGGGCGGCGACGGACCAGAAGAACCAGCGTCCCCCTACCCTCTCGGTCAAATCGTGACCTCCATCGGATTGCGAGATGCGAGTCTCCGGCAACGGCCGGCAGCCTCGGAAAGGTACTGGCACCTGTGGCTGCTCGCGGGGGTCGTCGTCCTCGGCGCCGTCCTTCGCTTCGCCACCCTCGGCCTGCAGAGCTACCGCTACGACGAGACGGTCACGGTCGCCCGGGTACTGCATCCGAGCCTCTTCGCCACCTTCTCGGAAATCCCCCACAGCGAGTCGACGCCGCCGCTCTACTACCTCGTCGCCTGGTTCTGGTCGCGGCCGTTCGGGACCGGCGAAGTCTGGATGCGCTCGCTCTCCGCCCTCGCCGGCACCGCCACGATCCTCGTCGTCTACCTCGGCGCCCTGGCGCTGCCGCTGCCGAAGCGAGCCGGCCTCGTCGCGGCGGCGATGGTCAGCGTCAGCCCGGTGATGATCTGGTTCTCGCAGGACGCCCGCGCCTATGCGCTGGTCGTCCTCCTCACCGCCCTCTCCTTCCTCTTCTTCGCCCGCGCCCGCCGCTCGGGTGAGCGCCGCGACCTCGTCTGGTGGGCGGGCTTCTCGGCGCTGGCGCTGGCCACGCACTACTTCGCCGGCTTCGTCGTCCTCGCCGAGGCGGCGCTGCTGCTGCTGGGCCCCCACCGGCGCCGGGCGGCGCTGGCGCTGTTGCCGATCCTGGCGATGGGAGCGCTGCTGCTGCCGATCGCTTTGCAGCAGCGCGACCACGCCCACGCCGGCTGGATCGCCGCGCAGCCCCGCACCGAACGGCTGGAACGCGCAACGGCGAAGCTGGTCGGCGCCGACAACGGCGACGAGCACGGCAAGCGGCAGACGATCCCGATCCCGTTCGCGGTCCCGCTGCTGCTGGCGCTCGCGGCGCTGGCGCTGCTGCTGGCGCTCGGCGGGCCCGAGGAGAAGCGAGCGGCCGGCGTCGCGGCGCTGGTCGGAGGCATCGCCCTGGCGCTGCCGCTCCTGCTCGCCCTGCTCGGCTCCGACTACGTCGACGGGCGCAACCTGCTGCCGGTCTTCGTGCCGCTGCTGATCCTGATCGGCGCCGGCTTCGCGGTGCGCCGCGCGGGGCTCGCGGGCCTGGCCCTGGCCGCCGCTTTCTGCCTCTGCTCGCTCGCCTTCACGCTGGAGATCGACCGGCTGCCGCGGCTGCAGCGCGAGGACTTGCGCAACGCCGCCGCCGAAGTCGGCGCGCTGCGCCCCGGCGAGGTCGTGATCGCCGACCGCTATGCCGCCGGCTGGCCGCTGCGCTATTACCTCGACGCCCACTCGGCGCCACGGAGCCTCCCGCCGCTGACCGAGATCGTCCTCGTCGGCTCGAAGACCGCGGCCGAACGCTCGGCGCGGCGCATCCTCCCCCCGAAGTTCCACCGGGTCGAGTCGAAGCCGGTCTCCTACGACTTCACTTTGACCCGCTACCGCTCTTCCCGCCCTGTGCGGGTGCCTTTGCGCCTGCTCCGGCAGGGTGCGCTCGTCGGTGGTGGGCAGCGTGCTTCGGTGCTGGTCGGCTCTTCTTAGCCTGTTGCTTCTTCCTCGGGTCCTTGCCCTTGTGCTTCTCCTTCGGTTCCGGCGCCCTGGCGACGTCGGCCGGCGAGACCTTCGTCTTCGGGTGAACGGGTTCCAGAGCGTTGATGCTCGAGTAGCCGGTCAGGTAGAGGCGGCGGCCGTCGGAGATGATCGGCGTGTAGGTGCCCGTCTTGTAGTGGAAGACCTGCTTGCCGGTCCGCATGTCGTAGCCGTTGGTCGAGCCGTTGGTGAACTCGGCCACGTAGACGATGTTCCCGACCGCCGACAGCGAGCCGACGACCTGCCCGCCAGCCGAGCGCGACCAGCGCGTTTCGCCGTCCTTGGCGTTGAGCGCGTAGATGTTGCCGTCGAAGGAGCCGATGTAGACGGTCGGCGGCGTATGGGCGGTCTGGGCGACGGTCGGGCCGGAGTAGACGTAGCCGCCGGTCGAGTGGGTCCAGGCGAGGGCGCCGTTCGACTGGTCGTAGCTGTAGACGCGGCCGTCGTTGTTGCCGGCGTAGACGCGGCCGAAGGCGAGGGCGGGGGTCGAATAGAACTCGCCGGTGCCGCCGAAGCCGGGGCCGAGCGAGCCGCTCTGCCAGATCAGCTTGCCGCTGCCGGCGTCGATCGCGTTCATGTAGCCGCCGTAGTCTCCGACGTAGAGGACGCCGTCGCGGAAGGCCGGCGCCGACTTCACCGGACCGCCCAGCTGGGTCGCCCAGCGGATGTCCCCTTTGCCGGTGCTGAGCGCGTACAGGTAGCCGTTTTCGCAGCCGAAGTAGACGGTGCGGCCGAGGACCAGCGGCGAGGACTCGGCCCGTCCCGGCAACGGCCGTTTCCAGATGATCTTCCCCGTCTTCGCGTTCAGCTTGACGATGTGACCGGGGACGAGGTTGACGATGTAGAGGCGGCCTCGGCTGTAGGCCGGCGAGGAGGCGTTGAGACGGCCGATCCGCCGTTCCCACAGCACCTTGCCGGTTTCGGCGTCGAGCGCGAAGGCCATGGCGCTGTTGTTGACCCCGTAGAGCCTGCCGTTCGCGTAGATCGGCGGAAACTCGAGCAGCGGCCTCTCGGTGTAGTGCCAGATCAGCTTGAACGGGGGCTTGATCCCCTTCGCCGGCAGGTAGCGCGTGCGGGCCGGGTTGAGGCCGAAGATCGGCCAGTTCACGGTCTTCGGTTTCGGCGGCGGCTGCGGCGACTTTTCCGGCTGAAAGCTCTGGATCGCTTCCCGGTTGTGGACGTCGGCCGGGCGCTTCAGCAGCTCGTAGGCGACGACGATCCCGACCACGGCGAGAAGCGCGCCGGCGATCAGCGCGATCGCCCAGCGCCGGTGCTCACGCCAGAGCCGCCGCGGGTGCAACAGCAGCCGCACGGCGTCGCGCAAGCGGGAAGCGCCGGGAACGCGGGCGCTGCGCCCGCCCTCAGCCATTCGCGGCGCGGCGCTCGGACTCTTCTTGCACCCCGCCGAGCAGGGTCTTGATCGCCTGCTTGAGGGCGGCCATCGCGACGAAGCCTCCGACGGGGACGGTCGGGGTGGTGCGAACCGCGTAGATCACCTGGGTGCCCCGGTCGAGCGGGGTCAGCTCGACGGTGCCGACGTGGTCGCGGAACGGCAGCCCCGAGAGCAGCGTGTAGGAGAAGCGGTGCGGCGGCTCGTAGGCGATCACTTCCTCGCGCATCGGCGGCCCGGCGAGGGTGAGGACGCGGATCGCGCCGAGGCCGTTGGGCGCCGGCTCGCCCTCGCGCTCCAGCTCGGCCTTGCGCAGGGAGGTGATCTCGGGATAGCGCCGGTGGTCGGTCAGCACCTCGAAGACGGTCTCGGGCGGAGCCTCCACCTGGCGGACGTATCTGAAGCTCGCCATCGTCTGGAAAGGCTACGCGAGCGCCCAACGCTGCGGATCGGAGCCGTCGATCCCCCGCGCCTCGCCGGCGAGCGCGAGGTGGTCGAGGCAGGAGAGAACGATCTGCAGCGCCCAGGCGCTGGCGGGGGAGTTGACGTTCTCGGGGCCGATGATCCTGGCGACGATGTCGAAGGCGGTCCGCTCGCCTTCCTCGAGAGCCCCGCGGACCTTGCCCAGCAGCTGGTCGACCTGGCGCCGCGACTCGGCGATCTTCGCCTCGGGGTCGCGGAAGGTGCGGCCGTGGCCGGGGAGGACGAGGCCGACGTCGAGCGGCTCGACCCGATCGAGGCTGGCGAGGAATTCGCCGATCGGGTCGGGGCTGTGGCCGTAGTCGAAGAAGAGGACGGTGCGGCCGAGCAGGTGGTCGCCGGAGATCAGCAGCCGTTTCTCGGGCTGGTGGAGGACGACGTGCGAGGGGGCGTGGCCGGGGGTCTCGTGGACCTGCCAGGTGCCGACGTCGGTCTCCACCTCCACTCCGGGCAGGAGGTCGCGGTCGGGCTCCTTGATCGCGTCGATGCCGGTTTCGCCGTCGCTGCGGGCCTCGCGGTAGCGCTCCAGGGCGGCCGGCGGCACGCCGCTCAGCCGCGCCACCTCGATCCGCTGCTCCAGGGCGGCCTCCGGGTCGTCGGCGAGCAGGCGCACGTGCTCCCAGTTCGGGTGCATCCAGAGCTCGCACCCGGCCCGCCCGGCGATCGCGCCGCCGAGGCCGTAGTGGTCGGTGTGGGAGTGGGTGCAGACGACGAGGCGGACGTCCTCGACCCCGAAGCCCGCCTGCGCCAGCGCCAGGTCCAGCTGCCGCAGCCGTCCCTTGCCTCCGATCCCGGTGTCGAACATGACGACGCCGCCGTCGCAGGCGACCGCCCAGGCGTTCCCGTGCGGCACGCCGGGCCAGGGCAGCGGCAGGCGCAGGCGCCAGATCCCCGGCAATACACGCTCGGTCCGCGGAGCCTCCGCCCGCCCTTGGCTGGCCACGCGGCCAATCCTTTCAGGGACGCTCGAACTCCTGCATCACGCCGGCGATCGCGAAGCAGGCGGCGCCGGCGAAGGTCGACCAGTTGGCGATGCCGACGGCCAGCTCGTCGCCGGTCGAGGGGCGGACGAAGGCCGCGATCGCGGCGGCCATGAAGAGCGCCGAGCCGACCTGGTTGACGACCGCGATCCACCAGCCGAGGTCGGCGCGCCGGCCGGGCGGGCGGTCGCGGTGCATCTCGGTCAGGGCGAGGTGGCCGGAGAGGAGGAAGAGGACGCAGCCGACCACTTCCGGGCTCCAGACGAGGCGGTGCAGCTGGGCGATGGTTAGATCGCCGATCAGCGCCGCCAGCAGGCTGGCGCCGAAGTAGAGGGTGCCGACGAAAAGGGCGACGGCGCTGGCCCAGTCGAGCCGGCCGGGCTCGGTCGACCCCCAGCGCCAGCGCCCGGCCCGCACCGCGCCGTCCGCAGCGGCGCCCCGGGGCGCGTTCGCCACCTGCATGACCGTGGCGTAGCCACCGGTGGTGAAGAAGACACCGCCGACGAGGAAGACGACGGCGGGCAGGCGCGGCGAGCCGACGCCGGCCTGCGCGAGCAGGGCGCCGAGGGCAAACAGCGAGCCGCCGGCGACGAAGGCGGTCGCGCCGACGGCGTTGATCCGAACCAGGCGCCGGGCGGTCGCCGCGTCCGCTCGTCCCACGGCCTCGGCGAGATTCTGGCCACTCTCGAGAAGAACGCCGCGCTTGCGCAGTACCCGGCGGTCGACGCTCATCGCGCCAGCCTATTGGCGAGACCCGGCGGTTCTAGGAGGTCGCCAGGCCGATCGCCAGCAGCGGGAAGGCGGCCATGATGCCGAGGTAGGCGCCCATCGCGGCGCCGGTGGCGAGGCTCGCCGTGCGCGAGCGGGCGCCGGCGATGCAGCCGACGAGGAAGAAGGCGCCGGCGATTCCGAGTCCGATCCAGAAGACGGGTGGCATAGCGGCGGCGAGAATACCGGACCCTGGGGAGGAAGGGCCGGGTTTCCGCGGACCCGAGCGCCTGATCCGGTCATTTGCACCGCTATCCGGAACAGATGACCGGAGCACCCTTACGGTCTTCGACCTGAGGGCGCAAGCCGGCGCACCAGGCGTTCGATCGCGATCCAGAGCAGGCCGACCAGCAGCAGCGGCAGGGCGAAGAAGGCGACGACGCCGAGGCCGGCGGCCAGGCTGAGGACGAGGGCGGCGAGAATCGCGGCGGCGATCGCATCGACCAGGAGAGCGCGGCGGGCGCGGGCGCCAGGGGTGATCCGCTTTGCGATCATCCGCTCCCCCCTTCGCCCTTCGACCCGGCCCCCTTCACGTAGACCGCGAAGAAGTCGCGTTCGTCGGGTTCGAGGTAGCGGGTCGGGGGCCGGAACATTTCCGGCAGCAGGTTCGACGGTTCCACCGCGCCGGGGTGGCGGTAGGTGATGAAGCTGGTCCAGTCTTCGTTGATGTCGAGCTCCATCGCCCGCACCGCGCCGGCCCGCTTGAGGATCTCAGCCAGCGATTCGACCGTCTGGTAATTGGCGGCGGCGTAGATCAGGTTGCCGCGCTTGTCGACGCCGAGGCCCGAGCGCCAGACGCGGACCGCGTTGTTCACCGTAGCCCCCCATTCGGGACCGTCGCTGAGGTTCGGGTTGAGCTTGCCTTCGTCGATGATCGGCGGCAGGTTCTGCTTGGCGAAGACGATCTTCGGGTTCGTCCTTTCCCCGTTCTCCCAGGGGCGGATGTCGACGCGCCCGTTGCGGTACTCGACCAGGGTGGCGATCCCGTTCACCATCGGCGCCAGCACTTCGCCGCGGTAGATCAGCCCGGCGTTCGAGGTTTCGAGTGGGAAGCCGCCGTTGAAGGTGGCCGCCAGTTCGTCGCGCCGGGACGGCGGCACCTCGGCCGGGCCGCGATTTTCCAGTTCCGGCGGCTCGGCCAGCCCCGGCACGTAGACGAGGTGGGTGCGGCCGCTGTCGATCCAGGCGACCCCGGCGACGAACTGCGGGTATTCGGGGTCGCTGCGGAAAGTGGTGAGGAGGACCGGCGGGCGAGCGCCGGCGGTCGCGGAGGCGGCGTGCCAGACCCCCTCCCCCGGCAGCGCCGGGTGGATCAGCGGCTTGATCGGCGGCGGCCGGTAGATCGGGTGCCGGGGTCCCCCTTCTTCGTGGGCCGAGGCGTCGGCGACGCCCACCTGCGGCAGCGACTTCAGCGCCGGGCCGCCCTTCGAGGGCGCGTTCAGTTCGTAGTACCAGTTCTCGATCTGGGAGACGAGCGGGTTGCCGCCGTGCTGGCGCACCCACTCGACCGTGGCGATGTTCCAGCCGATGTTGCGCGGCTGGCTCAGCGCCTGGATCCAGGAGATCGCCGCCGGGACGAGGCAGATCGCCGCGGCGAGGAGGACCACGCGCCGCACCCGTCGCCACACGGGCAGCGAAGGTGCTTCCCGCCGGATCGCAACAGCCACCCGGGAAGAATGCATCCACTCAGTAAAACCGAGCTTAGAAACTCCTGAGTAGGTTCTTATCGGCCCGCGCCGAGAGCGGACCGGTTAGGTTTGGCCCGTGCGCATCCTCGCCTTCAGCGACCTTCATCGCGACCTCCAGCAGGGGGCGAAGCTGGTCGAGATGTCGGCCGAGGCCGACGTCGTGATCGGCGCCGGCGACTTCGCCTCCGTGCACGAGGGACTGGCGGAGACGATCGGCGCGCTGGCCGCGATCGAGACCCCCACCGTCCTCGTCCCCGGCAACAACGAGACCGCCGGGGCGCTGCGCGAGGCCGCCGCCGGCTGGAGCGCCGCCACCGTCCTCCACGGCGAGGGGACGACGATCGAGGGGGTCGAGTTCTTCGGCCTCGGCGCGGGCATCCCGGTCACGCCGTGGGACTGGAGCTTCGACCTCGACGACGAGACGGCGGGCGGGATGCTCGCCCCCTGCCCCGAGGAAGCGGTCCTGGTCCTGCACTCGCCGCCGCGCGACCACTGCGACAGCGCCGGCGACGGCGGCCACTTCGGCAGCCCGGCGCTGCTGCGCGCGATCGAGGAGAAGCGGCCGCGGCTCGCGGTCTGCGGCCACATCCACGAGTCCTGGGGCTGCGAAAGCCAGATCGGCCCTACGCCGGTCCGCAACCTCGGTCCGGCCGGAACCTGGATCGACCTCTGATGGCGGCGCTCTAGCGGCAATGGAAGCTGGCGCACCAAGACGCGCCGGAGTAGTCCTCGCGTCGCTGATCCTCGTCGCCGCGGTAGCCAACCTCAACCTCGCCGTCGCCAACGTCGCCCTGCCGGACATCGGCAAGGCCTTCGACGCCGGCCAGACCACGCTCAACCTGGTCGCCGTCGGCTACTCGCTGGGGCTCGCCGCCTCGGTCCTCTACCTGGGGGCGCTCGGCGACCGCTACGGGCGCAAGGCGATGCTCGTCCTCGGGATGAGCCTCTCGATCCCCGCCTCGCTGCTGGCCGGGCTGGCGCCGACGATCGGCGTCCTCTTCGCCGCCCGGCTGATCGGCGGCGTCGCCGCCGGGATGGCCTTCCCGACCACGCTGGCGCTGATCACGGCGCTGTGGGAGGACCCCGCCCGCACCCGCGCGATCGCGCTCTGGTCGGCGCTCGGCGGCGCGATCGCGGCGTTGGGACCGCTGCTCTCCGGCTTCTTGCTCGAGCACTTCGACTGGGGCTCGGTCTTCTTCGTCACCCTGCCGCTGGCGGCGCTGGCGCTTTTCATGGCCCTGCGCTTCGTCCCAGCCCACGTCAACGAGACGACCAACCCCGTCGACCATCCCGGCGGGCTGCTCTCGATCGCGATGGTGGCGACGCTGGTGATGGGGATCAGCATCGCCCCCGCTCCCGGCAAGCTGACCCTGGCGATCGGGCTGATCGCGATCGCGATCGCCGCCGCCGCCGCCTTCTTCCTGCGGCAGCGCCGAGCGCCCGAACCGCTCTACGACCTCGCGGTGGCGGGGCGGCGAACCTTCTGGATCGCCGCCTGCGCCGGGATCATCGTCTTCGGCTCGCTGATGGCGGCGATGTTCGTCGGCCAGCAGTTCCTCCAGAACGTGCTCGGCTACTCGACCCTGGGCGCCGGCGCGGCGATCCTGCCGGGGGCGGTCGCGATGGTGCTGGTGGCGCCGCACTCGGCGAAGCTGGTCGAGGAGCGGGGCGCCCGCTTCACCCTGCTGCTCGGCTACGCCTTCTGCCTGCTCGGCTTCGCGGCGATGCTCGCGCTCTGGGAAGAAGGCATCCCCTACTGGGAGGTGGCGCTGGGATACGCGCTGATCGGGGTCGGGGTCGGCTTCGCCGGGACCCCCGCCTCGCACTCGCTGACCGGGTCGGTGCCGGTGCGCCGGGCCGGGATGGCGTCGGCCACCGCCGACCTCCAGCGCGACCTCGGCGGCGCCGTGATGCAGTCGATCCTCGGCGCCCTGCTCACCGCCGGCTACGCCTCGGCCGCGAGCGCGGCGATCGCCGGCTCCTCCCACCAAGTCACCCAGAACGTCGAAAACGAACTCACCCGCTCCTTCTCCAGCGCCGCCACCACCGCCGAGCGCTACCCCGAATACGCGCACCAGATCGTCGCCGGCGCCAAGCAGTCCTTCCTCCACGGCGGCGACTGGGCCTACGCCGCCGGCATCATCGCCGTCGTCCTCGGCGCCACCCTCGTCTTCCTCCTCTTCCCGAAGCGAGACGAGGAGCGCAGGCTGCTCGAGCGCTACCACGCGGAAGACACGGAGGCGACGCCTCCGGCGCCAGCTCACAGCCGAGCATGAAGAGCGCGAAGTTGCGATCGAGCACCTCCTGGGTGCCCGATCGCAGGCTCGTTCCCGGCGAAGTCATACTTGGGCCATGTCGCACCGCCTTCTTAGGACCGGCGACGCCTTCTGGCGGCGGTCGAACCAGATGAAGACGCCGAACACGGACCTCGGCAAGCAGCTCGGGGCCTCGGCGCTGGGGGCGCGGATGTGGCGGCTGGAGCCGGGGAAGGCGTCGACCAAGCACCGGCACTTCGAACAGGAGGAGCTCTACGTCCTGCTCGAGGGCAGCGGCCGCGTGCGCGTCGGTGAGGAGGTGCTGACGCTGGCGCCGCTGGACGCGCTGCTGGTCGAGGCCGACACCGTGCGGCAGCTCTTCAACGACACCGACGCCGACCAGCTCTGGCTGATCGTCGGCGCGCCGGCGGAAGGGATCGCGAGCACGCTGGAGATGAGCGAGGAGCAGCTGCGGCACATGTATCCGGACGGCCCGAAGGCGCTGCCGCCGGAGCTGGGAGGAGGAGAGGCGGAATGAGGATCGGGGTCCTGGGGACCGGATCGGTCGGCCGGACGATCGCGACGAAGATGCTGGAGCTGGGGCACGAGGTGACGATGGGCTCGCGCTCGGCCGACAGCGAGGCGCTGGGCGAGTGGCTCGGTGAAGCCGGGGAGGGAGGGAGCGGCGGCACCTTCGCCGACGCCGCGGCCGCGGGCGAGCTGGTCTTCAACTGCACCGCCGGCACGGCCTCGCTCGAGGCACTGGAGGCGGCGGGCGGCGGCAACCTCGCCGGCAAGACGCTCGTCGACGTCGCCAACCCGCTCGACTTCTCCGGCGGCTTCCCGCCCACGCTCTCGGTCTGCAACGACGACAGCCTCGCCGAGCGGATCCAGGCCGCCCATCCACAAGCGCGAGTCGTCAAGGCGCTGAACACGGTCAATGCCGCGGTCATGGTCGATCCCGGCCGCGTCCCCGGCGATCACAACGTCTTCGTCTGCGGCGACGACGAGGCGGCGAAGGCTCAGGTGGCGGGGCTGCTGGAGGCGATGGGCTGGGCGCGGGAGTCGATCGTCGACCTCGGCGACATCGGCGCCGCCCGCGGCCTGGAGATGTACCTGTCGCTCTGGCTGCGGCTGATGAAAACCCTCGGCAGCCCCGAGTTCAACATCTCGATCGCCCCCTGAACGTGCTTACAGGGCGAGGGTGACGGGCTCTTCGAGCAGGGCCTTGACCCGGGCGAGGAATTCGGCGCCCTCGGCGCCGTAGAGGATGCGGTGGTCGCAGGCGATCGTCGCCTTCATCAGGCGCGCCGGGACGATCTCGCCGTCGCGGACGGCGGGGGCCTCGCGGATCGCGCCGACCGAGAGGATCGCCGCCTGGCCCATGTTGATCACCGCCTCGAAGGAGTCGATCCCGTACATGCCGAGGTTGGAGACGGTGAAGGTACCCCCCGAGAGCTCCGGCGGCGTGATCGAGCCGTCGCGGACTTTGGCGGCGAGGGCGCGGGTGTCGGCGGCGATCTGGCGCAGGCCCTTGCGGTCGGCGTCGAAGACGGTCGGCACGACCAGCGCTTCGGGGGCGGCGACGGCGACGCCGACGTTGACGCGCGAGTAGAGCTCGAAGCGGCCGTCGCGGTAGGCGCCGTTGGCTTTCGGCAGCTCGCGCAGGGCGATCGCGCAGGCCTTCACGACCATGTCGTTGAACGAGGGCACCGCGTCGCCCTCCCTGGCGGCGGCTTTGATCGCCGCCCGCGCCTCGACCGCCTTGGTCATGTCGATCTCGATCGTCAGGTAGAAGTGCGGCGCGGTCGCCTTCGACTCCGCCATCCGCCGGGCGATCGTCTGCTGCGTTTTGTTCAGGTCTTGGGTGTGGGTCTCACCCTTGGCCGTCTCGATTGAGGGACCGGGCGCTCGGCCAGCGGGTCCTGCCGCCGGGGGAGGCGCCTGCGCTGCATGCTCAGCACCTCCCCCGCCGTCACCCGCTGGAGAGGCCGCACTCTCCACATCAGACTTCACGATCCGTCCCCCAGGACCTGAACCGCTCAAGCTGCTGAGGTCCAAGCCGCGCTCGCGAGCCAGACGGCGCGCTAGGGGTGAAGCTTTGATCCTCTCCCCATCGTCGCCAGTAGATACGGCTGGACCCTGGACGTGAATGTCTTCCGCATCTCCCGCGGGTGGCGTCGTAGGGGGGACCCCCACCTGCTGCGCAGGTGGGGGTGGGTCCCCTGCGGCGACAGGACCCGCGGGCCGACCGGTCTGTCCCTCACCCGAATCACTCGGTCCCTCACCCGAATCCCCGATCAGCGCAATGGGCGTCCCGATGGGCAACGTCTCCCCCTCCTCGGCCAGGATCTCGTTCAGGGTGCCGGCAATGTCCGCTTCGTAAGCCATGTTCGCCTTGTCGGTCTCGATTTCGACCAGCTCGTCGCCGACCGCGACCTCGTCGCCGACCTGCTTCAGCCAGCTGAGGATCGTCCCCTCCTCCATCGAGTCGGAGAGGCGCGGCATCACCACCTCAGGCATCGGAGCGCTCCATGCCTACAGGTTTGCACCTCGCGCCGTCGCCGCTCACGGGCCGCCGACCAGCGGGCCGAGTAGCGCCGTGGCGGCGGCCTGGCGCAGGAGATCGGCCCGGAGCGCGCTCATCACCGCCTCCTCCCGCGCCTGCAGCCGCCCCACCGTGGCGATCTGTTCGACCTGGGGCCGCGCCTGCGACGGCGGCGGCGCGGTAGTGCGCGCCTGCTCGTAGGCGAGGCAGCCTTCGACCCCTTGGGCGATCAGCTGGGCGCGCAGTTCGGCTCCCGCCGGGATCGGGTGCAGGTTGTCGGACTGCATCAGCTCGGGATGCGTGGCGACGAACCGATTCCAGTCCGGCACTTGGGTTCCCGGTCGCGAGGCGGCGAATTCGGCGACGACGCGGTTCTTGCCGGCGTCGCTGACCCCGCCGGGGTGAAGGCCGTGGATCGTCGGCACGACCATGCAGCGGTTGCCGACGGTCGCCGCCACCTTGGCGAGGTTGCCGGCGAGGATCTGCGGATAGGCGGGGTTGTCGTTGGTGCCGGCGTCGAAGACGATCACCGAGTCGGACGGTTCGTAGCTTTCCCTGAAGAGGTCGAAGATCTCGTAGCTGTTGGAGCCGCCGACGGCGTTGACGACCAGTTCGACTCCCGGCAGGTAGCGGCCGAGGTAGGGCGAGGTGAGTTCCTCGAGGCTGTCGCCGACGACCAGCACCTTCGGCGCCGCCGAGGCGGGCGCGGCGCCGACCCCGAGGGCCAGCAGCGCGAGCAGCGCCGTCGCCGTCACTCGCCCGAAGCCACCGATCCTCCGCACGGGGAGTGTTTCTACACTGCCGCGGGTGTCAGCCGCCGCTCGGCTCCAGCTCGCCGGCTTCGCCTCGGTCGCCGCGCTTCTCCTCTTCGGCTGCGGTGGCGGCGATTCGACCACGGAGGGCTCCGCCACCGTCACCAGTCAAGGCTCCACCTCGCCCGCGACGACGACCTCCGCGAAGAAGGCCCCCGAACAGCGGCATCGCCCCCGCGCCGGATCCCTCTGCCAGAGCCAGCTCGGCAGCTTCGTCGGCTCGATGGACGGGCTGCGCCGCCGCCTCGCCGTCGGCGTCACCTACGACCAATACGTCAACGAAGTCCACGCGATCGGCTCCACCTACCGCGACGTCCCGGTCGACGAAGTCGAGATCGACTGCCTCACCGCCGTCGGCGCCCCCGCCGAGAAGGCCTTCAACCGCTACATCGAGGCGGCCGACGACTGGGGCGAATGCGTCTCCGAACCCGGCTGCGTCTCCGCGACCGTCGAACCGGCGCTGCAGCGCCGCTGGCGAATCGCCTCCCGCCTCCTCTCCGAAGCCGAGGACGGGCTGCGCGCAACCGGCGGGTGAGGCGAAGAAAACCGGGGTCGCCCTAGAGCGACCAAAAGCGCCGGGCCGCCCGTGGGCGGCCCGGCCTGGTGCTTGGGAGCGAGCGCGGGAACTGCGACCGGATGGGACAAAGTCCGGCTCCCTGCGGCTCGCCGGTGCCCGGGGTGGATTCCGCCGGGTGCCCGAACCAGTGCGGCGCCTAGCGGCCCTGCACCTCCAGAGTCCCCTTAAGCATGTGATTCAAGTTAGGACCACCTCCTTTCTCTGGTGGAGCAAGTGAAGCAGACGCGGAGGTCGGGCTCGACTGACAACCCCTCTCGCCAAGTGCCCGTCCTATTCCGTCGCCCCTCCCGGCAGCTCGTCGCCGAGGATGTCCTTGCCGCGCCGGCGCTGCAGCCGCCGCCAGGCTTCGAAGCCGAGGCCGACGGCGAAGGCGAAGCCGAGCGAGGTGGCCAGCGGCAACCAGAGGCTGTTCTTGAAGGTCTCGCCGCCGAGGTAGCCGAGCATCGAGACGTAGAGCGCCCACAGCACCGCCGCGCAGGCATCGGCGACGAGGAACTGGCGATAGGGCATCTCCAGGGTGCCGGCGGCGAAGGTGGTCGCGGTGCGGCCGCCCGGGATGAAGCGGCCGACGCCGATCAGGATCGCCCCCCGCCGGTGCAGCGCCTGCTCGGCCCAGCGCAGCCGCGCCTGCCCCTTCTCTCCCTTGAAGAGGCGGCCGGCGACCGGATCGCCGATCTTGCGCCCGAGCAGGTAGCAGAGGTTGTCGCCGAGGACGGCGCCGACCGCGACCAGCGGCACGATCGCCCAGATCAGCAGTTCGCCCTGGGCGGCGAGGACCGCGGCGGTGATCACGATCGTCTCCGAGGGGATCAGCGGGAAGAGCACGTCGGTCGCGCAGGCGACGAAGACGACCGGGTAGGTGACGGCGCTGTTGGAGACCTCGTGGGTGAGCCAGTCGAACACGGCTCTCAGCTACCCGGCGCGGTCCTTCCAGATCGAGATGGTTGACCAACCGTCCAGCTGGGTAGCAGGGTGCCATGTCCGTCTGGCTGATCGCAGTGATCGTCGTCGTCGCCATCGCCGTGCTGGCCTTGATCGCCGTCTTCACCCAGCGCGGCAAGAAACGCCGCGAACTGGAGCGCATGCGGCTGAGCGAACGGGCTGGCGGCCACCGCCACGAGGCCGAGGCCCACGCTTCGAAGGCCGAGGATCACGAGCAGCGGGCGAGGGAAGCCGCCGAGGCGGCCGAGCGCGAGCGCGGGCTCGCCCAGCACCACGGGGAGAAAGCCGAGGACCTCGAGCGCAAGCTCTAGGCGAAGCGAAAAAGGGAGAGACTCGATGTTGCTCGCGCTCGTAATCGGAATCTGCATCCTGCTGGCGATCCTCGGCTTCCTCGTCCCCTCCCTCTCCAACCACGCCCGCCGCGGCACCGACAAGGGCTTCGCCGCCGGCCAGCGCGCCGGCAGCAAGGCACCCGGCCCGGTCGGCCGCCTGCTCGGCAAATCGGCCGGCAAATCTCAGCGCGCCGCCGACAAGAGCCACGCCGCCGGCAAGAGCGCCCGCCAGAAGCTGCCGTTCTGACGAATCCGTTCGTATATGTTGGCTCGGGATGGTCGCGGTGAACAGGCGAACGATGCGCGGGCTCTTCGTGCTGGCGCTGTCCGTGGCGGCACTGCTGCTTGCGCCTGTGACGGCTGAAGCCGCGGAATACAAGACGTACGGCGGCTGCGGAATCTCTTCTGGCACCTCGCCCTCCCACGTGTGCCAAGTCGGAGAACCCGTCGGCGCCTTCTTCGAATCGAGCGAAGAAACCGAATACGAAGTCTGCGTTCGATTCCCCAGCACGGAAACGCTGTGCGCCGAAGAACAGCTGGCCCAGGCAGGGACCCTCTACGTGAACAAGATCCTCACCAATCAGCCGGGCGCCCACCTCATCACCTGGTACGTGGAAGGCGTGGAAATCGGCTCCTGGACGCTCACCATGGAACCCCCTCCACCCCCGCTGGCCTACCCTTCCGCACCGACTCCGCCGGAAGTCGCTCCGGCCCCTTCGGCTCGCTGCGTGAAGGCCAGGCACCGCCTGCGCGCGCTCCGCGCCAAGCTCTCCGCGGCTCCGCCCAAACGTCGCGCGCATCTCCGCAGCGAGGTGAAGCGCACCCGCGCGGCAGTGAACCGTCTCTGCTGACCCGATGACGATCGTCTTCTTCCCGGAGGGGGCGTTCGGGCCGACCAACAACTGCGTCGGCATCGGCGACGTGCTGAGGCGGCGCGGGCACCGGGTCGTCTTCGTGGTCGAGGAGTCGTTCGCGGGGACGCTGGAGGAAAAAGGCTTCGAGGAGAGGCTGATGCGGCTGACGCCGCCGCCGGAGACCGAGGAAGCGCCGGGTCAGTTCTGGAAGGACTTCATCCGCGACACCGCGCCGGTCTTCCGCAAGTCGACGACCGAGCAGCTGGGCGAGTTCATCGCCCCCACCTTCCAGGCCCTGGTCGAGGGCGCCGAATACGTCGACGACCGGCTGCGGGAGATCATCGGCGAGCTCGAGCCCGACCTGATCGTCGAGGACAACGTCGTCACCTTCCCCGCCCTGCTCGCCAGCGGGCGCCCCTGGGCGCGGATCGTCTCCTGCAACCCGACCGAGATCAAGGACCCGGCGGTGCCGCCGCCCTTCTCGGGCCTGCCGGCCGGCGACCGCAGCGGCTGGGACGAGTACCGGGCGGCCTACCGCGAGGCGCACCAGCCGCTGCACGACCGCTTCAGCGAGTTCTGCCGGGAGCGCGGCGCTCCGCCGCTCCCCACCGACGAGTTCATCCACGAGAGCGAGTGGCTGAACATGTACCTCTACCCCGACGAGGTCGACTACCGCCGGGAGCGGCCGCTCGACCCCACCTGGCACAACCTGCAGGCGAGCGTCCGCGCCACCGACCCGGCCTGGGAGCTGCCCGAGGAGCTGCGCGACGGCGAGGGCCCGCTGCTCTACCTCAGCCTCGGTTCGCTCGGCTCCGCCGACGTGGCGCTGATGGAGAAGCTCGTCGCCGAGCTGGCCGAGGCGCCCTGCCGCGTCGTCGTTTCCAAGGGCCCGCAGGCCTCCGAGTTCGAGCTCGCCGACAACATGGCAGGGGCCGAGTTCCTGCCGCAGACCGAAATCCTCCCCAGGGTCGACCTCGTCATCACCCACGGCGGCAACAACACCGTCACCGAGTCCCTCTACTTCGGCAAGCCGATGGTCGCCCTGCCGATCTTCTGGGACCAGCACGACAACGCCCAGCGCCTCGACGAGACCGGCTTCGGCATCCGCCTCGACACCTACCGCCACAGCGGCGAGGAACTGACCGGGGCGATCGAGCGGCTGCTCGGCGACGAGGAGCTGGCGGTGCGCCTCGCCCGCACCTCGCAGCGACTGCAGCAGGCGCGCGGGACCGAGCTGGCCGCGGACCTGATCGAGCGCGCTGCCGACTAGAGCGTCCGCCGCCTCAGCGGGTTTCGGGGAGGACGCGGAAGGCGCGGCGGTTGCCGTTGCGGCGACTGAACGCCGCCTCCGCCAGCCCGTGGTCGTCGATCGCGCGGGAGAAGACGACGTAGCGCCCCGGCGCCAGGGGGTGCTTGAGCTTCAAGGCCCATTTCGCGGTGCCCTTGGCGGCGCGCCACTTCCCGGGCTTTGCCTTGCCGCCTGAGCGGAGTCGGACCAGCGCGACCTGCACCTTGGCGACCGTGCCGTCGGGGTCGGAGGCGGTGCCGTGGAAGCCTTTCAGCGCTCCCTGGCGAGCTCTGCGGGGCACCCCTTTGATCCTGCTGTGGGGTGGATGGTTGACTTTCTTCGGCGGCACCGGCGGCGAGGGCGTTTCGAAGTCGGCGACGTAGCGGGAGACGACGCCGGCAGAGCCACCCGGTTCGCCGAACAGGTTGGCGGTGGTGACGATCTTCCCGTCGGGCTGGATCGCCAGGCCTTCGATGGATTCCTCCTCGACCCCCGCTCCCAGCGCTCCGAGCACGATCCCGCCGCTGCCGAAACCCGGGTCGAGGCTGCCGTTCGGGTTGAAGCGGATGAGCGCCGGCGCCGCGTGTTCTTCGAGCGGGTCTTTGCTGGTGTCGTAAGTCCCGCCGAGGACCAGCTTCCCGTCCGCGGCGAGGCCCAGCGCCCGGCCGAAGCTGTGTTCGCCCGGCAGCCGCACGCCGACCATCCCGCCCCCGCCGAAGCTCGGGTCGAGTTCGCCGTTGGACAGATACCGGACGATCTCGAATTTGCCGACGAAGTCCGGCGGCGTGCCGGTGTAGTCGAACCCGTAGCCGCCGCCGACGATCTTCCCGTCGGGCTGGATGACGACGTCGGAGACCCGGCCTTCTTCGATCCCACCTTCGCCGGGGATCGGAGTTTCGACGACGCCGTCGCCGCCGAACGAATGATCGGGTTTGCCGTCGAGCCCGAGCCGGATCAGCGTGAAGCCGTCGCCGCCGCCTCCTCCGGTCGAGTCGGCGATGACGATCTTGCCGTCGGGCTGGAAGGCGACGCCTTCGCCGCGGTCGTCTTCACCCGATTCGGTCGTCACCAGGGTGGTGCCGTCTCCGGCGAAGGCCGCTTCCGGGGTGCCGTCGGATTCCAGCATCGCCACCCCGACCGCGTTGCGGAAGCTGGGCAGGTCCGAGGTCCCGACCACGGCGATGCGGCCGCCGGGACCGATCGCCACCGCGCGTGCCTGGTCGCCGAATTCCCCGACCGGGAGGATCACGATTCCGCCTTCGCCGAAGCCGGGGTCGAGTTCGCCGTTCGAGAGGAAGCGGACGATCCCGAAGTCTTCGTTTTCCGGGCCGGGCGCCTCGCCGACGACGACGACCTTCCCGTCCGGCTGTACGGCGACGTCTTCGGCGAAGGCGAATTTCCCGAGCGGCGTCGTCGCCACCCCGCCACTGCCCCAGCTCGGGTCGAGGCTGCCGTTGGGGAGCAGCCGCGCGACCGAGAAGCCCTGCGATTCTTCGGGCGAGCCGGCGACGAGGATCTTTCCGTCAGCCTGGACCGCCACCCCGCCCGCGAACGATTCCGGGCCGAACGGCGCCTGCACTTTGCCGCCGACTCCGAAGCTGGGGTCGAGTTCGCCGGGCACCGCGGCGCACGCACCGCTCGCCGGCAGCAGAGCCGCCAGCGCCGCCAGGGCCGTCGCGATCGCCAGCCGGGGGATGATCATGCCTCAGCCTAGGCCGTCAGCCGGGTCGCGACAACCCGCGGTGGACGATGGGCCGGCTGCCTCAGCCTGCCCCGATCGCCTCGATCCAGTCCCAGCGCTTGCCGCAGAGCCGCCCGGCTTCGGAGATCGGGACCGAGACGAGCTGGCCGCTTTCCTCGCCGCTCGGAGAGAAGAGGAGCGGCCCGACGCGCGGGCGCGGGAAGCCGCCGCTTCCCGGGTGCAGGTCGGCGCCGCCGAAGCGGAGTTCGGCTTCGTGGCGCCCGGCACCGAGGTGGAGGTCACCGAGTTCGATGAAGCTGCCTTCCTCCTGCAGTTGGTGACGCGCCGAGCCGACCTCGCGGCCGTCGACGAAGAGTTCGATCGATCCCCGCACCGAGCCGGCGAGCCAGGCGGTGTAGCGGCCCGCCCGCGGCACTTCGAAGGGGCCTTCGGTGGCCTCGTAGACGGGAGCGTGGCGCGCGGCGAGGAGGCGCACGTGCCTCAGCCCGCTCGCCTGCTGTTCCAGCGCTTCGACTTCGCGGCAGTCCGGCGCCGCCGCCGGTTCTTCGGAGTCACCGAGGGGGAGAAAGGCCACCGGCGGTTCGGTCTCCCCTTCCGGCCGCTGCCAGACTTCGTAGTACTTGCCGCGCCAGGCGAGGCGATAGGGGGACGGGGGGCGGCTGCGGACCGGCGAGCGCCGCAGCACCAGGGTGCGGTAGACGAAGAGGCCGCCGGGGACGATTTCGTCGGTGTCGACCGCCGCCCCCTTTTCGGCTTCGCCGCCGCTGGTCAGCGGGACCGTGCGATTCCGTAGCTCCGAGGCGCCTTCGCCCTGCAGGTTGCGGAGGAAGTGGCGCGCCCCGTAAGGGTTGTATTCGGTCATCAGCGCCGGTCCCTCGCCGGCGAAGCGGTCGCCGATCCGCTCCAGCTCGCGCAGCTGGCCGTAGGGGGCGATGTTGACGCCGCCGTAGGCGAGGACGTTGGACCAGAGGACGCCGCCGGCGACCACGACGACGAGCAGCCAGCCGGTGAGGCGGTCGAGGCGCAGGAAAGCCAGGGCGCCCAGCACCGCCAGCGAGAGGGCGACCGGGGAGGCGGTGGCGAGGGCCTTGCCGCCGGCCCAGGGGGAGCCGAGGACGACGATCACGAAGCAGGCGACGAGGGCGGTGGCGTAGAGCAGGGGCTTGGCGGCGCGGCGGCGCCACAGCGTCCAGAGCCCGAACAGCAGCGCCAGCAGGCCGAGGCCGACCAGGACGGCGGTGACGACGGTCCCTTCGGGGTCGACGCGGAAATCGCCGGCCGGCCAGATGCCGAGCACCTGCAGCGGGTTCAGCGGGCCGATCAGGTTCCCTTCGCCGTTGGAGCCGACGAGGGGTTTCGAGGTCGGCGGCACGATCCCGGAGGTCCAGACCGGGATCGTCAGCACCACGAGCAGGAGGGCGAAGGCCCCGGCCCTGATCGCCGCGCCGCGGGGGCCGAAGCGCTCGACGGCGAGCACGACGAGGACCAGCAGCAGCGGGCCGATCCAGGCGGCGCCGCCGGGGCTGAGGACGCCGACGATCGCCGCCGCGGCGACGCCGAGGGGGACGACGTCCCGCAGCCTCGAGCCCTCCCGCACCGCCGCCGGCGCCAGCGCCGCGGCGAGCGCCACCAGCGCCGCCGCGGCCACCTCCTTGATCCCGCCCCAGAGCGCGTAGCCGAAGAGCAATGCCGGCTGGGCGGCGACGAAGACGGCGAGGGCGTGCAGCGGCCGGCGCCGGACGATCCCGAGGATCTCCCAGAGGCTGAGCGAGAGCAGCGCCGCCATGAAGGAGAGGTAGGGCTGGAAGACCCAGGCGAGGTCGCCGCCGACCAGCTTCTGGGCGGCACCGTAGGGGACGAAGACGCCGATCGGGTAGCCGCCGGCGAGGTTGAATTCGAGCGTCGCCCGGTAGCTGGACGGTTCGAGGCCGGAGAGGCTGCGGCCGTGTTCCATCACCCGGTCGGTCATCGCCATCCAGGTGGCGGTGTCGTCGAGCTTGATGTAGCCGGCGAAGGTGGGGTCGCCGGTGAAGATGACCGGGGCGCCGAAGACGAAGAAGACGCCGAGGGCGACGATGGCGGCGAGCCGGTCGGGCCGGCCGAAGCGCCACGGCAGCGAGAGCCCGGCGCCCGCCACCGACAGCCCCAGCAGCAGCGGCACGGTCAGCTCGGCGGTGGCGTCGGTGGCGGTGGTGAACTCGCCGACGACGACGATCGCCGCGAAGCCGACGGGCAGGATCAGCGTGCCCGGCAGCCGGCGGCCGACGAGGAAGTCGACCAGCAGCCCGAGCCCCCCGCACAGCAGCGCCAGCACCAGCGGATAGACGATCCAGGCGACGAGCATGCTCATCGGGATCTGCCCTCTCTATTCAGCGGGCCCCACCTCGCCCGAGAGAGCGAGACTCATCGCCTTTTCGGGCGAGGGGTCGTAGACCTCCACCTGGACCGTGTTTTCGGGATCGACGAAGTAGACGCTGGTCGGCCGTTCTTCGTCGACGACGACTTCGCGCCCGTCCTTGCCCTGGCGAGTGGCCGAGCTCGGTTCCGCCGCGAACCGCTTCAGCGCTTCCGCCGGGTCGGGCAGCAGGTAGCTGCCGACCGTCAGCGCTTCCGGCGGGGCTTTCCCGGCTTCGTTGCCTTCCGGCACGTAGCGCACCCGCACGCCTTCCCCTTGCAGTTCTTCCAGTTCGAGCTCGGTCCCTTCGACCGGGCCGGCCCAGTAGATCGGCTGCCCCAGCGCCGCCGCCCGTTCGGCCAGCTCTTCTTCGCTGACGATCCTGGTTTCCGGCTGCGGCGCCGGAGGCGGGCCTTCGTCTTCGCCCCCGGAGGCCAGCGCCGCGACCACGGCGATGATGACGGCGAGGCCGAGCACCCCGCCGCGCAGGATCCACAGCTTTTCGCCGGACAGCGGCCGGTCCCAGCCCTCCCAAGGCTTCCTGGCGGGCTTCTTCTCGGCTCCGGCCGCGGTTTTACCCCCCTCCATCGGAGCGAAGCATATGACGCCGGTGAGCCGGAGCGGAAGGCCGATCGAGGAGAAGCGGCGAGCTACGCGTCGTGCCCGGCCTCGATCCGGCGGGCGCGGTGGAAGGTGAACTCGTCGAAGGGAACGCCGCTGTGGGCCACGGTCGGCTCGAGCAGGAAGCCGACGTGGTCGCCGAGGTCGTGGCGGGCGAGGACCGCGCCGGCGAACCAGTTCTCGCACTCGGTGAGGATCGGTAGGCCGCCGGGCCCCTCCCGCCAGTCGCAGGCGGCGAACTTGTCGACCTCGTCCCCGGTCTCACCGCCGAACAGCTCGGCGAGCCGCCGCGCGGAGGCCGGGACGCAGTGCACCGCGAGGGTCTCGGCGCTGCGGGCGACCCGGCCGGTGCGGTTATTGCCCGACAGGCAGACCAGGAAACGAGGGGGGTCGATGCTGCACTGGGTGGCGAACCCGACCAGGCAGCCGGCCATCTCGGCGCCGGAGCGCGCGGTGACGATGAACATCGGGTAGTCGAGCTCGCCGACCAGCTCGTTGAAGGCATCGGCGACGCTCCGCTCGTCGGCCATGGCTCGTCAATACCCAGTCGCTCGCATTACGCGCAGCGCGGACGGGTTACATCACAAACTGGCTGGCCAGCCAGTATCATTCCCGCTCCGTGCCGGATCAAGCCGAGATCGCCGCCGGAAAAGGAGACGTCGCCGACGCCCTGGTGCTCGAGCGCGAGCACTGGGAAGGCGGGCCGCCGCTGGAGCTGTTCAAGCGAATGCGCAGCGAGTGCCCCGTCCACTGGACCTCCGAAGTGACCGAGCTGCCGCAGGCGAAGGGCTTCTGGTCGGTGACCCGCGCCGAGGACGTCCACACGGTCAGCCGCGACTGGGAGACCTACTCCTCCGAGATCGGCGGCGTGGTCGTGATCGACGAGGTCTTCCCGATCGAGCTGGCGCGGGCGATGTTCATCGGCATGGACCCGCCCAAGCACGACCGGCTGAAGGCGCTGTTCCAGGCCGGCTTCACGCCGAAGCGGATCGCCGCCCACGAGGAGGCGATCCGCGAGATCGTCACCGGGGTGCTCGACCGGCTGGACGGGCGCGAGACGTGCGACCTCGTCACCGACGTCGCCCAGCCCGCCGTCTCGCGGGTGATCGGCAGCTTCATGGGCATCCCCGAGGAGGACGACGCCGCCTGGGCCGAGCTGATGAACATGGCGCTGGCGGCCAGCGACCCCGACTACAGCCCCTCGGTCGACGAGGTGGAGGAGACGATCCAGGCGGCGATCCAGCAGGTCTTCGCCCGTTGCGGGGCGATGATCGCCGAGCGGCGGGAGAACCCGACCGACGACCTCACCAGCGTCCTCGTCCACGCCGAGGTCGAAGGGCAGCGGCTGGAGGAGCACGAGATCGTGATGGGCTTCTTCCTCCTCGTCGCCGCCGGCAACGACAGCACCAAGGCGACCTACTGCTCGGCGATGCGGGCGCTGATGGAGCATCCCGATCAGCGCCGGCTCCTGCTCGAGGACCCGGCGCGGATCCCCGGCGCGGTCGAGGAGGCGCTGCGCATGTTCCCCGCCTTCGCCCACTTCCGCCGCACCGCGACCAGGGACACCGAGCTCGGCGGCCAGCAGATCAGGGAGGGCGACAAGGTGGTGATGTGGTACGCCTCCTCGAATCGCGACGAGAGCCGCTACGAGGACCCCGACCGCTTCGACGTCCTCCGTAACCCCGACCATCAGGCCTTCGGCGCCGGCGGCCGCCACTTCTGCCTCGGTGCCGCCCTGGCGCGCTTGGAGCTGAAGATCCTCCTCGAGGAGACCCTCGCCCGCTACCCGGACATGGAGATCGCCGGGGATCCCCTCTTCCTCGAGTCGGGCTTCCTCAACCAGCTGAAATCCCTGCCGGTGCGGCTGGGCCCGCTCAGTCGGTAGGACTTCGGGGGCGCCGCCGCTCCTCGCGGAACATCCGCAGCGCATAGGCCCCCGCCGGATGCGAGCGGAACTCGTTCACCTTCGCCGCCATCGGAGCCGGCAGCGCCTCGGGCTGGGGCAGCGGCACGCCGTACTCGGGCGGCATCAGGACCGACGCCGCGAGGGCGGCGAAGGTGAGGTCGGCGGCGGTGAAGCGCTCACCGCAAAGGAACGGGCGACCGTCGGCTAGCCGCTCGGCCACCTCGTCGAAGGTCTCCCTGACGGCGGCTTCTGCCCGCACCGCCGTCTCCGGCCTGACGTCGAGGACGCGATCGATGATCCGCGCCGCAACCGGATAGACGAGCGGCAGCAGACGCCGCTGCCAGCCGGGCACGCCCGTGCACCCGTAGCGGCGGGCGAGGTCGCCGCGACCGCGCATTTCGTAGTACATCCAGAGTCGACCCTCCGGCCCGAGCCGCGCGTCGAAGTCGCGCTCCAGGTCCCGCACCTCCGCGGCCGCGTGCGGGTCGTCAGGGAAGAGCCGCAGCTCCGGAGGAGCCTGCTCGCTCGCCGCCTCCACGATCTCGGCTGACTCGCCGAGCACCCGCCCATCCCAGACGAAGACGGGCGCCGTCCGACCGCCCCCGGCCCGCCACACCACGAAGCGATGGAACACCTGCAAGTGCGCTCGCTCCCGATACGGAACCCCACTCCTCTCGAGCGCCCACCGAGCCTTCTCGCAGAAGTGACTGATCGGGATCGTGATAAGGACGTTCTCGGCCCCGCCCGCCCCTCTGCTGTCGTCCCCTAGGGTCACCTCTAGAGGCAATGTAGCCACAGCGGAACGCGCCTGACAGGATTCGAACCTGTGACCTTCGGTTTCGTAGCCCGAGCCGGTGGCTCGGCTGGACTACGTGGAGCTAGGTTTTAAGCCGATTCCGCGAGATCGAGATCGGCTGAGATCGGCTGGAATCTGTGGGGCAAGTTGCCCCATTTGTTGCCCCAGGAACGACTAATCTTTCATCCGTGACAGGGGCGGTGAGCAGGCCGCGGGAGCCAATGCCAAGCCTGGCGACCATCTCACGGGCTTGGGAGGGGTTGGGAGAAAAGAGACTCCGGGAAATCTTTCCGGAGCTCGCTTGCTTCGGGATCGGCTGGGGTGAGCCCTTCTGCTTCCGATGCGGCTGGCTGTCTCCGTCGAAAGAGGCCGCTGATTACCCCGATAACTGGCCTGCCGGCCGCGCGATCGACGCCGCGTGGCAAGCTTCTCGGGGATGGCTTGAGCGATGCCATCTGCAGGATCACTACTACGGCGGCTCTGCTGATGCGCTCAACCTGGTTCCCCTTTGCGTCCTCTGTCATGAGGAACAGCCTCAATGCACAACGCGGGCGGCAGGGATCGCCTTTGTCAACTCCGCTTCACCCCGCAAGGGCATTGTGCCTTGGATGCAGATGCTCACCGATGAGTTCGGCCGAGGGATCAAGCGCCCAGGCAGAGAGAAGGCCCTCCGGAAGATGTTGCGGGCGCAGGCGATCCTCGCCGTTGCCCAGAACCAAACAATCAAAGAACTCGAGCGGGAGATAAACAAGCTGGGGAAGGGAGTCGAAAATGAAGGAGCCGTGGCTGACGAAGCGGGAGGTCGCTCAGGAGCTGCAGATCTCTCCCCGCACGGTGACTCGCCTGAAGCTCCCGCATACTCGGGTCGGCGGTCAAAACCGATACCGGATGAGCGAGGTGAGGGCGGCGCTAACAACAAATCGGGGGCCATGCCCTAGCGGGGGTAGAGGGAAAATGACGGGTGATCCCTGGACCGATAGCGACCCCCAGCCCGGTGACTTCGATGCCGAGCTAGACGAAGCTGGACCTGACCAAATCGAAGTACACGAGGGCCACGAGCGATCGATCCATGCTGACGCCGGCCGGAAAGGCAAGGCTGTAGAGCACCTCATCGCTGCACTTTGCGTCTTGGGGAGCAATGGCGAGCTCAACGCGTGGACTAGCCTCGTTGACGATGAGGGCGTGGATCTGGTGCTTCAACGCCGCAACCGACCCGAGACGATTTCCCTGCAGGTTAAAAGTCGCCTGACCAGCGGAAAAGGCATAACCGACCGAAAGCGCTTCCAATCGCAGGTTCGAGCCGCCACCTTCCGCCCTAGAGACGACCTCTACATGCTGTTTGTCGTTGCAGACCCAACTACGCTCGATCTCAAACCACTTTGGCTTGTACCAAGCAGGGACTTCATTGAGAAGGCACCAGTCGGTTCGAGCGGGAAACACCGCTTCGTCGCCTCAATCAAGCCTGATACGAAGGACCGATGGGCTGATTACCTCGTAAAGAAAGAACGTCTTGCTTCCCGCCTCCTGGCTGCGTTCTAGGTCAGTCACGCCGCCCTACTTGGCCACAACCTCTTTGATCTTGTAGGCGGATTCAGTGGGATCATCGTGTTCCCAGAAACGGATCACAGTCCAACCATCTTCTTCAAGAGCCTGAGTAAGGCGTGCGTCTCTAGCCCGATTCGCCGCGATCTTTTCGGCCCAATAATCGCGATTAGTGGATGCTTGAGTGCCATGATCGGGGCAGCCATGCCAGAAGCATCCGTCCACGTATAACGCGATTCGCCGCGATGGGAAGACGACATCCGGCCTAGTTAGACGCTGGCCGGTAGGACGGATTGGAAAGTCAATCCTGTACCTAAGCCCCAAGCGATGTAACTCTCGCCTCAGCGCAAGCTCAGGACTCGTGTCACGCTGACGGTTCGCCCGCATAATCCGCCGTCGAAGCTCGGGCACATCTTTCCAGGGCTCCTTCCCATTGGGAGCCGCCGGACTAACAGGCTTACTCATACGATTGCCTGTTTGTATGCCTTCACGTGGCGATTGAGGCCCTTCCCAATGGCTTCGCCAAGGCGCACCGGGACCGCGTTGCCGATCAGCCGACCCATGCGATTGAAGCGAATCCTGCCCCCAGGCGGAGCAAAGGCGTAGGTACGTGGAAAGGTCTGAAGCATCGCTGCCTCGCGCAGGGAGATGGCGCGGTCTTGCTCCGGGTGACCAAAGCGGCCGTTGCCGTAGCCGAAGCACTGAGTCGTTATGGTCGGCGCCGCCTCATCCCAGCTCATCCGACCGTACACGCTCGGATAGGTATCGCCGGTGGGACGCGTA
This sequence comes from Solirubrobacterales bacterium, assembly GCA_051961435.1. Classification (GTDB taxonomy): domain Bacteria; phylum Actinomycetota; class Thermoleophilia; order Solirubrobacterales; family 70-9; genus VAYN01. The sequence continues at coordinate 96,003 of JBQCDH010000022.1, forward strand.
TGGCAGGTTGCGAGCAATTCGGTGGGCCAATCCCGCCAGCTACCCCCTGGCCGGGAAGCCCGTATCCGCTTCATATTGAGGTCACTCAAGCGTGAAGCTCTGTGCAAAGGGTCGGATTCAGAAACGCCGCCCGCCTCTATCGCGGGAAGTGAGCCGATCGTTTCTCGTACCGTTCTCCTGTGCCGCCTGCTCTGTGGCAGCTTTAGCTGGTCATCCCCGAACCGAGACGCCAAGAGCACAAGGCGCTTGCGGGTTTGGGGAACGCCAAAGTCTGCGCACTCCACAATTGACCATGTGACTGAATAACCATCAAGCTCAACAAGAAACTCACCGAAGATCTCGTGATCCACGAGCTGCGGAACGTTCTCCATCGTGACAAGGTCAGGTCGCACCTCACGAATCAAGCGTCCAAAGCTTCTAAGAAGTGACCAGTCGTCATCGGACCGGCGCCGTTTACCTCCCGGCCTGCTGTACGTCGAGAACGGCTGGCAAGGAGCACAGCCCGCGAGGAGCTTAAGACCCGTCTTTGGAAAAAGCTCCTCTAATTCGGATGACTCAAGAGAGGTGATGTCCCGTCGAATGAATTCTGCGGAGTTGTTCTTGGAATAGGGATAAGCACAGGCCGGATCGATATCAAGGCCAGCGACGACATTCACATCGGCCTTGACAAGCCCATGCGTCAGGCCACCAACCCCACAAAAGAGATCTATGGCGTTTATGCCATTCATGCCGCCACGACAGGCCGAGAAGTCGGTTCCAGGTACTCGTAGCGGGAGATGAAATCGTCGAAATGATCTACCACCTCGCTGAGATAACGCAGCACCGCTTCCGTTAGCTGAGAGAGGTCACTTACCGTGGTCTCGCTGGCCGATTCAGTGAACGAAATCTGGCCGTGAGCAAGCTCGTTGCGCATCGAGCGAACTAGCTTGAGAGGCCCGTAGTCGTCTCGAACTTTTCGCTTGACCAGTCTCCGAACGGCACGACTGACCTTGAGCTTGCTGCCTAGGCGCTCGCTCATCTTCTCGATCTGCTCGTCATCCCAGTTTCCACCCCCGCCCCTCTCGATTTCGAAGCCATCTTGGATGGGACCCGCCGCGAGAACGAGATCCACAAGCTTGACAGCGGCCTCGAGCCGATTCCTGTAGTTGAGGTCGACGTGAGTCCGGGCCGTATTGCGAATCCACTCCCGGCGTATAACTGCCGAGAGATCTCCTGGCCTCCACTTAGGATCACAGGCGGCGTCAACCACCGACTGCACGCAGAGCGTGACGGTTGCCTCTACAAGGTTGTAGAGCTGCAGATAGACACTGGCGTAAAGCAGCTTCTGCTGGTCGGGCGAGATCGTCGCCGTAGAACTAGAGAACCTTGGAGAGCCGGATCGGGACTCCTCCTCTAGATGGCCCAGAAACTCCATGTAGGTACGGACCTCTCCCGACCTCTCTTCAAACGCTTCCCTCAGTTCGGACATAATTCAGTCGTCCAGCAGGCGGGATTTGACGAAGTTCATGCGCTCGCGAAGGCGAGCAATTGCGTTAGCTCCGTCGGAGCCAGTTACGCCTTTGAAGTCGTCGCCGTCCAGCCACGTAGTGACATCTGCAGGCTTGAGATCAGGCCGCTCTTGCAGCGCAAGATAAGAACCGATCGCGATCGCCTCGAATCGAGCACGAGGAGTTGCTTTGCCCTGAGGGGTGCGACGGAACCCGTAGGGGAACTCGCGCTGGATGAACTGCATCGTGTTCTCGAAGCGCTCGCGATACTGGGTTGCGAGCGATGGATCCTGAGCAAACGCTGCATTCGTGCGTTTCGTGTGGTCGAAGACAAACTGGGCTGGCCGGTCTTTGTAACCCGTGAGACCGTCTCCGTACGCGAAGAAGCGGGCAACCAGCTCCTCCCGCTCGCGCTCGTTGCGCCGCTTTGCAGATACAGGCGCAAGGCCCGTAAACGGCTCGCTTTTTGCCAACTCGATGACTAGATCCATATATGGCCCAGCCAGCGCACCACGGCGGATCTCGGCCCCTTTGGCATTCTTGCTGCCGGTATTGATTCGTTCGAACATGTCGAAGCGCGCCTGCTCATCGGCATGCTCGTTGAGGACGATTGCTCGAATCGAACGGTTTCCGGTCTTACGTCGGCGGGACTCTGGGAGATCGCGGAAACGAAACCCGGAAACATTCGTAAGGGTTTCAAGATTCCCAAGCCGAAAATCTCCAAGGATGAACTCCTGGATCGTGCGAAGACGCTGAGAGCCATCAACGATCTCCAAGCGCCCATCGTCCATCTCCCAGAAGAACAAGAACGGGATAGGCAGGCCCATGAGCACGGACTCGATGAACCGAGACTTCCGATCATCCTCCCACGTGAACTCGCGCTGGTAGTCGGGGACAACTAAGTCGCCGTTGCGCATTTTCTCCGCAAGGATCTCGATGGAATACTCCGACAGGAAAAAGTCGATTCGCTTGGACTGCTCGACGATCTGAGCCTCCGCAGTCGCGGCGTCCTGCTCGGTGATCGTTCTCGCTTTCGCCATGTCGTAGCTCCTGTCGCTGCGTGCCACCCGGACACGCTTCACGTAGCCGGGTCAAGCTAGTGGAAAGCGCTGACGTATCGCGATGACCCCGCCTACCGACAGGATCTCACGAGGCCTCGCGGAGCGACAGGCAGGCCTGGGTCAAATCAAGCGCTGGCGCCTCATCCCCCGGCAGCAGATGCGTGTAGCGGGTCAGCGTGAAGGCGGGCGAGTGGTGGCCGAGGGCGCGACTCAGTTGGAGGAGGTTGGTGCCGCGCCTCAGGTGCATCGAGGCGAAGGTATGGCGGAACGTGTGGAAGCCGGCCCAGGGCGCTCCTGCCTGTCTCACCAGCGGCTTGAGGACTCGCGGCCGCAGGTTGGTCGGGTCGAGCGGGGTGCCTGATTCGTTCGGGAAGAGGATCGCCGTCGAGTCCTGATCGGGCTGGGCGGCGAGGTGAGCGCGGAAGCTCGCCGCCAGCGAGTCGGGCAGGCGGACCTCGCGGCGGCCGTGCTTCGTCTTCGGCGGCTCGATCCGGCCTCGGATCAGGGCGCGGCGGACGCAGACCTCGGGCTCGCCCTCTAGCTGCACGTGGAGGCGCTGGAGGGCGATCGCCTCGCTGATCCGCAGGCCGGTCGCCGCCAGGAGCTCGAGGAGCAGCCTGTGGCGCTCTGGAGCTAGCTCTATGAGGGTCGCCAGCTGCTCGGGGGTGAAGACCTTGATCTCGTCGCCATCGATCTCCTGGCGCGGCGGCAGCGCCAGGCCCTGCGCCGGGTTGTGGCGGATCAGGCCCTCGCGCTTCGCCGTCGCCAGCGCCGCCCGCAGCGGGATCGTCGCGTTGGCGATCGTGCGGTCGCCGAGGGCCTTGCCCTGCGCCTCCTCGTCGGCCAGCCAGTCAACGAAGCGGGCGAGGGTGTAGGTGGAGACGTCGACCAGCTTGAGGCGGGCCGGGAAATAGCGGTGGGCGTAGGCGCCGATCAGGCGCCGGTATTCCTCGCGGGTCGTCTCGCGGAAGCCCCGGCGACCCTGGCCGCGGTAGCGCCCGACCCACTCGTCGAGGTAGCGGCGGAGGGTGATCGCGCTGCGCTCCTGCAGCTCGCCGCGGTCGCGGTCGGTCTCGCTCTCGCGCTTGATCCGCTTCGCCTCCTCGTAGGTGCGTGCGTGGCGCTTTCGCTGCCTCGCGCCGCTGCGGTAGACGCAGGCGTAGCCGATCGTCCTGCCGTTGCCGTCTACGCGCTTGAAGACGCCGGGCGTCTTGGTCTTGACGAGCCGCCGCTTGTCGTCGCAGCCCTGCTCGGCCGCAGGGGCCGTCGTATCCTGGGAACCGCTCATGAGCACCACCTCGTGAGCCAGGGGGCGGGCCGTTCACGCGGTGCCGCCCCGTTTTGATAGTCGCGGACAAAACGTAACAGGACCGGAGACCGGCAGCCGGAGCGCGACCGGCCGGAAGCGCGACGGCACTCAGGCGAAGGTCAGCAGAGCCACGGCGAGGATGACGGCGGCGGGGCGATTCCGTGCCCTGGCGGCAGCCGCCGAAACGACAGGAGCGGAGAAGTTAGTTCATTTACCTCTATAGATGTCAGCAAGCAATGGGCGCCGGAAAGTCAGGGCCAAAGCCATTTGCGGCACCTTCTGAAAACGGGGGTACGAACCCCGACGCGGACCCCAAGACGAACCCCGTTGCGAACCCCAAGGCGAACCCCGTTGCGAACTGGTTTGGGCGAAGCGGGACGCTATTCCGCAAGCCGTTCCAGAAGCTCGCGGTCCTTCTCCATCTGCTCCCTCAGCCGCGCCTGGAAGCGATCGTCGGTACGGACGGCCGCGATGTGGTTGCTCACGGCCTCCCGGACCACTTCGGAGATCGTCACCCCCTGGGCTCGGGCTACCGCCTCCAGTTCGGCCGCCAACTCGGGAGAGAGACGAAGGCTCGTCGCCTTCGTCCTCTGTTTCTTTCTTCTGCTCACCGGTCGCCCTCCGCGATGCCGAGAGCTGCTCGCCCCCAGGGCACTTCGTCGACGAGGCCGGTCGCCTCGTAGAAGTGCTCGACCGAGCCGCGCCGCTGCTGTTCGGCGACGATATCGACGGCTCCCTGCTCGGCGAGGACGCGGACGTGGTAGCCGACGCTCGACAGGTGCTTCTTGGTGAAGTCGGCGAGTTCCTTGGGGCTCAGCATCCCCTTCTCCTCGACGTAGAGCCTCAGCAGCATCTTGCGCAGCGGGTGCTGGAGGATGTGCAGCAGCTTCTCTTCCGGGCTGCTGGATTTCTTTTTGGCGGGCATGGCTACCTCCTCTCTCGGGCCGGAGCCCCGACGAGGAAGCTGCCGCCGCTCGGCGGCGCGGGCGCTATCCACTCGATGCCCTGCAGCAGCGCCTCCGGCCGAACTTCCAACGCGCCCGCGATCTTCATCAGCGTGTCCACGCGCGGCAGGCGCTCGCCGCTCTCCACCATCCCGATCTCGGTCCGGTGCAGCGAAGATCGCGCCCCCAGCTCTTCCTGGGAGAGGCTCGCCCGCCGCCGGGCGAGGAACACGTTGCGGCCGAGGCGCTCGGCCATCTCCCGGTCCACCTTTGCGGCCGTCCATCAGACTTCGTAGAGGCAGTGGAAGTGAACCGCGGCCCGCGTCGGCAGGACCAGGTCACCGTCGCGGAGGAGCAGCAACCCGCCCCCGATCAGGTCGCGCACCGCGCGCTGGATGCGGTCGTGGTCCAGCAGGTCCCGTGAGCCGGCGGTGAGTTCGCGCACCAGCTCGTCCAGCGTCGTCAGTTCCGGGTTGAGGAGCAGGACCTCGCGGAGAACCGCTGACTGATCGCGGACGTCTTCATCAATGGGCGCCAGGCGGACGCGATCGTCGCTCGCGCCCTTAGGGTGGTCGTGCATAGGGAGTTCACTCTCCTTGTGCCACGCCCCCGGCTGTTTGCGCAGCGCGGGGGCACTTTGTTCCGTTGTCGGCGACCGTAGGTGGACGGAAGCGCCCGCTCAAGGACCGGGCCGAACCTCTACCGGGACCTCACATTGCCCCAGGTGTTGCCCCATCGCCTATTTCGACCTCCCCGGCTGAGCCACGAATCACCGCAAACCCGCTTCCCAAGCGGAATCGCGTCAACGCGCCTGACAGGATTCGAACCTGTGACCTTCGGTTTCGTAGACCGACGCTCTATCCAACTGAGCTACAGGCGCTAGGTCTGCCTGCCGCGCGGGGTGGGCGCGGACCTGAAGGCAGAGCTAGGGATCTTAAGGCCTGGGGCGATGGCGGTGCGCCAGGGGCCTGGCCTTGAGGACGAGGGGGGCGGGGGTGGTGGCTTCTTCGTACTCCTGGGCGAGGCGGTCGATCGCCGGGCAGATCTGGTCGTGCTGTTCGGGCGTCATTTCGAAGCCCCAGTAGCCGGTGACGAGGGTTTCCGTGAGTTCCGGGAAGCGGGCGCAGGCGCTGTAGCTTTCGGCGAAGCGCTCGGACCAGGCGGTCGAGTAGAGGATGCCGGGGGCGGGGTCTTCGAAGAGGACCGTGGCGATGCGGTAGAGGTCCCGCGGCACGAAGGAGCTGTTCGGCGCTTCGCGCCAGCGCAGGTCCCAGAGATAGCTCTCGAAGACGTGGCCCATCTCGTGCGCCAGGGTCTCGGTGTCGAGGCCGCCGGCTGCCGGGTTGAGCCAGATCGTGTCCATCTGGCGTCCCGAGCTGTGGCAGCCCTGGGCCGTGGGATCGCCGGGACAGGGCATGGCCTTGACCCGCACCGGTCGCGGAAGGGTGGGGACGAGGAAGGTTTCGACCATCGCCTGAACTTCCGGCGGACCGATCACCTTCGCCCGCTCGGCGCCGCTGGCCCCAGGGGTGAGCAACAACAGCGTTGCCGCGGCCGCGAGCAGGGCTGAATAAAAACCCCCATGACACAAGTAGCGCCTCACCCATCGGGATTCGGCGCAAGGAACCGACCTGTTAGGTACCGATCGGTGGGCTGGACGAATGTTCCTTTAGCGTTTTTGACGAATGTACGACCCATCGCTGCCAAAAAATCGGTAAGGAACTCCGCGAGTACCGATGGCGAGATGAGTTGTATGCGGAGTAATGCGGATGGTGGACCCGGGTTTGCGCCCCTACTCTGGCCACCTGCAATTCGTCAGGAAGGAAGGCCGATGACCCGACCAGGGGTCGAAAGACCAGTTTGGAAGTTGATGATGATCTTCGCCGTAGTGGCTCTTGCCGCTTTGACGGTGACCGCTTCCAGCGCCTCGGCGCTGACCGCGCAGGAACGCTCCTGCCGCACCACCGTCAAAAAGGCCTTCCTTGCCGCCGACGCGAAGTCGGTGGCCAAAGCCGTGAAGCTGCTCTGCTCCAGCAAACAGGGTGCGCAGGGGCTTCCGGGGTCGAATGGCTCCAACGGCACTCCTGGTGCCGCGGGGGCTGCGGGCGCCACCGGGCCGCAGGGTCAGGCCGGAAAAGACGGCAAAGCCGGCGCGACCGGTCCGCAAGGGCCACAGGGCATCCAGGGTAAAACCGGTGCCACGGGGCCGCAGGGCGCTGCCGGGAAAGATGGCGCCAAAGGTGCGACCGGGCCGCAGGGTCCACAAGGAACTCCGGGTAAAGATGGGAAAGACGGAAAAACCGGCGCTACGGGCGCGACCGGCGCTACGGGCGCGACCGGCTCGACCGGGCCGCAGGGGATTCAGGGTCCCGTAGGGGCCACCGGGGCGACTGGTCCCCAGGGCGCCCCGGGCAAAGACGGGAAAGACGGGGCCAAAGGTGCCACCGGTGCTACCGGCCCCCAGGGAACGCCCGGTAAAGATGGAAAAGAAGGGGCCACTGGTCCTCAGGGCGCTCCTGGGAAAGACGGCGCCACGGGCCCACAGGGTATTCCGGGCAAAGACGGTGCAACCGGTCCTCAGGGCGCTCCCGGAAAAGATGGAGCAACCGGGCCGCAGGGCGTAGCGGGTAAAGACGGCGCCACCGGACCGCAGGGCGCGCCGGGCAAAGATGGGAAAGACGGGGCCACCGGTGCTACCGGCCCCCAGGGAACGCCCGGTAAAGATGGAAAAGAAGGCGCCACTGGTCCTCAGGGCGTTCCTGGCAAAGACGGCAAAGACGGAGCCACGGGCCCGCAGGGTATTCCGGGCAAAGACGGTGCAACCGGTCCTCAGGGCGCGCCGGGCAAAGACGGGAAAGACGGGGCGACCGGCCCTGAAGGTGCCCCCGGCAAAGAAGGGGCCACTGGTCCTCAGGGCGCCCCAGGTAAAGATGGAAAAGACGGGGCCACGGGTCCGCAGGGCGTTCCCGGTAAAGACGGCGCGACCGGGCCGCAGGGCGTTCCCGGTAAAGATGGGAAAGACGGGGCCACCGGTCCGCAGGGCCTCCAGGGCAAAACCGGGGCCACGGGTCCGCAAGGCAAAACCGGCGCGACCGGACCGCAGGGCACGCAGGGACCCGTAGGGGCCACCGGCCCGCAGGGTCCTCAGGGTAAAACCGGCGCCACCGGCGCCCAGGGCAAAGCGGGCGCGACCGGCCCGCAGGGTCCGAAAGGCGAAACCGGAGCGCAGGGTAAAACCGGGGCCACTGGTCCGCAGGGTCCGAAAGGCGAAACCGGGGCCCAGGGCAAAACCGGGGCCACGGGTCCGCAAGGCAAAACCGGCGCGACCGGGCCTCAGGGCAAAACGGGGGCAACGGGCGCCCAGGGCAAAACCGGACCGACCGGGCCGAAGGGCGCGACCGGGGCCAGCGGCCTTCTCGCCTCGAGCCAGATCGTCACCGGCACGCTCGTGCAGTCGGGCAACGCGCCCGCCCTCGGTGCGCAGTTCACCTCGACCGTCAGCTGCCCGGCAGGCAAAGTCCTGCTCGGCGGAGGCGGACGGGTGACGGTCGCCGGCGCAAGCGCTCCGAACAACGCGGCGATGCTCTCGGAAAGCTATCCGAGCGCGACGAACACCTGGAAAGCCGTCGCGACGGTCGCGGCCACCCTCACGGGTAGCCAGAAGATCGGCGTCGAAGCCTACGTCGTCTGCAGCTCCTGACGAAGTTGTCGTCCAACGATCGCCCGGGCGGGGAGGGCCGCCCGGGCGATAGACGTATCTACGGCCTCGCCGGCCTCGCCGCAATCGTCGCCGCGGTCCTCCTCGTCGCCCTGCTGGCGAGCGGGAGCGACGGCTCTGGCTCCTCCGCCGCCACCGAAGAAACGACCGCCGGCTCCGACTCGGCGCAGGCGGTTCCCGAGTCCGAGCTCCTGAGCGCGATGCGGGGAGTCGGCTATCCCGTCTACTGGGCGGGACCCCGGCTCGGCGTCGAATACGAAGTCTCGCGGCGGGACGGCCGCGCCTACGTCCGCTACCTGCCCAAGGGCGAAGAAGCGGAAAGCAAGCGGCCCTTCCTCACCGTCGGCAGCTACGAAGACCCCAACGCACTGGCCGACATCCGGGAATCCGGGCAGAAGCCCGGCGCGATCCTGGTCAAGGTCACGGGCGGCGGCACCGCCTACGCCGAAGGGACCAAGGCCACCAGCGCCTACTTGGCCTTCCCGGGCATCCCCACCCAAATCGAGGTCTTCGACCCCCATCCCGGCGAGGCGCTGCAGCTGATCCGCTCCGGCGCGATCGTCCCCGTCGGCAGCTAGGAGGGGGCCGTCGCTACTGCGCGGGCTGCTCTTTCAGCCGCACGTGCCAGTGGACGGTGGCGGTGGCGACCCGGTTGCCGTCCCGGTCGGCCAGCTCGACTTCGCAGGGGAACTCGACCTTGCCCTCGGCGTCGAGGGTGGCGATCGCCGCGGCGGCCTCGATGCCGAGCCTGGCGCTGGCGGTGATCGGGCCGTTGGCGATCTTCTCGTAGTCGATCTCGGCCGACTTGGCGAGCGGGACGACGTCGCCCATGCGGACGGCGAAGGCGCCGACGAAAGCCGCCCCGGAGGCGGTCTCGGCGGCGGTGAAGAGCGCGCCCGCGTGCTGGGAGCCGACGTGGTTGGTCAGCTCGGGCCGACGCGGCAGGACCACCGTCGCTTCCCCGGCGTCCATCTCCGTTATCTCCAGCCCGAGGTGGTCGACGAACGGCACCGCCATCGCCAGGCCCTTGGCGATCGCGTCGAAGTCGATGTTCGGCATTCCCGGAACTCCCGGCATCGCCTTCACCCTAACGCCCTCCGGCGAGTCCGCCCAAAGCATCGGATAGCGACCCCTTGGCGCGTACTTCAGCGACCGTGGAACTCGGCGTGGCCGGGACCGCCCTGCTCGAGGAAGGTGCGAACGGCGTTCTGGAGGTCCTCGGTGGCGAAGAGCTCGCCCGCGTCGATCCGCACCGCCTCGTCAGCGGCCGGGATCCCGCCTTCGCGGAAGCGGCGCAGGATCAGCTTCGTCATCGCGTGCGCCTTGGTCGGGCCGGCGGCGAGCTCGGCGGCCAGCGCCCGGGCGGCGGCGTCGAAGTCCTGCTCCTCGTAGATCAGGTTGACGACGCCCCAGCGCTCCATCTCCTCGGCGCCGAAAATCCCGCCCGACATCACGAAGTGGCGGGCGCGGCCGGAGCCGGCGCGCTCGGCGAGGCGCTGCGTCCCGCCCATCGAGGGCGTCAGCCCGACGACTTTCTCGACCAGGCCGAACTTCGCCTGCGGCGAGGCGACGATCAGGTCGCAGGCGAGCGCCAGCTCGAAGGCGGCGGTCAGGGTCAGCGCGTGGGCGGCGAAGACGACCGGCGCCGGCAGCTCTTCGACCTTTTCGATCATCCCCAGCAGCTCGTCCCAGAGCAGGCTCGCCTGCTCCGGCGTCAGCCCGGCGAAGACGTGGACGTCGACGCCGCCGGAGACGGCGCGCCCCTCGGCGCGGATCAGCAGCGCCCGCGGCGGCTCGAGGGCGACCGCGTCGATCGCCGCGCGCAGGTCGTCGATCATCCGCTGGTCGAAGAGGTTGAGCGGCGGGCTGTCGAGGGTGATGACCGCGAGGTCGCCCTCGCGCTCGAGCCGCGCCGCCCGCCCGTCAGGGGACACGGTGGACCTCGAAGAGGTTGGTGCCTAGTTCCTGGTCGGGGAGCCCGGCGGTGATCGCGATCAGGTCGCCGGACCTGGCGATGCCGGTGCGGCCCGCCATCTCGGAGCAGGTGCCGATCAGGGTGTGGACGTCGGTCTCGTAGTCGCAGCGGATAGCGGTCACGCCGAACAGCAGGTTAAGCCGCCGCACCGTCTCGATGCGCGGCGAGATCGCCAGCACCGGCACGTCGGGCCGGTGGGCGGAGACGAGGCGGGCGGTGCGGCCGCTGGTCGTCGGCACCACAAGCGCCTTCAGCCCCAGACGGTAGACGGCGCCGACGGCGCTCTGGGCGACCGAGTCGGCGACGTCCTGGGTCGCCTGGTCGGTGCGGCGGAACAGCCACTCGCCGTAGGGCAGGTCGGGCTCGGTCGCGCGGGCGATCTGGTCCATCACCCGCACCGCCTCGACCGGGTGCTGGCCGACCGCGGTCTCCTCGGAGAGCATCACCGCGTCGGTGCCGTCGTAGATCGCGTTGGCGACGTCGGTCACCTCGGCCCGGGTCGGCCGCCGCGCCGTCACCATCGAGGCCAGCATCTGGGTCGCGGTGATCGCCGCCTTCGAGCGGCGGCCGGCGGCGCGGATCAGCCGCTTCTGCACGATCGGCACCTGCGCCAGCGGCAGTTCGATCCCGAGGTCACCGCGGGCGACCATGATCCCGCCGGTCGCCTCGGCGACGATCCCGTCGACGTTTTCGGCCGCCTGCTGGCGCTCGATCTTGGCGACGAGCGGGATGTCGACGCCGAGCCGCTCGAGCCGCTCGCTCACCGGTTCGAGGTCTTCGGGCGAGGAGACGAAGGAGACGGCGAGGATGTCGACCCCGTGGGAGGCGGCGAAGTCGACCCAGTCTAGGTCGACCGTGGTGGCGGCCGGCAGCGGCGCCCCGCCGGGGATGTTCAGCCCCTTGTGGGAGGAGAGCGTCCCCCCCACCTCGACCTCGGCGCCGACGCCGTCGTCCCCGGCCCTGTCGACGCGCAGCCGGATCGAGCCGTCGGCGAGGTAGACGACCTGGTCCTCGCGCAGGCTGGAGACGCCCGACCACGGCACCGGGATCGTCTCCTCGTCCCCCTCGACGTCCTCCGGGGTCAGCGTCACGTGCATCCCCGTCTCCAGCTCGGCGACGTCGCCGCGCAGCGAGCCGATCCGCAGCTTCGTCCCCGGCAGGTCGCCGAGGATCGCCACCTCGCGCCCGACCGCCTCCGCCGCCCCGCGGACCGCCGCGATCGTCTCCGCCTGCCGGTCCGGCCCGGCGTGGGAGAAGTTGAGCCGGAAGACGTCGGCCCCCGCCGCCACCAGCCGCTCCAGCACCGCCGGCTCCCAGCTCGCGGGGCCGACCGTGGCGATGATCTTGGTCCGCCGCCCTAGGTGGGCGCCGGCGGGGTTGGTCGACTCGGCAGCCATCGCAGATGACTGTAGCCATCCCGCCCTTGCCGGCGGTTAAAGCGGTTCGATCGACTGCTGGTGGTGGAAGACGTTCTTCGGGTCGCAGAGCGACTTCGCTTCGCGCAGCCCGGGGTAGTTGTCTTTGTAATAGAGGTACTGCCAGTCCGGCAGATCGACGTCGGGGTAGTTGACGAAGCAGCCGTCCATCGTCCCATCCGGGTAGGGCCCGCGTTCCCCGTACATCTCGTCGTAGAAGGCGCGGATCCAGGCGAGGTTTTCGTCGTCGGCTGCTTCTTCGTACCAGTAGGTCTGGTACTGCAGCTTCATCACCGAGGAGCGCTGCGCGGCCGCGGTTTCGTCGGGCGGATGGGCGTTGACCTGGCAGCCGTAGGAGTCGACCTGCAGCAGCGCCGAGGCCGCCGCTGTGTTCGGCTCGTCGTGGAGGTATTTCCACAGCGTCTCGATCTGGGGCGCCGGAAAGGCCCCGTTCATGTAGGCGGACTTGTACTTGCCGCGCTGGTTGGGGGTCGCCCCGTCGAGCTGCTGGGTCGCGTGCAGCCAGGGAAGGACGCGGACCGTCTCGGTGGGGCTGGCGATCCCGAAATGCCCGAAGCCGCTCCGTTGGGCCACCGGTGGCGGGAGCTTGCCGGTCAGCTCCCGCTGGAACGCACTCACCAGCTCGGGTTCGTTTTCGGCGACCTGGACGGTGAGGGCGATCTGTGAAGAGGGGGAGACGTTCTGGCTCAGGTGCAGGAGCGCGAACAGCGGTGCCCATTCGCTGAGCGGATCGCTATTGGCGACGTGCCACTCGCCGAAACCCTCGATCAGTTCGGCGAAGCTGTCCTCCGAGAGTTCGCTCCAGTTCCAGGCGAAGCTGGCGAGGAGCACCAGCTCCGGTGCCTGCGGCGGGTCTTCGAACCAGAACCTGGTGACGATGCCGAAATTGCCACCGCCGCCGCCCCGGTGCGCCCAGGCGATCTTCTTCTCGGTCGGGTCGGAGGCGTCGCGATGAGCGACGATCGCTTCGGCCTTGCCGTCGGCGTTGACTCTGACGACCTCGACCGCCGCCAGGTAGTCGGTCGTCAGCCCGTGCAGCCGCGACAGCAGGCCGTAGCCGCCGCCGGTGAAGTGACCGCCGGCGCCGACCGGGTAACAGGACCCGCCCGGCAGGGTGCGGCCGTACTCACGGTAGAGGGCGTTGTAGACGTTCCACAGCGTCGCCCCTCCTTCGACGCAGTAGAGGGAGTTGTCCTGATCGAGGTAGACGCCGTTCATCGGCGAGAGATCGATCAGCACCCCTTCATCGTTGTCGCAGACGAAGTCCTCGTAGCAGTGGCCGCCGGATCGGACCGTGATCCGCTTCCCCTGGTCGAAGGCTTCCTGGACGGTGGCGAGGACCTGCTCGGTGTCGCCGCAGACCTGGACCCAATCGGGGTTTGCGATCCAGCGAGGATTGAACCCCTGCACCATCGTCGGATAGCGCGGGTTGCCACGGTCGACCCGAGCGCCCGGAAAGACTTCCCTGCAGGGTTCCGCCATGGGATGACCCTACATATTTTCTTCTTAAACAGTCAGGTTCCCTAGAACGCATCCAGGAACCTGCTTCATTCCTTGAGTATTTGGTATTGACGGCCCATGTCAGGCATTTAGGCTGGCCATTGGGTGTGTGTAGCCGATGCCCCTATGCATGGAAGAAGCATTTTCCTTCCTGAGGGAACATTGGCTTGCTGTACTGGTGGCGCTCGCCGTCGGCGGGGTGGCCGGATTCTTCTTGGGAAGTCTGGCCTTTCCGAGCGTTTTCAAGGGGAACTCAGGTCCCACGGAATACCCACTCGGCGATCCAGCGGAATTTCTCTATCTCGATACGGCGACGGTCGATAACTACCTAGCCCAGCTGGAGGGAGGTAGCTTCAGCGACGAAACCCAGCGCACCAAGATCGTGGAGGCCATCAAGGGATCGGTCCACGTGGGCGCAGTGGCCGAAGGCGACGCATCGGAAGAAGAAGAACAGGAGGTGGAACGCCACGTGACGCCCACCGCAGCTAGCAACTTCTTCATTCTGAAAACGGCGCTCGAAGAAGGAAAGACCAAAGACCCCGAACCCCAGGACATCACTGACACGGCGCAGCAACACATCCTCACCGAATTCAACGTGAAAGCCGGCCCCAAGGCCTTGAAGCCCGGAGAGCTCGTGTATTTCCGGACCGAGAACCTGAGACCGCCGACCTACATCGCTCCATTCTTGGCTTTCAGGGGACTCAAGGCGCTGAGCGAGATGTTCTCGGCAAGCGGTTCTTCGGACTCGCTCAAGTCGGCGCTGGCCAAGAGGAAGCCGGTACGGCGCTTCGAGAAGGAGGTGGGTAAGAACCCTCGGGTCGTGCTCACCCTTCGTCAAAGGCCTGCGAGGTGGAATGCGCCGCGCTATCTGTTGCCGATCAGTCCCACCTTCCTGTCGGAAGAGGGAAGTCTGGTTGCCGGAGGCGGCGGAACGCTCGTCGTGGTCGGCAAGGTGCTGCGTATCTTCGAAAGGAAACACAGCCCTCGTTACGTGGACGTCTCCTCACTGCGAACCTGGACGGAGCCGTTACGACACGTGCCCGGAGCGCTGCTCTGCCTGACGGACAAGCGATGCGCGAGGTGGGAGCGGAAGCACCACCTGCCGGAGACGACGAGCTCGGGCAGAGAGGTGAGGTGGGCACGGCGCCACGCCGTCAGGTTGCTGGAACGCGAAGCGACGATCCCGGGCTCCGGCGCCATCATCCTGCCGGTTGCGATCTACAAGTAGCGGGCAGATTCGAACCATCGCCTCGTACTCGGCTGGGAGCGGAGAGGGAGGGATTCGAACCCTCGAGAGAGCTTGCGCCCCCTACTCGCTTAGCAGGCGAGTGCCTTCAGCCACTCGGCCACCTCTCCTAGCGCTCGGTCGATTGTAGGTGCTGACCGGGAACGGCGGGGATAGGCTGGCGGCGGTGTCCGGGCCGCCTCCTCAGTCCCACGAGCGCTACGAGCGGGTCTTCGCCGAGGTGGAGGCGCCGTTCGCCTTCGTCGACCTGGAGGCGATGTGGGCGAACGCGGCGGAGATGCTGCGGCGCGCGGCCGGCAAGCCGGTGCGGGTCGCCTCGAAGTCGATCCGCTGCCGGGCGCTGCTGGAGGCGATCCTCGGGCGGGACGAGCGCTTCCGGGGGCTGATGACGTTCACCCTGCCGGAGACGCTGTGGCTCGCCGAGCTGGGGTTCGAGAACCTGCTGCTCGCCTACCCGACCGTCGACGCCGGCGCCCTGGAGGAGCTGGCGCTGCGCTCGGCCGCCAACCCGGAGGGGGCGCCGATCGTGATGGTCGACTGCGTGGAGCAGCTGGAGATGATCGAGGCGGTGCTGGGGAAGGGGGCGCCGCCGGTGCGAGTCTGCATCGACGTCGACGCGAGCTGGTGGTGGCTCGGCGGCCGGGTCAAGGTCGGGCCGAAGCGCTCCCCGGTCCACACGGTGGAGCAGGCGGTGACGCTGGCGCGGGAGATCGAAAAGCGCCCGCAGATCGAACTCGACGCGCTGATGGCCTACGAGGGGCAGATCGCCGGCGTCGGCGACCGGCCGCCGGGAGAGCGGCGGCGGGCGGCGATGATCCGCTTCATGCAGCGGCGCTCGGCGGCCGAGCTGGCCGAGCGGCGGGCGGCGATCGTCTCGGCGCTGAGCGAGTTCGTCGAGCTGGAGATCGTCAACGGCGGCGGCACCGGCAGCCTCGACCTCACCGCCGCCGAGGAGGCGGTGACCGAGGTGACGGCCGGCTCGGGCTTCTACGCCCCCGCCCTCTTCGACCACTACAGCCGGTTCCGGCTGACCCCGGCGGCGGGGTTCGCGCTGCCGGTGGTGCGCAAGCCCTCGCCAAGGACCGCGACCGCGCTCGGCGGCGGCTACCTTGCCTCCGGTGCCGGCGACGGGGCGCGGCTGCCGCTGCCGTGGCTGCCGGCGGGGCTCGAGCTCGACGGCGACGAGGGCGCCGGCGAGGTGCAGACGCCGCTCCTCGGCCCTGCCGCCGCGGCGCTCGAAGTCGGCGACCGCGTCTACTTCCGCCACGCCAAGGCCGGCGAGCTCTGCGAGCGCTTCGACACCCTCTACCTGGTCGAAGGCGACGCGATCGTCGACGAGGTCCCCACCTACCGCGGCGAGGGCAAAGCCTTCCTCTAACCCAGGACGCGTTCGGTGTATTCGTTGGCGAAGACGCGGCCGGGGTCGAGGATGTCGCGGGCGCGCTGGAAGTCCGCCCAGGCCGGGTAGCGCGGCGCCAGCGTCGCGGCGGTCTGGAAGTGGCGCTTGCCCCAGTGGGGGCGACCGTCGTAGTCGTCCATGATCTCCTCCACCGCCTCGAAGTAGGGGCGCCACTCCATCCCCCGGTACTGGTGCACGGCGACGTAGGCGGCGTCGCGCTCGTGGGCGGGGCTGAGGAAGGCGTCGTCGCCGGCCGAGACCCGCATCTCGATCGGGAAGAAGACGGGGTATTGGTTGCCCCGCACCCACTCGATCACCCGCCGTGCCGCCTCCGGCGCGTGCTCGCGCGGCAGCGCGTACTCCATCTCGGTGAAGCGCACCCGCCGCTCGTTGGCGAAGACGCGGTCGCTGCGGTCGCTGGTGCGGCTGCCGGAGGCGAGGCGGCCCGCCAGCCGCGAGAGCGCCGGGATCGCCCGCGGGATCGCCTTGCCGGTCGCCGACAACAGCCCCAGCGCCCAGTTCTCCAGGACGACGTCGTTGAGGTAGGCGGCACCACGGCCCCGCGGGCGCGGCGGCTCGTCGATCCGGCTGCGCTCCAGCACCAGCGCCAAATCCGAGTAAGGGAAGGTGAAGAGCTCGAAGTGCTCGTGCGCCTCTGCCCGCTCGACGAAGGAATCGAGGACCTCCTCGCGCGGGTGCGGGGTGTCGACCCGGAGCATGTCGAAGGCCGGCACGCAGCGCAGCGTCACCGCCGAGATCGCCCCCAGCGCTCCCACCCCCACCCGCGCCGCTCGCAGCAGCTCGGGATCGGTGGCGGCGCTGAGGTGGCGGACGCTGCCGTCCGCGAGGACCAGCTCCAGGCCCTCGACCTGGGCGGAGATGTTGCGCAGCCTGGCGCCGGTGCCGTGGGTGCCGGTGGAGATCGCTCCGGCGATCGTCTGCCGGTCGATGTCGCCGAGGTTCTCCATCGCCAGGCCGAGCGCGGCCAGCTCCTCGTTCAGCTCGGCGAGGACGGCGCCGCCGCCGACCCTGACCAGGCCGGAGCCGGGGTCGGCGTCGAGGACGCCGCCGAGCGCCCCGGCGTCGATCATCGTCCCCTCCGTCAGCGCCGCCTCGGTGAAGGAGTGGCCGCAGCCGGCGACCTTCACCTTCTCCCCTTCGGCCGCGGCGGCGGCGACCGCCTCCGCTAACTGCTCGCGGCTGGACGGGCGAACGATCCGGGCCGGGCGGCAGGACTGGTCGCCGGTCCAATTGACCCACTCCCGGGCGGCTGCACGCTTCCGTCGCGCCATCGCCCGACCCTAGTCCAGCCGCCTCGGCTACCCCGCGGCCGGATCGGGACGAGGCTCGGCGCTGGTCTGCATCGTGCGGAACGCGTAGAAGACGGTGAGCGCCAGCAGGGCCGCGATGACCAAGCTCGGCGCCGCATACCCCGTGAGGCTGGCGACGACCCCGCCGCCGATGCCGCCGATCACCTGGCCGGCGGCCCAGGCCATGTTCGAGACGCCGGCGGCGAATCCCTGGTGAAGGCCGCTCGCCTCGGCGACGTCGGAGATCAGCGTCAGCGCCGGGGCGAAGCAGAGGCCGGCGCCGAGCGAGGTGAGGATCAGGCCCGCGAGGACGGTTCCGAGCGTCGTCACCAGCGCGATCGCGACCATCGCCAGCGCGCAGATCGAGAGCCCGACCACGTAGGGCAGCCGCCGGCCGACGCGGTCGGAGAGTCGGCCCGCCACCGGCGCCAGCATCGCCTCCAGCCCGGCCCCGGCGATGAACCCGGCGGCGATCAGGCTGTGGCCGCCGCCGAGCCCGGCGATCCGCAATGGCACCAGCACCTCGATCGCCCCGAACATCACCGAGGGAACGGCGACGAAAGCGGCGGACTCCAGCAGCGGGCGGCTGAGAAGGGTCGCCACCACTTCGCGCAGCGACTGGCGCGCGGGAGGGTTGGTCTCCTCCATCCTCGAGGCGGCGAAGGCGAGGGCGATGGTGATCACCAGCACCGAGCTGAAGACCGGCTGGGTGCCGATCGAGCCGGCGATGGCGCCGAGGGCGGGGCCGAGCAGGGCGCCGGCGACCGCGGTCCCGAGAGCGGTGCCGACCATCGATCCCCGTCGCTCGTCGGGGGCGGCGGCGATCAGCCAGGTGAGGGCGCCGGACCAGATCAAGGCGCCGGCGATCCCCTGGATGAACCTGGCGCCGTCGAGCAGCACGATCTGTTCGGCGAAGCCGAAGGCGAGGCTCGAGCAACCGAGCAACAGCAGGCCGCCGATCACCGTCCGGCGCGGCCCCGCCCGGCTGGCGACGAAGCCCGCCGGCAGCGACCCGACCAGCGTTCCCGCCGCATAAGAGGCCGAGAGGATCCCTGCCGCCGCCTTGCTCAGGCCGAGCTCGTCGACGTATTGCGGCAGCAGCGGAGCGATCGCAGCAAAGAAGGCGACGTCGAAAAAGATCATCGCCGAGGCGAGCAGGAGCAACCTACGCATTTGGGAATCCAATCAGGACTCGCAAGCGCAGGGCTGCTTTCCGGTCTCTAGCATTCGCGAGGCGTCGGCTTCGGAGGGGTGGCAGAGCGGTTGAATGCGGCGGCCTTGAAAGCCGTTGGGCCGCGTAAGCGGTCCCGTGGGTTCGAATCCCACCCCCTCCGCCTTTCTGAGGAATTGCGCTGATGCTACTTATAGGTCTGTAGACCTTCAAGTAGCGGCGCGGGAGCGTTCCCGCTCATGGAGGGCGACCTGCAGCGCACCGTCGGGGACAACCTGCGCGCATACCGCCTGGCCCGCGGCTTGAGCCAGGAGGCATTCGCGGAGATGCTCGGCTTCCACCGCACCTACATGGGAAGCATCGAGCGCGGCGAGCGCAACCTGACGCTCCGCAGCCTGGAACGGATCGCCGCCCGCATCGAGGAGGAGCCGCTGGCCCTGCTGCGACGGCGATAGGGAGGAAACCCCCCGCGGCGCCCGAACGTCGGAGCATGACTGACGCCGGCAGGCGCGCCCGCAGACGTGAGCGCTGGCGGCTGCGCGCGGAAAGGGTGAGGGACGCGTTCGGGGTGGTCCTACTCCTGGTCCTGCTCACCTACGTGCTGACGTCGCTCCTGCACAACTCCGGCTGGGCGGCGGTGGTGCTGACGCTGGCGACCAGCGCCACCTCGATCGTCGCCCTGACCAGCTCGCACGTGAAGGCCCGCTTCGTGCGGGGGGCGATATGGCTCTCGGCGCTGACCGTCCTGCTCGCGGCGATCGCCGCCGCCAGCGGCGAGCGCACCTTCCTCAACCTCGCCTCGGTGGTCCAGATCTCCCTGCTCGCGGCGGCGATGGCGGCGGTCCTGCGGCGGGTGGTGCTGACCGCCGAAGTCGGCTCGCGGACGATCCTCGGCGCGATCAGCGTCTACACCTCGCTCGGGATCCTCTTCACGTTCGCCTACGGGACGATCGACCGGCTGCAGGGAGGCGCCTTCTTCGAAGGCCACCCCCAGCCGAGCGGCGGCGACTTCCTCTTCTTCAGCTACACGACCCTGACCACGACCGGCTACGGCAACCTCGTCCCCGGCGGCCAGCCCGGCCGGATGGTCGCCGGGCTGGAGATGATGCTCGGGCAGATCTTCCTGGTCACCCTGGTCGCCGGGCTGGTCAGCCTCTGGCGCCCCGGCGAAGCGCTGCGGCGACGCCGGGAAAAACGCGCCGGGAGTGCCGCCGCCGAAACCGGCGGCTCGGCCGGCGCCCAGTAGACGCCGCCGAGAGCCGCGTGCCTACGCCTCGTCGAGCTCGACCCGTTCGATCGTCTGCGGCTCGAGCGGCTTGTCGGCGGCGTCGGTCGGCACCGACTCGATCGAGTCGACCACGTCCATGCCGTCGATCACCTCGCCGAAGACGGTGTGCTTGCCGTCGAGCCAGGGCGCCGCGCCGGTGGTGACGATGAAGAACTGGGAGCCGTTGGTGTCCGGGCCCGCGTTCGCCATCGCCAGGGCGCCGCGGACGACTTTGCGGTCGTTGATCTCGTCCTCGAACGTGTAGCCGGGACCGCCGCGGCCGGTGCCTTCCGGGCAGCCTCCCTGGATCATGAAGTCGGGGATCACCCGGTGGAAGACGAGCTGGTCGTAGAAGCCTTCCGCGGAGAGCTTGCGGAAGTTCTCGACGGTTTTCGGCGCGTCCTCGTCGTGTAGCTCGAGCACGATCGCCCCGGCGCTGGTGTGAAGGGTCGCTTGCGACATGGTCGGAAACCCTAACGGTCCTCAGCCCCGGACCCGGATGGTGACCGGGCGCGAAGAACCGGGCGCGTAGGGCCAGCGCTCCTCCGCCAGCGCCGTCGCCCGCAGCCGGATCGTCGCCCTGCCGCTGACGTAGCGGAAGCGGTAGCGAGCGCGAAAGCGGCCGTGGTGGTCGCTGCGGGTGACGAGGACCGGGCGCCAGCGGTGGATCGCCTCCTCCAGGTACTGGATCGCCACCAGCTTGCCGCGGCGCGGCAGCGGCGCCCCCCGGTTTGCGACCCTGCCGCTCAACCGCACCGCCTTGCCGGTGCGGAGGCTGCGCCGGTCCGTCCGCAGCGAGACCCCAGAGCGGACGCGCAGCTCGAGCCCCGGGCGCCGCGCCGGCTCGAGCCCCGGGTCGCCGGCGAAGCCGACGGTGACGCGGCGGGAGGGACCGGGCGCCAGCCGCAGCGCGAAGCCCCCCTGCTCGCCGGTCCGCACCGTCTGCACGCCGAGCCGGACGAGGGCGCCGCGGGAGGGATGGGAGACGATCCGCAGCTCACGATCCGCGACGCCGACGCCATCGGCGCGGGTGAGGCGGCCGCTGAGCAGGGCCGGCGCACCGAAGGGAACGGTGAGCGAGTCGCCGCGCCCGCTGCCGCCGCGCAGGCGGGCGAACAGCCTCGACTTGGCCTGGGGGACGTGCGGCGGCGGCACCCTGCGGACCGACATCTGGGTGCCGTCGGCGCGCAGGGTGGTCGAGGCGACATTTCCGGCTCCGTCTGCCGCATCGGCGCGGAAGACGAAGGTGCCGTAGCCGAGCTCCGGCATCGGCGCCACCAGGTGGGCGCTGCCGGGAGCGTCTCCCGGCACCAGCTTGGTCGGCAGCTCGGTCCAGCCCTCCGCGTCGAGACGGCGGTAGAAGAGCGAGCCGGAGGCGGGTCCGGAATGCTCGTCGGCGACGTCCGCCCGCAACTGGCCCTCTGGCGCGTCGGCCGCGAAGGCGACGGTTGGCCGCACGTCGTCGAAGCGCAGCGGCACCGTCACCGCCGAGCTCGGCGCCTCGTTGCCGGCTTCGTCGCGCAGCCACACCTGCAGCGAATAGGCGCCAGCGGCGGGCACGGAGAGGTCGGTGAGGGACCTGCGGTCGCGGCCGGCGGCGAACCCGACGCCGCTGTCGTAGCCGGCGGAGCCGGCGATGCGCCAGGAGGCGCCGGCGATCGGGCTCCCCTGCCCTTGGTCCGGGTTCTCCCAGCCGAGCTCGAAATCGTCGACGCGGCGCCAGCCTTCGCCGCCGGCCAGAGCGACCGCCTTCGGGTGCGCCGGGGGGTTGTTGTCGATCAGCACCGTGCGGGGCTGGGTGCAGGCGAAGTTCGCCGCGAAGTCGGCGGCGCAGTGGACGAGCGTGTGCGGGCCGTCGCTGAAGCCGGCGGTGGCGACGGCGTGGGTGGCGGAGACGGTGGTCAGACAGGGCTGCATCCGGGTCGCCCGCCACTCGCCCCCGATCGAGGCTTTGGCGCAGGGGTACTCGGTGAAGCCGACGCGGGCGCCGTCGAGCTTCGTTTCGCCGAAGCGGACGCCGCTGCCCGCGTCGGAGGCGGTGACCGCCACGCTCTGGTCGCCGCGGCGCCAGCCGCCGGCGAGGAGGTCGCCGCCGGCGAGCCAGGCGCCCGGCGCGGTCGGGTCTTCGACCGTGATCGTCAGCGCCCGCAGGGCCGACCAGGACCCTTGTTCGAGCGAGCACCACTTGCTCTCGGCGCGGGCGCAGAGCAGGCGGTCTTCGAAGGCGGCGACCGGCGCCGGGAACCCCTTGGTGAACTCGCGCGGGGTGGTGTCGGTGGTCGCGGCGGCGAGGAAGGGGCTGAAGCCGCCGTCGGCCTCGGCGCCGCCGAGGCGCTGCTCGATCCCGTCGTGGAGCGCGTGCCACCAGCTGCCGCGGACCTGGGTGATCCCGGTTCCCGGCGGCGCCGTCCAGCGCCAGCGGGCGAAGCGGGTGCCGGAGACGGTGCCCTGGCCGTCGCGGGTCAGGCTCTTGAGGTGGGCGCCGTCGAAGGGATCGGCGCCGGCCGGCGGTACGCACCAGGCGTCGGGGCGGAACTTGGCGCCGGAGGTGGTGTCGGCCCAGCTCGCGTCGGCGCCGGCGTACCAGCCGCACTGGGCGACCGCGTACTTCCCGGCGCTCGCCTTCGCCGCCCCGAACAGCAACACGCTCAGCGCCAGCAGCACTCCCAGCGCGACGATCCTCCCCATCGCAAACCCCCTGCCCGACATCGGTCCTCCTTCGCTCGATTGCGTTGACCTGGAGCTAAGGGCCGGGCGAGTGAAACTCTCCCCCCTCCCCGGCGATCCGACCGCCGCCGGACGGCCGAAGAGCCGCCTTTGCGAGAATCGGGCCGATGCCACTTCCAAGCAAGGACCAGATCACCGAGAAGCTGCGCGCCGTCATCGACCCCGAGCTGCGGCGCTCGATCGTCGAGCTGGGCATGGTCCGCTCGATCGAGGTCAAGGAGAGCGGCCGGGTCGAGGTCGTCGTCTCGCTGACCACCGCCGGCTGCCCGATCCGCTCGCACTTCGAACAGGCGGTCGCCCAGCAGGTCGCCCAGCTCGAGGGCGTGACCGAGGTCGCGGTCGGCTTCGACGTCCTCTCCGACGAGGAGAAAGGCCAGCTGCAGCAGACGCTCGGCCGCGGCAAGCTGCCGCAGGGGGCGCTGGCGAAGGTGAAGAACGTGATCTGCGTCTCCTCCGGCAAGGGCGGCGTCGGCAAGTCGACGATGACCGCCAACCTGGCCGCGGCGCTGACCGCAGAAGGCCACCCTGCCGGGGCACTCGACTGCGACGTCTACGGCTACTCGATCCCGCGCATGCTCGGGGTCAACCGCAAACCGGAAGTCAACGCCGAGCGCAAGATCCTGCCGCTGGACTCCGCGAGCGGGGTGAAGGTGATGTCGATCGGCTTCTTCGTCGAGGAGAACTCGGCGGTCGTCTGGCGCGGCCCGATGCTGCACAAGGCGATCCAGCAATTCCTCGAGGACGTCGCCTGGGACGAGCTGGAGTACCTGCTGCTCGACCTGCCGCCGGGAACCGGCGACGTCTCGATGACGCTGGCGCAGCTGCTGCCGCAGGCGAAGTTCGTGGTCGTCACCACGCCGCAGCCGGCGGCGCAGTCGGTGGCGCGGCGCGGCGCCGAGATGGCGAGCAAGTTCGACCTCGAGATCCTCGGCGTGATCGAGAACATGTCCGGCTTCACCACCCCCGACGGCGAGCGCTTCACGATCTTCGGCGAGGGCGGCGGCCAGCTCCTGGCCGACGAACTCGACGTGCCGCTGCTGGGCAAGGTGCCGCTCTCCGAGCCGCTGCGCGAGCACTCCGACAACGGCTCGCCGCTGGCGATCGACGATCCCGACTCGCCCGCCTCGCAGGCGATCCGGCAGGCCGCCCGCGGCATCGTCGCCGCGACCCCGACCGAGCTGCCGGTGCTGCAGTCGGCCCCGGCCGCCGCGGAAGCGCCGCCGGTCGGCGGCACGCCGCTGCCCGTCGTCCAGTAAGCGCCAAAAAACGCGGGGAGTCCCTCTGTGACGGAACACACAGAGGAATCAGCAACTTCCCGCCCAACCCTGGGTTAAGGTTTGCACACAAACGCCTAATCCCCGGCTAAGAGGGCCGGGGAGCGGGGGACCCGAGTGTCCGGGGCTAACCCACCTGAGGTGGGGGCGCAGGCTCCTTCAGCGCCAGCCCGTCAGCTAACCCCGCCGGCCGTCGAAGGAGGAATGAATGAAGAACGCCCTCGGGGCGGCCCCGAAAACGTCCGCCCTCAGTCTTTTCCTCGCGTTACTGGCCGCAGTCGCCGCCGTCGCGGTCCTCGCGGCGCCGGCCCAGGCGACCACCCCAGGTGGCCTCACCTCGACCAGCCCGGAATACGAAGCGGCGCCCGAAACCGGCCCTCCCGGCAAGGCGATGCTGGTCAACGGGCGTGCGATCCCGCCGGTGAACGCGCCGGCGGCGGTGAAGAAGGTGATCGCCGCGGCCAACAAGATCCGTACCAAGCCCTACATCTGGGGCGGCGGCCACGCGCGCTGGTGGGACCGCGGCTACGACTGCTCCGGCTCGGTCAGCTTCGCCCTCCACGGCGGCAACCTGATCTCCACCCCGATGCCCTCGGGGTCGCTGGAGAGCTGGGGAAGCCCCGGCAAGGGGCGCTGGATCACCGTCTACGCCAACGGCGGCCACGCCTACGCCGTCATAGCCGGCCTCCGCTGGGACACCGCCGGCGACACCTCGGGAACCGGCCCGAGGTGGCACAAATCAACTAGAGCAGCCGCGAGTGGGCCCTTCGTAGCCAGACACCCGGCTGGCTACTGACCAGCTAAAGCCCTACGCCGAACCAGGCGACCGATCCGGATGGCAAGAGGGGGCGGGTGCCCCCTCTCTCACAACCAGCCGAACCTAAGCAGCCTGGTTCTTGAAGTAGTTGGCGTTGATCTCGGCGTACTTGGCCCACTCAGCCGGCAACTGATCCTCGGCAAAGCAGGCGTCGACCGGGCAAGCCTCGACGCAGGCGTCGCAGTCGATGCACTCGTCCGGGTCGATGTAGAGCTGCTCGACGTTGTCGTAATCGGCCTCGTCAGGCGTCGGGTGGATGCAGTCGACGGGACAAACCTCGACGCACGAGTTGTCCTTCTGGCCTATGCACGGCTCGGCGATGACGTAGGTCATTCGAAGGTCTCCTAAATGCTCGTTTTCCGGGATGCCCGCCGGGGGCCCCGGCCAAGCGCGAGCGCACATTTTAGGGATGATGAGTCGATGCTGCTCTTGACGGGGGCCACCGGAAGCATCGGATCCCGCCTGCTGCCGTTGCTGCTGGAGCGCGGCGAGGAGGTGCGCTGCCTGGTGCGCAACCCGCGGCGGCTGGGCGAGCGGCGGGTCGACGTGCAGATCGCGCTCGGGGACCTGGGCGAGATGTCGGACCCCTACCTGGTGCGCCAGGCGCTGCGCGGGGTCGACACGGTGATCCACCTGGCGGCCTCGATCCGCGACCAGCCGCCGAAGCGGATCGAGGAGCTGAACGGGCTGGCGACGGTGCGGCTGCTGCGGGCGGCCGAGCGCAGCGGCGTCGAGAGCTTCCACTTCTTCAGCGCCCTGGACGCGCAGGCCGCGCAGCGGACGCGGTTCTTCCGCGCCAAGTGGCTGGCCGAGGAGGCGGTGCTCTCCTCGCCGCTGCGGACGACGGTCTTCGCCCCCTCGGTCGTCTACGACCGCAGCGACCCCTGGATCACGCTGCTGCGGCGCTTCTCCTTCCTGCCGGTGTTGCCGGTCTCGGGCGAGGGGCAGGCGCGCTTCCAGCCGATCTGGGCGGCGGACGTGGCCCGCTGCGTGGTCGCGGCGCTGGAGCGCGAGCGGGGCGCGGAGGAGCGGACCAGGCGCTACGAGCTGGCCGGGCCGGAGACGCTCACCTACGACCAGATGTCGGATCTGGTCAGCCGCATCGCGGGGCGGCCGCGGCCGCTGGTGCACGTGCCGCTGGCGCTGGTGCGCTCGGGGCTGATCGCGCTGCGCTTCCTCCTCGGGGAGGCCGTCTTCGCCACCTGGGAGGAGGCGGAGCTGATGGAGGTGGGCATGGTCAGCGAGCGCGGGCCGGCGGACGCACAGGAGCTCGGAGTCGATCCGCGAAGGATGGGCGATGTCCTGGAGAGCGCTTAGCGCCCTCGTCGTCGCTCTCGTCCTCTGCGTCCCCGCCCGGGCGGCGGCGGTCTCGCTGCTGCCGCCGAGGGAAAACAAGAAGTAACACCGGCCGCCCAACGAAAGAGGCCCGGTTGCCCGGGCCTCTCGAAACTGCTCCTCTTGCGAGGGGTGGGCTACATCATCCCGCCCATGTCGGGCATGCCGCCGCCCATGCCGCCGCCGGCGCCGTTTTCCTCCGGCGGTTCGGCGATGATCGCCTCGGTCACGAGGATGTTCTTGGCGATCGAGGCCGCGTTCTCCAGGGCGGAGCGGGTTACCTTGGTCGGGTCGATGACGCCGGCCTTGATCAGGTCGCCGTACTCGCCGGTCGCCGCGTTCAGGCCTTCGCCCTCCTTCAGCTCCCGCACCTTGTTGACGACGACCGAGCCCTCGAGGCCGGAGTTCTCGGCGATCTGGCGCACCGGCTCCTCCAGCGAGCGGTGGATGATCCGGGCGCCGGTGATCTCGTCCGGCTCGTCGAGCTTGTCCGGGTCGAGGCCGGCCTGCGCGTTCAGCAGGGCCACGCCGCCGCCCGGCACGACGCCCTCCTCGAGCGCGGCGCGGGTCGCCTGCAGCGCGTCCTCGACGCGGTGCTTTTTCTCCTTCATCTCGGTCTCGGTGGCGGCGCCGACCTTGACGACGGCGACACCCCCGGCGAGCTTGGCCAGGCGCTCCTGGAGCTTCTCGCGATCGAAGTCGGAGTCGGTGTTGTCGATCTCCGTTTTGATCTGGTTGATCCGGCCCTTGATGTCGCCCTGGTCGCCGGCCCCGTCGATGATCGTCGTGTTGTCTTTGGCGACGACGACGCGGCGCGCCTTGCCGAGCTGGGCGAGCTGGGTGTTCTCCAGTTTCAGGCCCATCTCCTCGGTGATCACCTCGCCGCCGGTGAGGATCGCGATGTCCTCGAGCATCCGCTTGCGGCGGTCGCCGAAGCCGGGCGCTTTCACGGCGACGCCGGTGAAGGTGCCGCGCAGCTTGTTCACGACCAGGGTCGCGAGGCACTCCCCCTCGACGTCCTCGGCCACGATCAGCAGCGGTTTGCCCCCCTGCATCACCTGCTCGAGCACCGGCAGGATGTCCCGCACGGAGCCGATTTTCTGGTTGGCGATGAGGATGTAGGGCTCGTCCAGCACCGCCTCCATGCGGTCCTGGTCGGTGACCATGTACGGGGAGATGTAGCCCTTGTCGAACTGCATCCCCTCGGTGAACTCCAGCTCCATGCCGAAGGTCTGGCCCTCCTCGACGTTGACGACGCCGTCTTTGCCGACTTTCTCGATCGCGTCGGCGATCACGTTGCCGATCTCGTCGTCGCCGGCCGAGATGGCGGCCACGCGGGCGATCTGGTCTTTGCCCGCGACCTCCTTGCTCTGCTTGTCGCGGAGGTTGGAGACGACCTCCTCGACCGCCTTCTCGATCCCGCGCCGCAGGGCCAGCGGGTTGGCGCCGGCGGCCACGTTCTTCAGGCCCTGGCGGACGATCGTCTGCGCCAGCAGGGTGGCGGTGGTGGTGCCGTCGCCGGCGACGTCGTTGGTCGCGGTCGCGCCCTCGCGCACCAGCTGGGCGCCCTGGTTCTCGAAGACGTCCTCGACCTCGACCTCGCGGGCGATGGTGACGCCGTCGTTGGTGATCGTCGGCGCGCCGAACTTTTTGTCGAGCACGACGTAGCGGCCTTTCGGGCCGAGGGTGACCTTGACGGCGTTGGCGACCGAGTCGACGCCGGCCTGCAGGGCCCCCCGTGCATCCTCGCTGTACTTCAGCTCCTTGTGAGCCATCTGTTTCTAGTCCTCCTTGAGTTACGTAAGTCCGTGAGCTAGGCGACCTTGGCGAGGACGTCCGACTCGCGCAGCACCAGCAGTTCGTCGCCCTCGACGGTCACCTCGGTGCCGCCGTACTTGGAGTAGAGGACCTCGTCCCCCTCCGCGACGTCGAGCGCGCGGCGGCTGCCGTCGTCGTTGACCGCGCCGTCGCCGACGGCGATGACCTTGCCCTTCTGCGGCTTCTCTTTCGCCGTGTCCGGGAGGACGATGCCGCTGGCGGTCGTCTCCTCCTCCTCGATCGGTTTGACGATCAGCCGGTCCCCGAGGGGCTTCAGCTTCATCCGTGAACCTCCGTATCGGTCTGGGTGGGTTGGAAAGTTGGGAAACGTCGCTCCAGAGCCAAATTTCGGCCCTTGCGACGTTTGGCACTCTCTAGGGAGGAGTGCCAATACAGGAAAGATAGCGATAAGTCGCCGCCGGTCAAGGCGGCGACGGCGCAATCGGCCCTAGTCCATCGCCAAGAGGCGGCAGCCGAGCAGACGCGAGATCCCCTCGCCGCCGCGCCGCATCACCCAGTCGTGGTTCCACTCGAAGGCGGGGCGCAGCAGCGGCGCCATCAGGTTCATCCACGGCTTCGTCGTCCGCACGTTCCACTCATAAAGGACCGCGGTGACCCCGTCCTGCTCGTAGAGCCGCCAGCGCCCGATCCCCTCCAGCTCGCCCACCGCCCGGCCTTCCAGCAGAGTGGGCCGCTCGATCCGCGTCGTCGTCACCTCGAAGGAGACCCGGTAGGGCAGGAGGCTCTTCCAGACCATCTGCGAGACGCTGCCGAGCCCATTGCCGTCATGGCCGGAGCGCAGCTCGGTCGCCTCCTCGACCCCACGCCACCAGCTCGGCCAGGCGCCCTGATCGTGGATCGCTTCCCAGACCGGCTCGCGCGGCGAGTCCAGCAGCCAGGTCGTGAGGAAGGCGTACTCGGCCATCGCCTACCTATACGGGCCGGGAGCGCGTCGGTTCACTCTGCGCGCCCATCGCCTCAGTTGCGGTGGGGCGTCTCCCCGTTGCCGAGGTGCGCCCGCGGCGGCTCGACGATCTGCGAGAAGCGGATCACCGTCACCAGGTCGTCCTCGGCGACCGGGCGGCTGTAGATCTGTTCGAGGAACCGGGTCGTCTCCTCGAGGCGGCGGAACTCGGGGTTGTCGTGCTCGATGTCACGCCGGGTGAGGTCGCTGAGGCGCTTGACCTCGACGTCGTCGATCACGGCGGTGAAGATCTTCTCGCGCGGGCTGTGGCGGAAGCCGACCGTGATCCAGACGACCTGGCCGCGCTCGTACTTGTTGCTCTTGTCGCCGAGGCGGATCGTCGCGGTCTTGCGGCCGCGCTTCAGCTGGTCGATGAAGACCGCGGAGTAGAAGTTCAAGACGTAGATGCCGCCCCGCATCGCGCTGCGAGCGTATAGGAGAGCGGACTCCCCCGTGACCAAGGGTCTGACAAACCCGCGTGTCAAGCGTTGGACAGATATCGGATCGGAAGGGCTGGAGTTTTCGGCCGGGGAAACCGATCAGGGGATGGACGATGGGAACGGGATGTCTTCGACTCCGCGTGCTGCTGGCTGCGCTCGCCTGCGCAACCGGCCTCCTCCTGCTCCCGCTCGCCGGCCAGGCGCTGGCGATGAAGTGCGACGGCAAGAAGGTGACGATCATGGGCACCCCCGGCCCCGACCACATCGTCGGCAAGAAGGGCAACGACGTGATCTACGGCGGCGGCGGCAACGACGTCATCAGCGGCGGCCCCAACGGCAACGACACGATCTGCGGCGGCCCCGGCAACGACACGATCCACGGCGGCCGCGGCTTCGACACGCTGCTCGGCGAAGGCGGCAACGACACCCTCGACGGCGAAAGCGGCTCCGACCAGCTCGACGGCGGCGAAGGCGACGACACCCTGGAGGGCGAAAAAGGCGCCGACGGCCTCCACGGCGGGGGCGGGAACGACCGCCTGCTCGGCTTCAAGGGCCCCGACACGCTCGACGGCGGCGCCGGCAACGACTTCATCGACGGCCAGCAAGGCAGCGACAAGATCGACGGCGAAGCCGGCGACGACAAGCTGCTCGGCGACAAGGGCAACGACAAGATCGACGGCGGTCTCGGCAACGACCTGATCGAAGGCGGGCCCGGCGACGACAGCGAACTCGAGGGCGGTCCGGGCGCCGACGAAGTCTTCGGCGGCGCCGGCAGCGACAACGCCGACGGCGGGCCCGGCGACGGCGACATCGTCCGCGGCGACGCCGGCACCGACAACCTCTCCGGCGGCGAAGGCGTCAACGACATCGTCTCCTACGCCAGCGCCACCCGCGGCGGCATCCAGGTCAACCTCGCCAACGGCACCGCCAAGGGCGACGGCCACGACACCCTCAGCGGCTTCGAGGACGTGGTCGGCTCGCCGCAGGCCGACACGATCGTCGGCAACGGCCAGTCGAACCGGATCGACGGCGGCGTCGGCAACGACACGCTGATCGGCGGTGGCGGCGGTGGCCTGGCCCTGGGCGGCCCCGGCAGCGACACCTGCGAAGGCTTCGGCAGCGAGACCTCCTGCGGCCCGGAAGCCTCGCCGCCGCCGAGCCTCGCCTACGGCACCCTCAACCAGGGGCTCGACGGCTCCAGCCTGATCATCCAGGGCAGCCCCCAGAGCGACGAAATCCGCATCTCTCGCAGCCCCAACGCCTGGGTGGTCTCCAGCGCGATCCCGATCTTCGCCGGCGACGGCTGCGAAACCCCGCCCTCGAACGGCAGCGCGATGGTCTGCCCCGACTCCGGCCCGCCGCCGCTGATCGTCGTCACCGGCGGCCCCGGCAACGACAAGATCGTCGTCGACCCCAGCGTCCCCGCCGGCGCCCAGGTGCGGATCAACGGCGGCCCCGGCGACGACGAACTGGTCGGCGGCGCCGGCGACGACGTGCTCGAAGCCGGCGAGAACTACAACAGCCCCGACCACGGCCACGACACCCTGATCGGCAACGGCGGCAGCGACGTCCTCTACGCCGACCCGGGCGGCGACGTCCTGCTCGGCGGCCCCGGCAACGACCTCCTCGTCAACGGGGTGCCCACCTGCCAGGGCAACACCTTCGACGGCGGTCCCGGCGAAGACACGGTCTCCTACGCCCGCTCGAAGGACAACCTGCGGATCGAACTCGGCGGCACCGGCGGCCCGCCCGGCTGCACCACCCCCGACAAGATCCTCGGCGACAACGAGAGCCTCGAGGGATCGGACGGCCCCGACGTCCTGATCGGCGACAACGGCGACAACAGCCTGATGGGGCACCTCGGCGCCGACACCTTCATCGGCAAGGGCGGCAACGACTTCATCGAAGCCCAGGACGGCCAGCGCGACAAGTCGATCGACTGCGGCCCCGGCAACGACGAAGCCGCGCGGGACCCGAAGGACCCGCCGGGCATCAGCTGCTGAACGCGCCCGGCGGAGCCGCGCGCACTCAACCCGGGCCGAACCCCTCCTCCCCGATCAGCGGCACGAAGCGGCAGGGGCCGATCGTCTCTTCGACGATCCCCGCCCCCTCGCGGCGCAGCACGGTGAGCATGTCGACCTCGCGGCCGGAGATCGGCACCACCAGGCGGCCGCCGTCGGCGAGCTGGTCGAGCAGCGCCGGCGGCGCCTGCGGGGCGGTGGCGTGGACGGCCACGGCGTCGAATGGGGCGCGGTCGGAGACCCCGATGCTGCCGTCGCCGACGACGAGCTCGACGTTGACGATCCCCAGCTCCTCCAGCGCCCGCGCCGCCCGCTGGGAGAGCGTGTCGTGCCGCTCGACGCTGACGACGTGGGCGGCGAGCAGCGAGAGCACCGCGGCCGAGTAGCCGGACCCCGTCCCCACCTCCAGCACCAGCTCCACACCCGTCAACGCCAGCGCCTGGCAGATTGCGGCGACGATCCAGGGCTGGGAGATCGTCTGCCCCTCGGCGATCGGCAGCGCCTCGTCGGCGTAGGCCCGGTCGCGCAGCTGCGCCGGTACGAACGCCTCCCGCGGCGCCTCCCCCATCGCCGCCAGCACGCGCTCGTCGTGGATGCCGCGCCGGCGCAACTGGCGCTCGACCATGCGGGCGCGGCGCTCGGCGAAGGCGTTCACGAATCCAGCGGATGCTGCGAGAAGCCCGGCTGGAAGGACCATTCCCGGCGTTCCTCCGCCAAGCGCTCGAGGTGGCCGTCCCAGTCCTCCGCGGAAAGGGGCTCCGGACCGAACCAGTCGAGCCGCTGGTCGTGCTTGGAGAAGCCCCAGCGGAACCCGAGGATGGCGCGGGCTTCTTTGCGGAATTGGTGAAGCAGACCCCCCTTGCCGCAGAGGAAGGTGTGAGCGACGAAGTCCCAATCCCGCTCGTCGGTGTGAGGGCCGTCGAAGAAACCCGCCAGGGGAGCAATGGAGAGGAAGGGGAGCGAGCTGGCAAACGCCGGGTGCTCGTCGATTCTGAAGCCCGGTTGGAAGCTCTCGTCCACCACCTGCAGCCAGCCGTAGATGTGGTCGTAGCCGGCCCCTTCGGATTCCACGGCCGCCCGGCAGTAGGGAAAGCCCTGCGCCACCTGATGACAGCCGAGCGCCGCCGGATCGGTGTTGACGGCAACTTGCACAGCAACCGCTCCCTCGACGCCGGCCCAGCTATAGGGAAGCTCGATCGTCCTCGGGGCTGCGGGCGAGGTGATCAAGCGCCCGCGTCCTCAGTAGATGTAGTTCCGTAATTTCGCCGGAGCGAGCACGGTCACCCGGCCGCGGCCGGAGCGGACGACGCCGGCGCGCTCGAGCTCGGCAAGGAAGCGGCTGACCGACTCGCGCGAGGTGCCGGCGAGCTGGGCGAGGTCGGTCTGGTTCATCTCGATCGTCACTTCCTCCTCGGCGTCGCCGTCGGCCTGGGTCTCGCCGCTGAGCTGGGAGAGGATGCCGGCGACGCGGCTGGGGACGGTCTGGAAGGACTGGCGCGAGAGCCGCACGTTGGCGGCGCGGAGGCGGCGGACGAGGCCGGCGACCAGCTTCAGGGAGATCTCCGGGTGGCGGGCGAGCAGCGCCCGGACGTCGTTGGCCGGCAGCGCCAGCAGGTCGCCGTCGGTGAGCGCCTCGGCGCTGGCCGAGCGCTTGTCGCCGTCGAGCATCGCCAGCTCGCCGAAGATCTCGCCGGGACCGAGGGTGGCGAGGGTGATCGCGCGCCCGTCGGAGTGTTCGCGGGTGACGCGGAAGCTGCCCTCCTTGACGATGTAGCAGGCATCCGAATCGTCGCCCTCGTGGAAGACGCGGGTGCCGGCGGGGAAGCTGCGCGGGACGGCGACGTGCGAGAAGCGCTCAAGCTCCTCCTCCTCCAGGTCGGCGAAGAGCGGAACGCTCTTCAGCAGCTCGACCGCGCTCTGGTCCGCCTCGGGCACTGCACCGATTATGGCAATGGGCCTGGCCGATGGGCCGAATTCGGGCCGGCGCAACCGAATCTCAAGCCGAGGCGGTCAGTTTGCGGGGGCCGCGGTTGAAGCCGGCGCCGATCAGGGCCTCCTCGTGGCCGGAGCCGATCACCGGCTCCCCGTCGAGTTTCTCGACCGCCAGCTTGGGGAGGTGACCGTCGGCGACGGCGTCGGCGAGGGCGCGCATCGCCTCCTCCAGCCCCTCGCCCTCGAGGCGGGCGAGGCGGAGGAGGCCGCGGCCGCCGCGCTCGACGAAGACGAGCGGCTCGCCGTCGCGCAGCAGGAGGTGGGCGCCGGGGGTGCGGCCGGGACGGCGGCCGCCCTCCAGCTTCGGCCACGGCAGCGAGGCGCCGTAGGGATTGGCGGGGTCGGTGGCGGCGAGGACGAGATAGGACCCGTCGCGTTCGGGCAGCGAGCGCAGGCGCTCGACCGCGCCGGGGAGGGCGAACTGGGCGCCGCCGAGGCCCTCGACGAAGTAGCCGCGGCGGGCGGTGCCGAGCAGCTCGAGGTTGCCGAGCTCGCCGTAGAGGGTCGAGAAGCCCCCGGGGATGCCCTCGGCGAGGACGGTCTCGCGGGTGACGATCCCGTAGCGCTCGAGCATCAGCTCCGCCTGGGCACGGAGCTTGGCGCCGGGGCCGGGCGCATTGGCGAAGAGCGGCGCGGTCAGGCTCCAGCGGCCCTGGACGGCGGCGCCGGTCGTGCTGCGGCGGCGGGCGAAGCGGCGGCCGGGGCGTTCCGAGGGCGGCACCGCGCGCAGCCGCGGCGCCCGCAGCGGCGCGAAGGCGTCGTTGGTCACCTCGCCGGTCCAGACCAGGTCCCAGAGGGCGTTGTGGATGTCCTCGGCGGGATGGTCGAGGTCGACGACGAGGTCGAGCCAGAAGGAGGGGCCGGCGGCGAGCCGCTCGCGGATCGCGTCATGGACCTCGCCCTTCGGCGGCTCCAGCTTGGCGTTGGCCGGCGGCGGGCCGGCTAGCCGCACGTCCTCGCGGAAATACAGGGCGACGCGGCCGTCGTTTCGGCCGAGGGCGCCGGCGCCGATCCAGACCAGCTCGCCGCTGGTGCAGAGCTCGTCGAGCCAGCTCTGCGAGTAGGCGCCGAGGCGGCGCGGCAGCACGTCGCGCTCCCAGACTTTCGGCGTCAGCGCCACCCCCTGCAACGGCACCAGCGCCTCGCGCAGGCGGTCGAGCCCGGCGCCGGTGCGGCGGAAGGCGTCGACGTTCTGCCAGCTCGGCAGGAAGCGGGCCAGCTCGCGGACGTCGGCCGCCTCGACCTCCTTGCGCAGGCGGGCGAGGCTGGCGCGGCGGACCCTGCGCAGGACTTCGGAGTCGCACCACTCGCGCTCGGTCCCGCCCGGCAGCAGCTCGCCGCGGACCAGGGCTCCTTCGGACTCCAGCTCGCGCAGCGCCGGCGCGGGGTCGACGCCGTAGCGCTCGGCCAGCTGCTGGGTCGGGAAGGGGCCGTGGGTGCGGGCGTAGCGGCGGACCAGCGCGCGCATCGCATCGGGGTGCCCGGCGAGGAAGGTCTCCGGCAGCCCGGGCGGCTCCGGCACTCCCAGCGCGTCGCGGTAGAGGCCGGCGTCCTCGGCGGCGATGTAGCGCTCCTCGCCGGCGACGCGGACCCTGGCGACGCGGCGCTCGCCGACCAGTTTCTCCAGCATCGATTTCGCCGAGTAGCCCTCGGCGACGCGCTCCTCGGCCTCCTCGAGGGTGAGGTCGCCGAGGTTGCGGAGGAGCTGCTGGAGGGCGTCGCGGTCGCCGGCGCGGCCGGCCTCGGTGCGGTGCTGCAGCTGCGCTTCGACTTCCTCCAGCGCCTCGGGGTCGATCAGCTCGCGCAGCTCCTCCTGCCCGAGCAGCTCGCGCAGGAGGTCGCGGTCGAGCGCCAGCGCCGCCGCCCGCCGCTCGGCGTTCGGCGTGTCCCCCTCGTACATGTAGCTGGCGACGTAGTCGAACAACAGCGAGGAGGCGAAGGGCGAGGCGGTCGGCGTCTCCACCTCGACCAGGCTGAGCGCGCGGGAGTGCAGCTTTTCCAGCAGCTCGGCGAGCGCGGGCAGGTCGAGGACGTCGCGCAGGCACTCGCGGTAGGTCTCGAGCACGACCGGGAAGCGGGGGAAGTCCCGCGCCACTTCCAGCAGGCTCTGCGACTTCAGCCGCTGCTGCCATAGCGGCGTGCGCTTGCCCGGGTAGGCGCGGGGGATCAGCAGCGAGCGGGAGGCGTTCTCGCGGAAGCGGGCGCCGAACAGGGCCGAGCCGGAGAGCTCGCCGACGACGAGGTCCTCGAGCTGGTCGGGGTCGATCAGGACGAGGTCGGCGGGCGGCGGCTCGTCGGCGTCGGGGAGGTGAATGACGATGCCGTCGTCGGACCAGATCGCGTCGGCCTCGAGGTCGCGCTCGTCGCGGATCTTGGCGGCGAGGGCGAGGCCCCAGGCGGCGTGGACGCGGCCGCCGTAGGGCGAGAGCACGCAGAGGCGCCAGTCGCCGATCTCGTCGCGGAAGCGCTCGACCACGATCGTCTCGTCGGAGGGGACGACGCGGGTCGCCTGCTGCTGCTCGCGCAGGTAGCTGACGAGGTTGCTCGCCGCGCGCTCGTCGAGGTCGTATTCGGCGGCGAGCTCGGCGGGCTCGCGGGAGACCGCCTCGCGGGCGAAGGCGCCGATCGCGCGGCCGAGCTCGGCGGGGCGGCCGATCCCGTCGCCCTTCCAGAAGGGGACCGCGCCGGGGGCACCGGGGGCGGGGGTGACGATCACCCGGTCGCGGGTGATTTCCTCGATCCGCCAGGTGCTGGAGCCGAGCAGGAAGGTCTGGCCGGCGCGCGCCTCGTAGACCATCTCCTCGTCGAGCTCGCCGACCCGGCGGCCGTCGGGGAGGTGGACGCCGTAGAGGCCGCGGTCGGGGATCGTGCCGGCGTTGGTGACGGCGAGCTGGCGGGCGCCTTTGCGGCCGTGGATCGTGCCCTCGGTGCGGTCCCAGACGATCCGCGGGCGCAGCTCGGCGAAGCGGTCGGAGGGGTAGCGGCCGTCGAGCATGTCGAGGACGTTCTCCAGCTGTTCGCGCGAGAGGTCGTGGAAGGGCTCGGTGGCGGTGAGCAGGCGCTCGACCTCGTCGACCTCCCACTCGTCCCACGCCGCCATCGAGACCAGGTGCTGGGCGAGCACGTCGAGCGGGTTCTGCGGGATCGTCGTCTCCTCGATCTCGGCCTCGCGCATGCGGCGGGCGACGACCGCGCACTCGAGTAGGTCGCCGCGGTATTTCGGGAAGATCCGGCCTTTGGAGACTTCGCCCATGCGATGGCCGGCGCGACCGATCCGCTGCAGGCCGCGGGTGACCGACTTCGGCGACTCGACCTGGATCACCAGGTCGACGGCGCCCATGTCGATGCCCAGCTCCAGCGAGCTCGTGGCGACGAGGCACGGCAGCTCGCCCGACTTCAGCATCTCCTCGACGTTGGCGCGCTCCTCATGGGAGAGGGAGCCGTGGTGGGCGCGGGCGATCTCGACGTAAGGGTCAGGCGAGCTCTGGCCCGCGGGTCCTGTCTCCGATCGGGGGCTCTCCCTACCGGGAGAGTCCTCCCGATCGTCGCCACCCGCGGGAGAGGAGCTTGCGTCCTCACCTCGGGCGTGACCGGCGTGCTCCGTAGCGGGAAGCTCACCTTCCCCTTCGCCGTTCGCCAGCTCGTTGAGACGCTTAGCCAGGCGCTCGGCGGCGCGGCGGTTGTTGACGAAGATCATCGTCGAGGTGTGTTCTTGGACCAGCTCCAGCAGCTTCGGGTAGATGGCGGGCCAGATGGACCTCACGTGAGCGCTGGGCTCGATTTCAGTCGGAGGCGGCCCGTCCTCACTCGGATACGCCGGAGCCCCCGGATCAGCCATGTCCTCAACGGGAACGACGATCTCCAGATCGAGCTCCTTCTTCTGCCCGGCATCGACAATGCGGCAGCTCCTCTTCGGCCCCACCAGGAACTGCCCAATCCGCTCCAGCGGCCGCTGCGTAGCCGAGAGCCCGATCCGCTGGATGTGCGTCCGCTCTGCGGTATCTGCGGCGGGTGGCGCGGTAGGGGGGACCCCCTCCTGCCGCGCAGGAGGGGGTGGGTCCCCTGCCGCGACAGGACCCGCCGCTTCGAGCGCATGGTCCCCGACCAGATGCTCCAACCGCTCCAGCGTCAGCGCCAGATGCGACCCGCGCTTCGTCTGCGCCACGGCTTGGATCTCTTCGACTAACACCCCTACGACGCCGGTGAGAATGTCGCGGACGCTCGACGAGAGCATCAGGTAAAGCGACTCGGGCGTCGTGATCAGGATGTCCGGCGGGGTTTTGGCCATCGCCCGCCGCTCTTTCTGCGAGGTGTCGCCGGTCCGCAAGCCGACCGCGATGTCGGCGCCGATCCCCCGCAGCGGCGCCCGCAGGTTGCGCTCGATGTCGTAGGAGAGCGCTTTCAGCGGCGAGACGTAGACGAGCTTGACCCCGGTCCCCAGCGTCTTCGACCGGGCCAGCTTGTCGATCCCCCAGAGGAAGCTCGCCAGCGTCTTCCCCGAGCCGGTCGGGGCGCAGATCAGCGTGTGCTCGCCGCTGGAGATCGCCTCCCAGCCGCCCGCCTGCGCAGGCGTCGGCCCCTCGAAGGACGCCTCGAACCACCGCCGCACCGGCGCGCTGAACGGCGCCAGCGGATCGGATTTCCTACTCGTTTTCCCCTTGGTCGCCAACCCACCGATCTTACGCAGGTCGACTCATTGGCTCTATGTCATCGGCTCTATGGACGATTGGAAGAGTGCTGCTACGGGGTGCCGCCAGCGAACTTCACGTAGCTATACCAAGCTGGCTTCGGCTTGAAGCCGGAGCCAAAGAGGCCCGAGCCGTCGCAGAAGTTGCAGGCGCCGGGGGCGTCGTCTACGGAGAACCAGAAGACGCTCTCGAGGCGCCAGGCCGCCTGCCTGTTGCGCAGCTTCGTGAACGCCGTCCGCAGTTCGCGTGCCTGCCCTTGCGGCCCTTTCGCGAACTGGTTGCCCTGTGAGGGCTTCCCCGAGCTCCAGCCGAGCTCGGTGATCCAGAGGCTCTTGCCGCCATCGTGGTTGAGGCTCAGGTAGTGCCGGAATTCTTCGATCACGCCCGGCAGTTCCCTCGCGTGGATCGTGTACGGGTGCAGGGCGACGCCGTTGAAGCTGGCCTTGACGCCGGGCGTGGTCCGGTACATCTTGTTGACGAAGTCGCTGGCGAACCAGTTGAGGCTCTTGTGCTTGCCGGTCTTCGGGTTGCGGGCGCCTTTCGGCCGCGCGAAGAGGCCGGCGAGGATGACCTTGGCGCCGGGGTCGGCGGCTTTCAGCGCGGTCGAGGAGATCTTCACCAGCTGCCCGTATTCGGTCGGGTTCGGCTTGGCGATGAAGTACTTGAAGTTGGGCTCGTTCCAGATCTGCCATTCGCGGATCGGCCGTTTCGGCACGCCGGGATGTTCGGACCAGAAGCTGCCGGTGGGGCCGTAGCGGGCGACGGCGGCGGTGAGGAAGGCGGCCCAGCCGGTGCGACCGGCGCCGCTGACCGGCAGGTGCGCGGGTGCCTTGAGCCCGCCGGCGCCGGGAACCCGCTTGGCCGGGACCGCCCATTCCGGCGCGCCGGAGAGGAACGGCAGAACCTTGATCCCGGCTTGGGCGGCCTCTTCGATCTGGTTGTCGAAGCCGCTCCAGTCGAATTCGCCGTTCTTGGTCGGCTGCACCGACTGCCAGCCGATCGGGATGCGGATGCTTTCGACGCCGCCGCGGCCGAGGCGCTGGAACTGTTCGCTCGTGAGGCCGCTCTGGGGCACCACTCCCCAGAAGCCGGCGGGCAGCGCCTGCGCCGCCGAGGCGAAGGCGGCGCAGGTCGCGACGGCGGCGACCAGCGCAGCGCAGGCACGCAGAATCCCCTTCCTCAGCTCGCTCGCTTTCGGCATGGCTCAGCTCGCCTTCGGCGAGACGGGGGAGTCGGGGCCTTGACGGCGCTGCCGGAAGTAGAAGGCGCCGATCGAGATCGCGGCGAGGACGGCGATCGCGATCAGGATCGGGACCAGCGGCGAGGAAGAGCTTTCCGAGCTTCCTTCGACCGGCTGGCTGGCGTTGACGAGGGGCCGCGATTCGCCGACGGTGCCGCCTGCAGGCTTGGAGCCATCGTTCGCGCTGCGGTTGCCGCCGGTCGAGCCTTGTTTACTCTGGCCGTTGGGGGCGCCCCCGCCCCCCTTGTGCGAACCGCCGTTTCCACCGGATCCGCCACCCGGCGTGTTGGAGCCGGTAGCTTCGGGGTTCCCTACAGACGACCCGTTGTGATGCTTCGCCGAAGGAATATTGGAACTTTCGTGAGTGGGGACGGTTGGTACTTCGGATTCGTATTGGATCCCGCTCGATTCCTTCGCCTGAACGAGACTCGGAAAGCAAGCCATTGCCAGCACAGCAAGCACTGAAAGAAGCGCGAAGGCAGGCCGGGCCGAGCTTCGGGCGCGGGGGTGGCGGGCCAGAGGCATGGCGGGCAAGGTTAGAGGAATCAGCGGCGCTGATAGGTCCAGTCGCCTTGATCCTTGGGCTGGGGCTGGCCGGCGGCGGCTTCGTGGTGAGCGAGCGCCATATCGCCGGTCTGGCCGTATGGCTGATTCTGGTCGGCATGCTCGCCCTCGGCGCGGCTGGGCGAGCGAGCCTCGGCCGGCCCTTCTACTGGGCGACTGGGTTGATCGGAGCACTGGCGCTTTTCTCGGCATTCTCTTCCCTCTGGTCCGGGTCCGTTGAGCTCAGCGTCACCGAAGCAGACCGCGTCCTGGTCTACCTCGGGTTCTTCCTTGTCTCGTTCCTAATCGCCCAAACCGAGCAAAGGCGGCAACGTTTCGCTGAAGGCATCGGACTTTCTTTGGTTGCGATCGCACTCGTCGCCCTGGCCACGCGCTTGCTGCCCCATCTGGTCGAGCTCGGGCCCGGCTTGGGAAGCAACGCCCGTCTTGGTTATCCCCTCGGCTACTGGAATGCAAACGGGCTCGCATTCGGGATCGCGACCGCGCTGGCCATATGGATGAGCAGGCGCTCGCTGAACGCGCCGCTGCGCTGGCTCGCGGTGGGAACGCTGCCGGCCGTCATGCTCGCCCTCTACTTCACCTACTCGCGCGGCGGCCTGCTGGCGCTGGTGGTCGCCTGCGGCTGCCTGATCGCCCTCTCCCACGACCGGCTCTGGCTGCTGGGGACGCTCGCGGCGGGCGCCCTCGGCGCGGTCCCGGCGGTGCTGGCGGTGCAGGCGCGCGGCAGCCTCGCCAGCGACGCGGCGACGCAGCTGACGGTGGACCAGGGCGCCGTCGTCCTCGTCTACCTCCTCGCCGGCACCGTCCTGACGCTGGGCCTGTTCGCGCTGCTGCGCCGGCTCGAGCGGCGGGAGGACGAGTTGACGGGGCGGGCGCTCGCCCTCTCCCGCGACCCGAAGGTGCTGCGGCGGGTCGCGGTGGCGCTGGCGGTGATCGGGATCGGGGCCGCGATCGCCGTCGGCGGGCGCGCCTGGAGCCAGTTCTCCAGCCCCGACGTGCAGTTCCCGAGCAACCCGCAACAGCACTTCGGCCAGCTCTCCGGCGGCGGGCGCGGCGAATTCTGGCGCGTCGCCCTTCACGCCTTCGGCGAAGACCCGGTGATCGGGCACGGGGCGGGGACCTACCGCTTCTCCTGGGACCAGCTGCGCCACACCCCGCAGTCGGTGCTCGACGCCCACTCGCTCTACCTGCAGGCCTTCGCCGAGCTGGGGGTGATCGGCGGCCTGCTCGTACTGGGGCTGGTCGGGACGCTGCTCTGGACCGGCTTCGCCGCCTGGCGCGCGGCCAGCGGGCCGCGGCGCGAGCTCCACGCCGTCCTCTTCGCCGCCGCCCTCGCCTTCGCCGTCGGCGCCGCGATCGACTGGTTCTGGCAGATCGCCGCCGTCGGCGCGATCTTCTTCTGTGCCACCGGGGCGCTGGTCGCCGCCCGCTGCCGCCAGCTGGCCCTGCGGCCCGCCGGCGAGGACCAGGGGGAGCAGCGCCGCTTCGGCCTCGCCGTCGCCGGCCTGGCGATCGCCTGGATCTCGGCGCTGGCGCTGATCGGGCCGCTGCTGGTCGATCGCGAGATCGACTCCAGCAACTCGGCTGCGGCCGCCGGCAACGTCTCCTCGGCGGTCGACCACGCCGAAACCGCCCGCTCGATCGAGCCGTGGGCGGCCACGCCCTACGTCCAGCTGGGGCTGCTGGCCGAGTCGCAGGGGGATTACGCGACCGCGGCCGCGCGGCTGACGCAGGCGATCGAACGCGAGGAAGGCAACTGGCAGCTGTACTACCTGCGGGCGCGGGTCGAGCAGGCGGGCGGCAACGAAGCGGCCGCGCGCGCGGACTTGAGGGAAGCGCAGCGGCTCAACCCCGAAGAAAAGTGCCTGCGGGACGGTTTCGAAGGTTGCGGATGAGCAAGATCTCCGACACCCGCAAGAGCGAGAGCGGCGCAGCCGAGCGAGGCCCTTCCCAGCCCCAGATCGGGGGATCGGCGGTCCCCGCCCGGCCGGGCTCGGAGGGCCCCGGAGCGGAGCTGTCGCGCCGGCGCGGGGCGCTGCTGCGGCGTTTGCTCGCGCTCGGCGACTGGGGAGCGCTGCTGCTGGCCCTCTGCGCCGTCACCGCGGTCAGCTCCAGCACCGACGTCGGCGTCCTCTTCTGGGCGGTCCTCTTCAGCCCGTCGTGGGTGATCGTGGTCAAGCTCCACGGCCTCTACGACAACGACCACCGCCGCATCCGCCACAGCACCCTCGACGAGCTGCCCTCGCTGATCTCGGCCAGCGTCCTGGGCACCCTCGTCCTCGACGGCCTGCTGGCGATCAGCCCTGCCGGCCCCCTCTCCCCCGCCAGCGCGATCGGGGTCGGCATCGGCGCCTTCCTCGCCAGCTTCGTCGCCCGCGGCACCCTCCGCTTCCTCTGGCACCGCCTCGCCGGCCAGGCGTTCGGGCTCGTGATCGGCCCGCCGAGGGCGGTCGACCTGGTCGCGCGGCGCGTCTCCACCCATCCGGAGACGCGGCTGGCGCTGGTCGGCTACCTCTCGGCCGAGAGCGAGGAGACGGCGAAGGAGCTGCCGCGGCTGGGCTCGCTCGCCGACATCTCGCGCGTCGCCCGCGAAGCGGCGATCGAGCGCGTCGTCGTCACCGAACAGGAGATGAGCGAGGTCGACGCCGAGCGCATGATCGAGCAGTGCAAGGACGAGGGCCTGGCGCTGACCTTCCTCCCCCGGCACTACGGGCTGCTCGGCCCGGGGATCGAGCTCAACCGCCTCGCCGAGCTGCCGGTCCTCGACTTCCGCTTCAGCGACCCGCCGCGCTCGACCGTGGCGATGAAGCGGGCGCTGGACGTGGTCGTCTCGGCGACGATGCTGCTCCTGCTCTCGCCGCTGCTGCTGGGGGTGGCGATCTGGATCCTGCTCGACGACGGCCGCCCGGTCTTCTTCCGCCAGCGCCGCGCCGGCAAGGAAGGCGAGCCGTTCACGATGGTCAAGTTCCGGACGATGGTGAAGGACGCCGAGCAGCGCCTGCCGGAGCTGGTCGACATCGCCAGCCTCGAGCAGCCGGCCTTCAAGATCCCCGACGACCCGCGGGTGACGCGCAGCGGTCGCTGGCTGCGGCGGGCTAGCATCGACGAGCTGCCGCAGCTCTGGAACGTGCTGCGGGGAGAGATGTCGCTGGTCGGG
The DNA here is from genome assembly GCA_051961435.1 of Solirubrobacterales bacterium. Lineage (GTDB taxonomy): Bacteria > Actinomycetota > Thermoleophilia > Solirubrobacterales > 70-9 > VAYN01. Next base: position 138,863 of record JBQCDH010000022.1, read on the forward strand.
CCACGGCCGGAGGAGGAGAGCGTCGTCGCCCTCTACGACGAGCGCCAGCGCGGCCGCCTCGCGATCAAGCCGGGGGTGACCGGGCCGATGCAGGTCTACGGCCGCAGCGACCTCACCTTCGAGGAGCGGCTGGCGATGGAGCGCGACTACCTCGACAACCTCTCGCTGCTGACCGACCTGGCGATCCTGCTGCGGACGCCGCGGGCGATGGTCCGCGGCGAAGGCGCCTACTGAACGCCGGCAAGCCGGCAGGGGCAGGATCGGACCCATCGCGCTCGCACTCGAGATCGTCATCGTCAGCCACGGTGCCGAAGCGCTGCTGCGGCGCTGCCTGCGCTCGCTCGCCGAGCACCCGATCGCCGGCGGCGAGATGCGGGTCACCGTCGTCGACAGCGGCAGTCCCGACCGCACGCCGGAGATGGTCGAAGGCGAGTTCCCGCAGGTGCGGCTGCTGCGGCGCGGCAACATCGGCTTCTCGGCCGCCAACAACCTGGTCCTGCGCGAGAGCGAGGCCGAGGCGGTGCTTCTGCTCAACCCCGACACCGAGGTCTACGCGGGGACGCTCGACGCGGCGCTGGCGCGGCTGCGCTCGGAGGAGCGGATCGGGATGGTCGGGGTGAAGCTGGTGACCGAGAGCGGTGAGCTCGACCACGCCTGCAAGCGCTCCTTCCCGACGCCGCTGAGCGCGCTGGCGCACTTCACCGGGGTCGGCCGCGCCGAGGGCGCCGGAGGGGCGCTGAGCCAGTACCGGGCCACCCACCTCGGCGACGACGAGCCGGGCGAGGTCGACGCCGTCAACGGCGCCTTCATGCTCTGCCGCGCCGAGGCGATCCGCGAGGTCGGCCTGCTCGACGAGGGCTACTGGCTCTACATGGAGGACCTCGACTGGTGCCGCCGCTTCTGGGACGCGGGCTGGAGGGTCTTCTACGAGCCGGCGGGGGTGGCGCTGCACGTCAAGGGCGGCTCCAGCGCCGCCCGCCGCGCCCCGAAACAGGAGATCGCCTTCCACCGCGGCATGGGCCGCTTCTACCGCCGCTTCGAGGCGCCGCGGAGCAACCCGCTGCTGAACGCCGCCGTCTACGCCGGCATCGGCGCCAAGCTGGCGACGAGCCTGGCGATCACCGCCCTCCGCGGCCGCTGATGCAGTTCGCCTGGAACGGAAGCTCGTCGCGGACCTCGGCGAGCTTTGGAGCGTTCTTGTCGCGGTCGCTGAGGAGGGGGTTCTCGACCTGCCAGTCGACCCCGACGTCGGGGTCGTCCCAGGCGATGCCGGACTCGGTGGCGGCGTCGTAGTAGCTGGAGACGAGGTAGGCGACGTCGGCGACGTCGCTGAGGACGGCGAAGCCGTGGCCGAAGCCGACCGGGACGTAGAGCTGGCGGTGCCTGACGTCGTCGAGGACGTGCGCCTCCCATTGCCCGTAGGTGGGCGAGCCGCGGCGCAGGTCGACGGCCACGTCGAGGATCTCGCCGCGCGGGCAGCGGACCAGCTTCGCCTGCCCCGGCTCGGTCTGGAAATGGATGCCGCGCAGCGTCCCCTTGGCCGAGCGCGAGTGGTTGTGCTGGACGAACTCGGCCTCGATGCCGAGCTCGCGCCAGGCGTCTCGGCTGTAGGTCTCGACGAAGAAGCCGCGCTCGTCGCCGTGGACCGCCGGCTCGACGAGGACGATCCCGTCGAGCTTGGTCTCCAGCCGCTGCGCCACTAGCCCAGCGCCTTCCCGTACTGCTTTTCGTAGTAGGCGCGGTACTCGCCGGAGCGGATCGGCCCCCACCACTCCTCGTTGTCGCGGTACCACCGCACGGTCCGCTCCAGCCCCTCGGCGAAGTGGACCTGCGCCTCCCAGCCGAGCTCGCGCTTCAGCTTCTCCGAGGAGAGGGAGTAGCGGCGGTCGTGGCCGGGCCGGTCCTTGACGTATTCGATCAGCGACTCGTCGCCGCCGGTCAGCTCGATCACGCGCCGGACGACCTCGATGTTCTCGCACTCGTCCGGCCCGCCGACGTTGTAGGCCTCGCCCGCCTTGCCCTTGGTCAGGACCGTGTGGATGCCGCGGCAGAAATCCTCGACGTAGAGCCAGTTGCGGACCTGGCGGCCGTCGCCGTAGACCGGCAGCGAGTCACCGTGGAGCGCGTTCAGCACCATCAGCGGGATCAGCTTCTCCGGGTACTGGCGCGGGCCGTAGTTGTTGGAGCCGCGGACGATCGAGGCGTCGACGCCGTAGGTGTGGACGTGGGCGGAGACGAGCAGGTCGCCGGCCGCCTTGGTCGCCGAGTAGGGCGAGGAGGGATCCAGCGGCGAGGTCTCGGTGAAGGAGCCGGAGTCGATCGAGCCGTAGACCTCGTCGGTGGAGACCTGCAGGTAACGGGACACGCCCAGCTCGCGGGCGGCGTCCAGCAGCGTCCCGGTGCCGATCACGTGGGTGCGGGCGAAGGCGTCCTGGTCGTCGATCGAGCGGTCGACGTGGGACTCGGCGGCGAAGTTGACGACCGCGTCGGCGCCCTGCATCGCCTCGCGGACGGCCGCCGGGTCCTCGATCGCCCCCTCGACGAGCTGCGTGCCCTCGGGCAGGTTCTCCCGCCGCCCGGCGTAGGTGAGCTTGTCGAGGACGACGACGTCGTGCTCGTCGCCGAGGAGCCGCACGTAGGTGGAGCCGATGAACCCGGCGGCTCCGGTGACCAAAAGCCTCATTCCGTTCCTTCCTGCGCTTGTCGTTGGGCGAGATAGCCTGCCAGCCCGTCCTGCCAGGCGGGGAGCCGGATCGCGTGCTCGCGCTGGCTGACCAGCGCCGAGAAGGCCGGCCGCGGCGCCGGTCGCCCCAGCATCTCGGTCGTCCCGGAGAGGACTTTGCACTCGACCTTGGCCTGCTCGAAGATCTCGCGGGCGAATTCGTACCAGGAGCACTGCCCCGCCGCCGCCATGTGGTGGACGCCGTACTCGATCCCCTCGATCAGGCGGACGATGCCGTAGGCGAGGTGCCAGGTGTAGGTCGGCGAGCCGACCTGGTCGCGGACGACCAGGACCTCGTTCTGGACCTCGGCCAGGCGCAGCATCGTGTCGGCGAAGTTGCGGCCGCCGATCCCGAACAGCCCGGCCGAGCGGACGATGAAGTGGCGCTTGTTGGCGGCGGCGACGGCCTCCTCGCCGGCGAGCTTGGTGCGGCCGTAGGCCGAGAGCGGCGCCGGCTGGTCGCTCTCCACGTAGGGCGCGCCCTTGGCGCCGTCGAAGACGTAGTCGGTGGAGACGTGGAGGACCCGCGCTTCGATCTCGTTCGCCGCCGCGGCGACGTTGCCGGCGCCTTTCCCGTTGACGGCGAAGGCCGCCTCCTCGGCCTCCTCGGCGCCGTCGACGTCGGTCCAGGCGGCGCAGTTGATGACGACGTCCGGGCGCTCGAGGTCGAACTTGCGCTTCAGCGCGGCGGCGTCGGCGACGTCGAGCTCGGCCCGGCCGTAGCCGACGACGTCGTGGCCGGCGTTGCCGGCGGCGAGCATCACGTCGCGACCGAGCATCCCGGCCGCCCCGGTGACCAAGAGCTTCACGGCGACGGCCTCACTAGACGAGTTTGATCTCGGAGCGGTCGCCGACCAGCATCTGCAACGTCTTCGGCATCCCCTCGCTGCGGGTCAGCTTCACTTCCTTGCCGAGCAGGCTCGCCTCCATCCGCGTGCCGAGGTCCTCGACCACGGAGCCGGCGAGGACGATCGAGTTCTCGACTTCGGAGCGGCGCACGTGGACGCCGTCGCCGATCGAGGTGTAGGGGCCGATGTAGGCGTCCTCGACGTGGGCGCCGGCGCCGATCACGGCCGGGCCGCGGACGACCGAGCGATCCAGCCTGGCGCCGGGGCCGAGCACCAATCGGCCCTCGATCTTCGAGGCCTCGTCGACCTCGCCCTCGATCGAGGTGACGAGCTCCTCCAGCACGAGGCGGTTGGCCTCGAGCATGTCGGCGAGCTGGCCGGTGTCCTTCCACCACCCGCGCACGACCTCGGAGCGGACGGTGCGGCCGTCGTCGATCAGCTTCTGGATCGCCTCGGTGATCTCCAGCTCGCCGCGCCAGGAGGGCTCGAGCGAGCGGGCCGCGTCGAAGATCAGGTTGCGGAAGAGGTAGACGCCGACCAGGGCCAGGTTCGACGGCGGCTCTTTCGGCTTCTCGATCAGGCGGACGATCCGCTCGCCGTCGAGCTCGGCGACGCCGTAGGACTGCGGGTCGTCGACCGGGGTGAGCAGGATCAGCGCGTCGGGTTCGCGCTCGCTGAAGGTCGCGACCAATCCGCGCAGGCCGTCGCGCAGGAGGTTGTCGCCGAGGTACATGACGAAGGGGGAGTCGCCGATGAAGTCGGCGGCGGTGAGGACCGCGTGGGCGAGGCCGGCGGGCTCGTCCTGGACGATGTAGGTGATCTCGGCGCCGAACCGGGAGCCGTCGCCGGCGGCCTCGCGGATCTCCTCGCCGGTCTCCGGCGCGATGATGATCCCGATCTCCTTCACGCCGGCGTCGACCAGCGCCTCGACCCCGTAGAACAGCACGGGTTTGTTGGCGACGGGGACGAGCTGCTTCGCCGAGGTGTGGGTGATCGGTCGCAGCCGGGTGCCGGCGCCACCGGAGAGGATCAGTCCCTTCAAGGGCTCCATGCGAGGCTGCAACCCTACCGAGCGGCGAAAAGAGCGTGCTACCGACGATTTACATCCCGAATTTCAACGGCGCGGACCGGCTCGGGCCGGTGCTGCGGGCGCTGGGCGAGCAGACGCGGCCGGCCGAGGTGGTGCTGGTCGACAACGGCTCCGGCGACGACTCGGTCGAGCTGGCGCGGCGCGAGCTGCCGGAGGTGCGGGTTCTGGAGCTGGGTGAGAACCTCGGCTTCGGGCCGGCGCTGAACCGCGCCGTCGCCGCGCAGCCGGGCGACCCGGTGATCCTGCTCAACGACGACGCCGTGCCCGGGCCCCGCTTCGTCGAGGCGCTGCTCGACGGCCTCGGCGAGGGGGTCGACTCGGTCGCCGGGGTGCTGGTGCAGGAGCGGGCGCCGGAGCTGATCGACAGCGCCGGCGTCGTCGCCGACGCGACCCTGATGGGCTTCGACTACCTGCACGGCGAGCCGGTGGCCGCGGCGGAGACGGCGCCGCCGCCGCTCGGCCCGACCGGCGGCGCCGCGCTCTACCGCCGCGCCGCCTTCGAGGCGGTCGGCGGCTTCGACGAGCGGATCTTCCTCTACTACGAGGACCTCGACCTGGCGCTGCGCCTGGCCGCCGCCGGCGGCCGCTGCCGCCTGGCGCCCGAGGCGCGAGCGCTGCACGCCTACTCCGCCAGCCTCGGCGCCGCCAGCGCCGCCAAGTACGCCCGCACCGGCTGGAGCCGCGGCTACATGCTGCGCCGCTACGGCGTCATGCGCAGCCCGGGCCTGGCGCTGCGCGCCCTCGCCTGCGAGGGCGCCCTCTGCGCGGGTCAGCTGTTGCGCGACCGGACGGCTAGCGGCCTCAGGGGTCGCCTGCGCGGCTGGCGCGACGCGGCCGGCCTCGAGCCGCGCGAGGCCACCGGCGCTCCCCTGCTCGAGATCGGCCCGCGCGAGGCGCTGGCGCTGCGGCTCAACCGGCGCGGCTGAGCAGCCGGCCGCGGGCGCGCCTCAGCAAGCCCCGGAACCCGGCGCTGAGGCGGGCGATCTCCGCCGCCATCTCCCGGTTCTGGCGCTCGAGCCCGTCACGGTCGGCGCGGACGGCCTCGAGCTCGGCCTCGGCGGCCCGCAGCTCGGCGGCCAGGGTGTCCCGCTCGCCGGTCAACCGCGCCACCCCGCGGGCCGCCGGCAGCTGCCCCGAGCGCGGCTGGGCGGAGCGCTCGGCGCGGAGGCTGCGGAGCTCGGCCGCGAGCTCGGAGTTGACCCGCAGCAGTTCCTCGACTCGCCTGCTCTCCATCGCCCCCTTGTCCACAGCCACCTCAGACCTCCCCAGTCCATTGCGTCTGCTCCAACCGTCGCCAGTCGCGCCCTTCCTCCCAGCCGCGCAGGTGCAGCTCGCCGACGTGGGCCCGCAGCAACGAGCCGGCGTGGACACGGTACCGGCACAGCGGCTCGGGGATGACCGCACCGTGTTGCCCACGGGCGCGAAGGCGCCGGTAGAGGTGCCAGTCGCTGTGGATCCCCGCCCGGGGGTCGAATGGCGGGTCGAGCCGAGCCAGCGTCCGGCGCGGGAAGAGGCTCGTGGTGTCGCCGTCCCAGTTCTGCTCCTCGTCGCCGAGGACCCGGTTGCCGAGAGCCGCGTAGCCGCGCCCGGACAGCTCCGCCCCGTCCCAGCCGACGAACCGGAGCCAGCAGGTCACGTAGGCGAGCTCCGGCTCCCGCCGCAGCATCTCGATCGCGCGGGCGACGAACTCGGGCTCGAGCACGTTGTCGGCGTCGAACATGAGCAGGTACTCGGCTTCGGCGAGGCCGATGCCGAGGTTGCGCGCGGGGCCGTCGCCGGCGTTCAGCTGGTGGACGACCCGGACCCGCGGATCGCGCTCGAGCTGGTCGAGGACGGCGTCCTCGGGCGCGAAGGAGCCGTCGTCGACGACGAGGACGTCGAGGTCGCGGTGGGTCTGGGCGAGCAGGGAGGCCACCGCCTCCCCCACGTAGCGATGGTCGCGGTAGTAGGGGACGACCGCCGTCACCTTCGGCTTCCCGCTCGATCCCCCGCCCGGGGCGGGAAGCGCCGGCCTCGCCGCCACCAGCCCGTCGTAGGCGTCGAGCACCGCCTCCGGATCGGTGAAGCGGAGGAAGCGCTCGAAGACCTCGCCCGAGCGCCGCACCCGCTCGACCTCGTCGCGTTCCTCGAGCAGCCGCGCGAGCGCGCGGGCGATCGCGCCCACGCCCACGCCCTCGGCGAGCCAGCCGTTGACGCCCGGCTCGATCAGGCCCGTCTGCCCTCCGACCGGGGTCGCGAGGACCGGCAGCCCGGCCCTCATCGCCTCCAGGGCGACGTTGGAGCAGACCTCGAAGGTCGAGGGCACGACCAGCAGGTCGTGCCGCGCCCAGCGGCGCTGGAGCTCCGCGTGCGGAAGCGCGTCCTCGATCCGGACCCGGGGGTCGCCGGCGCACATCGCTTCGATCGTCAGCCGCACCGACTGCCTCATCGGCGCCGTCTCGGTGTCGGCGCCGATCAGCGTCAGCTCCCAGTCGTCGCGGGGCAGGCGTAGACAGGCTTCGACGAGGTCGAGGACGCCCTTCAGCCGCTGCAGCCGGCCCGCGTAGAGGATCCGCAGCGGCCTTGCCGGATCCGGCGGCGGCGGCTCCGGCGGCGCCGGGGGGACCGGGAACGGGCGACCGATCCGCGCCGGCTCGGGAAGGCGCAGGTCCCCGTAGTAGCGCCGGTAGACGCCGAGGATGTCGCCGCCCGGCCAGATCAGCCAGTCGGCCAGTCGGAGCTGCTCGCGCTCCAGGTCGGCCACCCGCCGTTCGCCGGGAAACGCCGAGCGGCCGTCATGGAGGGCGAGCAGCTCGGCGGTCGAGGACGTGCGCACGGCGACGGTCGTCCCGCGCAGCAGCTCGTGCCCCGCCCTCCTCGCCTGCAGCGGGACGAGGCCGGGGGCGCGGTAGTCGCACACCTCGAGCAGGTCGGGCCCCTCGGCTCCGTAGGCCGCTTCGATCGCCGTCAGGGCGGCGGCGGAGCGGCGATGGTCCTCGCTGGCGAAGGAGAGCTCGCCGCAGCGGGAGCCGGGCTCCAGCTGCGCGGTCTCGATCAGGGTGACCTCGTGCCGCTCGCGCAGCACCTCGACCTGCCGCCGCATGGCATGACCGATCCCCCCGTGGGGCGAATGCTCGCTGGAGAGGATGCAGATCCTCACCCCGGGCCCTCCTCCCGGGGGCGGCCGAGCCAGCGGCGAGCCAGCGGCGGATCGCCTTCGCGACGGAGCCGTCCGCGCTCGCGCAGCATCGCCGGCAGCCGGCCCAGGCCTTCGAGCTTCCCCCGCAGGGTGGCGCGGAGCCGGCGCCGGCGCGCCGCCCGCAGCAGGGCACCGAGCTCCACCGCGAGCATGCGGGGAAGGGCGCGCGCGGGCACGAACTTCGCCTGGGTCGCGATCCGGTTGCGGGCGACCAGGCGGGCGTTCCAGGCGCCGGGGCTCGGCGCCTCCGCCTTCCAGCTCGCGTTGCCGAGGTGCCAGACGACCGCCTCGGGGACGTAGGCGAAGCGCCAGCCGGCGATCCGGGCGCGGACGTTGAGGTCGACGTCCTCGTAGAAGGCGAAGTAGCGCTCGTCGTAGCCGCCGAGCCGGTCGAACAGCTCGCGCCGCAGCAGGCAGGCCGCGCCGCAGACGCCGAAGACCTCCGCGCCCCGCAGGTATCCCGGCGACTGCGGCTCCCCCATCCCTTCCTCGAGCGCGCGCCCGTCGCGGGTGAGGCCCTGGCCGGCGCTGTAGAGGCGGGCGCGGCCGACGTCCATCCCCACGTCCTCCTCCAGTTGCAGGATCCGCGGCTGCACCCCGCCCAGCGCAGGATCCGCCTCGAGAGCCTCCAGGAGCGCCCGCACCGCTCCCGGCTCCAGCACCGTGTCGGCGTTGAGGACGAGGATCGCCGGCGCCCGCACGCGGGAGGCACCCAGATTCACCGCGACCGCGAACCCCTCGTTGCGCGGCAGCGAGAGGTGGGGCACGCCTTCCCGCTCGAGATGGGTGAGCGTTCCGTCGGCGGAGCCATTGTCGACGACCAGGGTCTCCAGCTCCACCCCCTGATCGCGCAGCGAGCCGAGGCAGCGCGGCAGCAGAGCCGCCGAGTTCCAGCTCGGGATCACCGCAGCCACGCTCGCAGCCGTCTCCACCGGCCGGAAGATTGACAGCCGCCGTTATCGTGCGCGCGGATGCCGCTCCGCGAGAGGGTCCTTGCGACCCGCCGCTTCCTCGACCGCAACCTCTTCCCCGACTCGCCGCCGCGCGAGTCGCGCCTCGCCGACTGGGAAAAGGCGGGGCTCCTCGCCGCTCTCCTCGCCCTGGCCGTCGTCGTCCAGCTAGCCCGGATCGGCTGGACCGGCTCCCTCAACTCCCTCTGGGCGGAGGACGGCTCCATCTTCCTCCAGGGAGCCCTCAACGGCAGCTTCTTCCACACGCTCGGCAGCGAATACTCCGGCTATCTGGTGCTCGTGCCCCGCTTGATCGGCGAGGCCGCATCCGCCCTGCCGCTCCGCGACGCCCCCGCCGTCGTCTCGGTCCTCTCGGCGCTGCTGGTCGCCCTCAGCGGCTTCGCCGTCTGGCACGCCAGCGCCGGTCACCTCGTCAACCCCTACCTGCGCGGCACCCTGGCGCTGCTGACGGTGCTCACTCCCGTCGGCGGCCTGGAGACGATCGACTCCGCCTCCAACGTCTCCTGGTACATGCTGGTCGCCGTCTTCTGGCTGTTGCTGTGGCGGCCGCGGAGCCAGCGCGGAGCCACCCTCGCCGCGGCCTTCATCGCCCTCGCCGCGCTCAGCAACCCGGGGACCTGGTTCTTCCTGCCGCTGGCGGCGCTGCGGGCCCTCGCCGCCCGCGACCGCCGCGACCTGACGATCGTCGGCGCCTACTTCGCGGCCGGCGCCGTCCAGCTGGTCGCGCTCGCGGTGAGCAGCTACGAAGCGATCGAACCGGTCTGGACCAAGGACATCTGGACGGTGCTGCTGCAGCGCGTCTTCGACGGCATGACCTTCGGGTTGCGCCTCGGCGGCAACGCCTGGGTCGAGCTCGGCTGGCCCTTCCTGATCGTCCTCACCGCCCTCCTCCTCGCCGGCCTCGTCGCCGGCCTCGCCCGCTCGGGATGGCGCGCGCGCTGCTTCGCGGCGGTCGCGGTCCCGATCGCCCTGGTGATGTTCCTCGTCTCGGTCTACCAGCGCGCGGTGGGCACGCCGATGCTCTGGCCGGCCGGCTCCTACGGCGGGCAGGCGGGGCGCTACGCGATCGTGCCGGTGATGTTGTCGATCGGCGTGGCCTTCGTCTTCGTCGACCGCCCTCCCCGCCCCCGGGTGCAGTGGGACGGGCGCGACTGGCTGGCCGCCGGCGCGATGGCGCTGATGGCCGTCTCGGTCGCCGTCTCCCTGCCGGCGCGCGACCTCGCCGCCCGCGGCACCCCCCCGTGGGGCGCCTCCCTCGACGCCGCCGCCGCCCAGTGCGCGCGCAAGCAGGGCGAAGCGACGCTCGCGATCTCGCCGCCGGGTTTCCAGATGGCTCTGCCCTGCAGCGCCATCCCCCGTCCTTCCACCACGCCGGCCCAGCGGTAGGCTGGCCCTCTCCAGGGCTCACCATGTCCGTCGATAAGGCCATCTCGAACCAACCCCAGGCGGACGTCCGGGCGCCCGCGCCCCGGCCCGGAGACCCGCTCGCGATCCAGGTCGAGGGCCTGCGCAAGACGTTCCGCATCCCGACCCACCGCGTCGACTCCTTCAAGGAGCGCCTGGTCAGGCCCTTCTCGGCTCCCGATTTCCGCGAGCTGAAGGCGCTCGACGGCATCTCCTTCGACGTCCGCAAGGGCGAGTTCTTCGGCATCGTCGGCCGCAACGGCTCCGGCAAGAGCACGTTGCTGAAGATCCTCGCCAGCATCTACCGGGCCGACGCGGGGACGATCCGCATGGCCGGCCGCCTCGCCCCCTTCATCGAGCTCGGCGTCGGCTTCAACGTCGAGCTGACCGCGCGCGAAAACGTCGTCCTCAACGGGGTGATGATGGGGCTGACCCCGCGCGAGACGCGCCGCCGCCTCGATGCCGTGATCGAGTTCGCCGAGCTCGAGGAGTTCGCCGAACTGAAGCTGAAGAACTACTCCTCGGGCATGCTGGTGCGGCTCGCCTTCTCGGTGATGCTGGAGGCCGACGCCGACGTGCTGCTGATCGACGAGGTGCTGGCGGTCGGCGACGCCGCCTTCCAGCAGAAGTGCGCCGACGCCTTCCACGAGATGAAAGAACGGAGGAAGACGATCGTCCTCGTCACCCACGAGATGTCGACCGTCGAGGCCTACTGCCACCGGGCGATGCTGATCGACGGCGGCAAGATCCGCCAGATCGGCGACCCCACCGAGACCGGGCGTGAATACCTGAAGCTGAACTTCGAACGCGGGGTCGAAACCGGGGAGGCGACCGGCGGCGCCGAGGGCGCGCGCATGCTCGACTGCTGGCTCGTCGACGCCTCCGGCGAGCGGACGACGACGGTCGAGCAGGGGGAGAGGATCCGGCTGCGGGCCGAGATCGAGGTGGAACGCGAGGCGAGCGGCCTCGGCGTCGGCTTCGTCCTCGCCAACGCCGACGGGCTCGGCCTGTTCGAGTTCGGCACCTCGGTCACCGCCGCCGACGGCTCGGCCACGATCGCGGCCGGCGAGCGGGTACTGGTCGAGGCCGAGCTCGAGAACCCGCTGGCGCCGGGCCGCCACTTCGTCCACTGCGGCGTCCAGAGCGACCGCGGCGGGGGCGTCTACCTCTATGTCCACAACGCGCTCGACTTCGTCGTCTTCGGCAGCGCCCAGACGAAGGGCATCGTCACGATCGAGCACGAGATCGAGGCGAGCGTCGAGCGGGGGGAGGGCGAGCGATGACCACCGCCGCCCCCGAGGCGCAGCTGCGGGAGGTCCACGGTCCGTCGGCGCTGGGCGGCGGCTGGCGGCGCTTCCTCGACCTGCTCTGGCTGATGTCGGTGACCGAATTCCGCCGCACCTATTTCGGCACCGTCTTCGGCTACCTCTGGTCGCTGGTGCGGCCGCTGATGCTCTTCGGCGTCCTCCTCTTCGTCTTCACCCAGGTTCTCAGAGTGGGGAGCAAAGTGCCCTACTACCCCGTGCTGCTGCTGGTGGGGATCGTCCAGTTCACCTTCTTCCAGGAAGCGACCAGCAACGCCGTCACCTCCGTCGTCTCCCAGGAGGGGGTGGTGCGCAAGACCCAGTTCCCGCGCCTTGTGATCCCGTTCTCGACCGTGCTGACGGCGCTCTTCAACTTCGGCCTCAACCTCGTCATCGTGCTCGTCTTCGTGCTCGCCTGGGGCGTCCCACTGACCTGGACCTGGCTGCTGTTCCCTTTGGCGCTGGCGGCGCTGCTCGTGCTGACGGCGGCGGTCAGCACGATCCTCTCGGTCCTCTACGTGCGTTTCCGCGACGTCGCGATCATCTGGGCCGTCGGCGCGCAGATGCTCCTCTATGCGACGCCGATCCTCTATCCGCTGGGAAAAAACGGGCTAGAAGACCCGACGATCGAAAAATTCCTGATGATCAACCCGCTGGCGGTGATCTTCCAGCAGGTGCGGGTCTGGGTGGTGGAACCGAACGCCCCCACGGCCGCCGAAGCGGCGGGCGGGGCGCTCCATTTGCTGCCGGCGTTGGCGATCTTCATCGCCGTCTGCGCCTTCGCGGTCTGGATCTTCGACCGCGAGGCCCCCCGCATCGCCGAGGACCTCTAGGCCGGTCCCTCCTAGCGGTATGCGGCAGCGAGGTCCGCACGGCCCTCGCGAGGGGGCGCCGGCTCGGGAGCGGAGTCGGGGTCGGGGTCGTGGGCGAACGCCACCGCCGCGAAGCCGGCCAGGCCGAGCGCAGCCAGGACCGCCGAGAGCCATGAGTAGCCGGTTCCCGGCAGGGGGTCGAAGGAGGGGACGTAGAGCGCCAGCATCAGCAGGGAGCCGGCGACGATCCAGTAGTTCGCGAAGCGGGGGAAGGTGGCCCTCAGCCCCGCGACGGCTCCGCAGAAAGCGAGGATCGGCAAGGCATAGCTCCCGACGTGGATGACGGCGCGGGCGGGAAGGTTGCCGAACATCAGCAACCCCCAGACGAAGCACCCGCTCAAGACCACGATCCAGCAGGTGACTGCGAAGTTCCACTCCTCCGGGCGCTCTCGCCCGCGGCGGCGGGCCGCGAGCATCACGAACGGGGCGATCAGGAGCAACCCCAGCGAGGGGAAGAAGTCGAAGAAGAAAACCTTCCGGATCCCCTTGATCGTCTTGGTCAGGCCGCTGCCGGGTTCCGGGTTCGCCCACCAGTTCACGGAGCCCAGGGAGGGCGTGACGCCGCCCATCGTCAGGAAGTTCTCGGCCTTGTTGCGGAGGGTCCCGCCGACGCCCGCTTCCCGGTAGGCGTCGACGACGGATTCGGCGGTTCCGCGCGGGTCGATTTCGACCAGCCCGGCGAAGGCCCACTTGGCCAGGCGGTTCGCCGGCGGCTCCGCGTATTTCTGGTACGCCGACCACGGCGCCATCAGGACGACCGCCGCCAGCAGGGCCGCGCCCAGCCAGCGCCAGCTCGGGAGCCCGCGAAAGGCGGCGACGATCGCGATCGGGATCGCGCCGAAGAGGCTCGAGCCGTGCCCCAGCATGGCCAGGGCCAGCAGAGCGCCGACCAGGAGGCCGGCCCAAGGCCTGCGCCGCAGATCCCGCCAGAGCGGCGTCAGCACCAGCGCCGCGGCGGCCAGCAGCATCGCCGCCGGAAGCAGCTTCGGCCAGACGTAGAAGCCGTTGAGGATCGTGAGGTCGCTGAGCAGGACCGCGATCAGCGCCAGCGCCCGGGTCAGCCTGCCCACCCGAGCCGCGACCAGGAGCGCCCACAGGCCGACGATCCAGAGCTGCTGGAGGACGACGCCGAGCACCTGGTAGTTCAGCCCCTCGCCGAAGAAGGCGAAGGGGCGCTGGGCGAGCAGGTAGCCGATCTGCAGCGGCGGGCGGTCGCTCGCGAGCCAGTCCGGGGGGTAGAGCGGGTGGCCGTGGTGGCCGTGCGCGTAGAACCACTCGGTGAAGTAGTGCGGGATGTCGTTGTCGGAGGGAAGCTGGCTCGAGAACCGGACCGAGGCCATCTCGATCGGCTTGTCCGCCCCCCCGTGGAGGAACCCGAGGAAGACCAGGAAGGCCGAGCCGAGCGCCCACAGCGCCAGGGGAGTCGCCAGCTGACGCAGGAGGCGCCGGTCCAGCCCGCCCCCCCGCAGCGAGACCGCGGCGAGCAGGATCGAGCCGAAGAGGACGAAGTAGGAGAAGCTCTGCCCGGTCGTCCGGTCGGCGTAATACGCCCAGAAGGCGAGCATCCCGAGGGCTCCGGTCGCCGCCAGCGCGATCGCGAGGAGGAGCGGGACGCTGCGGATGCCGTTGCGCGCCGCGAACAGCGTCACCGCCACCCCCGGCAACGCGGTCATCGTCAGATGAGCGGCAAGAAGGAGGAGTAGTTCGCCCTGCACCAAGTCGGAGGTTCGCACAAGTAGACTCGGCTCCGATGGCAGATCAGACCGCGCCGGTCGCGCCGCAGGAGGGCACCGGCGACCAACCCGAGTACGGGGCCTACTACTACCGCCACGACTGCGGGATCCCCTATGAGCGCAACGAGCACTGGCTCGGCTTCTTCAACGGGATCGCCGACCGGATCGTGCGCGACCTGCGCCCCGCCTCGTTCCTCGACGCCGGCTGCGCGATGGGGTTCCTGGTCG
>JBQCDH010000023.1:0-61873 GCA_051961435.1 Solirubrobacterales bacterium
CCCCCCCCCCGCCCACCCGGCCACCCACCCCCCCCATCCCGGGGCCCGCCCGCGCCCCTCCGGCCTCGGCGGCCCGCGTCTGCACCCCCGCCTCGGCCAGGCGCGCCCGCATCGCTTCGCGATCCGCACGCAGCGGGTCGACGCGCATCGCCACCTCGGCCGGCTCGTTGCAGGCGGCGAGCGTCCGCCGCGCGGCGTCCTGCCCCAGCTCCCGCCACCACATCTCCGCCAGCCATCGCGGAGCCGAGTCGGCGACCGCGGCGGCGGCGGGGGTCGAGTCGTCGCCGAGCAGGTCGGCGGTCAGCCGCGCTCGGTCGCGCGCCGCCCGTCGCAGGACCGCGTTGACGAAACCGCAGGCATGGGCGGCGCCGGCCGCCTTGACCAGCTCCACCGCCTGGTCGACGGCGGCGTGGTCGGGGGTCGCGTCGGCGAAGAGCAGCTCGTAGAGACCGAGGCGCAGCGCCGCCAGCACCGGCGGGTCGAGCAGCCGGGTCGAGCGGCCCGCCAGCCGCTCGATCGCGACGTCGCTGGTGCCGCGGCGCTGGACGGCCCCGTAGGCGAGGCGCTGGGCCTGGGCGCGCTCGCGGCCCTCGATGCGTTGCCGGTCGGCCTCGGCGCGGAAGGCGCGCTCGGTGAAGGCGTCCTGCTCGAAGGTGGCGCGGACCGTGGCGAAGGCGAGGGCGCGCGCCGGCGAGGGGCTGCGTTTGCTCACGGCTCCGGCAGCGGGTGGCCGCGCAGGTAGGCGTCGGCGGGCATCGGCTTGCCGCCCGGCGGCTGCACCAGCTCGAGCTGCAGCGCCCCCTCGCCGCAGCCGAACAGGAGCACGTCGTGCTGCGCCACCAGGCGGCCGGCCTCGACCTCCTCGTCGACGGCCCTGGCTCGCCGCACGCCGAGGCGAGACCCGCCGGTCTCCAGGTAGGCGCCGACGTGCGGGTTGAGGGCGCGGACCACGGCCGCCAGCTCGGCCGCCGGCCGCTCCGGATCGAGGCGCCGCTCGGCGGGGTCGATCTTCTCCGCGTAGGTGACGCCGTCCTCGTCCTGCTCGCTGAACTCCAGCGCCCCCTCGGCCAGCAGGTCGAGGGCGCGGACCAGGAGCTCGCCGCCGGCCTCGGCCAGCCGCACCGAGAGCGAGCCGAAGTCCTCCTCCGGGTCGAGCGGCAGCTCCTCGCAGAGGGCGACCGGGCCGGAATCGAGCCCGGCGCTCACCCGCATCACGCAGACGCCGGTGGTCTCGTCCCGGGCCATGATCGCCCGCTCGATCGGCGCCGCCCCGCGCCAGCGCGGCAGCAGCGACGGGTGGACGTTCAGCATCTGGAACTCGGAGAGCAGCGGCTCGCGGATCAGCTGGCCGAAGGCGCAGACGGCGACCGCCGCGGGCTCGGCGGCGCGGATCCGCGCCAGCGCCTCGGGGTCGTTGACGCTCTCCGCCTGCAGCAGCTCCAGCCCCAGCTCCCGCGCCGCGATCGCAGCGGGCGGCGGCGAGACCGTGCGGCCGCGTCCCCGGCGCCGGTCGGGCGGGGTGACGACGAGGGCTGGCCGGTGCGGCGAGCCGGCCAGCCGACGCAGCACGGCGGCGGCGAACTCGGAGGTGCCGAGGTAGGCGGTCCTCACGCTTCGGTGCGCGGCTCGCGGAGCTCGCCCTCCTCGGCGATCTCCTCCTCCGAGGAAGGGCTGTAGCTGCCGCCCTCGCGCAGCGCCCGCAGCGCCCCCTTGCGCTGCTCGCGCGAGGTGCGGTCGAGGATGAGGACGCCGTCGAGGTGGTCGAGCTCGTGCTGGAGCACCCGCGCCTCGAGCCCGGCCGCCTCGATCACGATCGGCTCGCCCCCGACGTCGCGGCCGCGGAAGCGCGCGTACAGCGGCCGCTCGACGTCCATCGAGACCCGCGGCAGGCTGAGGCAGCCCTCCTCGGCGACCGCGGTCTCCTCCGAGAGCCACTCGACCTCGGGGTTGACGAGCGCGGTCGGCGCGGCGTCGGGACCGGCCTGGAAGACGAGCAGGCGGCGCAGGACGCCGAGCTGAGTGGCCGCCAGGCCGACGCCCAGCCCGTCGCGCATGATCTCGATCATCCGCTCGACCTCCGCGCGCAGCTCGGGACCGAAATTGGCGACGGGCGAGGCCTTGCTCTTCAGCACCGGGTCGCCGAACTTGACCACGTGGGCGAGCGCCGCTTCCCGGCGCTCGATCAGCTCGAGTTCGAGCGCCCGCTCCTCCTCGGTCCCGCGCTCCTCGGTTTTGACCTCGTCGCTCATCGAAAGCTGAGTCTAAGTACCTGCTCCATTTGATACTTCCTGCGCGAGAGCCATGCCGAGTCCGCGAATCGCCATCGCCACCTGCGCCGGCTACGCCGACCTCAAGGCCGACGACGAGCTGCTGCGGGAGGAGCTGGCGGCGCGTGGCGTGGAGAGCGCCACGGTCGTCTGGGACCGCATGGAGGGCGAGATGGACGGCTTCGATGCCTGCCTCGTCCGCTCGACCTGGGACTACCACGAGCAGTACGAGGAGTTCCTGGCCTGGGCGCGCCGGGTCGAGGCGGCGATCCCGCTCTGGAACGACGCCCGAACCATCGCCTGGAACTCGAACAAGACCTACCTGCGGGAGCTGGCCGCGGGCGGGGCGCGGATCGTGCCGACGGTCTGGGTAGAGCAAGGCGAACGGCCGGTCCTGGACGAGCTGCTGGGGCGCGGCTGGGAGGAGGCGGTGGTCAAGCCCGTGGTCGACCTGGGAGCGAGAAACCTCGCCCGCGTCCGCATCGGCGACATCGAGGGACAGAAGGCGCTGAAGCGCGTCCTCGAACGCCACGGCGCGATGGTGCAGCCGTTCCTTCCCTCGCTGGAGGAGCAGGGCGAGCTCTCGCTCGTCTACATCGCCGGCCAGCTCACCCACGCCGTCCGCAAGCGCCCCGCCCCGGGCGATTTCCGCGTCCAATCGATCTGGGGCGGCACCGTCGAGCCGGCCGCGCCCACCGCTGAGCACCTGAACCTCGCCGAGCGCGCCCTGTCCCAAATCGCCCCCCCACCCCTCTACGCCCGCGCGGACCTGGTCGACGACCTATCAGGCCATCCCAGCCTGATCGAGCTAGAGCTGATCGAGCCGAACCTCTACCTCACCCAGCACCCTCCGGCCGCCGATGCCCTGGCCGATGAGGTAGCCGAACGGCTCTAGTCCGTCCTACTGCGGATCGACGTCCACCCCGATCGCGATGTCCTTGAGCCCCCGATCGGCAACTCGCCGCTCGACCACCTCCCGAACAGCCCCCACCGCCCCCTCCCGATCCTGCGCCTTGATCAAGATCCGCCGCCGGTGCCGGTTCCGCACCCGGAACATCGGCGCCGGCCCCAGCAGGTCGGATTCCGGCGGCAGCGCCCGGCGCAGCTCGCGCGCCACGCCCGCGGCGGCGTCATCGAGCCTCGCCTCGTGCGCGGAGGCGAGGTTGATCCGGGTCAGGTGCGAGAAGGGCGGGTAGCGGAGCGCCTCGCGGCGGGACAGCTCGACCTCGAGGAAGCCGGCGGAGTCGTGGCGGGCGGCGTGCTCGATACTGGAGGCGTTCGGCGCCAGGGTCTGGACGATCACCTCTCCCCCGGCCTCCCCGCGGCCGGAGCGGCCGGCCAGCTGGGCGACCATCGCGAAGGTCCGCTCCTCGGCGCGGAAGTCGGGGAAGCGCAGGGTCGCGTCGGCGTCGAGGATCGCCGCCAGCGTCACCTCCGGGAAGTCGTGGCCCTTGGCGACCATCTGGGTGCCGACGAGGACGGCGCTGGGGGTCTCGTCGAAGCGGGCGAGGATGCGGGCGTGGGCGCCGCGCTCGGCGGCGGTGTCGGAGTCGAGGCGCAGGACCGGCATCGGGTCGAGGCGCTCGGCCAGCAGCTTCTCGATCCGCTCGGTGCCGGCGCCCGCCTGGGCGAGCGTGGTCGAGCCGCACTCCGGGCAGGCGCGCGGCTGCGGCTCGGCGTGGGCGCAGTGGTGGCAGACGAGGCGGCCGCTGTGGCGGTGGACGATCAGCGAGACGTCGCAGTTGGGGCAGCCCCAGTGGTGGCCGCAGGAACGGCAGGTGAGCCAGGGGGCGAAGCCCCGGCGGTTGATCATCACGATCGCCTTGGCGCCGGCGGCGCGGACTCCCTCCAGCGCCTCCCAGGTCTCGGCGTGGAGCGGCCCCGAGCGCGCGTCGGCCTCGCGCATGTCGACCAGGTGGACCGGCGGCAGGCGGCGGCCGTCGACGCGGCGCGGCAGCTCCAGGCGCGGCAGCTCCAGCCAGCTCTCCGGGCGCGGCGTCGCGGTGCCGGCGACGAGCACGGCGCCGCTGTCCTCGGCGCGTTTGCGGGCGACGGCGCGGGCGTCGTAGGTGGGGTCTCCCTCCTGCTTGTAAGAGGCGTCGTGCTCCTCGTCGATCACGATCAGGCCGAGGTCGCGGACGGGGGCGAAGACGGCCGAGCGCGGGCCGACGCAGACGCTCGCCTCGCCGTCGCGCAGGCGCCGCCACTCGTCGTAGCGCTCGCCGGCGGAGAGGGCCGAGTGGAGGACGGCGAAGCGATCGCCGAGGCGGGCGCGGAAGCGGGCGACCGCCTGCGGCGCGAGGCCGATCTCGGGGACGAGGACGATCGCCCCCCTGCCCCGCTCCAGCGCCGCCTCGACGGCGGCGAGGTAGACCTCGGTCTTGCCGGAGCCGGTGACGCCGTGCAGGAGGTGCTGGCGAGGAGCGCCGGCCTCGCCGTCGAGGGCGGCTATCAGGGCGCCGACCGCCTCCTCCTGCTCGGGCAGCAGCTGCGGGCGGGATGCGTTTCCGGTAAGCCCTGGCTCGCCGGGGATGCGGCGGACGGTCGCGGTGCTGGTGGCGACGAGGCCGCGCCCCTCGAGCCGGCGCAGCGTCCCCCGGTCGGAGCCGACCGCGGTCGCCAGCTCGCCGGCCGACATTTCCCCCGAGCGCAGCGCGTCCAGCACCGCCCGCTGCTTGGTCCCGAGCCGCTCGCCGTCGGCGAGGGCGGCCTCGCCGGCCGGCAGGATCGCCACCCGCAGCTCGGTCTTCGCCCGCACCGTGCGGCCGCCGCTGCCGGTCCCGGTTCCCGGCGGCAGCACCAGCTGCAGCCCGCGCGAGGGGGTCGAGCAGTACTCGCGGGCGACCCAGAGCCCAAGCCGGACCAGCTCCGGCGTCGCCCCCGCCTCCAGCGCCTCCAGCGGCTCGGCGAGGCGCTCGGGCGGCAGCTCGGAGGCCTCGGCTACCTCGACCACGACGCCGAGGATGCGGCGCGGACCGAAGGGGACGCGGACGACGCTGCCGACGCCCAGCTCCTCCATCGCCTCCGGCCGGCGGTAGTCGAAGGGACCGCGCAGGGCTCGGGCGGTGGTCAGCGGCTCGACGCGGAGAATCGCCATCGAAGCGAGGTTATGGACGGCCGGGGATGCCTCCGGAGGGTTATCCCGCACCTTCGGCCAGATCGTTGCCGGCCCGCCGTTTCAGGCCATATGCTGGCGCCCGTGAGCTTCAACCTCAGGCCCGGCGAGCAGGTGATCTTCCAGGGCCACCCCTCCTGGCGGGCGATCCTCGGCTTCTACCTCAAAGGCGTCCTCGTCGCGGTGATCCTCGGCGTGATCGCGAAGCTCGTCGACGGCAACGCCAGCGCCTTCGTCGTGATCCTCGTCGTCCTCGCGATCACCCTCCTGGTCGGCTTCGTCAAGCGGGTGGCGACGACCTACACGATCACCAACCACCGCCTCAACATCAAGCGCGGCATCGTCTCGCGGGAGATCCAGGAGACGCGCCTGGAGCGCGTCCAGAACGTCAACTATCGCCAGAGCGTCTACCAGCGCCTGATGCAGATCGGCGACGTCGACTTCGACACCGCGGCGACCGACGACTACAACTTCGTCTTCGCCGGGGTGGCCGACCCCGGTGATGTGGTGCAGGCGGTCGACCGGGCGACCGGCGTCTCCGCGGCCGGCGAACACGGGCTGGGCGAGGCGAAGCCTCCCGGCACGAGCTAACCCTCCGCATTTCCGGTCCCCTCTGGGGGCCCGATCTCGGAAGGACGTAACCGGCGCCGAGGCGCGCCCGACCTGCACCCTTACTTGCTTTGTGAGGGTGCAGGTCGGGCGCGCAGATTCGCCGCCGTCTGTTCGAGGATCCGGCGAACGTGGCGCGGTTCGTATTTGACCTGGTAGTGGGAGAAGCGGAGCGGGGTCAGGCCGGATGCGGTGTGGCGCTGGAAGCGGAGGGCGTCGCGGGTTTGGGCTGCCGGGGTGCGGTGGTAGCGCCAGCCGTCGGTCTCGACCACGAGGCCGAGGTCGGGCCAGAAGAAGTCGACCTCGAATTCGTTGACGCGCTGTTTGGTCAGCGGCGTCGGCAGCCCGGCCGCCGCGGCACTTGGCCGGAACAACAATTCCAATTCGTCATCGGAGAGCCGGAACGTGTGCTTGTCGAGGATCGCGCGGAGGAGTCGCACGCCTGGCTGGCCTGGGTAATCGTCAAGAGCTCGGCGCAGCGCGTCGGCGTCGATCACGTCCAGCTTGTCCGCCTCGTTGATCGCCCGCTCGATGGTTTTGGGACCAGCGACGGTCGCGAGGTCGAGGAAGGTGCGGACTGGCTGGGTAAGGGGGATGTTCCGGCGGGTGGTCGTCTCGAAAGGCGCCAAGGAGGGTCTGCCGCGCACGCGCAATCCGGGCCGGCGGTGCTTGCAGCGCCGGCGAACGCTGACGTCGATGTAGTCGGGGTGCTCCTTGGCGAATCCCCAGAGCGCCGCCGCACTGCGATGGCTCAGCGCCGCGTCGGGCTGACAAGCGAGAACGGCCCCCATCCAGCGCCCTTCGCGGCTCAACTCCCGGCGCCCAACGGCGTAAACCCCACGTCCAAGCAAGTACAGGCGGCCCGCGCGTAGGCGATGCTCGATGGCGCTTGAGGTAAATCCAAGGCCGAGCAGCTGATCGCGTCCAATCACCCCATGCTGGCGTCGAGCCAATTTCCAGGCTGCCGCACTTCGCGTGTTGGACTTCGACCCCGCTATAGCGAGGTAAAAGTGCGCAGCGGTGGGATCTCTCCCCCGCCCCCGCCCTTACCTGCTGCTTTTTCCGGGCTTCGGTGCGGTCCGAGCTACGCCGCGGCTACTTCGGCGCCCGCCGCCTCGCGCAGGGCGTCGGCGCGGTCGGTCTTCTCCCAGGTGAAGTCGTCGTCGGCGCGGCCGAAGTGGCCGTAGGCGGCGGTCTTCTGGAAGATCGGGCGGTGCAGGTCCAGGTACTCGCGGAAGGCGCCGGGGCGCATGTCGAACTCGGCTTCGACCAGCTGGGAGATCCTCGCGTCGGGGAGCTTGCCGGTGCCGAAGGTCTCGACCATCAGCGAGACCGGGTGGGCGACGCCGATCGCGTAGGCGACCTGGACCTCGCAGCGCTGCGCGAGGCCGGCGGCGACGACGTTCTTGGCGACGTAACGGGCGGCGTAGGCGGCCGAGCGGTCGACCTTGGACGGGTCCTTGCCGGAGAAGGCGCCGCCGCCGTGGCGGGCCATGCCCCCGTAGGTGTCGACGATGATCTTGCGGCCGGTGAGGCCGGCGTCGCCGACCGGGCCGCCGATCACGAACTTGCCGGTCGGGTTGACGAGGAACTGGCTCTGCAGCGAGCCCTCGTCGAAGCGCCCCGGGACCTCCTCCTGCAGGACCGGGAGGACGACGCTCTCCCACAGCTCCGGTTTGATCTGGGTCTGCGAGTCGACGCCCTCGTCGTGCTGGGTCGAGATCAGCAGCTTCTCGACCGAGACCGGGCGGCCGTAGGCGTAGCGGACCGTCACCTGGGTCTTGCCGTCGGGGCCGAGGTAGCCGAGCGTGCCGTCCTTGCGCACTCGCGCCAGCTGTTCGGCCAACCGGTGGGCGAGGTGGATCGGCATCGGCATCAGCACCTCGGTCTCGTCGCTGGCGTAGCCGAACATCATCCCCTGGTCGCCCGCGCCGGCGACGTCGAGCTCGTCGTCGTCGGAGGGGTCGACTTTGGTCTCATAGGCCCGGTCGACGCCCTGGGCGATGTCGGGCGACTGTTTGTCGATCGAGGTGAGGACCGAGATGTGGTCGCAGTGGTAGCCGTAGTCGCCGTGGTCGTAGCCGATCTCGCGCACGGTCTCGCGCACGATCTCCGGGATGTTGAGGTGGACGTCGGTGGAGATCTCGCCGGAGACCACCGCCATGCCGGTGTTGACGAGCGTCTCGCAGGCGACGCGGCCGCCCGGGTCCTCGCCCATGATCGCGTCGAGCACCCCGTCGGAGATCGCGTCGGCGACCTTGTCCGGGTGGCCCTCGGTTACTGACTCCGACGTGAAGAGGTACTCGCCCTCGGCGAGCGGCTTGGAAGTAGGCATGGCGGAAGCCTAGAGGAAATTTGTCCGGTGCCGGGGGGTCACTCCGCGCGGCCTCGGTAGCCGGAGCGGGGGACGAAATCGATCACCAGGGGGACCCCCTCCAGCCCGTAGGCCTCGCGCATCCGGTTCTCCAGGTAATAGGCCCAGTCGCGCGTGATCAGCTTGCGGTCGTTGACCTGGATCGCGATCCGCGGCGGCCGCTCGCCCACCTGCGCCGCGTAGTAGAGACGCAGCCGGCGGCCGCGGCGGGCCGGCGGCGGGTTCTTCGCCACCACGTCACTGACGAAGCGGTTCAGCTCCGGGGTCGGGATGCGCTCGGCCGCCCTGTCGGCCAGCTCCAGCGCCCTCGGCAGCAGGCTGGCGACGTTGCGCCCGCGCGTCGCCGAGACGGTGATCACCGCCGGGCGCAGCCGCAATTTGCGCTCGACCCGAGCGCGGGCGTCGTCGATGTCGGTCTCGCCGATGTCCCACTTGTTCATCGCCAGCAGGCTGGCGCAGCCGGCCTTCATCGCCGTCTCCGCCACTCGCAGGTCCTCGGAGGTGACCCCCTCGGAGGCGTCGCAGACGACGATCGCCACGTCGGCCCGCTCGACCGCCCGTTCGGAGCGCAGCTGCGCGTAATAGTCGACGGTTCCCGCCACCTTCGAGCGGCGGCGCAAGCCGGCGGTGTCGACGAGGATCACCTGGCGGCCGTCGACCTCGAGCCTGGTGTCGATCGCGTCGCGGGTGGTGCCGGCGAGATCGGAGACGATCACCCGCTCGGAGCCGAGGAAGGCGTTGACGAGCGAAGACTTGCCGACGTTGGGGCGGCCGACCACCGCCACCCGGACCGCGTCGTCGTCGGTCGGCTGCGGCTCGCGCTCGCCGAGGGCGGCGACGACCGCGTCGAGCAGGTCGCCGGTGCCGAGCCCGTGGGTGGCCGAGACCGCCAGCGGTTCGCCGAGGCCGAGCGCGTGGAACTCGGCGGCGATCCCGTAGTCGTTCGGCCGGTCGGCTTTGTTGACGACGACGATGACCGGGACCTCACCGCCGCGCAGCGTCTTGGCCAGCTCGGCGTCGCCGGCGCGCAGGCCGGCGCGACCGTCGACGACCATCAGGATCGCGTCGGCTTCGGCGATCGCCAGCCGCGCCTGGGCCTGCACGTCGCGCGCCAGCTCCGCCTCGTCGCCGAGGTCGATGCCGCCGGTGTCGACGAGCTCGAACGCCACCCCGTTCCACTCGGTGGCGAGGCGCTTGCGGTCGCGGGTGACGCCGGGCTCGGGCGAGGTCACCGCCTCGGTCCCTCCGACCAGCCGGTTGACCAGCGTGCTCTTGCCGACGTTGGGAAAGCCGACGACGGCGACGGTGGGAGGGCTCATGCCAGTCCCCGCTCCCCCGCCAGGGCGACGACTCGGGCGACGACTTCCTCGAGGGAGAGCCCCGTGGTATCGAGCTCGACCGCGTCGGGGGCGGCGCGCAGCGCCCCGTGCTCGCGCTCGGTGTCGCTGGCGTCACGCCGGCGCTGGGCGGCGAGGACCTCGGCGACGGGCTCGCCGGTCTCGGCGGCGCGGCGGCGGGCGCGCTCCTCGTCGGAGGCGGTGAGGAAGACCTTCAGCGGCGCCTCGGGGCTGACCACGGTGCCGATGTCGCGGCCCTCGGCGACGTAGCGGCCGGCGCCGATCAGCTCGCGCTGGCGGGCGACCATCGCCTCGCGCACGCGCCGGTGGACGGAGACCCGGGAGGCGGCGGCGCTCACCTCCGGTGCGCGGATCTCGTTGCTGACGTCGCGCTCGCCGAGGAAGACGCGGCTGGCGCCGCCGGCAGCGTCGAAGCTGATCTTCAATCCCTCGGCCAGCTCGCCGAGCGCCTCGCTGTCGTCGAGCGGGATGCCGCTCTCCAGCGCCGCCAGGCCGACGCAGCGGTACATCGCCCCCGAGTCGAGGTAGGTGAAGCCGATCTCGGCCGCGACCGCGCGGGCCACGGTGGACTTGCCGGCCCCCGCCGGGCCGTCGATCGCGATCACCATGGCGGCAGCGTATTCAGCCGCCGAGCAGCGAGCGGAGGTCGTCCCCGAAGCCGGGGTAGCTGACCGCGGCGGCTTCCATCCCACTCACCTCGACCCCCTCGCGGGAGGCGAGCCCGGCGACGGCGCCGAGCATCGCGATCCGGTGGTCGCCGTGGGAGTCGATCGCGCCGCCGCTTAGGCCGCCAGTTCCCTCGACGACCATCCCGTCCGCGGTCGGCTCGACCTCTCCCCCGAGCGCCCGCAGCGCCGCGGTCACGGTCTCGATCCGGTCCGACTCCTTGCGCCGCAGCTCCCCGGCGTCGCGGATCACCGTCGTCCCCTCGGCGAAGCAGGCGGCGAGGGCGACCAGCGGCAGCTCGTCGATCGCCAGCGGGATCTCGGCGCCGCCGACTTCGGTGGCTTGGAGCCGCGCCGAGCGGACGCGGAGGGTCGCGATCGGCTCGCCGCCGACCTCCCGTTCGTCCTCGACCTCGATTCCGGCGCCCATTCGACTGAGGATCGTCAGCAGGCCGGTGCGGGTCGGGTTGACGTTGACCTCCTCGAGCAGCACCTCGCTGCCCTCGACCAGCAGGGCAGCGACAACGAAGAAGGCGGCAGAGGAAATGTCGGCCGGGACCGTGACCGGCTCCGGCTCCAAGCGCTCGGCCGGATGAATCACGACCGCGTCGCCGTCGCGCTCGATCGAAGCGCCGGCGGCGGCGAGCATTCGCTCGGTGTGATCCCGGCTGGGCAGGGGCTCGACCACCCGCGTCTCTCCTTCAGCCAACAGGCCGGCGAAGAGCAGGCACGACTTGACCTGGGCGCTGGCGATCGGCAGCTCGTAGGTGATGCCGTGCAGCGGGGCGCCGCGGACCTCGAGGGGTGGAAAGCGTTCGTCGCGAGAGGTCAGATCGGCGCCCATCTCACGCAGCGGCACCGCGATCCGGTCCACCGGGCGGCGGCGGATCGACTCGTCGCCATCGAGGGTCCATTCCTCCCCCACCTGCCCCGCCAGCCATCCCGGCAGCAGCCGCAAGAGGGTTCCCGCGTTGCCGACGTCGATTGGCGTCGACCGGGCGCCGCGCAGGCCGACGCCGCTGATGCGCAGCCATACGCTCGCGGGAGAACCCGCCTCCAGAGGGAGCGGCTCGATCGTACCCCCGCTCACCTCCGCTCCGAGCGCCTTGACTGCCGCCAGCGTCGAGCGCGTATCGGCGGCATAGAGGTAATCGCCGATCGTCGTCTCCCCCTCCCCCATCGCCGCGATCAGCGCCGCGCGGTGGGAGATCGACTTGTCCGAGGGCGGACGCAGCGAGCCGCGCAGGGGCCCTGAGGGGTCGAAGCGGGTCATCGGCGCGAGCCTAGCGGCGCGGCGCTCAATCGCCGCCGTCGAGGAGCGTGACCGTGTGGCCGAGCCTGCGCACCAGCTCCGCCGCCCTGTCCGCCCCCTCGTCGCCGGCGACCCAGAGCGAGACCGCGCCCGAGGTCATGTCGGGGGCCGGGTGCAGGGCCATGTCCTCGATGTTGACCCCGGCCTCGCCCAGCGCCAGCGCCAGCTCGGCGATCGTCCCGGGCCTGTTGGCGACGACGATCCGCAGCTCGCGCAGCGGTCCCGCCTCCGACTCGGCTTCGAGCAGGCGGCGACGGCCGTCGCCGGCGGCGGCGTGCCAGGCGGCGAGCGCCTCGCGGTCGCCTCCGCGGATCAGCTCCGCAGCCTCGCGCAGCCGCGCCCCGACCGATTCGACCGAGGCGGCGACGGCCTCACGGTTGCTGGCGAAGATGTCGGCCCAGATCGCCGGGTTGGAGCCGGCGACGCGGGTGGCGTCGCGGAAGCTCGGGCCCACGTCCGGCAGCCGCTCGGAGTCCTGCGTCAGCGACTCCGCCGCCTCGGCGGCGAGCGCGTTGGCGAGCACGTGCGGCAGGTGACTGACCGTCGCCATCAGGCGGTCGTGGCCGGCGGGGTCGATCGCCTGCGGCCGCGCCCCCAGTGCAGAGATCGTCCGCTGCAGGCGGTCGTAGAGGACGCCGCTGGAGCGCTCGGTCGGGGTCAGGTACCAGCGCGCCCCCTCGAAGAGGTCCTCGCGCGCGTTCCCGACCCCGGCCGTCTCCGCCCCCGCCAGCGGATGGCCGCCGATGAAGCGCTCGTCCTCGCCGACCGCCGCCACCAGCTCGCCCTTGGTCGAGCCGACGTCGGTGACGACCGCCTCTGGGCCGCAGGACGCGAGCGCCTCCCGGGCCTGCGCCGGCAGCGCCGCCACCGGGCCGGCGCAGAAGACGACGGCGGCTCCCTCGCAGGCCTCGGCGACCGAGCCGGCGGCGCGGTCGAGCGCCCCCAGCTCGACCGCCCGCTCCAGGTTCGCCGGGGTGCGGCCGAAGCCGACCACCTCGGCGTCGAGGCGGCGCCGGGCGGCGAGCCCGATCGAGCCTCCGATCAGGCCAACCCCGAGGACGGCGATCTTGGGCGGCGGCGTCATGGCGCTGCCAGCATACGGCGGCGCTGCGCCGCCACTACGCCCCGCGTCGCGCCTCCACAGCCTCGGCGAAGCGCTCCAGCGCCGTCACCGTGTCCTCCCAGCTGATGCAGGCATCGGTGATCGACTGCCCGTAGACCAGCGACTCGCCCGGCACCAGGTCCTGGCGCCCCTTGACCCGGAACGACTCCAGCATCACCCCGACGATCGCCTTGTTGCCGTCGGCGATCTGGTCGGCGAGGTCGCCCGCGGCGGAGAACTGCTTCTCGGGGTCCTTGCCGCTGTTGTCGTGGGAGGCGTCGATCACGAGCCGCTCCGGCAGCCCGGCGACGCCGAGCGTCACCAGCGCGTCCTCGACCTCGGGCGGGTGGTAGTTGGGGACGCCGTGGCCGCCGCGGAGGATGACGTGGCAGTCGGGGTTGCCGGTCGTGTGCAGGATCGCCGGCATGCCGGCGTCGTCGATGCCGGCGAAGGCGTGCGAGGCCGCCGCCGCCCGCACCGCGTCGACCGCGATCTGGATGTTGCCGTCGGTGCGGTTCTTGAAGCCGATCGGCATCGAGAGGCCGGAGGCGAGCTGGCGGTGCGTCTGGCTCTCCGAGGTGCGCGCCCCGATCGCCCCCCAGGCGACGCAATCGGCGATGTATTGCGGCGTGATCGGGTCGAGGAACTCGCAGCCGATCGGCAGGCCGGCGTCGAGCACTTCCAGCAGCAGCTTGCGGGCGATCCGCAGGCCCGCGTTGACGTCACCGCTTTCGTCCAGGTGCGGGTCGTTGATCAGGCCCTTCCAGCCCGTCGTCGTCCGCGGCTTCTCGAAGTAGACCCGCATCACCACCAGCAGCTCGTCGCGGAGCTTCCGCGACAGCGCGCTCAGCTTCGCCGCGTACTCCAGCGCCGCCTTTGGGTCGTGCACGCTGCAGGGACCGACCACGACCATCAGCCGCGGGTCCTTGCCCTGGAGCACTTCGCGGACTTCCTCGCGGCCCTCGATCACCGCCTTCGCCCGCTCCTCGCCGAGCGGCAGCTCCTCCATCAGCCGTGCCGGCGGCGCCAGCTCGACCACTTTGGCGATCCGC
The DNA here is from genome assembly GCA_051961435.1 of Solirubrobacterales bacterium. Classification (GTDB taxonomy): domain Bacteria; phylum Actinomycetota; class Thermoleophilia; order Solirubrobacterales; family 70-9; genus VAYN01. The sequence continues at coordinate 13,855 of JBQCDH010000023.1, forward strand.
TGGTCGCGGACGCCGTCTCGTTTCGCCCCCTCCATCCCGATGAACATTTTGCCTTCGCCTTTCTCCAAACCGCTGAAATCGTACTTTCTGGTCGCTCGCTGCCGGCTTGGTCGGCGCGCACGCGACACGCAAATGGTTGAGGGCGCCCGGCCGGAAGATGTGAAGTCTTCGGGCGGCGCGCAGCCGCCGGGCCAGACGCCTAGCTAAATCGCCAATAGGTGGTGAGGTAGCCAGGCGCGACGGCGGCGCCGAGCGCACTGCAGCCGACCGCGGATGTGCCTTTGTCCAACCTCACTGGTGTGAGGTTCTATCACGGTGCCGTGATTAGTCAAGTAGTTTCGACAGTACCCGCAGGAAGCGCTCGTTCTCCTCGGCGGTGCCGTAGCTGACCCGGATGCGGCCGGGGCCGCCGAGGGCCTTGCCGGGGCGGACGGCGATCTCCTCCGCGGCGAGGCCGGCGACGACCTCGTCCTCGTCGGCGTCGCCGAGGTCGATCCAGGAGAAGTTGGCCTGCGAGTCGGTCGTCCGCAGGCCCAGCGACTGCAGGCCCTCCTCGACGGCGAGGCGGGCGGCGATCGTGCTCTCGACCCGGCGCAGGACGTCGTCCTGGTGGCGGATCGCCTCCGCTCCGGCCGCCTGGGCGAGGGCGTTGACGCTGAAGGGCTGGCGGACGGCATCGACGGCGGCGCGGAAATTGGCGGAGCCGATCCCGTAGCCGACCCGCAGGCCGGCGAGGCCGTAACACTTGCTGAAGGTGCGCAGGACGACCAGGTTGGGGAAGTCCCCCAGCAGGTCGAGCGAGGCGTCGGGATCGTCGTTGGTCTGGAACTCGACGTAGGCCTCGTCGAGGATGACCGTGACGTGCGGGGGAATGCGTTCGCAGAAGGCGCCGATCTCGGCCGCGGGGATGTGGGTCGCGGTCGGGTTGTTGGGGTTGCAGACGATCACCAGCTGCGTCGCCGCGGTCACCTCGGCCGCCATCGCGTCGAGGTCGTGGACCTCGCCCTCGGCCAGCGGCACGCGGACCTCGCGGGCCCCGGTCAGCGCCGGCAGGTACGGGTACATCGAGAAGGCCGGCCAGGCGTAGACGACCTCGGCGCCGGGCTCGCAGAGCGCCTCGGCGGCGGCCAGCAGCAGCTCGCAGGAGCCGTTGCCGACGGCGATCCGGCCGGGCTCGGTCTCGTAGCGCTCGGCGAGGCGGCGGCGCAGCAGGGTCGCGTCGGGGTCGGGATAGCGGTGCATCGCCCCCGCCGCCTTGGCGATCGCCTCGACCACCTGCGGGTGCGGGGGAAACGGAGACTCGTTGGAGGCGAGCTGGGCGATGTTGCCGGAGGCGATCGCCTCCGGCGCCTGGCCGGTCGGCACCCCGGCCTGGTAGCCGGGCATGCGCGCGAGCTTCTCCGCGAAGGTGATCGTCATGGCGCGATTGTGACGGACGCCGCCGCTACTGGGCCGCGTGCAGGTCGGTGCGCAGCTTCTGCGCCTCGCCGACGTAGACGTGCTCGGGCTCGTGGCCCTGCGGCGCGTAGAAGTGCAGCATCACCCGGATCACCCGCGGCATCGAGCCGGGGACGGGGATCTCGCGGCAGCACATCAGCGGCACCGCTGTCAGCCCCAAATCGCGGGCGGCCACCGCCGGGAACTCGGCGTCGAGGTCGTCGGTGGTCGTGAACAGGCAACTGACCATCGCCTCCGGCTCCAGGCCGTTGCGCTCGATCAGCTCCCGCATCAGCTCCTCGGTCGCCGCCAGGATCGCCTCTGCCGTATTCGCCTCCGCCTGCACGGCGCCCCGCACGGCGAAGAGGCGCTCCACCGACGGCTCGTAGCGCCCGCGCTGCATGTCGCCGTTACGGCTCACTGTCGGCATCTTTCCAGACAGGGAGGGGGCGAATCTCACAGCGGTGCGCCTTATCCCTGTATGACAGGGAAAAAGCGCACTGATTTTGTCGTCGCCCGGCTCGCTGAGCGACAGCACGGGGTGGTGGCGCGGGAGCAGTTGCGCGCTGCCGGGATAGGCGATGGCGCAATCGACCATGCCGTCCTCGTCGGGCGCCTACACCGCGTCTTTCGGGGCGTCTACTCGCCGGGCCACTCGAACGTGAGTGAGCTGGGGCGGTTGCGGGCTGCGACGCTCGCCTGCGGCGCTGGGACCGTCATCTCTCACCGCAGTGCGGCAGCACTGCTGCGGCTGCTCGACGAGGGACCGGTGGTGATCGACGTAATCGCGCCCCGGGCACATGGCCGCAAGATCGACGGCATCCGCTACCACCGCGTGCGGGCGCCGCGGCCCGAGGAGACCGTCACCGTTGACGGCATCCCCTGCACCAGCCCGGCGCGGACGCTGGTCGACCTGGCAGGCACCGTCAGCGACTGGACCCTGAGCAGCGCCTTCGAGCGGGCGGCGCAGCGGCGAAAGCTGGACATCCCGGCGATCGAGGCATCGATCGACCCCGGCCGGCGCGGCATTCGCTCCCTGCTCGCGTTGGTCGACGACTGGCGCAGAGCGGCGCCGATGACCAAGAAGGGTCGCCTCAAAAGCCCGCTGGAGGCGAAGGTACTGCCGCTCCTCGCCCGGCGCGGCCTCCCCGCCCCGCTCCTCAACGCGCCCGTCGAGGTCGCCAACGGCCGCATCGAGGTCGATTTCCTCTGGCCCGAGCAGCGCTTCGCCCTCGAGGCCGACAGCCGCGACTTCCACGCCATCCACGTCGCCTTCGAGCGCGACCGCTGGCGCGACCGTGAACTGCTGCGAGCGGGCTATTCCACGCTACGAGTGACTCACCGGCAAGCGGAAACCGAAGCGGCGGCCGTCGCCGACGCGATCGCCTCGAAGATTGGCTGAGCCCGCTGCCGCTAGCTGGAGACGCTGCGAAGCTGATCGACCTGCGCCTCAGAAAGGCGACGAGCAGCTCCCTCTTGCAGGTTCTCTAGCTCCAGTGGCCCGAACCGGATGCGCTGGAGCGCCACGACCCGATTCCCCACCGCCTCCGCCATGCGACGGACCTGGCGGTTGCGGCCTTCGCGGATCGTGATCTCGATCCCGCGGTCGCCGAGGCGCTTGACGTCGGCCGGAGCGGTCGGGCCGTCGTCGAGCTCGACGCCGTCGCGCAACCGCTCGAGGTCCCGATCGGTGAGCGGCTTGCGCAGCTCCGCCCGGTAGGTCTTCGGCACTTCGTAGCGGGGATGGGTCAGCAGGTTGGCCAGCTCGCCGTCGTTGGTCAGCAGCAGCAGGCCGGTGGTGTCGGCATCGAGTCTCCCGACCGGGTACAGCCGCGCCTCCGTCTCGACCAGCTCGACCACTGCCGGGCGCGCGCCCGGCTCCCGCGCGGTCGAGACCACCCCCGCCGGCTTGTTGACCACCCAAACCTCTCGCGCCTCGACCCCCACCAACTCCCCGCCGACCCGCACCTCGTCTCCTGCATCCACATCAAAGGCGGGATCCGTCACTACCTCCCCACCAACGCTGACCCATCCGGCAGCGACTATCTCCTCAGCTTTCCGCCGCGAAGCGACGCCTCCGTGGGCGAGGAATTTCGCCAACCTCACGGTTCCGCGCGCTGTTCCCCCGCCTTGAGCAGCCGCTCGCGCAGATCCCGCTCGTCCTCCGGCGTCGGATCGAACTGCGAGGGGTCGGGCAGCTGGTCCAGGCCGGTCAGCCCGAAGAGCCGCTCGAACAGCTCCGAGGTCCTGAAGATCGCGGCGCCGAAGCGCGAGCGGCCCGCTTCCTCGATCAGCCCCCGCTCGGCGAGGCTGGTCACCGCCGACTCGGAGCTGACGCCGCGGATGCGGGCGATCTCCGGTCGCGAGACCGGCTGCAGGTAGGCGACGATCGCCAGCGTCTCGGCCTGCGCCTGGGTCAGCGGCGGGGTCCGCGGCTTCGCCAGCAGGCGCCGCGCGGCGGCCTCGCTGGCCGGGTCGCTGGCAAGGGTGTAGCCGCCGCCGACCTCGCGCAGGACGACTCCGCGCCTGCCCTCGGCGAGGTCCTCGCGCAGCAGCCCGATCGCCTCTTCGACCTGGCCCTCGGTCGCCTCCGTCGCCTCCGCCAGATCGGCGCTGGAGACCGGCTGCGGCGAGAGGAAGAGCAGCGCCTCGACGGTGCGGGAGAGGTCGCTCATACGCCCTTGCTGATCCCGTCCGGCGTCGCTTTCGCCACCTTCTTCACCCGGATCGGGCCGAAGCACTTGTCCTGCTCCCAGGTCACCTCGCCCTTGCGATAGAGCTCCAGCAGAGCGAAGACGGTGACCGCCTGGGTCAGCCGGTCCTCGCCGCCGAACTCGTCGTCGAAGTCGAAGTCGGCGCGGCGGCCGAGCGCGTCGCGCAGCGCCCGCAGCCGCCGCTCCAGCGAGACGGTCGGGCGGATGTGGCTGATGTCGACATCGGGCGGCTCGGTCAGCAGGTCGCCGAGCGCGGCGCCGAGCTGCTCGGGGTCGTAGACCGCCGTCGCCGCCTCGACCGCGACCCGGCGCAGCTCCGGCGGCAGCGGCGCCGAGCGGTACAGGTAGCCGCGCTCGGCCTCGAAGCGCTTGACCAGCTCCGCCGAGGCGTCGCGGTAGCGGCGGTACTCGAGCATCCGCGCCAGCAGCTCCTCGACCGCCTCCTCCGGTTTGAGGTCCTCCAGCTCGTCCTCCGGGCCGGGGAGCATCAGCCGCGACTTCAGCTCCAGCAGCGCCGCGATCAGGACGAGGAACTCGGTCGCCACCTCCAGCTCCAGCTCGCCCTCGCGCTCCAGGTGCTCGACGTAGGCGACGACGACCTCCCCGAGCTGCAGGTCGAGCAGGCTGACCTCCTCGCGCAGGACGACCGCCATCAGCAGGTCGAAGGGCCCCGCGAAGACGTCGAGGTCGAGATCGAGGTCGAGGTCGGCGACCGCCATTCCGCGAAGCGTAGAGGGGCGAAGAGACGGCGGCGCACCAGCCGGCGCAGTTGTTCCCGGTATGCGGGAAGAAGTGCGCCCGCTCGGGCCCTAGCTAGCTAGCTAGGCCGGGCCGAAGCCCATCCGCTCGCGCACCTCGGCGACGATCGGGGCGGCGATCGCGCGCGCCTTCTCGGCGCCGATGCCGAGGATGCGGTCCAGCCCGGCTTCGTCGGGCCGGAGCTCGGCGTAGCGCTCGCGCACCGGCGAGAGGTACTCGACCACCGCCTCGGCGACGGCCTTCTTGAAGTCGCCGTAGCCGGAGCCCTCGAACTCGCCTTCGATCGCCGCCTGGTCGACGCCGCGGGCGACGGCGAGGATGTCGATCAGGTTGCTGATCCCGGCCTTGTCGGGCGCGCGGACGATCTCGCGGCCGGAGTCGGTCACCGCCGAGCCGAACTTCTTGCGGATCGCCTCGGGCTCGTCGAGCACGAGGACCGTCCCCCCCTCGGTGCCGCCGGTCGTCGACATCTTCCGCTCCGGCTCCTGCAGGTCCATGATCCGGGCGCCGACCGCGGGGATCACCAGCTCGGGCACCACCAGCGTCTCCCCGAAGCGGGCGTTGAAGCGGCGGGCGATCTCCCGCATCAGCTCGACGTGCTGGCGCTGGTCGTCGCCGACCGGGACCTCGGTCGCCCGGTAGGCGAGCACGTCGGCGGCCATCAGCACCGGGTAGTAGAAGAGCGCCGCCGAGGCCAGTTCCCGGTCCTTGCCGACCTTTTCCTTGAACTGGTGCATGCGATTGAGGTCGCCGTGGGCGGTGACCGCCGAGAGCAGCCAGGTCAGCTCGGTGTGCTCGTGCACGTCGGACTGGCGGAAGAGGACGCAGCGCTCCGGGTCGAGACCGGCGGCGAGCAGGATCGCGGCGGTGTCGTAGACGCGCTCGCGCAGCTCGGCCGAGTCGTAGGGAACCGAGATCGCGTGCAGGTCGACGATGCAGAAGATCGCCGGCTCCCCCCGCTCCTGGCCCTCGACGTACTGGCGGATCGCGCCGATGTAGTTGCCGAGGTGCTTGCGGCCGGTCGGCTGGATGCCGCTGAAGATGATCGGTTTAGGCATTGACGGGGGGAGCCTAATTGGGGGCCGGGATGGGCGTCCCTTGCTCGGACAAACGGCGGCCTGATCAGGCCGCCGTTTTGAGTATCCGCCCGCTCAAGGGACGCCCATCCCGGCCCAACTAAGCCGTTTCGCAAGTCGCTCGGCTCAGGCGGTTTCCGCGGCCGCCCTGGCTTTTTGTTGCTGATCGCAGTCGCTGCTGTGGCCGCACTCGCCTGCGGTTGCTGCGCCGCTGGTAGGGATTGCTTCCACCTTCCTTCGCGGGTTCTCGATGCCGACGCCGGAGGCGATGCCGCCGGCGATCATCAGCAGGCCGGCGATGACGACGCCGAGGTGGAAGCCGGAAGTCGAGGCATCGGTGGAGGCGGTCGTCACCCGCTGCGCTTCGGCCGGCGGCAGGTGGTCGGTTTCCGGCACCGCCAGCGGCTGCGCCTTCGCTTCGGAGACGATGCTCTCGGCCTTCGGGCCGAGCGGCCGCTGGCCGAGGTTGGCATCGAGCACCGAGCCGAAGTGGGCGGAGATGACGGCGCCGAGGATGGCGATCGCGAGCAGGCCGGCGACGCGGGAGACGCCGTTGTTGATCCCCGAGGCGATGCCGACGTGGCGCTCCTCGACCGAGTCGAGCACGGTCGCGGTCAGCGGCGCCACCGTCGCCGAGAGGCCGAGGCCGAAGACGAGGATCGCCGGCAGCACGTCGGCGACGTAGTCGGCGCCGGCGCCGATCCGCAGCATCAGCATCAGCCCGAGGCCGCCGACGATCGGGCCGAGGGTCATCGGCAGCCGCGGCCCGGTGCCGGAGGCGAGCTTGCCCCAGCGCGGCGAGAGGACGAAGAGGATGACCGAGATCGGCGTCGTCGCCAGACCCGCCTCCAGCGGCGAGTAGCCGGCCACCTGCTGGAGGAAGAGGCCGACGAAGAAGAGGCCGCCGATCAGGCCCGCGTAGGCGGCAAGCGTGGTCAGGTTGGCGACGGCGAAGTTGCGGATGCGGAAGAGGCCGAGGTCCATCATCGGGTGGCGGGCGCGCGCCTCGTGCAGGAGGAAGAGGGCGAAGCAGGCGACCCCGGCGAGAAGGGGGATCCAGACCATCGGGTCGCTCCAGCCCCGCGTCGGCTGTTCGATCAGGGCGTAGACCGGCCCGCCCAGCCCCGCCGCCGAGAGCGCGATCCCGCCCCAGTCGATGCCGCGGAAGGCGTCGGGATCGCGGCTCTCCTCGACCGCGTGCAGGGTCAGCGCCACCGTCGCCGCGATCAGCGGCAGGTTGACCCAGAAGATCGCCCGCCAGGAGGTGAGCCCGATCAGGGCGCCGCCGCCGGCCGGGCCGATCACGGTCGCGATCCCGGTCCAGGCGGTCCAGGTGCCGACCGCCCTGCCGCGCGTCGCACCCTCGAAGGTGGCGGCGACGATCGCCAGCGAGCCCGGCACCAGCAGGGCGCCGGCGATGCCCTGCAGCGCCCGCGCCGCGATCAGGAGCTCGACGGTGGGGGAGATCGCGCAGAGCGCCGAGGTGGCGGCGAAGCCGACCAGGCCGATGACGAACGTCCGCCGCCGGCCGAACTGGTCGCCGAGCGAGCCGCCGACCAAGAGCAGCGAGACCAGGGTGAGCATGTAGGCCTCGACCACCCACTGCTGCCCGGCGAGGTTGGCGTTCAGCCCTTCGCCGATCGCCGGCAGCGCCACGTTGACCACGGTGCTGTCGAGGAAGACGACCGTCGAGCCGAGGATCGTGGCGACCAGCGTCAGCAGTTGACGGCGGGACACACGCCGAGTCTAGGCGGGCGAGCCCGTCGCCTCCTCCAGTTCCCGCAGTTGCGCCGCCGAGGTGAAGAAGTTGCGATACGCGAGCGCGGTGGCGACGAGGGCGGAGATCGAGACGCTGCCGAGCAGCGTGTAGAGGAGGATCAGCTGCAGGCGGACGGCATTCGTGGGGCTGGCGCCGGCGAGCAGCATCCCGACCATCGTGCCCGGGAAGAAGATCAGGCCGGTGGTCTTGGTCGAGTCGACGAGGGTGATCATCCCCGAGCGCAGGGCGCGGCGGACGGTCGGGGTGGCGGCCTCGCGGGCCGTGGCGCCGAGCGCCAGCGTCGCCTCGATCCGCGCCCGGCCCTCCGCCATCTCGTCGCCGAGGCGGTTGAGGGCCACGGCACTAGCCGTCATCGCGTTGCCGATCACCATGCCGCCGACCGGGACCAGGTAGCGCGGCGTCGGTTCGAAGATGCCGAGGGCGACGACGAGGCCGAGGGTGCTGGCGCCGGCCAGCGCCAAGGCGATCAGCAGCGGCCCGAAGGAGCCGGGGACCCTCTTGGCGCGGCCGCGGGCGGTGAGCGCGCCGAACAGGACCATCGCCGCCAGCAGCGCCAGCACCAGCCAGATCGTGTCGGCTTCGAAGATCAGCTTGATCGCGTAGCCGACCAGGGTCAGCTGGACGAAGGAGCGGACGGTGGCGACGCCGATGTCGCGCTCGAGGTCGGCGCCGCGCCAGAAGGAGATCGCCGCCGCCAGCACCACCAGCGCCAGCGAGGCGAGGACCTGCCAGACGGCGACGTGGATCGACGTGCCCGCCGCCGCGGCCGGGATCACGCCAGCACCTCCGCCAGGGGGCCGCAGCCGGCGAGGCGGCCGCCCTCCAGCCGCAGCACCCAGTCGCCGAGGCGGCGCGCCTGCTCGGGGTCGTGGCTGACGAGGACGACCGAGATCTCCAGCTCGCGGCGCAGCTCCGCCAGCGCCGCCTCGATCTTGTCGCGGGCGGCGTGGTCGAGGGCCGAGGTCGGCTCGTCGAGCAGGAGGACCGACGGGCGCTGGGCGAGCGCCCGCGCCAGCATCGCCCGCTGCTGCTCGCCGACCGAGAGCTTGGCGACGTCGCGCTCGGCGAAAAAGGGGTCGAGGCCGGCGAGCGCCAGCGTGCGCTCCGGCTCCAGCGGCTCGCCCGCCAGCTCGGCCGCGTAACGCAGGTTCGACTCGACCGTCCCCTCGAGCAGCGCCGGCAGCTGCGGCACCAGCGCGACCTCGCGGCGCAGCGCCAGCGGCTCGTAGGCCGTTAGCGGGCGGCCGCGGTAGGAGATCTCGCCGCGGTCGGGATCCGCGAGCCGGTTCAGCAGCCGCAGCAGCGTCGACTTGCCGGCGCCGGAGGGCCCGACGATCGCCGTCGCCCCGGCCGGGATCCCGGCATCGAGGCCGTCGAGGACGGTCTTGCCGCCGCGATCGAGGCCCACGTCTCGCAGCTCGAAGAGCACCGGACGCAAGATAGTTGCCGTGGGGCGCGGTTTAACTGCTGGGGGCGCGTTCGGCTGGAACAATCCGGGTAAGGAGATCGGCGAATGGCTAGAGCGATTTGGAGCGGAACCGTCAGCTTCGGGCTACTGAACGTGCCCGTGCGCATGTACAGCGCGGTCGCGCGCCGCAGCATCGCCCTGCGGGAGATCCGCGAGTCCGACAGCGCCCGGATCAAACACCGGCGCTTCGCCGAAGGGACCGACGAGGAGGTCCCCTACGAGAACATCGTCAAGGCGTATGAGCTCTCGCCCGGGCAGTACGTGCCGCTGAGCAAAGACGAGATGGCGGCGCTGGCGCCGGAGAAGACGCGCGCGATCGACGTCCAGGACTTCGTCGACATCGAGGAAATCGACCCGATGTACTTCGACAGCCCCTACTACCTCGGCCCCGCCGAAGGCGCCGAGAAGGCCTACTCGCTCCTCGCCGCGGCGATGGAGAGCTCGGGCAAGGCCGCGATCGCCCGCTTCGTCTTCCGCAACAAGGAGCACCTGGCCGCGATCCGCGCCTCCGACGGCGTCCTCACGCTGACGACGATGCGCTTCCACGACGAGGTCGTGCCCCCGGAGGAGCTCGACGACGCCCTGCCGGACAAGAAACCGAAAGTGGCCAAACGCGAGCGGGAGATGGCCGAGCAGCTGATCGACTCGCTCAGCACCGACTTCGAGGCGGACCGCTACCGCGACGAGTACCGCGAGCAGTTGCTGTCGCTGATCGAACGCAAGGCCGAAGGCAAGGAAATCGTCGCCCCCGAAGCCGAGGCGCCGAAGGAGACCAAGGCTCCGGACCTGATGGCGGCGCTCGAGGAAAGCATCGCCGCCGCCAAAGCGGACGGCGGCAAGAAATCGGCGGAACGCAAGAGCGGCGCCAAAAAGGGCAAATCGGCCTCGAAGCCGAAAAGCTCCGCCAAAGCCAAAGCCTCGAAATAGGGCCGTAAGCCGTGGGCGAGACCCGGCAGGTCGACGTCGAAGGCAAGGAGCTGCGGCTCACCAACCTCGACAAGGTGCTCTACCCCGAGGCCGGGTTCACCAAGGGGGAGATGGTCGACTACTACGCCCGGGTCGGGGCGACGATGATCCCCCACCTCAGCGGCCGGGCGGTGACGCTGCGGCGCTTCCCGGAAGGGGTCGACGACCTCGACGCGGCCTTCTTCGAGAAGCGCTGCCCGAAGCACCGGCCGAAATGGGTGAAGACGGCGAAGGTCTTGGCGGGGCCGCGCGCCGGCACGATCGAGTTCTGCGTCTGCGACAGCCTGCCGACGCTGATCTGGATGGCGCAGCTGGCAACGATCGAGTTCCACCCCTCACTCTCTAGGGCCCGGGCGCCGAAACGGCCGACCGTGCTCGCCTTCGACCTCGACCCCGGCCCGCCCGCCGACGTCGTCGACTGCTGCCGGGTGGCGCTGCGCCTGCGCGAGCTGCTGGGCCAGCTCGACCTCGAGTGCTTCGCCAAGACCTCGGGGTCGAAGGGCATGCAGCTCTACGTGCCGCTCAACACCAAGGTCACCTACGAGCAGACGCGGCCCTTCGGCCAGGCGATCGCCCAGATCGTCGCCAAGCAAGACCCGGAAGACATCCTGGCGAAAATGGGCAAAAAGACCGACCGCAGCGGCAAGGTCCTGATCGACTGGTACCAGAACAACGAACGCAAAACGACGATCTGCGTCTACAGCCTGCGCGCCCGTGAGCGCCCCACCTGCTCGACCCCGGTCACCTGGGAGGAGGTCGAAAAAGCCGCCGACTCAGGCGACGGCAGCCACCTCGTCTTCGAGACCGCCGACGTGCTCGAGCGCATCGACGATCACGGCGACCTCTTCGCCCCCGTACTGGAGTTGGAGCAGGACCTACCTGAGCTCTAGTCGAGTTGCTGCCGCAGGACCGGCTGCCGCGTCGCCTTGACCTCGTCGAGGCGGCGGACGGGGGTCGTGTAGGGGGCGTTCCTGGCCAGCTCGGGGTTCTGCTCGGCCTCGGCGAGGATCTTCTCTATGGCTTCGGCGAAGGCGTCGAGGGACTCCTTGGTCTCGGTCTCGGTCGGCTCGACCATCAGCGCCTCGTCGACGAGGAGCGGGAAGTAGACGGTCGGCGGGTGGAAGCCGAAGTCGAGCAGGCGCTTGGCGAGGTCGAGGGTGGCGAGGCCGAGGTCGCGTTTCATCGGCTTGCCGGAGAGGACGAACTCGTGCATGCAGTGGCGGTCGAAGGCGATCGGCAGCCGCTCGCCGGCGCGGCCCTGCGCCAGGCGCGCCTTCAGGTAGTTGGCATTGAGGACCGCGGTCTCCGAGGCCTCGGCGAGGCCGTCGGCGCCGAGGCTGAGGATGTAGGCACCGGAGCGCACGAAGACGCCGAAGTTGCCCTGGAAGCCGCGCAGGCGGCCGATCGACTTCGGCCGCTCGAAGTCGAGATCGAAGCTCGGGCCATGACCGTTGGAGCCCTCGCGGCGGACGACCTGCGGCCGCGGCAGGAAGGGCTCGATCCGGTCGGAGACGGCAATCGGGCCGGCTCCCGGGCCGCCGCCGCCGTGCGGCTGGCTGAAGGACTTGTGGAGGTTGACGTGGACGATGTCGAAGCCCATGTCGCCGGGCCGCGAGTGCCCCATCACCGCGTTGAGGTTGGCGCCGTCGTAGTAGAGCGTCCCCCCCGCCTCGTGGATCAGCGCCGCGATCTCGGCGATGTTCTCGTCGAAGACGCCGAGCGTGTTGGGGTTGGTCAGCATCAGGCAGGCGACGTCGCCGTCGTTCTCGGCGAGCTTCGCGCGCAGGTCGTCCATCTCGACCCCGCCCTGCTCATCGGTGGCGACTTTGACCACCTCGTAGCCGGCCATCGTCACCGAGGCCGGGTTGGTGCCGTGGGAGGTGTCGGGTGCCAGCACCTTGGTCCGCACCTCATTGCGGTCGGCGTGGTAGGCGCGGGTCAGCAGCAGGCCGGCGAGCTCGCCGTGCGAGCCGGCCGAAGGCTGGAGGCTGACGTGGGGCAGCCCGCAGATCTCGCTCAGGCTCTCCTGCAGCAGCCACATCAGCTCGAGGGCGCCCTGGGCTCGCTTCGGGTCCTGCGCAGGGTGCAGGCGGGCGTGGCCGGGTAACGCCGCAACCCGCTCGTTGAGGCGCGGATTGTGCTTCATCGTGCAGGAGCCGAGCGGATAGAAGCCGGTGTCGAGGTCGAAGTTGCGGCGCGAGAGGCGGTTGTAGTGGCGGACGATCTCCGGCTCGGCGATCTCCGGCAGCCGCGGCGGCTCGGCCCGCAGCAGGTTCTCCGGGATCAGCTCGGCGAGCGGCTTCTCCGGCACTTCGGCGGCGGGCAGCGCCGCCGCGCGCCGTCCCGGCTTCGACTTCTCGAAGATCGTCCGCGCCCTTTCCGCCTGCATCGGCGTTTCCGTCAGCGCCATCGGGCCGCCCCCCCGACTCGTGGTTCCTTTCGGTCGCTGGGGGTCCGTAGAGAACCACGGGATGCGGAGATCCCCGCCTCCAGCGCCTCGGCAAGCGCGTCGACCTGGGCCTTGGTGCGGCGCTCGGTGATCGCGACGAGGAGGCCGTCCCCGAACTCGGGGTACTCGCGGCCGAGCGGGTAGCCGGCGGCGATGCCGCGCTCGGCGACGCGGTCGAGGACCTCGGCGACGGGCGCCTCCAACCGCAGCGCGAACTCGCGCGCGACCGGCGCCTCGTGCAGCAGCTCGACCCCGTCCACCGCCGCCAGCCGCTCGCGCGCGTAGGCGGTCCGCTGCACCAGCAGCTCGCCGAGCTCGCGGAACCCCTGGCGGCCGAGCCAGGCGAGGTGGACCATCGCCCCCAGCGCGTTCATCGCCTGCGCGGTGCAGATGTTGTTGGTCGCTTTCTCGCGGCGGATGTGCTGCTCGCGCGTCTGCAGAGCCAGGACGAAGCCGCGGCGGCCGTCGACGTCGGTGGTTTCGCCGGCGATCCGGCCCGGCATGCGGCGGATCTGCTCCTCGGTCGCGCAGAAGAAGCCGAACGACGGACCTCCGAAGTCCAGGCGGTTGCCCAGCGGCTGGCCCTCGCCGAGGGCGATGTCGGCGCCGCACTCGCCGGGCGGCTTCAGGATCCCCAGCGTCATCGGATCGCAGGCGACGATGAGCAGCGCCCCGTGCTCCTTCGCCGCGGCGCCGAGCGCCTCGACGTCCTCGACCGCGCCGAGGAAGTTCGGGCTCTGGAGGAAGACCGCGGCGGTCTCGCCGTCGACCGCCTCGGCCAGCGCCGTCGCGTCGGTCAGCCCGCCCTCGAGCCCGACCTCGACCACCTCTGCCCCGAAGCCGACCGCGTAGGTCCCGAGCGTCTCGCGGCTGTGCGGGTGCAGGCCGCGGGAGACGACGAAGCGGCGCCGCTTGGTCGCGCCGATCGCCAGGTAGCCGGCGGAGGCGACCGAGGAGGGCCCCTCGTAGAGCCCCGCGTTCGACACCGGCAGCCCGGTCAGCTCGGACATCGCCGTCTGGAACTCGAACATCACCTGCAGCCCGCCCTGCGAGATCTCCGGCTGGTAGGGCGTGTAGGGCGTGAGGAACTCGCTGCGCGAGGTGATCGCGTCGACGATCGCCGGCACGTAGTGATCGTACATCCCCGCCCCGACGAAGCAGACCTGCTCCTCGGCGTCGGCGTTGCGCGCCGCCAGCGCCGCCAGCCGCTCGTAGACCTCGGCCTCCGGCATGCCGTCCGGGAGCGCCAGCGGCCGGCCGAGGCGCAGCGGCTCGGGGATCTGCTCGAAGAGCTCGGCCGGGGAGTCGACGCCGATCGCGTCGAGCATCTCCCGGCGGTCCTCAGGGGTGGCGGAGGTGTAGCGGGTCACCGCGTCTAAGGCTACGAAAGCCGGATAACGGGCCCGGCGCCTAGGAGTCCAGCAACTTGCGGTATTCCTCGGCGCCGAGGAGAGCCTCGGCCTCCTCCGGCGCGGTCAGCCGCACCTTGACCAGCCAGCCCTCGCCGTAGGGGTCCTCGTTGACCTTCTCCGGCGCATCGACCAGCGCCTCGTTGACCTCGACGATCTCCCCCGACATCGGCGCGATCACGTCGGAGACCGCCTTCACCGACTCGACCTCGGCGTAGGAGACGTCTTTCTGGATCTCCGTGCCGACCTCGGGCGGCTCGAAGAAGACGACCTCGCCGAGCGAGTCCTGGGCGTACCAGGTGATCCCGAAGGTCGCCTGTTCTCCCTCGATCCGGGCCCAGTCGTGTTCCTCGTGGTAGCGGAGGTCGTCGGGGTAGGTGGCGGCGTCGGCCAAGGCTCAGCTCCTTTTCGCGTAGAGGGGCTTGGAAGCTATCCGGGCGGGGCGGCGCTTGCCGCGCACGTCGATCTCGATCTCGGTCCCGACCTCCGCAAGCTCCGAATTCACGTAGGCCATCCCGGCGCCGATTTCGAGCGAGGGCGCGAAGGTGCCGCTGGTGACGGCGCCGACCTGCTCGCCGCCGTGCAGGACCGGGTTGCCTTCGCGCGGGATCCCCTGGCCCTCGATCTGGAAGGCGACGAGCTTCTCGGCGGTTCCCTCGGTGCGGGCGCGGGCGATCGCCTCGGCGCCGATGAACCGCGTCTCCTCCTTGCAGCACCAGCCGAGGCCGGCCTCGATCGGGTTGCGCTCGGGCGTCAGCTCGTTGCCGTGCAGCGGGTAGCAGACCTCCAGCCGCAGGGTGTCTCGGGCGCCGAGGCCGCAGGGGACGATCCCCGCGTCGAGCAGCTCGGCCCAGACCGGCGGAGCCACCTCGGGATCGAGCAGCAGCTCGACCCCGTCCTCGCCGGTGTAGCCGGTGCCGCAGGCCAGCGCCGGCCGGCGGCCGACCTGGACGTGGGAGACGTGGAAGCGCGGCGGCAGCGGGATCGAGAGCGTCCGCTCCAGCACCGCCCGCGCGTGCGGCCCCTGCACCGCCAGCATCGCGTAGCGGTCGGCGACGTCGCGGACGATCGCGTCGAAGCCGCGGCTCTGACGGCCGAGCCAGGCGAGGTCGCCCTCGTGGTTGGCGGCGTTGGTGACGATCAGGTAGCGGTCGCCGCCGAGCCGGTAGGCGAAGAGGTCGTCGAGCACGCCGCCGTCCTCCCGGCAGAGGCAGGAGTACTGGGCGCCGCCGACCGCAATCTGGGCGACGTCGTTTGAGAGCACCCGCTGCAGGAAGGCCAGCGCTCCCGGCCCCTCGACCTCGACCTCACCCATGTGCGAGACGTCGAACATCCCGGCATGCAGCCGCACCGCGGCGTGCTCCTCCCGAATCCCCTCGTACTGCACCGGCATCTCCCAGCCGGCAAAAGGAACGATCCTCGCCCCCAGCTCTTGATGCTGCTCGAAGAGGGGGGTGCGGCGGGGGGCGGCATCGCTCACGCCGCCCAATCTATTGGACTGCTCGCGCCTACTCTTTGAGGAAGCCGGGGACGTCGATGTCGTCCTCGGACACGCGGAGTTTGCGGATCTCCGTGTCCTCGGCCGAGACCCGTGGGCGGCTCTCGTAGCGGCGCCGCACCCTCTGCGGCGAGCGCGCCAGCAGCTCGAAGCCCTCGAAGCCGGTCGCGATCACGGTGACCCGGACCTCGTCTTTCATCGACTGGTCGACGACCGAGCCGAAGATGATGTTGGCGTTGTCGTCGGCCTCGGCCTGGACCAGCTGGGCCGCCTCGTTGACCTCGAAGAGGCCGAGGTCTTCGGGGCCGGTGATGTTCAGCAACATCCCGGTCGCGCCTTTGATCGACTCCTCGATCAGCGGCGAGGTGATCGCCGCCTTGGCGGCGTCGAGCGCGCGGGCCTCGCCGGAGGCCGAGCCGACGCCCATCAGGGCCGAGCCGGCGTCGCGCATGATCGTCCGCACGTCGGCGAAGTCGAGGTTGATCAGGCCGGGGATCGTGATCAGGTCGGTGATGCCCTGGACGCCCTGGCGGAGGATGTCGTCGGCCTGACGGAAGGCCTCGAGCACGCTGGTCCGCCGCTCGACCGCCTGTAGCAGCTTCTCGTTCGGGACGATGATCAGGGTGTCGACTTTGTTGCGCAGCTTCTCGATTCCCTCGAGCGCCTGCTGCATTCGCCGTTTGCCCTCGAACTCGAACGGTTTGGTCACCGCGCCGACGGTGAGGGCGCCGATCTCCTCCTTGGCGATCTCGGCGATCACCGGCGCCGAGCCGGTGCCCGTGCCGCCGCCCTCGCCGGCGGTGACGAAGACCATGTCGGCGCCCTTCAGCGCCTCCTTGATCTCGTCGCGGCTCTCCGCCGCAGCGCCGGCGCCGACCTCGGGATTGCCGCCGGCGCCGAGGCCGCGGGTCAGCTCCTGGCCGATCGAGAGCTTGATGTCGGCGTCACAGGCCTGCAGCGCCTGCGCGTCGGTGTTGACGGCGACGAACTCGACGCCGCGAATGCCGGCGTCGATCATGCGACTGACCGCGTTGGTGCCGCCGCCGCCTGCGCCGACGACCTTGATGACCGCGAGGTAAGTGGATTCCATCTCCCGATTTTCTCCAGATCGCCCGGTTTCCCTGGCGATGCAAGCTTTCAGTTGAGTTGAGCCTTGGTTCCGTCCGAGCCTTCAGCGATGCTCAAGGGTTCGAGTCGCTGTCGCAAGCACGGAAATTGCGCTCAACGTAGGGCATTGAGGCGGGTCTGTCAAACGGGTGCCAGGCATCCTGCAGGCGGCGATTCTCAACCCTGGGTTGAGGGTTTGTCCACTCTCACCCTCTACTTGAGGCTTTTCAGAGCCGCTTGCCAGAGCGGTTTGCAGCCTCAACCTCGCACCTCACGGGGCCGGTGGAAGTTCGTGTTCGGAGCCCCCGTACGAGGGGTGGCTGGGTGCGGCCAGGTCTACATAATCGAGCGCGGTGATCGAGGGATCGGCCAGGATCCCCGCCGCGACGCGCCACTTCCGGCTCGCCTGGGTGGCGTCGCCGAAGCGCAATTCGATCCCCGTGGTGAGCTTCACGTCCACCCCGCTGCGGCCGAAACGGCTGCCTTCGACGTAGGGCCGGAGTTCGTCGGGGACCGCGGCCAGCACCCGCACCTGTTCGAGCGCCGGCCCCTTCACCCGGCCGCCCTTCGGCGGCCCTTCCAGGGGCAACCGCGGCAGCGGCGGTTCTTCGGGCAGCGGCAGCCAGCGGACGACCGCCCCGTCGGCGCTGACGCCGGCGGCGTTTTCGCCTTCGCCGATCTGCGCCGCCAGGCGGGGGACCAGCACCGTCGGCTCGGCGGTTTCCTGGCGGAAGGCGAACCAGTACACCGCCACCCCGATGAGGAGCACGAGGGCCCCTGCGGCGAGCCGGGCCTTCACAGCTCCCACCCGTCCGGCCAGTCGACCGCGCCCAGCACCTGTACCTCCGGCTCCAGGGAGATCCCGAAGCGCTCGTGCACCCGGCGCCTCCCCTCCGCCATCAGCTCCAGCACGTCGGCCGTGGTCGCGTCGCGGTCGTTCTCGACGAAGTTGGCGTGCTTCTCGGAGAAGCGGGCGCCGCCGTGGCGCAGCCCGCGGCAGCCCGCCGCCTCCAGCAGCTGCCCGGCCGAACGGCCCTCGGCACGCTCGTCCTCGGGGTTCTTGAAAGTCGAGCCGAAGGTCTTGATCCCCGAGGGCTGCGCCTCGCGGCGGCGGTCGCGCATCTCGGCCAGGGTGGCGCGGACCTGTTCGGGGTCGGCGGGACGGAGGCGGAAGGAGGCGCGCGCCACCACTTCGCCCTCGCGCAGGTTCGAGCGGCGGTAGGCGAAGCCAAGCTGCTCGGGGGCTCGGCGGTCGGTCCCCTCCGCGGTGCAGACGTCAACCCACTCCAGCACCCGCGCCAGCTGACCGCCGTAGGCGTTGGCGTTCATCCGCACCGCGCCGCCGGCGGTCCCGGGGATGTTCACCCCGAACTCCAGCCCCGAAAGCCCCCAGCCGGCGGTCTTCGCGGCGGCCGAGGGGAAGCGGTAGCCGCCGCCGCAGGCGACCCGCTCGCCGTCGCGCTCGATCTCGGCCAGCTCGCCGTCCAGCTTCAGCGCCAGGCCGTGGAAGCCGTCGTCGGCGACCAGCAGGTTCGAGCCCGAGCCGATCACCCCGACCGGCAGACCCTCGTCGGCGGCCCAGCGCAACGCGGCTTCCAGGCTCGCCTCGTCGCCCGGCCGCGCGAACCAGTCGGCGGCGCCGCCGGTGCGGACGGTGGTCAGCCGCGCCAGCGGAAAGCCGGCCTCCACGCCGGGCGGGGCTTCGCTTTGCGGCGTCACCGGCCTCCCTCCCGGATCAGCTCCTCGCCGAGCTTGAAGACGTCGCCGGCGCCGATCGTGACCAGGACGTCGCCCTCGCCGACCTCCTGAGTGCGATCCAGGCGCTCGGCCAGCGCCCGCTGCGCCAGCTCGGCCCGGGGCAGCCACCAGACCGGCTTGCCCCCCATCCGCTCGGCCGCGGCCCGCGCGACCTGCAGGCCGCTGACGCCGGCCAGCTCGCCGACCGGCTCCTCGCGCGCCGGGTAGACGTCGAGCACGACCGCCTCGTCGGCGAGCGCGAGGGCGCCCCCGAACTCCTCGGCCAGCGCCTTGGTCCGCGAATAGAGATGCGGCTGGAAGACGGCGATCAAGCGAGATGGGCCCAGCTCCCGCAGCGCGGAGAGGGCGGCGCGGACCTCGGTCGGGTGGTGGGCGTAGTCGTCATATATGCGGACCTGGCCGCGGCTCCCCTTCAGCTCGAGGCGGCGGTGGACGCCGGGGAAGCTCGCCAGCGCCTCGGCCGCCGCGTCGACGTCGAGCCCCGCCAGCTCGATCGCGGCCAGCGCCGCGCGGGCGTTCAGCACGTTGTGGCGGCCGGGAACGGCGAGGCCGAGCTCGGCCGGGCCGGGTGCGCTTTCGTCGAAACGGGCCACCCGAGAACCGGCTGCGAAGCGGTCGAAGGCGGCGTGCAGCTCGGCGAGCGAGCCCCAGCGAGCGTGGTGGTCCATCTCGATGTTGGTGATCACCGCCACCTCGGGATGCAGCTCTAGGAAGCTGGCGTCGCTCTCGTCGGCCTCGGCGACCACCCACTCCCCCTCGCCCCAGCCGGCGTTGGCGGCGGCGCCGTCGTGACCGAGTCCCGGCACCTCGCCGCCGATGAAGAAGGCGGGATCGGCGCCGAGCGCCCGCAGCGCCCAGACCGCCATCGCCGTCGTCGTCGTCTTGCCGTGGGTGCCGGCGACGGCGATCAGCCGCTTCTCGGCGCAGAGCTCGGCGAGAAGGGCCCCGCGGTGGATCGGCTCGATCCCACGCTCGCGGGCGAGGGCGAGCTCCGGGTTCTCCTCGCCGATCGCCGTCGAGACCACCACCTCGGCCCCCTCCGGCAGGTTGGCGGCGTCGTGACCGATCGCCGCCACCAACCCCGCCTGCCGCAGCCGCTCCATATAAGAGGAGTCGGCCCGGTCGCTGCCGCTGACGATGGCGCCGAGGCGGGCGCAGACCAGCGCCAGCCCGCTCATCCCGGCGCCGCCGATGCCGATGAAGTGCAATTTCCGGTCCGTCCAGCCGCTCACCCGGCACCTCCTCCGCGAGACCGCAAAAACCATCCTCGAGGGACGGTTTTTGCGGTCTCGCCGAACAAGCGGGTCATCGTGCCGCCTCCAGGACCTCGTCGGCGATCCGGCGTGCGGCATCGGGTTTGGCCAGCCGCCGCGCCGCGGTCGCCATTGCTTCCAGACGCGCGCCGTCCACGAGCACCGCCCGCACCTCCTCCGCGAGGCGGTCAGCGTCGAGCTCAGGGTCCGGGATCACAGTCGCGGCGCCGCCGGCGCGCATCCACTCGGCGTTGGCGCTCTGGTGGCCGGCGGTGGCGAAGGGATAGGGCACGAGGATCGCCGGCCGGCCGATGGCAACCACCTCGAAGATCGAGCCACCGGAGCGGCCGAGGACGAGGTCGGCGGCGGCGAGCGCGTCGCCGAGGCTCGGCTCGTAGGCGAGCAGCGTGTAGCGCTCCGGGTGCGGCGCGGCGGCGAGGCGTCGCTCGAGCTCCGGGAAGTCACGGTTGCCGGCGATGTGGATGACGTGGAAGTCGCGCAAACGCACTTCTTCCCGCATACCGGGAACAACTGCGTTCGCTCCCTCGGCGAAGGCCTCGATCGCGGCGAGATTGATCGAGCGGGCGCCCTGGCTGCCGCCGACGACGAGCAGGCAGCGGGCTTCGGGGTCGACTCCGAACCGCGCCCGCGCCGCCGCGCGGTCGCCCTCCAGCACCGCCCTCGGCACCGGCCGCCCGGTCACTAGGTACGGCTCGCCCTCCCGCCCCGGGATCGGGAAGGCGAGGCAGACACGGCGCGCCCGCCGCGCCAGCAGTCGATTGGCCAGGCCGAGATGGCTGTCGGCCTCGGTCAGGACCAGCGGCGTGCGCGTCAGCACCGCCGCCAGGCCGGCCGGACCGGCGACGAAGCCGCCGCCTCCCATCACCACGTCGGCCCGCCGCCGGCGCAGCGCCTTGCGCGCCGCCCCCACCGCGGCCAGCGCCTCGACCGCGGCCCGCGCCGCCCGCAGAGGGTTGCGCCGGTCGATCCCGCGCACCTTGACGAAGTCGATCTCGTAGCCGGCCGCCGGCACCAGCTCGGCCTCGATCCGCTCGCGCGTGCCGAGGAAGCTGACCTCGGCGCCTCTAGCCCGAAGCTCGTCGGCGACCGCCATGGCGGGCACGACGTGCCCCGCGGTTCCCCCCGCCGCCACCACCACTCTTGGCTTTCCTGGCACCGCTCTGTCGACTCCTTTCGCGCACGGGCGCGCGCCCGCCTTGGACGACGCGCAGTTTGCCAGCGCCGGTGGGCGTCGAAGCGCGCGCCGCCCCGGCGCGGCCGCCGCGGGCGACGTTGAGGATCAGCCCGACCGCGAACAGCGTCGCCATCAGGCTGCTGTTGCCGTAGGAGACGAAGGGCAGCGGCACCCCGGTCAGCGGTGCCAGCCCCATCACCGCGAAGAGGTTGATCGTCGCCTGCACGAGGATCAGCGAGGTGAGCCCGGCGACCAGCAGCTTCGAGTAGTTGTCCTTCGCCTTCTGGGCGACTTTGAGGCCGGCGTAGCCGAGCATCCCGAAGAGCCCGACGATGGCGACGATCCCCGCCATCCCCAGCTCTTCGCCGATCACCGCGGTGATCATGTCGGTGTGGGCCTCGGGCAGGTAGAAGGCCTTGGAGACGCCGTTGCCGATCCCGACCCCGAAGAAGCCGCCGGAGCCGAGGGCGATCTTCGCCTGCGCGGCCTGGAAGCCGGCGCCGGAGGGGTCGGCGGTCGGGTGCAGGAAGCCGGTCAGGCGGGCCATCCGGTACGGCTCGACGACCGCCGCGGCCAGCATCAGGCCCCCGATCACCAGCGCGATCTTGCCCAGGTCCGCCGGCCGCGCCCCGGCGGCGACGAGGGTGGCGGCGACGGCGAAGACGATCACCATCGTCGTCCCCATGTCGGGCTCGAGCATGATCAGCCCGCAGCAGGCGGCGGTCACCAGCAGGTAGGGCTTCAGCCCGGTCAGCGTGCGCACCCGCTTCGGCTTGCGCGCGAGCATGTCTGCCCCGTAGAGGATCAGCGCAACCTTCGCCAGCTCGGAGGGCTGGATCTGCAACGAGCCGCCGCCGATCCAGCGGGTGGCGCCGTTGACTTCGCTGCCGGCGCCGAGGACGGCGACGAGGAGAAAGACGGAGCCGCCGAGCAGCAGCGGCGTCAGCTCGCGGATCCGCTTCAGGTCGATGCGCGCGGTCACGTGCATGATCACCAGCGCGATCGCGCCGAAGAGAAGCGTGCGCTTGAGGTAGTAGGCGCTTTCGGAGAGGCCGCCTTCCTGCAGGACTTTCGTCGTCGAGCTGGCGGAGAAGACCATCACCGCTCCCAGCGCCAGCAGGCAGAGGGTCGCGGTGAGCAGCATGTTGTACTCGGCGGGAAGGGCGCGGGTGCGCTTCTTCGCCCGCTTCCTGGCGCCGCTCTTCCTCGCGGTCCTGCCGCGGCCGAGCGGCAGAGAGGCGGCGCTCATCGCTCCAGCCTCCCGACGACCTCGCGGAAGCGCTCGCCCCGCGCTTCGAAGTTCTCGAAGGCGTCGAAGCTGGCGCAGGCGGGAGAGAGCAGGACGACCTCGCCGGCGCGGGCGGCGGCCGCGGCGCGGCGGACGGCGTCCTCGAGGTCGGCGCAGCGGTGCAGCTCGACCCCGGCCTCGACGACCGGCGCCAGCTCCCGCGCCATCCGCTCGACGGTGGCGCCGATCAGGTAGCAGGCGCGGGCGTGCTCGCGCAGCGGCTCGACCAGGGGCGCGAAGGGCTCGTCCTTCTCGCTGCCGCCGAGGATCGCGTGGACGCCGCCGTCGAAGGCGGAGATACCGACCGTGGCCGAGGCGACGTTGGTCGCCTTCGAGTCGTTGACGAAACGGACGCCGCCGATCTCGGCCACCTGCTCCAGCCGGTGCGGCACGCCGGCGAAGCTGCGCAGGCCCGCGCGCACCGCCTCGCGGTCGATCCCCATCGAGAGCGCCGCCGCGGCGGCGGCCATCGCGTTGGCGACGTTGTGCTCGCCGAAGAGGCCGAGCTCGGAGACGGGCAGCAGCGGCTCGCCGTCGTAGAAGATCGTCCCCTCGGCGACGGAGACCTCGCAGTCGGGGGCGGCGCCGCGGCAGAAGGCGACCCGGCGGGCGCAGCCGCCGAGGTCGGCATCCGCGACGAAGGGGTCGTCGGCGTTGTAGACGGCGACGTCGTCGTTCCCCTGGTTGGCGAAGATCCGCAGCTTCGCCGCCAGGTAGGACCCGAGGTCGCGGTGGCGGTCGAGGTGGTCGGGGGCGAGGTTGAGGAAGACTGCGCACTCGGGCGCGAAGGCGACCGTGTCCTCGAGCTGGAAGCTGGAGCACTCGCAGACGACGGTGGTATCGGGCTCGACCTCGCCGACCAGCTCCGCGAGCGCGGTGCCGACATTGCCCGCGACCGCGACCGGCTCGCCGGCGCCGCGGTAGAGGTGGCCGATCAGCTCGACCGTGGTCGTCTTGCCGTTGGTCCCGGTGACGGCGACGAAGCGGTTGGGCAGCACCCGCCAGGCCAGCTCCATCTCCCCCACCACCTCGATGCCGCGATCGAGGGCCGCTGCGATCACCGGCGCCTCCCGGGGAACACCCGGGCTCTTGACGACGGTCCGCATCCCCTCGAGCTGTGCCAGTCCATCCGTATCCAGGAAGACTTCGACGCCGAGCCCCTCCAGTCCTGCCGCCCCCTCGGGGTGACCGGAATCGACCGCCCGCACCCGCTCCCCGCGCGCCGCCAGCAACCGCGCCGCCGCCCGCCCCGACCTGGCCAATCCGACCACGAGAAAAGGACCTTGTGGCAGGGGGGGGCGAATTTCCTTTGCCGGAATCCTTGTGGACACATGCCACAGCTTCTCGACGAGCCCAGATACCCCTCTCCGGTTCCAGGTAGCACTATTGCTACCCTGGGGCGCATGCCCAAGATCCCCCAGAAACAGCTCCGCAACGAGATCGGGGAGATCCTCCGCCGAGCCAAGGCCGGCGAGGTGTTCACGATCACCGTTTCCGGTCAGCCAATGGCTCAACTCGGTCCGGTTCGAGACCGAACCTGGGTTGATGGCAGCGTTCTCGAGGAACTGTGGAAGCTGCCGACCGACCCCACCTGGCAACGCGATCTGGAGGAGTTCGGCATGGAGCTGAGAGATCCCTGGGCCGAGCAGGAATGAAGATCCTTCTCGATACCTCCGTCCTCATCGGCGGTGGATGGCCTTCCATCTCCGGAGCCGAACCGGCGATCAGTGCCGTCTCCCTTGCGGAGTTGCATTTCGGTCTTCTCATCGCGCCTGGTGCGGAAATCCGCGCCCTGCGAGCGAACCGGCTGGGCCTGATCGAGGCTCGTTTCCCGGACCCGCTTCCGCTCGAAGATCGAGTGGCCCGAGCCTGGGGAGAGCTGCAGGCGGCCGTCGCCGATCGAGGCGGAAATCCCCGCAAGAGGATGGCCGACCTCGCCATCGCCGCCACGGCGAGGGTCCATGACGCTCTCCTGGTCACCGCCGATACCCGGGATCTGAAGATCGTCGAGGACCTCGTCGACTTTCGGGAACCGCCCTCCTAGGAGGGCTTGGCGAAACCCCCGCACGCGCCTGATCTCCGGCATCAGCCGATGCTCTGCTGGTACAGAGTGAAGCCGATTCCCGAGCAGACGGCGGCGATGATCCAGAAGCGGAGCATGATCTTGGTCTCCGACCAGGCCATCATCTCGAAGTGGTGGTGCAGCGGCGCCATCAGCAGGACGCGGCGGCGGAAGGTCTTGAAGGCGAAGACCTGGAGCAGGACCGAGAGCGCCTCGATCACGAAGATGCCGCCGATGATGATCAGCAGGACCTCGGTCTGGGTCATCACCGCCAGCGCCCCGATCGCGCCGCCGAGGCCGAGCGAGCCGGTGTCGCCCATGAAGATCGAGGCCGGAAAGGCGTTGAACCAGAGGAAGCCGATGCAGGCGCCGACCAGGCAGGCCGAGAGCAGCGCCAGGTCCTGCTGCTCGCCGC
Source organism: Solirubrobacterales bacterium (assembly GCA_051961435.1). Lineage (GTDB taxonomy): Bacteria > Actinomycetota > Thermoleophilia > Solirubrobacterales > 70-9 > VAYN01. Next base: position 38,489 of record JBQCDH010000023.1, read on the forward strand.
TGACGAAGCTGATCGCCGTGTAGGCGAGGAGGACGATCGCGCAGGAGCCGGCGGCGAGGCCGTCGAGGCCGTCGGTGAGGTTGACCCCGTTGGAGGTACCGGCGATGACGAGGAAGACGAGGACGAAGTAGAGGACCGGGCCGAGGTCGATGCTGCCGCTGCCGATGCGGAAATAGAGGATCGGTTCGAGCCCGACCTCATGGCGGGCGACCCACCAGAGGCCGAAGGCCAACAGCAGCTGCCCGAGCAGCTTCCAGCGCCCCGCCAGGCCGAGCGAGCGGCGTTTGACGATCTTGATGTAGTCGTCGGCGAAGCCGAGGACCGCGCAGCCCATCGCCACCCCGAAGACGGCGAGGCTCTGGGCGTCGCGCTCGGAGAGGACGAGGAAGGGGACGCAGATCGAGGCGAAGAGGATCAGCCCGCCCATCGTCGGCGTCCCGGCCTTGGCGTGGTGCTCCTGCGGGCCGTCCTCGCGGATGTGCTGCCCGAACTCGCGCACGCGGAGGAACTCGATGAACCTGGGGCCGAGGAAGATGCAGATCAGCATCGAGGCCATCCCCGCGATCAGGACTTCACCCATCGCCGCCCCCCATCAGACCAGCTCGACCAGCCGCTCGGCGAGGACCTCGAGGCCGGCCGAGCGCGAGCCCTTGACGAGGACGGCGTCGCCCGGCTCCAGCCGCGCCGCCAGCAGCTCGGCCGCCTCGGCCGGGTCGGCGACCAGCTCGTCGGGGTCGTAGTCGCGGGCCGGCAGGCCGACGCCGATCACGAGGTCGATCCCGTGGGCGCGGGCGTGCGCGCCCACCTCGCGGTGGTAGCCGGGCGAGCCGGGCCCGAGCTCCCCCATCTCGCCCAGGACCGCGACCGCGCGCGGGGCACCGAGGCTGGCGAGATGGTCGAGCGCCGCGCGCATCGACACCGGGTTGGCGTTGTAGCAGTCGTTCACGAGGACGATCCCGCCCGGGAGTTCCAAGCGCTCTCCGCGGAAGCGGGAGAATCCTATGCTCGCAGCGCGGTCGGCCATACCGGCGAAATCGGCTCCCAGAGCCACCCCGGCGGCGATCGCGGCGAGGGCGTTGGTGAGGTTGTGGCCCTCGGTGAAGGGGAAGTGGAAGACCCGCTCGCCGAGCGGGGTGCGGACGAGCGCTTCGGTGACGCCAGCGTCGACCTTCGCCGCGGCCGCCTCGACGTCGCCGCCGGGGCCGAAGCGCAGCAGCCGCTCGAGCCCCCGCAGGTGCGGCTCCAGCTCCCCTGCCGACACAGGGGCGACAGCGGTCCCGCCGGCCGGCAGGTCGGCGAGGATCTCGGCCTTCGTCGCCGCGATCGCCTCGACCGAGCCGAGCAGCTCGACGTGGACCGGGCCGACGTTGGTGATCACCGCCACCTCGGGCTCGGCGATCGCCGCCAGCTCGGCGATCTGACCGCGACCGCGCATCGCCATCTCCAGGACCAGGACCTCGGCGTCGTCGGGCGCTTCGAGGATCGTCAGCGGCAGCCCGATCTCGGTGTTGAGGTTTTCGCGGTTGGCGTGGACCCGGCCGGGGAGCAGCGCCCTGGCGATGTCCTTGACCGAGGTCTTGCCGACCGAGCCGGTGACGCCGACGACGCGGGCGCCGAGCGCCCGCCGCCACTCCCGCGCCAGCGCCTGCATCGACGCCAGGGGGTCCTCGACCCGGAAGACCCAGCCGCGGGAGCCGGCGCCACCGGGAGACGTAGCCCTCTGGATGGCTCGGTCCCGGCCGATCACCACGCCCCAGGCCCCCGCCGCGATCGCCGCCATGGCGAACTCGCCGCCGTCGCGGCGCTCGCCGCGCAGGCCGAAGAAGAGGTCGCCGGGGCCGGACTCGGTCGAATCGATCGTCGCCCGCCGCGGTTGCTCCTGCGGACCCTCGGCGAGAACCTCGGCGTCCAGAGCGGCGGCGATCTCGGCGGGCGAGAGCCTCATGCCGGGCTGCCGAGCTTCCAGAGCTCCTCGCGGGCGACCTCGCGGTCGTCGAAGGGGATCTTGCGCCCGTTCTCGAACTCCTGGCCCTGCTCGTGCCCCTTGCCGGCGATCACCACGGTGTCGCCTGGCTTGGCGCGGCCGAGGGCCAGGGCGATCGCCTCGCGGCGGTCGACGACGACCTCCAGCTCCGCAGTGCCCTCGGCCCCGGCGGCGACTTCGGCGACGATCGCCTCCGGCTCCTCCGAGCGCGGGTTGTCGGAGGTGATCACGGCCAGGTCGGAGAGCTCGGCGCCGGCCCGGCCCATCTTCGGCCGCTTGTCGCGGTCGCGGTCGCCGCCGGCGCCGAAGACCGAGATCACCCGCCCCTCGGTGAGGCGGCGCGCCGCCCGCAGCACGTTCTCCAGCGAGTCGGGGGTGTGGGCGTAGTCGACCAGGACCGTGAACTCCTGCCCCTCGTCGATCGGCTCGAAGCGTCCCGGCACCCGGCCCGCCTTCGCCAGCCCGGCGGCGGCGATCTCCGCTCCCACCCCGATCGCCTCCGCCGCGGCGAAGGCGCCGAGCGCGTTGGCGACGTTGAAGTGCCCGGGCAGGCCGGTGCGCAACCGCATCTCGGCGACGCTGAAGCTGGCGCCGGCTGCGTCGAACTCGACGTCGCGGGCGCTGTAGTCGGCGGCCGCGCCCTCGGCCGAGAAGGTGACGCACTCGAATTCCTCGGCGAGGCGGCGGCCGTAGGGGTCGTCGACGTTGACGATCGCCGTCTTCGGCCCGGTCTCGAACAGCCTGCGCTTGGCGAGGAAGTAGTCCTCCATGTCGGCGTGGAAGTCGAGGTGGTCCTGGGTGAGGTTGGTGAAGAGGGCGACCTCGAAGCGGATCGCGTCGGCCCGGTGCAGGGCCATCGCGTGCGAGGAGACCTCCATCGCGCAGGCTTCGTCGCCCCCCTCGAGCATCTGGCGGAAGGTCGCCTGCAGCTCGATCGCCTCCGGCGTCGTCCGCACCACTTCCTTCTCCACCCCGCCGACGACCTGCTTCACCGTCCCCAGCAGGCCGCAGGGATAGCTGGCCGCCTCGAGGATCTCCCGCACCAGGAACGCCGTAGTCGTCTTCCCGTTGGTCCCGGTCACCCCGACCACCCGCAGCTCCGCCGTCGGATCCCCCCAGAACCGAGCCGCGACCGGAGCCATGGCGGCCCGCGAATCCGCAACCACGACCTGCGGGACCGCCAAAGCCGTCATCTCCCGCTCGACGACCAGCGCCGCCGCCCCGTCCTCCACCGCTCGCGGCGCAAACCGATGCCCATCGGCTTTCTCCCCCACCACGCAAAAGAAGAGCGTCCCCTGCTCGACCTTGCGACTGTCATAGGCCAGCTCAGCAACCCCTACGGAGGCGTCGCCCACGACTCGCGCCCCGGGAAGCTCCGCGACCAGCTGGTCCAATCTCATCATCCGCGGCGATTCTATGAGGCGGCTCGGGTGCCCTATTCCTGCGGAATCCCCAGATAAGGAAGAGCGAATTCCGCGATTTCGCCGAACGCCGGCGCCGCCACCGACCCACCGTAGATTTCCCCCTGCGGTTCGTCGACGATCACCGCCGCCAGCAGCTGCGGATTCTGCGCCGGCGCGAAGCCGATGAACGAGGCGATGTATTTGGTTTTCGAGTAGCCGCCGTTTTCGGCCACCTGCGCGGTTCCCGTCTTGCCGGCCAGCGTGTAGCCGGGGACGCTGACCTCGGAGGCGGTGCCGCCGGGCGCCAGCACCCCCTCGAGCATTTCCCGGATCTCGGCCGAGACCTGGGTGGAGATCACCCGGTGTCCCTTCGGCTCCTGGACCGCTTCTTCGCCGATCTTCTCGATCAGCTGCGGCGGCCTGAGGATGCCGCCGTTGGCGATCGCGGTGTAGCCGGCGACCATCTGGATCGGCGTCACCGCCAGGCCCTGCCCCATCGGCAGGTTGCCCATCGTCGAGCCGGAGTATTTGTCCAGAGGCGGCACGATGCCCTGCTCCTCGCCCGGGAACTGGATCCCGGTCGGGCGGCCGAAGCCGAAGCGGCTGATCCACTTGCTGAATTTTTCGGCACCGACCTTGAGCCCGATCGTCACCGCCCCGACGTTCGAGGAGCGGGCGAGGATTTCGCCGACGCTCATCGTTTCGGTGCCCCGTTCCTCAGCGTCTTTGATCGTCCGATCGGCGACCCGGATGCTCGGCGGCAGGACGAATTCGCTCGTCGGCGTCACCAGTTTTTCTTCCAGCGCGGCGGCGACGGTGAAGGCCTTGAAGGTCGAGCCCGGTTCGTAGTTGAGCCCGGTCGCCTTGTTGAGCAGGTCTTCGTTGCTGACTTCGGAGAGGTCTTCCGGGTTGACCGGCGGCCAGTTCGCCATCGCCAGGACCTGCGAGTTGCGCGGGTCGACGACGATCGCCGTCGCCCCGGTCGGCGAGTACGTTTGCCCCACCCCGGCCAGCACCCGTTCGGTTTCCCGCTGGATCACCGGGTCGAGCGTCAGCTGGATGTTTTCGCCGTCGTCGGCTTCCTTCGTCGTTTCCAGCCGGATCGGTTCGCCGAGGGCGTCGTTGACGACGCGCCGTTCGCCGTTGCTGCCGGCCAGGACCGATTCCTCGCCCATCTCCAGCCCGGTCAGCCCCTGGTTTTCGGAGCCGACGGCGCCGATCACCTGCCCCGCCATCTCCCCCTGCGGGTAGGTGCGGCGGCTGTCGGGCAGCTCGCCGATCCCTTCCAGTTCGAGCGCTTCGACCTTGGCGGCGGTGCCGAGGTCGACTTTGTGGGCGACGTAGGAGAACCCGCCTTCGGCGGTCAGCGCTTCCAACACTTCGCCTTTCGTCTCCTTCAGGATCGGCGCCAGCTTCGCCGCCGCCTGCGGCGGGTTCTTCACCTGGTAGGGCGTGGCGTAGATCGTCGCCGCGTCTTCGGAGGCGGCGAGCTTGTTCCCGCGGCGGTCGAGCAGGTCGCCGCGCAGGCCGGGGACGGTGACGGTCTCGGTCTGCTGGTAGGCGGCCTCGGAGGCGAGCTTCGCCCCCTGCACGCCCTGCAGCCAGAAGGCGCGGAGGAGGATGACGAGGAAGCAGAGGAGGAAGCCGCCGAAGAGGAGCCCGATCCGGCGCTCGATCAAGCGCATCGGCGGCGGCTCCTAGCCGCCCGCCGCCGCGAGGCGGGCGGCCGCGCGGGCGACGTCGTCGGGGCGGAGTTCGATCAGCTGCGGCCCTTCGCTGGTCGGCATCGCCAGCCCGAGCCGGCCGGCCTCGCCGCGGACGCGTTCGGTGCTGTAGCGCTCGGCTTCGCGGCTCGCCAGCATCGAATTTTCGTTTTCCAGCGTGGTGATCTGCGCGTCGATCTTGCCGGCCGAGGCGGCGAAGCTGAGGGTGACGACGTTGAGGGCGACGATCCCGACCAGGAGCAGGCCGAGGACCGCGATCCAGGCCCGGCCGCGGGTCATCCGCACCACCAGGCTCGAATCCGGCAGCTGGCGGACCGCGCCGGCGGTGCGGCCGGCGACGACGACGAGCCTGGGACGGCCGGCGGGAGCCTGCCTGCGGACCGGCTTGCGAGCGGGCGCGCGGCGGGCGGGCGCCTTCGCGGGGGACGCAACCGCGCCCGGCCGGGTCGGTTTCCGCGCCGGTTTGCGCGGTTTCGGGGGCGGCGTCGTCCGCGAGGGCGCGGGCGCCGGGGCGGTGCGGCGGGCGGGAGCGGCGACGGCCATCAGCCCGCCTCCCCTACCGGCTGCTCCTCGGCGATCTTCAGCGCCGCCCGCAGGTGGGCCGAGCGCGAGCGCGGGTTGCGCTCCGCCTCCTCCGGGCTCGGCGCGATCGCGCGCCGGGTCAAGAGCTCTGCCTCGGGCTCGTGCCCGCAGACGCAGACCGGCAGCTCGGGGGGGCAGACGCAACCGCGCGCCTTGGCGGCGAGGAACTGCTTCACCGGCCGGTCCTCGAGCGAGTGGAAGGAGATCGCGGCGAAGCGGCCGCCGACCTCGAGCTGCCGCCAGGCCAGCGGCAGCGCCTCCTCCAGGGCCTCGAGCTCGCCGTTGACGGCGATCCGGATCGCCTGGAAGCTGCGCTTGGCCGGGTGGCCGCCGCCGAAGCGGGCCGAGGCCGGCATCCCCGCCTTGATCGCGGCGACCAGGTCGCCCGTGGTCGCGAGCGGGCGGCGGCGGACGATCTCGCGGGCGATCCCGCCGGCGTGGCGCTCCTCGCCGAAGCGGCGCAGGACCTGGGCGATCCGCGACTCGGGCCACTCGTTGACGAGGTCGGCGGCGGTGAACTTCTGCCGCGTGTCCATCCGCATGTCGAGCGGCGCGTCGTAGGAATAGGAGAAGCCCCGCTCGCGCGCGTCGACCTGCATCGAGGACATTCCCAGATCTACATAAACCATGTCTGGGCGGATTCCTTCGCCCTGCAGCGCGCGAAGTCCTGCTGCGAAGTCCGAGCTGATGAAGAGGGTCCGGCACGGCACCTCGGCGGCGAAGCGGTTGAAGCGCTCCTGCGCGGCGGGGTCGCGGTCGATCCCGATCAGCGTCCCCTCCGGCCCGATCAGCTCGGCGACGCGGCGCGCGTGGCCGCCGGCACCGAAGGTGCAGTCGACCGCCGTCTGCCCCGGCTCCGGCGCCAGCAGCGAGACCAGCTCCGGCGCGAGGACGGGCTCGTGCTCGCTCACCGGGACTCCGAGCGGTCGCTGCGCCGGCCGCGGCACGACGTAGCCGCCGAGGGGGGCGGGGCTATGGGCAATGGATCTCGCATGCAGTCTCATGATCACTGGGTCCCGGCGGCGGCAAGGCCCTCGGCGATCTCGGGGGCGGCGGCGTCGAGCTCTGCCTCCTGCTTGGCCCAGGCCTCGGCGTTCCAGATCTCCAGGTACTCGCCGGCGCCGATCACCACGCAGTTGCCGTCGAGGCCGGCGTGCTCGATCAGCGGCCCGGGGATGCGGATGCGCCCGGCGGAGTCGAGCTTCTCGTCGAAGGAGCCGCCGTGGAAGCGGCGGCGCAGGGCGCGGGCGTCGCGCCCGAAGGGGCTGTGGGGAGAGAGGAAGCGGTCGGAGAGCTGCTCGAACTCGCTGGTCGTGTGCACCCAGACGCAGGGGTCGAAGCCCTTGGAGAGAACGATTCCGTCGGCCAGCGACGCGCGAAAGCGAGAGGGGACCGTGAGGCGGTCCTTGGAATCGAGGCTGTGCTCGTAGAGACCCCTGAACGCCACCGCGGCGGATTCCTTTCTGAGGGAGGCCGGAAAAGAGTTGGACCGGAGTGATGAGGTGGGAGGAGCCTCACCACCCCGGTCCTGGGCTTCAACTCGATCGCCACAATAACCCACTCTCTCCCACTTTGCAACACGACCTCCCTCTGCAAGCCCATTTGCATCCGGCCGGCCGCGCTAGGTTGCGATCCGTGGCTGCGACGGAAGAGGCACACGAAGCGGCGGCAACCGTCCCCGACGACGCCGACGACCTGCGCGGCTTCCACTTCAAGCGGCTGATGCGGAAGCCGCTGACCTGGACCCTGATCGGGGCCTTCGCGATCGCCGCGGGGGTGGCCGGGGCGGCGCTGGTCGGGCCGGCGATCGGCGGCGCGGCCGCGGTCGGTGCCTTCGTCATCGCCGTGGCCATCGTCTTCGCGATCGCCGACTCGCAGGCCGCCGACGCCTTCTTCGCCGCCTACGCCGCGCAGCGCGGCCTCACCCTCGGCGGCAAGGGCCCGCTGCCGCCGGCGACGCCGCTGCTGCGCAAGGGCGACGACCGCTATGCAGAGCGCACCCTCAGCGGCCGCTTCGCCGAGGGCTGCGAAGGCACCCTCGCCCTCTACACCTATGAGGAAGAGAGCACCGACGGCGAGGGCAACCGCGAGACCAACTACTACCGCTACACGCTGGGCCTGGTCGAAGTGCCCGAGTGCGTCGCCCACCTGCCCGAGCTCTACTGCCAGCGCAAGTTCGGCTTCCGCGCCCTGGAGAAGTTCGAGGACGCCTTCCGGACCAGGAAAGAGCGGGTGAAGCTGGAGAGCGAGGCGCTCGACGAGAAGTACGAGATCTTCGCCGGCAAGGAGCAGGACGCGGTCTGGCTGCGCCGTCTCTTCTCCCCCACCTTCATCGTCTGGCTGACCGAAGGCGCGCCGAAGAAGTTCGCCTTCGAGCTCGTCGACGGCGCCCTCTGCTGCTACGTCAGCGGCCACAAGGAAGACGCCGAGGACCTCGACGACATCGCCGCCGCCACCACCGCCGTGGCAAAGCGCCTCCGCGACGAGGCAGGCGAAACCAGCCCGGCCACCTGACCATCGCGAAACCGCAAGAAAGGTCGATATGCGGACTCTTTTGCGGTCTCGCCGAGCTGAAGCAGCTTTCGCACCTCGGCCGTCCCGGGATGCGTGTGGCGAGGGGTCCCCCGCCCCCCTAGAACCCGGCCAACAGGGTGCCGGCGTTGGCGATCAGTCCGGCGGCGATCATCAGCAGGACCGAGGGCACGAGGACCAGGGCGACGACGAGCTGGATCTTCGGCGCGGCGCGGGCGGCGTGCTCCTCGGTGGCGCGGCGGCTGGCGGTGCGCAGCGAGGCGGACTGGCGTCGGAGCTGGTCGGCCAGCGGGGAGCCGAAGCGGCGCGAGCGCTCGATCGCGGCGACCAGCGTCGCCAGCTCGCTGCCAGGGACCCGGCTGCGCAGCGAGGCGAGCGCGGCGCTCATCGGCACCCCGCAGGAGAGCTCGGCGAGCGTCAGCCGCATCTCTTCTGCCAGCGGTCCTTCCCCCGCCCGCGCCAGCTGCTCGAGCCCGGCGGCGGGGCCGCGGCCTGAGCCGGCGCTGACCGCGAGCAGGTCGAGCGCGTCGGGCAGGGCGGCGAGGAGGCGGCGCTGCCGCTGCCGCGCCCGCCGCGCCCGCAGCGCGTCGGGGGCGAGGAAGCCGGCCGCCGGCAGCGCCACGAGCACGAGGAGCGACAGGCGACCCGGAGCCGCGGGCGAGGCGAGCAGTCCCGCCAGGAAGCCGGCAAAAGCGCCGGCGAGCTTGGCGCCGAGCAGTCCCGGCCGGACGAGCCCGAACGGCAGCTTCGAGACGCCGGAGACGCGGCCCCGCAGCAGCTCCCACGCTCCGGCCACCCCGAACAGCGCCGCGAGCGCGGCAAGTAGACCCGCCCCGTTCACTCGGCCACCTGGGCGAGACGACGGATCGCGATAAAGCCGACGACCTGGAGCGCGGCGGCCAGCGCCAGCAGCACCGCGGCCGGCGGCGAGGCCACGAGCTTGGCGAGGAAGCCGGGCTGCAGCAGCTCGGCGAAGAGCGCGCCGCCGGTCGGCATCGCCACCACCAGCAAGCCGGTGAAGCGAGCCTGCGCCGTCGCCGAGCGGGCGTCTTCGGCGACCCGCTCCCGCTCCGCCGCCCCGGCGGCGAAGCTGCGCAGGAGCCCGGCGAGGTCGCCGCCGGCGAGGCGCTGGCTCAGCAGCGCGGCGGCGAAGCCGTCGACCCGCTCCGAGCGCATTCGCCGCCGCCAGCCCTCCACCGCCTCGACCGTGGGAGCGCCGAGGTCGAGCTCGGCACCCAGCCGCGCCAGCTCGGTCGCGGGCGGCCCGTCGAGCGAGGCGACCGCCGCGGGCAGCGAAGCTCGCAGCGAGCGGCCGGCGCTGAGCGAGTCGGCGATCGCGGTCGCGACTTCGGGCAGGGAGCGCTCGACCGCGCGGCGGTAGCGCCGGCGGCGGCTGCCGATCGTCCATCCCACTCCCGCCGGGGCGGCCACCGCGAGCGGCAGGGCCAGCGCCGGGCCGCCGAGGAACCAGCCGCCGGCTACGGCGGCGCCGGTCCCGAGGACAACCAGGCGGCGGCGCTCCAGCGCCGATGGGGCGTACCCCTCTCGTTCGGCGCGCCGCAACGGCTCCAGCGCGGCCCGCAGCCAGCGCGCCGCCGCCGGGCTCGCCAGCAGCGCCTCCCGCACCGCCAGCGCCAGCAAGCCGCCGGCGAGCGCCGCGATCGCCACCGAGAGGATCACGCGACCTCGGCGATCTCGGTGACGCGGCGAGTGCCGTCCGCCTGCCGCTGCAGGTGCACGACCAGGTCGATGCCGAGCCGCACCTGCTCGGCGATGGCGGCGTGCGGCAGCCCGACCCCGGCCATCAGCGCCAGCGTCTCCAGTCGTCGCAGCGCGTCGGCCGGCGAGTTGGCGTGGACGGTGGAGAGGGCGCCGTCGTGGCCGGTGTTGAGCGCGGTCAGCAGATCGAGCGCCTCGGTTCCCCGCACCTCGCCGATCACGATCCGGTCCGGCCGCATCCGCAACGCGTTGCGGAGCAGGTCGCGGATCGTCACCTCTCCCCTGCCCTCGACCCCGGCCGGCCTGCTCTCGAGCCTCACGACGTGTGGCTGCTGCAGGCGCAGCTCGGCGGCGTCCTCGATCGTCACCACCCGCTCGCCCGGGGCGATGAAGCTGGAGAGCGCGTTCAGCATCGTCGTCTTGCCCGAGCCGGTGCCGCCGCTGACGAGCACGCTGCGCCGCTCGGCCACCGCCCGCTCGAGCCGGTGCCGCTCCTGCGCCGTCAGCGTCCCGGTCGCGACCAGCTCGTCGGGCCCGGGGCGGTTGGCGCCGAAGCGGCGGATCGAGAGCACCGGGCCGTCGACCGCCAAGGGCGGGATCACGACGTTGACCCGCGAGCCGTCGCCGAGCCGCGCGTCGACCATCGGGCTCGATTCGTCGACCCGGCGGCCCAGCGGCGCGAGGATCCGCTCGATCGCGTTGCGCAGCTCCTCCTCGTCGGCGAAAGCGACGTCGGTGGGCTCGAGCAGGCCCCGCCGCTCTATATATACGCAGCCGGGCCCGTTGACCATCACCTCCTCGACGGCAGGGTCGGCGAGCAGGACCTCCAGCGGGCCGAGGCCGACGCTGTCGCGGACGATCCGCTCGGCGATCCGCTCGCGCTCGCCCGCCGGCAGGATCGCCGCCTGCTCGTCGACCAGCGCGCGAACCGCGACGGCGAGGTCCTCCTCCGGCCTTCCGCCCGTCGCCGCCTCCGCCCGTCGCCGCTCGACCAGGCGACCGCGCAGGGCGGCGGCGACGGCGGCGACGTCTCGCTCCCGCCGGCCCATCAGCCCCTCGGGATCACGGTGACGCGGCGGGCGAAGCTCTCGGCGGCGATCAGGCGCAGCGCCTCGGCGCGGGTCAAGCCGAGCGTAGCGGTGGCGGTTTCCCCGCCCGGCCCTTCGGCGCCCGGCCCGAGGCCGAGCAGGGGGACGGCGGGGGCGGCGACGTAGGTGCGGCCGGCCCCCGCCCCCGAGGGTTCGGTCGTCACCACCACGTCGACCCTGGAGCCGACCGGCTGCGCCCCGAACGTGGTGAGCGCGCCGGCGCCGCTGACCGCGACGTCGACCGGATGGCGGCCGTGGCCGAGCCGCGGTCCCGCGGTCCCGGTCCTCGGCGCTCGCAGCTGGGACGCCGACAGGTATGACCCGGCGGGGACGGGGACGGCGGGGACGAGGCCGACGGCTTCCGCCGGAGCGGCCAGCGCGTCGGGTGGCGCGAAGCGGACCGGCACCCGGCGCACCTCGAGCTCCGCCGCGGCGGCCGCCGGGCCGAGCGCCTTCCCCGCCGCGAGATCGTCCGCGGCCACCAGCACCGGTCGCAGCTCGCCGTATCCCCTGACGACGCTGTCGCCATAGCCGTTGGCGATCGTCGCGGCGGCGGCCGCGGCGAGCAGCGCCGCCAGCAGGAACCCCACCGCCCGGCCGCGGCGGCTCACCGCGCCTCCCCTTCCGGCAGCGGCAGCTCGATCCGCGCTTCGGTCCGCCGCGGGGAGCGGCGGAGCTGGAAGCTGCCGCCATGGCGGCGAGCGGCTCGCGCGACGACCCGCAGGCCGTGCCCGTGACGACGGCGGCCGTCGATCCGACCGTGCAGGGCGATCCGCCGTGACCCTCCGGGAACGCCGTCTGCTCCACCCGAATCGACGACGGCGAGGCGGAGCCGGCGGCCGCTTTCGCGGACGTCGACCTCCACCTCTCCACCGCCATGACGGAGCGCATTGCTGATCAAGTTGTCCAGTGCTTGGGCGAGCTCCATCTCGTCGCCGATCAGGAGGGGATGTTCCGCCCGCCAGCGCAACCGCAGGCTCCTTCCGCGCAGCGCCGCCGGCGCCTTCCAGCGCCTCACCGCGGCCTCCACCAGGGGCCTGACCGAGACCGGGCGCAGGCGCGGCGCCTCCGGCCCGCCGTTGATCTCGCGCTCGAGCCGCTCCAGCGCCGCGGTGGCGATGCGCAGGGACGATTCGCAGACCTCGCCCTTGCCGGACTCGGCCGGCAGGGCCAGCGAGAGCACCTGCAGCGGGCGCCGCAACTCGTGCATCGCCTCGTTCAGCGAGGCCCGCCGGCGGCCCTCGCGCAGGGTCGTGATCCCGCTTGCCACCGCCAATGAAGCGGCCATCGGCAGTCCTGCCGCCACCTCGGCCAGCTCCAGGGCCATCGGTTACCGCGCCTCCTCGGTTCGCATGGGGAGACAAGGAGCGGGCGCGGCGTTCTCTCCCCCTCCCGAGGTCCGACTTCCCGGTAATAGCGGCAAGGAGAGGCGCGCCCGTCACCCCGAAGCGGTCTCGGCCAGGCGCGACAAGGGACGGGCGCGCACGGTTAGGACCCTAGATCACGACAGTTCGGTTCCCAAATGCTTTTGCCGAAACTTGAGCCGCTTAAACCAATTGCATTCCTCTAGTGCATTTTCCCTAAGGGAAACGATTTTCCGCGGGCCATTTTGGAATACTTGTCTAGTAATTCGGATGGAAAGCCACCCCGGTTTCGTCCCACTCCGAGCTCCCCAACCCACGGAGGTCTTCCCTTGCCAAAGTCCCGTACGTCCCCAGAGGGCATCACCCAACAGCTCGCGAAGGCGCTGGCCCACCCCCTGCGCGTTCGCATCCTCACTTCCCTGCACAAAGGGATCTCGAGCCCCAACCAGCTCGCCCAAGAGCTCGACGAGCCGCTGGGCAACGTCAGCTACCACGTCAAAACGCTGCTCGAGTACGACTGCGTCGAGCTGGTGAAAACGGAGCCGCGCCGCGGGGCGGTCGAGCACTTCTACCGCGCCACCGACCGGGCCTTCCTCAGCGATTCGGACTGGGCGAAGATCCCGGCGTCCGCCCGCAAGGGCATCTCCGGCTCGATCATCGAGTCGATCGGCCAGAGCGCGACCGACGCCCTCGCCGCCGGGAAGATCGATTCCCGCAGCGACTCCCACATCTCCGATACCCCCCTCCTCCTCGACGAGCAGGGCTGGAAAGAGCTCAACGAAGTCCTCGCCGACGCCGTCAAGCGCGGCACCCAGATCCAGAAAGAGGCCGCGAAGCGGATGGGCAAGGACAGGAAGACCGACGGCATCCAGACCAAACTGGCGATCATGCACTTCGAGGTCCCGGCCGCAGAGAAGCCCAAAGCCAAGGCGAAGGCGAAGAAGTAGCCAGCGCCTTCTTCGGCTCCCAGCCCCTGGCCCGGCTCAGTCGGCCAGGGGCTTTTGCTTTGCAGATCGGCGTCGCTTGGGCCCTTGTGGGCCATCGAGACGGCGAAGCTCATGGATCAGGAATGGACCTATCGAAAGGGGCTAGCTGAAACATCCATATGGGCGCCCCGGAAATAGCCAGAATCACTCCGATGAAGGCGCTCCATCCCGCGATGAACAGGAAAAAGCCCCCGGAAGGCGCCGGAGACATCTTCGTAAACCATCGCATGTTTTTGTCATCGTAAAGCATGGCTCGGTCTTTATGACCGGTCCATTAGGACCTCACCCGTCGATCAACCTGTAGCCGTAGCCCCAGCAGTTGATGACGAAGCGGCCTTTGTCGGGGTCGAGTTTGCGGCGGAGACGACTGGCGTGCGAGTCGAGGGTGCGGGTCTTCGAGTTGCCCTTGTAGGCCCAGACGCTGTCGAGCAGCTCTTCCTTGGTGAAGACGCGGGTGGGGTTGACGGCGAGGGCGCGGAGGAGGGCGAATTCCTTCTTCGAGAGCAGGACCACGCGGTCGCCGACGGTGACGCGGCGGCGCACCGGGTCGATGACGAGGTCGCCGACGCGGGTGGGACCTTCGTGGCGCGCCTCGCGGCGGCGCAGGACGGCATTGATGCGGGCGCGCAGCTCGCCGTATTTGAACGGCTTCACGACATAGTCGTCGGCGCCGGAGTCGAGGCCGCGGACGCGGTCCATGTCGCCGCCGCGCCCGGTGAGGACGATCACCGGCAGCCGCGGGTCGAAGCGCGAATCGACCCCGTCGGCGTCGCGAATCTCCCGCAGGACGTCGAGGCCCGAGGCATCGGGCAGGCTCAGGTCCAGGAGCAGCAGGTCCGGCTGGTTGTACCTGCAGAGGCGCAGCGCGTCGGAGGCGCTGGGCGCGGGCATGACGCCGAAGCGATCGGCGGCGAGGTGCTCGCAGAGCAGGTCGAGGGTTACGTCGTCGTCCTCGCAGACAACCAGGCTGGCGATGTCTTCTCTTTGAGGGAGCATGCCCGCCTTAAGTCCCGGGCGGCGCGAACTCTCCCCCCTCGGCCGCGGGAATCTCCAAAACTGCGGCGGCGCCGCGCTGCCAGACGACCCGTCGCGGCGGCACCCCCCGCCTGACGGCGACGACGCGCCCGGCCCGGTCGAGGAAGAAGAGGTCGAGGGCGAAGCGCATGCCGAAGGTGTGGACGCTCGCGCAGCGGGGGATCAGCAGGCCGGGACCGGCGTCCGCCCGGTCGCGCCAGGCGAGGCCGAGCAGGCGGGCCCGGAATCCCCTGGCGACGGGGAAGGCGGCGAGATCGGGAAGAGGCTCGGCCATGGCCCTTTAAGGCGATCGGGCCAGGAACTCTCCCCCGCGCTCTAGGCTCCCTCCATGACCGGCAAGCCCAGGGTCGCCGTCTTCGGCCCCAACCCGATGCTCTCGATCACGCTCGAGGCGCTCACCGCCGAGGGCGGCGACGACATCCACCTCCACGCCGCCGGCCAGGGCGTCTGGGTGGCGCGGATGGCGGCCGAGCTCGGCGCCGAGCCGGTCCTCTGCGGCTTCATCGGCGGGGAGGTCGGCAGCGTCCTGCGGCCCCTGCTGGAAGAGCTGCCGATCGAGCTGCGGCTGGTCGATACGGCGGAGGCGAGCGGCGCCTACATCCACGACCGTCGCGGCGGCGAGCGCGAGCCGGTCGGCCAGAGCGCGGCGATGCCCCCCTCCCGCCACGAGGTCGACGATCTCTTCTCGGTCACGGTCGCGGCGGCGCTCGACTGCGACCTGCTCGCGGTCTGCGGCCCCTACCCCGAGGAGGGGGTGCCGCTGGAGATCTACAGCGGCCTCGTCGCCGACGTGAAGGCGAACGGGGTGCCGGTGATCGTCGACCTCTCCTCGCCGCGGCTGGACCGGGCGCTGGAGGGCAGGCCGGACCTGGTCAAGATCAACGACTGGCAGATCGCCGGCTTCGTCTCCGGCCCCGTCGACACCGAGGAGCGGATGCGGGCTGCGATGGAGCGGGTGCGGGAAGCGGGCGCCGAGGCCGTGATCGTTACCCGCGCCGGCGACCCGGCGCTGGCGCTGCGCGACGGCAGCTTCTGGGAGCTGACCCCGCCGAAATTCGAGCGCGGCGCCCGCGAGGGCTGCGGCGACTCGATGATGGGCGCGCTGGCGGCGACGGTCGCCGCCGGGCGCGACTGGGAGGACGTGCTGCGCCTGAGCGCCGCCGCCGGCGCGACCAACTTCCTCCGCCGCGGCCTCGGCACCGGCGCCCGTGACGTGGTCGAGGAGCTGGCGCCGCGGGTGCAGTTGCGGGAGCTGGACTAGCGCCGCGTACTTTGACCCCGCTGTAGCGAGGTCAAACTCCAACGCGCGATCAGAGCTGCGGGTCGAAGGGGACCTCGAGGGGCTCGCCGGCGACGATCGCGCGGGGGGCGGTCTCGGCGATCCACTCGACGTGGGGTGCCAGCAGCTCGACCTCGCGCAACCGCTCCAGCGCCGGTCCAAGCCGCACCGGCCGTCCCGCCCGCGCGCTGTGGGCGTCGCTGCTGAGGACGTGGACGAGGCCCTTCTCGGCCATCACCAGCATCCCCGCCGCCATCTGCTCGCGCAGGAAGAAGTCGGCGGTGGCCTGGATCAGCGCCCCCTCCCGCACCAGCGCCGCCATCCGCTCGAACATGTCGGCGGAGAGGTGGCGCTCGGGGTGGGCGACGATCGTCCGGTGCCCGCGCTCGGCCAGCTGGCCGACCCGCCGCAGGAGGCTGTCGTCGAGCGGGCCGGGCGCCGGCTCCAGCAGGATCCAGCCGCCCCCGCCGAGCGCGACCAGCGCCAGCTCCTCCTCGCCCAGCCCCTCGACCGCGGTCTCGGCCACCTCGCCCCCCGGCAGGACCTTCACCGCCACCATCTCCTGCTCCAGCCGCGCGTTCAGCCCCCGCACCCGTTCGGCCAGCTCCTCGATCCGCACGTCGTGGTCGTGGCGGATGTGCGGGGTGGCGCAGACGGCTTCGATCCCGTCCTCCTCGGCCTGGCGCGCCATCGCGACGCTGTCGTCGGCGTCCCGCGCCCCGTCGTCGATCGCGTCGAGGATGTGGCAGTGCAGGTCGATCACGGCGCCTCGCCGGTTCTCCTACCCGAAATCGCGGGATGAGTGCAACCGCGCGTTCAACGACATGCCCGAGCGGGCACGCCACTACGATGATCGGCAAGATCATGGACCTGCTCACGCCGGGCTTGCGTGAGTGGACTGGCTTCAACTCATGGACAAGAAAGCGACCCGCAGAGGGAATTACGAGTCGGGCTCCGACTATGTGCTCGAGTACGGCGAGCTCCGCTTCGCCTTCAACGAGGAGGACTTCGCGCAGCGGGTCGAGCAGGCCGCGGTGAAGCTCAGCTTCGTCGACCAAGGCCTCAGCGCCGAGGAGCTGGACGACCTCCTCGACCTCGCGGTCAGCGGCGAGATCGCCGAGCCCAGCTCGCGCCTCGGCGAGCACATCAACGAGAACTGGGAAGAGCTGGTCGGCCCCGCCAACCGCAGCCTCGTCCACTGGATCCGCCGCCTCGTCTTCCGCGGCGCCTGGCTCGACCAGCGGGTCAAGGAGGGCGAGCTCGACGTCGTCTTCGACGAGCGCACCCAGACCTTCGGCTACGTGCAGCCGGACCGCAGCGACGAGCTGATCGAGCTCAGCAAAGAGCCGTCGTGGCGGCGCATCGCCTACCGGCGCTAGCTAGTCCTACCGCCGCCGTTAGCTAATCGGCGTCCGGGCGCTCGATAGCCGCGACGACCGTGAGCGAGCCGCCGCCGGCGCCGCCCTGGGCGCGGCCGGCGTCGAAGAACTCCTTGGCGGCCTCGGCGTCGCCATAGGCCTCGGCGAGGCGGGTCAGCGAGTCGACGAGGAGGATCACGTCTTCGCCGCCGCCGGCGCGGGAAGCGGCCTGGGCGAGGGCGTCGTCGGCGTGGCGCGGCTGGCCGGCGGAGACGATCTCGGCCTGCGGCGCGTCGCGCTTCCAGTCGGCGAGCTCCTCGGGGCTGGGGTCGATCAGGAGGGCGACCGGGTCGGGGCCCTTGGCGTCGGCGGCGAGGTCGGCGGCGACGCTGCGCAGCAGCGCCGTGCAACCCTCGCGGGTCTCGGCGCAGAGCAGCGCCTGCCGCCCGGCCTCGGGCGGCAGCAGCAGCGTCTGCAGGGTCACGCCCTTGCTGCGGCGACCGAAGCGACGGCGTCGGCGTCGGCGCGGGCGCGGCGACTCGGCGGCGGACGTGGCGGGCTCAGGGGCGGGTTCGCGCTCCGGCGCCTTCTCGGGACGCTCCCGGCGCTCGCGCGGCTGACGCGGCTCGCGCGGCTTCTCGGCCTCTTCCGCACCTCTGTCCTCGGCGGCAGGCGAGCCGGTGCGGCGGCTGCGCCGCCTCCGCTGCGGACGCTCCTCGCGCTCCTCGGCGACAGCCTCCCCCGCTCCGTCGCCGGTCCCCCCGGCGAGCTGCTCGACCAGCTCGGCCTTGGTCAGCATCCGGTACTTGGGCAGGCCTGCCTCGGCGGCGAGCGCGTGCAGGTCGGACAGGTGCTTTTTCTCCAGCTCGGCCTTGTTCATCGGGGCCGCAGACTATTGGACCGGGGAGGCCGGATGGGCGGCGGGGTCGGTTCCCTCCAGGGCGGCGACCTCCAGCCACGCCTCGGCCTCCTGCGAGCGCCGTCGCCGCGACCAGCCCAGCTCCCCCCCGAGCGCGTCGGCGACCGGCCGCACCGCCTTGGCCGTGCGCAGCTCGGGCGCAGCCAGGATCCCCAGCCGGGTGCGCCGCAGCAGCACGTCGGCGACGCTGCGCGCCTGCTCGGCGCGGGCCGCCAGCACCGCCTCGGCCAGCAGGTCGGGACGGCCGGGGACGATCGGCCGCGCCAGCTTCGGTTCGGCGCGGGCGATGTCCAGCACTTGGCGGGAGGCGTGGCCGTAGCGGAAGGCGAGCTGCTCCAGCGCCTCCTCCCCCACCCCCTCCGGCGCGTCGAGGTCGCCGGGCCGCGCCTCCATCCCGAGCGGGATCTCGTGCGTGTGACAGGGAGCCTCCCTGCCCTCGCGCTCGACGATCCGGTCTACCGTCTGCTTCGCCATCCGCCGCCAGGTGGTGAGCTTGCCGCCGGTGATCGTCAGCATCCCCGAGGAGGTCTCATACAGCTCGGCTTTGCGCGAGATGTCGACCGACTTGCGCGGGTCGCCGGTCGAGATCAGCGGCCGCACCCCGGCGTAGGCGCCGACCAGGTCGGAATCGGTCAGCGAGGTACCGAAGAAGTCGTTGACGGCGTTCAGCAGGTAGGCGATGTCGTCGGCGGCCGGGCGCGGGTGGGCGGTGTCGCCGTCGAAGTCGTTGTCGGTGGTGCCGACGAGGGTGCGCCCGTACCAGGGCAGCGAGAAGATCATCCGCCCCTCGCCGGCGGGGACGATGCAGGCCGCTTTCCCCATCGGCAGGTCGTCGGCGTCGATCAGCAGGTGGGTGCCGCGGCTGGGCGCGATCCGCGGCACGTCCTCCTCCCCTAAGAGCTCCTCGGGGCGGATCCGGTCGGCGAAGACGCCGGTGGCGTTGACGACGTGGTCGGCGGCGACCTCGATCCGCTCGCCCGACTCGGCCTCGACGAAGGCGACGCCGGTCGCTTTGCCGTTGCGCGAGAGGACCTCGGTCACCTCGGCGCCGTTCAGCATCACCGCGCCGAAGCGCTCGGCCTCGCCGAGGACGGTGAGCACGAGGCGGACGTCGTCGGTCTGGCAGTCATAGAAGAGGTAGGCGTCCTTGGGTTCGCGGGCGGCGAGCGCCGGCACCAGCTCCAGCACCTCGTCGCGGTCGATCGTGCGGTGGCGGTCGGGGGACCAGTAGGTCTCGTCGAGCGCCTCCCGCTCGCGGGAGGCGCGGCGCTCGCGGCGGCTGCGGCCGGCGCGCGTCGTCGCCATCACGTCGTACATGTTCAGCCCGAGGCCGAGTTTGCGGTCGCGGCGCTCCTGGCCGAGGGCGGCGACGAGGAACGGGGTCGGGTAGACGAGGTGCGGCGCCAGGCGCACCATCAGCTGGCGCTCGAGCAGCGCCTCGCGGACCAGGCCGAGGTCGAAGTTCTGCAGGTAGCGCAAGCCGCCATGGACCATCTTCGAGGAGCGGCTGGAGGTGCCGAGCGCGTAGTCGCCGCGCTCCAGCAGGGCGACCGAGTAGCCGCGCGAGGCGGCGTCGAGGGCGACGCCGGCGCCGGTGATGCCGCCGCCGATCACCACCACCTCGAAGCGCTCGCCGGCGATCTCCTCGATGGCGCGGGCGCGGCTCAGCATCAGTCGAGGTAGGTCGTGACGCGGTCGGCGCCGGGACGCTCGGGCGACGGCTTCTCCTGGCGCCGGGGGCCGAGGTGGAGGAGGGCGACGAAGCGCTCCTCGAGCGGGAGGCCGACGGCGGCGCGGCCCTCGGCGCTGCGCAGGATGCCGGGCGTGCGCCAGTAGCCGGCGAGGCCGCGGGCGTGGGCGGCGAGCAGGACGATGTAGGAGGCGACGGCGGTCGCGTGCAGGTCCTCTTCGTCGGCCACCGGGTCGCCGCCGAGGACGCAGGAGACCACGATCAGCGTCGGCGCCCGGTCGAGCTTGGCGGCGCCCTCCGGGCCGGCGACCTTCTTCAGTCGCTGCAGCGCCTCCGGCCCGACCACCCGGAAGCGCCAGGGCACCGTCAGGTTGTGGTTCGGCGCCCAGCTCGCCAGCTCCAGCAACTCCTCGATCTGCTCGCGCGGCAGCGGCTCCGGCCCGAAGGCCTTGTGGGTGCGGCGGGTGCGGATCGCGGTCTCGACGTCCATCCGCCGAGGGTATAGCTAGAAGACCATCAGCCCCGCCAGGGTGAGGAAACCCGTGAGCATGATCCGATCAGGACGAAGAACCCGTGGGCCATGGTCTGCCGCAATTCCTGATATCCGCTCCGACGCGGTCGAACCGCGTATCGATGGAATCAAAGCGTTCGTCCACTCGCTTCGCGAAATCGTCGAGGCGCGCGTCGGTCCAGGTCTCTCTTGGCGTCATCACCACCATGATCGTACCGTAACGAGTCGTCTGCAACAGAACAAGACACGAAAGCGCCGAAATGACGCCAACTGAGTGTCAATTCGGTGACTTCTAGAGGCCGTAGCGCCAGCGCATCCAGCCGCGGCGGGCGGCCAGGCCGAGCAGGAACAGGACGCAGCCGGCGAGCAGGCCGAGGAGGATCGAGCCGGCGGTGCCGCTGCCGGAATCGGTCGTTTCCGAGGCGGGTTCGCCGGAGGCGTCGCTGCCGGGGCTCGAGGTGTCGGGAAGCGCGCCGGCGGAACCGATGCCCGGCTGGCGCCCCCCGCCGCTCGCGGAAGAGCCGCCCCTCGCCGGCGCCCCGGGCGCTCCCGCGACCCCTGGCGCGCCTCCGCCACCGGCGGAGGGCGATGCGGGCGTCGCGGCGGATCCGCCTTCCTTGGCGGCTTCTTTGAATTTTTCGAACACTTCCCTGGCCGATTCGTCCGACGACGATTCGCCGGAGGGACTGGTGCCCGAGCTCGGCGACCCACTGGATTCCTTCGCTTTCGCCTTCGGCTTATTCGTGCGCGGCGGCGCGGCGATCGGCAGGAAGTCGCCGGAGAGCGGGACGACGACGTCGGCGGTGACCCAGACCGGCGTGACTTCCTGGCCCG
The DNA here is from genome assembly GCA_051961435.1 of Solirubrobacterales bacterium. Taxonomy (GTDB): domain Bacteria; phylum Actinomycetota; class Thermoleophilia; order Solirubrobacterales; family 70-9; genus VAYN01. The sequence goes on from JBQCDH010000023.1 coordinate 59,497, forward strand.
GCGCCTGGAGAAAGTGGCCGTCGTCGGCCTGCAGGTCCCGCATGTAGGCGAAGGAGCTGCGGCCGGTGCCGAAGCTGGCGGGATCCTTGCCGGCGGCGAGCAGGCCCTGCGAGGCCCAGGCGGTCGCCTGGGCGTTGGCGGCGAGGTTGTCGGCCGGCGCGAAGCCGCCGTTCGGGCGCTTCGCCTTGCGCATGTAGGAGAGAGCGCGGTCGCTGGCGTCCGAGCCGGGGGTCAGCACCTGCAGGACGGCGCCGGTGACCTCGGCGGTGCTCGGATCGCCCGGTTCGTTGCCCCAGCCGCCGTCCTTGCCCTGCACCCGGCGCAGCCATTCGACCGTCTTCGCGGTCGCGCCGTTGGCGCCGGCGGCCCGCAGCGCCAGCACCGCGTAGGCGCTGGTCGCCGGCCAGCCCTGGTAGGAGCCGCTCTGGCGGCGCTGCGAGAGCAGCCGCGCGACGAGGTTCTCGCCGCCGAAGCTGCGCGGGTCGGTGCCGGCCGCCTCCAAGGCGAGGACGGTGCGGGCGACGTCGCCGGCGTCGCCCACTTCGCCGAGGTGGGTGCGCAGGAAGTCGACGGGCGACTTGCCGTCCTTGGTCACGTCGAGCGGGTTGCGGCCGGCGGCGGCCAGCGCCAGCATCGCCCAGCCGGTCATTTCGGCCCCGGCTTCGCGTTCGGTGTCGGCGCCGAAGCCGCCGCTCGGGCGCTGCACCGATTCGAGCCAGTCGGCGGCGCGGCTGACCGCGGAGGCATGCGCCGGGGCGGGCGCGAACAGACCGAGGGCGAGGGCGAGGAGCAGGGCCGCGATGCCGCCTCCGCGCAGGGGGCCGCCGAGGCGCGCGGAAGGACTCGTGCCCGGCTGCGCCACGTCGCGCCGCGACCACTCGAAGCGCTCGCGGAAGCGCCTCAGCATCCGCACCATCGCCGGGCCGGCGATCAGGGCGAAGGCGACGTTGCCGCTTACGTGCGCGGCTTCGAACGGGATCGCGCGCCCCTCGTACAACCAGAAGCGCGCCCACGACAGTTCTCCCCCGTAAGTCGCCATCAGCGAGAAGTTCATCAGAGCGCCGAAAAGAATGCCTGCAAAGCCGCAGGTTGCAGCGAGAGTGAGGCGGCCAACGTTGCGCACCCCGAGCGCCAGCGCGGCGCCGAGGACGCCGCAGAGTCCCCAGGCGACCATCTGCCACGGCGTCCACGGCCCCTGCCCGAACCAGAAGTTGGAGACGAGCGCGGTGAAGGCGCCGACCGCGAAGCCGGGGGCGCCGCCGAGCGCGTAGCCGGCGAAGACGACGATGTCGGTGGTCGGCTTGACGTTGGGGAAGGGAGCGAAGGCGATGCGGCCGGCGATCGCCAGCGCCGCCAGCGCCGCGACCAGGGCGATCGTCTGCGAGGACGGCCGCGAGCGCTCGTACCAGGCGAAGCCGGCGACGAGCACCGCGCCGAGGACGAGGAAGCTGGTCAGCTCCCAGCTCATCGCGGCGCCTCCCCCGCCAGCGCCGCGGCGCCCTGCTCGGGGGTGACGACGCCGGGCAGGTCGAGCACGCGTGCGACCTCGGTTGCGAAGTACCAGCCGCCGGAGAGGATCTCGGCCATCGGCCCGTCGGCGATGACGACGCCGTCGCCGAGCAGGACGACGCGCTCGGCGAACTCGGCGGCGAACTCGACGTCGTGGGTGGCGACGACGACCGCGGCGCCGCGTGTCGAGTTTGTCCGGCCATGCCGAACAAACTCGACATCGGCCGCGAGCTTCGCGATCAAGGCGACGAGGTCGCTCTTGCGCGAGCGATCCATTCCTCGCGTTGGCTCGTCGAGGGCGACGAGGCCGGGGAGCCGCTCTCCCTCCATGTGGCCGGCGAGAGCGATCGCCAGCGCCAGCCGCTGCCGCTCGCCGCCGGAGAGGTCGCGGGGGTCGGCGTCGGCCGCGTGCTCGAGGCCGACGAGCCGCAGCGCCGCCGCCCCCTCCTCGCTCGGCAGCTCGTCGCCGACGCGCTCGCGGACCAGGTAGTCGCCGGGGTTCTGGGTGAGGAGGGCGACCGAGCCGGCGGCGAGCTTGCCGGCGACCGGCTCGTGCAGGCCGGCGGCGGTGCGCAGCAGCGTGCTCTTGCCGGCCCCGTTGCGGCCCATCAGGGCAATCCGTTCGCGGGGGTGCACCGTGAGGTCGATGCCGCGAAGAACGTCACGAACCTCTTCCCCTCGATCCAGCTCCACCCAGAGGCCCTTCGCTTTGAGAACCGGCTCGCTGGGACGGGACTCGCGCCCCCACCAAAAAGGGTGGCGCGGGGGGTGCGCGGGTCCCCTCCCACCAAACGCCAGCCCGGCAGCCCGAACCCCGCCCCGGGGCGGCGCCAATACCGCCCCGGCGGAACAGCGCGCGGCGGGGGTG
>JBQCDH010000024.1:0-25788 GCA_051961435.1 Solirubrobacterales bacterium
CCGAGCGGCGCGGTGATCAACGTCGTCTCCGGCGAAGGGACCGAACCCGGCAAGCTGAAAGAACCGAGCTCCATCGCGATGGGCCCCGACGGCTCGATCTGGGTCGCCGACTCCGGCAACAACCGGATCGAGCAGTGGAGCAGCTCCCTCACCTTCGTCCGCCAGTTCGGCACCGAAGGGACGGGCAATGGCCAGTTCAAACGCCCCGCTGCGCTTGAAGTGGACCTTGCCGGCGATGTCTGGGTCGGCGACCAGAACAACAACCGGGTCCAAGAGTTCAGCGAAAGGGGCGAATTCCTGAGGAGGCTTGGCTCGACCGGCACAAACAGCGGTCAGTTCACCTTCGGCCAGCCGATCGGGCTCGCGGTCGATGGCAAGGGCAATCTTTGGGTAGCCGACGGCAACAACAACCGCGTCCAGAAATGGATCTTCCCGGCCCTGTCTATCGGCCCGGCTCTCGCACTAGTAACTGCCTCTGGCACCGACACGGGCTCTGGAGTCACCGCCCTGACCGTCAGGCTGGTCAACGAAACCAAGCAGGTGGAAACGCTGGAATCTTCCAGCCAGTCCTGCCCTGAAGGCGGCTGCTCGATGAAATCCGTCTTTGAAGCCCTTGACCTCTCCGAAAAGCCAGCCGGCACCTACACGCTGATAGTCGAAGCCGTCGATGGGGCGGGGAACTCCAACCGGACCTCGAGCAGGTTCACCTTGAGCCCGGAACCGCCACGACTCTCCCTCTCCGGCGCATTGGCCGAAGGAGCAGGACAGCCAATGAGCGCCACTGCGGGTGAACTCACGATCAACGCCAGCGAGACGGCGTCCCAAAGCTCCGGCGTCCGGAGGGTCAGCGTCGAAGTCGACGACCAGCAGGTCGCATCGCAGACCTTCAATTGCACGGCTGGTTGCCAGGAAGTTGCGACTTCCTACCGCTATGACGCGAAGCGCGACGGAGCAGGTCGTTCCATAGAAGCGGCAGCCACGCCAAGCGGTGCAGCCGCGAAGAGCCTCAGCGGCATCTCTTGCCTCAACGCCAGCGACTGCACCGCCGTCGGGTACTACAAAAGCAACGCCACGAACCTGACTTTGATCGAGCACTGGAACGGAACCTCATGGCAGGTCGTCCCCAGCCCCAATCCAGCCAGCGCTCTTGAAAGCAGGCTGGAAGGGGTTTCGTGCAGTTCGACGGCAAGCTGTGTCGCGGTCGGCTATTACCAGACGAGCACTGGATTCTCGACCTTGGCCGAGCGCTGGAACGGCAGCGAATGGTCCATCGGCATCAGTCCCAATGCGTCGGGGTTTGCCAGGAACTACCTCTACAGCGCATCCTGCGTCAGTGCCGCAGATTGCTGGGCCGTAGGGAAATCAGCGCACACGACCGCAGAAGAAGCCTCGGGGAAAACGCCGGCCGCGCTGCTGGAGCACTGGAACGGCAGCGAATGGGCGACTGCCCCTGCGCCTTCCCAACCAAGGCAGCTGCAGGCGATCTCCTGCTACTCCACTAGCTCTTGCATGGCGGTGAGTGGATCACCCGATCTCAGCGCCGAGGCTTGGAATGGGAGCATGTGGCTCCCGCTGGCCGGGACCAACCCGAGCGGGGGTTCTGCCGGCACTCTGACCGGTGTCGCTTGCACCGCAGCGAGTAGTTGCACCGCCGTTGGCTCCTACTTCGTCAACGGGCACACGGCACCGCTGGCCGAGCGGTGGAACGGTGCAAGCTTCGCGGCGCAGAAAACGACCGACCCCGTCGGCACCATCGAAGAAGCGACTTCCGCCTCGCTCAATGCCATTTCCTGCTGGACCGCCTCAGCCTGCACCGCGGTGGGCACGCGCAACATGGGCTCTGAAAGCGCACCGCTGATCGAGGGCTGGGACGGAACCGATTGGGCCCTGCAGCAGGTGGCGGTCCCAAGCGGCGCCGCGACCGCCGCCCTGACCGGAGCTGCTTGCGTCGAAGCCTTCAACTGCTACGCCGTTGGCAGCAAAGCGGGCAACAACGCCCTGGTCGAGCGGGAAATTCCCGACCAGGGATCGAAGACGGTCACCGTCGAAGCAACCGACCGCTATGGCAATGCGACGACCAAGAGCATCGAGGTCGACGTGCCACAGAGCGCCATGGGAACTCCAACCTGCGATCAGGAAGCAGCCTCCGTCGCCCCCAAAGCGGTCGTGACCGCCACTGAAGCGACCAACTCACTGCAGAACTCCGTGCCGCGCGCGGTGGCAGCATCGGAAGCAATGGAAGACGGCGGAGCCGGCGAGGAAATCGACCCGAGCTATTCGCAACCGAAACCGAATCTCGAAAGCCTCGGCACCCCGACCGAAGGTGAAACCCAGGTCACTCCGGAAGGGGGTTTCACGATAAAAGGTGTCGCCTGCATAGCGCCGACCGCTGTGACCACCGCCTCCACGGAAGCAAAAGTTGTCAACGGCGACGCCGCGGTCTTCGCCAACACCGCCCCCGAAACCGACACCCTGCTACGGCCGAATGCCGCCGGCATGACGATGGTGCAGTCGCTGCGCGGCTCGAGCGCCCCGACTAGGATCAGCTGGAACGTGGCCCTGAACCCGGACGAGAACCTAGTCGAACTACCGTCGGGCGCGGTCGCGGTCACCCACGACGGGACCGAAGCGACCGGCGAAACGCCCGAAATCGTGGAACCCGAAGGCATGCACTCCGCAGCCGTGCTCAACGATGCCGAACTTCAGCAGGAAACCAGCCAGTACCAGCTGATCAAAGCAGAGGCAGAAACCCCCGAAGAAGTGGTAGCCGTCATCCCCCAGCCCTGGATCATCCTCCATCAAGGCTCGATCATGCCCTTGAAAATCGCAGTCGAACCAGACGCGCAGATCCCCAACGAATACACGATGACCTACGAATACCCGCCCTTCGAACCCAGCTTCGAACCGGTGGCGGTCGTGAGCGAATTCGATGAAGGCGGCGGCGCGACGGGCGACGACAGACCCGACGTCACCTGCCCCAACGGCAGCCCCTGCGGTCAGTTCGTCGTTTCAGACGCGGTGAAGTATGCGAAAGAGTGGGGGAAACCAGAACGGAACCCAAATTATCCCGATTTCGGCGCTAATAATTGCACGAACTTCCTCAGCCAGATCATGGCTCACGGCGGAATGGCCTACATGCGTCCCTATGAACATGGGGATGGGTCTTGGTGGGTCCACAAAGTCACGGGTCCAAAAGGCAGCTACTTCAACCGCACTGAATCCTGGGACGAGGCGGATGTTTTCCCCCGGCACCTCTGGCAATATGGACTGGCCGACATTGACACGTCCAATGAACCCTCGGGATGGCAAGCTGGAGATATATTGGCCGAGGACTGGTATGGCACCAATGGCAAAGGCGACTTTAACCACGTTCAGTTTGTATCCGGGACCGAATCTCCATCCGGACAGCCGAGGGAACCCTTAATCGCTAACTCGTCGGAACCGGCCGAAGCGAATTATGCAGCACATGCGTGGCGGGAAGTGAAGCTGAGAATACAAGCCGAGCAGCCTGATGGATGGAACCGCGTACCCCTCGTGCCCAAGCACCGATTCGCGATTTGGAATGAAAAGGGGGCAAAAAAGCACGATCCCGCTAACCTTTACACTTCAAACGGAGTATTTCAGGAATGATTGGAAATACTTTCCGGGACCGGCATGGCGCCGTCGCTCTTCTGCTCGTCCTTGCCGTTCTGACCATCGGGTGCGGAACCTCAGCCACTGGGGATAGCGGTGCGCCTCGCGTACTAACTTCCCTCAAGGCCAAAGGCCTCCTGCTTCAGCTTCCCTACCACTACCAATGGCGGCAGGTAACACCCCCACAGGGAGCTAGTGGGGCAGTGGCAGGCAAGGTGGTGGGGAAGCACCGCACGTTCGTGTATTTCGGGATCTCGCTCGGAACGGAAGCAGGGGCCGTGCCTGTCCCTCATGCTGGCACGGATGACCCATATGACTACTCCGAAGGTGGGGGCTTCGTCTTCAACGATGATCTAGAGGTACCGGGTAAGCATGAATCGGTGCATCGTGACAAGCAGTTCCACACGGCCGCCCAATGGAATGAAGCTACTACGATGGTTGTTGAAATGCAGGAGAAGCTTTGTAAAGCCTCCACCGGACGTCCCTGCCCACCCTAAGGCAACTAACCATCCGACAAACGCCCTACTTGGGAATGAATATGCTTCGCTCTTACCTGCTTCTTGGTGGCGTCCTCCTTGCCTTTGCTGCTCTAATCGCAGGCTGTGGCTCATCGCGGGTACTCTCGGCCGAAGAAGCAAAACACCTGTTACTCCAGCTTCCCTACCGCTACAAATGGCGGGAGGTAGAAACCCCCAAAGGCGCTAGCGACGCTCTCGCAGGCACTGCAATCGGGCGGCACCATACGATTCTTCATTTCGGCATCTCGCTCGGAACTGAAGGGGAACCGGTGCCGGTCCCTCAATCCGGAGTCCGAGACCCTTTGTACTACTATGCGGGAGGCTTCGTTTTTACTGACGACATCATTGTTCCCGGGGGGATTAGCAAGCAAATCCATACTGGCTCTCAGTGGGACGAAGCGAGCAGAATGGAGGTCGAAATGGAAGAGAAGCTCTGCAAGAGGGTGACGGGCGAACCGTGCCGCGACTAGCCAAGAACCGTCGAGCTCGAGTTTTTGCGACGCTTGCGGTCGCAGTACTAGCCTTGACTGGGCTGGCAGAGCTTCCAGGCGGAGCATCAGCTTGTGCATGCGGGGAATTCAACGGCGTTGTCGTAGCTCGTGGCCACAGCCCACACGGGGTGTCGTGGCGGATCAAGGCCACCCAGTTGAATGCAGATGCTGAAGGTTCCCGGATCCTGCTGTCCTTTTCGATTGGGCACGCTGCTGGAGGCGGTGCATTCACGGATTTGCCTCTCCCTTTTCCGCAGACGTTGAACTTCACCGCAGGAGGGGGAAGCGATATCGATGATCATTCGGAGAGCGACCTCAATGGTGTAGCCGCTGCGCGTACGGTCAAACTACAACTGAAGATGGACGATGGCGAAGTGCTCGTGGTGGATCCAACTCTTCCGCCTTATGCTCTCCGGCAACGCTTTCCCTGGTTAAAGGGTATGCGGTTTTTCGCCATTTTCTTTCCAGATACCGAGAGGCCCAAACTCGTCACCGCCTTTGATAGCCGCGGGCACATGCTTGGTCGCAGTAAGAGCCACGGCGGTTTCCTCTTCTGGAGCTGAAGAGTGCTGACCGACATCGTTCTTTCGCGCGGCATGAAGATCGCGCTCTCGCTGCTGATCGTTGCCGTCGCGGTCTTACTCGTCTGGGGATTGCTATCGGCGTCGGGTGCGACCGGCGGCAACAATGCCAAGCCCCCCGCTGAGCCTGGCCGAGCCACGTCTCCTCCGGCGGGCGCGGGCAAAACGAGCGAACAACCCGGAACTCCCGCCGCCCAGACGCTGCGCCAGCGGTCGCTTAGATAGCCGGAAGCTTCCGGCGCTAGGGTCTCCGCATGCCCTCTGCCCCTGCCTTCGAGGTCCACGAGGCGAACCTGCACGGGCACCGGGCGGTCTACCGCACCGTCGGCAGCGGCCCGGACGTGGTCCTCATCCACGGGATGATCAACTCCTCCCGGCACTGGGAGGCGGTGGCGCGGCGGCTGGCCGGCTCCTACCGGGTGATCGCGCCAGACCTGATCGGCCACGGGGAAGCGGCCACCCCGCGGGGCGACTACTCGCTGGGGGCGCACGCGGCGGCGATCCGCGACCTGCTGACGACGATCGGGGTCGAGCGGGCGACGATCGTCGGCCACTCGCTCGGCGGCGGCGTCGCGATGCAGTTCTTCTACCAGTTCCCCCAGCGCACCGAGCGCCTGGTGCTGATCTCCAGCGGCGGGCTCGGGCACGACGTCAGCCCGCTGCTGCGCGGCGCCGCCCTGCCCGGCTCCTCGGCGCTGCTGCGGCTGGCGACGCGGCCGCGGCTGGTCGGCGCCCTCGCCGCCACCGGGGCCGAGCTGCGCCGTCGCGGCAACGGCACCGGCGTCTACCTGCAGGCGGTGGCGCGGGCGCTCGGGCCGCTGCAGGAGCCGGGCTCGCGCCGCGCCTTCCTGCAGACGCTGCGCGCCGTGATCGACGTCCAGGGCCAGAAGGTGAGCGCCCGCGACCGCCTCTACCTGCTCGGCGAGATGCCGACGCTGATCGTCTGGGGCGAGCGCGACCGCACGATCCCGCTCCAGCACGGCCTCGAGGCCAAGGGCTCGATCCCCAACTGCCGCTTCGAGACCCTCCCCCGCGCCGCCCACTTCCCCAACCTCGAAGACCCGGAGGGGCTGGCGGCGGTGCTGGGCGACTTCCTCGCCACCACCTCCCCCGCCCACATCGTCGACTCCGAGTGGCGCGACGTGATCGGCCGCCGGGCGCGCCTGCGCCGCGTCGCCTGACGCGCATCCGATTTTCGACCCACCCCGGTGTGGTCGATCTCGGCTGCGCTCAGCGCCTACTCGACTTCGGCGATCGCCTTTTCGATTTCGGGCAGGCCGGGGCCTTCCTGCAGCGTCTGCGTGCCGTTCGGACCCGTCACCACCATCCCGCCCCCGATCCGGATGCCGAGGTTGCGGCCCAGTTCGTCGTAGCCTTCGAGGCGCTTGGAGATCGGCCCGCCGCTGCCGCCGTTCTTTTCGAGGTCGCTCTCCCATTCTTCGAGTTCCAGTTCCTCCACCCCGCCGGCGATCGATTTCTCGAAGCCTTCGAAGGCCGGCTTGCTGGTGAAGCGCTTCGCTTCTTCCTGGGTGCGGAAGAAGAGGTAGATGAACTGCCAGCCGTAGCCCTGTTCGGCCGCCGCTTCGGCGCCGTAGAAGCCCAGCTCCTGCGGCGATTCGGCGTTGGAGTAGTGGCGGTAGAGGAGCTTGACGTCGCCCGGCCGCACGTACTTTTCGACCAGCCCGGGCAGCGCCTGGAGGAAGGGTTCGCGGCAGCTGGAGCACTGGATGTCGTTGAAGACCTGGATCGTCACCGGCGCGTCGCTGGAGCCCAGCCGGGCCCCTTCCTGGGGGACGCCGCCGAGGATTTCCTGCGCTTCGGAGATGCCGGCGACGTGGACGGTGCCGCGATCGGGCTTCTGGGTGGAGATCTTGACGATCGAGTAGCCGAGGGCGATCAGGCCCATGGCGAGGAGCAGGAGCACCCACCAGCGGCCCCGGCGGGGCAGCGGCTTGACGGCGACTTCGGTGGCTTCGGACATGGCGGCCGCTCATTATCGCGGGTGGGCGCCCTCGCCGATCCCGCAACCTCCGCAAATTTGAGATTGACACGTCCGCCACGAGGGGTAAACATGGGCGTTACCCACTTTCAACGACCGGGAGGTCCACCAGATGGCCCATCACCTCACGCCCGAAGAGCTCGCCGACCAGCTGCAGATGGAGCGACAGGAGGTGATTGGGAAATGCGTCCAGATGGGAGTCCCGATCTATCACGGGCGGATCGACCGAACGTTGTTCGAATGCTCGCTGCGCAGCCTCCAATCCGGCCGCTCGCGCCGCTCGTCACCCCGAGCCCAGCGCTGAACTAGACTCCCCGGCAGGATGCCGGGGAGAGGTACCCACTCGAAGACGGTCGCCGACCTGCTGCCGCGCGCGGCGGAGCTCTACGGCCCCGAGATCGCGGTCAAGTTCAAGGAAGGGGACCAGTGGGTCGACCGCACCTTCGCCGAGGTGCTGGAGACCGTCCGGCCCCTGGCGTTCGGCCTGGTCGAGCTGGGCATCGCGAAAGGCGACCGGGTCGCGATCCTCGGCAACACGCGCCCCGAGTGGACCTACTTCGACTTCGCCGGGCTCTCGATCGGCGCGGTCGTCGTCCCGATCTACCAGACCAACTCGCCGGAGGAGTGCCGCTACGTGCTCGAGAACTCCGACGCGAAGGTCGTCGTCGTCGAGGACGCCGAACAGCTGGAGAAGGTGCGGCAGGTGCGCGACCAGCTGCCGCAGCTGCAGCACGTCGTGCTGATGACCGGCAGCGCCGAGGACGCGATCTCGATGGAGGACCTGGCCGCCAGGGGCGCGGGGGGCGACGACGCCCGCTGGAAGGAGCTCTACGAGGCGGTCTCCCGCGAGGACATCTGCACCTTCATCTACACCTCCGGCACCACCGGGCCGCCGAAGGGCTGCGTCATCAGCCACGGCAACTACCGGGCGATGCTGGACATGGTCAACGAGACGACGGTGATCGAAGAGGGTGACGTCACCTACCTCTACCTGCCGCTCGCCCACTCCTTCGCTCTGCTGATCCAGTTCGGCAGCTTCGACCTCGGCACCACGATCGCCTACTGGGAGCGGGACCCGCTGAAGATCCTGCCCAACCTGGCCGAGGTGAAGCCGACCTACTTCCCCTCGGTGCCGCGCATCTTCGAGAAGATCTACACCGCCGCGACCAGCGGGATGGAGAAGGAGGGGGGCCTCAAAAAGGCGGTCTTCGACTGGTCGATCAGGGTCGGGGGGAGGATGCGCGAGGCGCAGCGCAGCGGCCGCGGGCCGGGCTTCCTGCTGCAGCGGCAGTACGCCTTCGCCGACAAGCAGGTGCTGTCGAAGATCCGCAATCTCTTCGGCGGGCAGATCCGGCTCGCCGTCTCCGGGGCGGCGCCGATCAACCCGGAGATCCTGCGCTTCTTCGACGCCGCCGGGGTGCTCGTGCTCGAGGGCTGGGGGATGACCGAGACCTCGACCGCGGCGACGATCTCGACTCCCGAGGACTTCAAGGTGGGGACGATCGGCAAGCCCTTCCCCGGCTGCGAGGTGAAGATCGCCGAGGACGGGGAGATCCTCGTCAAGGGCCCCAACGTCTTCCAGGGCTACCACAAGAACCCGGAGGCGACGCGGGAGACGATCGTCAACGGCTGGCTCCACACCGGCGACATCGGCGAGATCGACTCCGAGGGCTTCATCAAGATCACCGGCCGCAAAAAGGACATCATCATCACCGCCGGCGGCAAGAACATCACCCCCGCCAACCTCGAGGCCGAAATCAAGCAGCACCCGTTGGTCTCCCAGTGCGTGGTGGTCGGCGACCGCAGGCCCTATCTGGTGGCGCTGGTCACCCTCGACCCCGAAGAGGCGGTCAAATACGCCCAGGAGCACGACCTGCCGGAGGATCCCGCCCAGCTCGCCGCCGACCCCGGCGTCAAGGCCGCGATCGAAGCCCACGTCGAGAAGATCAACCAGAACTTCGCCCGCGTCGAGCAGGTCAAGAAGATCTCCATCCTCCCCCACGACCTCTCGCAGGAGTCAGGCGAGCTGACGCCGACCCTGAAGGTCAAGCGCGCCGTCGTCGCCCAGAAGCACGAGGACGCGATCGAGCAGCTCTACGCCGCGTAAGCGGGCGCTGTCAGGACGCCTCGCCGCTCTGCCGCAGCAGGACCGAGGTGGTCTGCTCGAGGACGCGGCGCCAGGCGGAGAGGTGCTCGGGCTCTTGGTCGGCGGCGTGTTCGACGACGCGGCGGACGCGGCGCTCGGAGATCTCGAGGCCGTGGCGCTCGGCGATCTCCCTGTACTTGTCGTAGTCCTGGGCGAGGGTGGCGGTGACGGTTTCGAAGCCGTGGCGGGCGATCTTCAGGCGCCGCGAGTAGTCCATGATCGGGGTGCCGAACATCAGCTCGTCGTTGGGCTCGGGCTCGAGCAGGATGATGTCGACGCCCGGGTAGCGCTCCTGCCACTGGGCGACCGCCTGGTGCAGGCGGGCGTGGGCGATTAGACGGAAAGTCTGGTTGGCGATCGCCGGCAGGCCCATGTCGGAGACGCGGCGGACGCGGCGGCCGAACACGGTCGGGATCGTCTTCTCGAAATCGTTGACATAGGGGACGAGCGGGTTTACGACGACGATCAGCTTGGCGCCCTTCTCGACCGCGATATCGACGTTGGTGGTCGAGCGGATGCCGCCGTCGACGAACTGGCGCCCCTTCAGGTCGACCGGCTTGTAGACGATCGGCAGGCAGGTCGAGCACTCGACCGCCTTCGAGATCGGCACGTCCCTCCACCCCTCCTCGCCGAAGACGATCCGCTCGCAGGTGTCGAGGTCGGTGGCGGTCAGGTAGAGCTCGGGGTCGAGCAGGCGGAAGTCGTTGACGCGCTCCTCGGCGCTGAGCGCTTCCTCGACGTACTCGGAGAGGCCCGAGCCGCTGTAGAGGCCGGTCGGCAGCGCCTCCGCCAGGCCGACGCCGATGTCGATCGCCGAGAGCTCGCCGAGCCGGGTCAGCTGGCCCAGCAGCTGCACGGTCCGCAGCGGCAGCGCCGCCGCTTTGCTGAGGAAGCCGAGGTAGTTGGGCTTCAGGACCCGGTCGAGGTCGAGGTCCTCCAGGTCGGAGGGAATGCGGGAGTTGATCACCTGCATCATCTCGTCGGGGCTGATCCCGTTGGCCAGCATCGCGGCGACGAAGGAGCCGGCGCTGGTGCCGACGTAGACGTCGAAGTTGTTGACGGTGCTGTTGACCGCCAGCAGGTCGAGCGCGCGCAGGGCGCCGATCTCGTAGACGCCGCCGGTGAAGCCGCCGCCGCCGAGGACTAGCGCCGTCTTCGAGGGCTTCTTGCGGCGCTGAGCGCGGCGTCGCGGCTTGGACTCGATGTCTACGACTTTCCCCACAGGAACATGAAGTATTCCAGGACGAGGGGTCGGGCTCGACCGCTACCTTCCGCGGTGCTCGTGTTGAAGGGGACGATGAGACGGCGCGCGATCCTGCTCATGGCAGCCATTTCGGCGCTTTTGCCGCTGATTGCGGCGAGCGCCGCCCAGGCCAGCCGCACGTGTGACCAAATGCGCTCCTGGCTCCGCCAGGGCGGCGGTTCGGCAAGTGGCCTGCTTGTCGTCGAGGCGGAAAGCGGCAAGGTCGTCTGCGCCAGCGCGCCCGGCCGGCAGCGGCCGCTGGCCTCGAACATGAAGCTGTTCACGACCTCGACCGCGCTCTCGCGGCTCGGCCCGGAAACCCGCATCCCGACCAAGGTCTTCCGCGACGGCGAGGTCGACGCCAGCGGAGTCCTCCACGGCAGCCTCTACCTGCAGGGGGGCGGCGATCCGGTGCTGGGAACCCCCAACTTCTACGACAGCTACCTGGGCGGGCTCGGCACCGACCTCTTCGCGCTGACGCCGCAGATCCGCGCCGCCGGGATCAAGTCGATCACCGGCCGCCTCTACGCCGACGACACGATCTTCGACCGCCTCCGCGGCGTCGCCGCCTCCGGCTATGCGACCAGCTCCGAAATCGGCCCGCTCTCGGGGCTGGACTTCAACTCCGGCTTTCGCGGCGCGACCAGCTCCAGCGGCTTCTCCTCCGACCCGGCCAAGCTGGCCGCCTCGAAGCTGGCCCGCTCGCTGAGCAAGCACGGGGTGAACCTGCCGCTGCAGGTCGCCCTGCGCGCGACGCCCCCGAACGCAGAACGGGTGGCGGTGATCCGCTCGCCGAAGCTGACCCGGATCGTCAACACCACCGACGTCTGGTCGGACAACTTCCTCGCCGAGATGCTGATCAAGCTGCTGGGGGCGCGGCTCGGCGGTGCCGGCACCACCGCCGCGGGCGCCTCCGTGGTCGCGGCCTTCGCCCGCTCCCACGACTCCGGCGTCCACGCCGTCGACGGCTCCGGACTCACCCGCGGCAACCGCGCCAGCCCGCGCCAGATCGTCAACCTGCTGCTGGCGATGCGCGAAGACCCGGTGGGCGAAGACTTCATCGGCGACCTGGCGCTGGCCGGCCACGAAGGCACCGTCGCCGACCGCATGCACGGCACCGCCGCCTACGGCCGCTGCCGGACCAAGACCGGCACCCTGACCGGCGTCAGCAACCTCTCCGGCTACTGCTTCAACAAGAGCGGCCGGGTGATGATCTTCTCGGTCCTGATGTCGAGCGTCGGCAACCTCACCCTCGCCCACCTGGACCAAGACCGCATAGCCGGCGCGGTCGCCGGCTACTAGTAGTGCTCCATCGCTGGTCGGTAAGGGGTCCGGTCGACACGTTCCGTGGTTCCTTTTGCACCGCATAGGTGCATGAGGAACCACGGAACTAGGAGCTGCCTTTCGTCGGCTGGCGTCTAACGGAGCTCTTTTGTGGAGGGGACCGGCACTCCTCCGGAGGAATGTTCGGCGAGATGCAATCTGGTGTCTTGCGCGGGCGTAGCCCGCGCTCCAGGTTCTCCCCGACCGCAGGGAGGGGAGGTCGATTCCGGAGGAGGAGGGCCGGCCCCCTCCCCTACCGAGAAACCAGCGTCAAAAGCCCCTCTTCGTCGAGGATCTCGGTCCCGAACTTCTCGGCTTTGGCCAGCTTCGAGCCCGGGTTCTCGCCGGCGACGACGTAGTCGGTCTTCTTCGAGACCGAGCTGGTGACCTTGCCGCCCGCGGACTTGACCAGCGCCGCCGCCTCCTCGCGGGTCAGCTCCGGCAGGGTGCCGGTGAGGACGACCGTCCTGCCCTCCAGCGGCCCGCCCTCCCGGCGCCGTTCCGAGGCGTCTGCCTCCAGCCGCAGCCCCCGCCGCTTCAGCTTCTCGACCAGCTCCCAGGTCGCCTCGTCGGCCAGGGACTCGGCGATCTGCACGGCCATGATCGGCCCCACCCCCTCGACCTCCTCGATCGCCTCCGGGTCGGCCTCGTGGAGGGCGTCGATCGAGCCGAAGTGGTCGGCGAGCGCCTCGGCGGTGACCGAGCCGACGCCGGGCAGGCCGAGCGCGTAGAGGACGCGTTTGAACGGCTGCCGGCGGGATTCGGCGATCGCCGCGAGCAGGTTGCGGGCGGAGGTCTCGGCGAAGCGGTCGAGGCCGATCAGCTGCTCCTCGCCGAGCTCGTAGATGTCGGCCACGTCCTCGATCAGCCCGTCCTGGAGGAAGCGCATCGCCTGCTTTTCGCCGAAGCCCTCGATGTCCATCGCGCCCTTGCTGACGAAGTGTTTGACGTGCTGGAAGGACTGGCCCGGACAGCCGCGGCGGTTGGGGCAGATCGTGAAGACCGAGCTCTCCGGCTTCACCGTCGGCGTCTTGCAGGCCGGGCATTTCTTCGGCGGCTTCGGTTTGCGCGTGCCCTTCGGCCGCCGCTGGGTCAGCGGCGAGACGACCTGCGGGATCACGTCGCCGGCCCGCATCACCACCACCTCGTCGCCCTCGCGCACGCCCTTGCGCTCCAGGTCCTCCTCGTTGTGGAGGGTCGCGGTGGTGACGGTGACGCCGCCGACGTGGACCGGCTCCAGCATCGCGAAGGGGACCAGGTGGCCGGTGCGCCCGACGTTCCAGACCACCTTCCTCAGCGTCGTCGTCGCCGTCGTCGGCGGGAACTTCCAGGCGATCGCCCAGCGCGGCTCGCGCCCGACGACGCCGAGCTCGCGCCAGAGCGCCTTCTCGTCGACCTTGACGACGACGCCGTCGATCTCGTAGTCGAGCTCCTCGCGCCGCTCCTCCCACCAGTGGCAGCGCTCGACCACTCCCTCCACCCCCTGGTGGTGGTCGGTGTCGGGATTGACCTTGAAGCCGCCGGCGGCGAGCCATTCGATCTCGTCCATGTGCGTCGGGAGGTCGAGTCCCTGGACCGCGCCGATCCCGTAGAACCAGGTCGAGAGCGGCCGTTCGGCGGCGAGCGAGGGGTCGAGCTGGCGGATCGAGCCGGCGGCGGAGTTGCGGGGGTTGGCGAAGGTCGGTTCGCCCGCCTCGGCGCGGC
The DNA here is from genome assembly GCA_051961435.1 of Solirubrobacterales bacterium. Taxonomy (GTDB): domain Bacteria; phylum Actinomycetota; class Thermoleophilia; order Solirubrobacterales; family 70-9; genus VAYN01. The sequence continues at coordinate 13,639 of JBQCDH010000024.1, forward strand.
GCTCGTTCAGCGCTTTGAAGGCGGCGATCGGCAGGTAGACCTCGCCGCGCACTTCGACCAGGCCGGGGGCGCTGCCCTTGATCCGCAGCGGCACCGAGCCGATCGTGCGCAGGTTCTGGGTCACGTCCTCCCCCACCCGGCCGTCGCCGCGGGTGGCGCCGCGGACGAGGACGCCGTCCTCGTAGGTGAGGGTGACGGCGAGCCCGTCGATCTTCGGCTCGGTCGTGTAGCTGAACTCGGAGGCGGTGATGTCGAGCCGCTTCAGGTAGTTGGCGAGCCGGTTCTCCCAGGCCCGCAGCTCCTCCTCGTTGCGGGCGTTGCCGAGCGAGAGCATCGCCTCCAGGTGCTCGACCTGCTCGAAGCGGTCCAGAGGCGACGCCCCCACCCGCTGGGTCGGCGAGTCGGGGGTGCGCAGCCGCGGGTGCTCCGCCTCGATCCCCCGCAGCTCGTCGAGCAGCGCGTCATACTCGTCGTCGCCGACCTCCGGTTCGTCGAGGACGTAGTAGAGGTGGTTGTGGCGGTCGAGGAGCTCCCGCAGCTCCGCCGCGCGCTGCTCGGGCGAGGGGCTCACGCGGTCGCGGCGCTCGCGGCCAGCATCTCCTCGAAGCCCCAGCCGCGCAGGCGCTCGAGGCCGCCGTGGTCGGTGAGGTCGAAGTGGATCGGCGTGACCGAGATCCGCCCCTCGGCAACCGCGTTGAGGTCCGTCCCCTCGATCTCCTCGTAACCCGGTTCCCAGCCGTAGATCTCGTAATGGCGGCGCCCGCCGTCCTCGCTGACCAGCTTCAGCCTGTCGTTGTAGATGCGTTTGCCGAGCTTCGTCACCTCGATCCCGGTCGGCTCGCAGGCGGGGCAGTTGACGTTGATCAGGGTCGCCTCCGGCATCGACTCCTGCCGCAGGCGGGAAACGAGCTGGGCGGCGAAGGCGGCGGCGACGGTGAAGTCGAAGCGGCCGCTGACGTAGCCGAGCCCGCCGGCGGAGGACTGCTGGGAGAAGGCGACCGCGGGAATGCCGAGAACGATCCCCTCCAGCGCCGCGGCGACGGTGCCCGAGTAGGTGATGTCGTCGCCGAGGTTGGCGCCGTGGTTGATGCCGGAGACGATCAGGTCCGGGCGGCCGCCGACCAGGCCGAGCTCGGCGAAGCGGACGCAGTCGACGGGCGTGCCGTCGGTGGCGTAGCCGACGCGTCCGTCTTCGAACTCGACCTCCTCGACGCTGAGCGGCTGGCGGGTGGTGATGCTGCGCGCGGTGGCGCTGCGGTTGGAATCGGGGGCGATCACGTCGACGACCACGTCGTCGAGCTCCGAGAGGGCGCGGCGTGCCGCCTGCAGCCCCGGCGCGGAGATGCCGTCGTCGTTGGTGAGGAGGATGCGCACCAACCCGATTCTACGAGGGGCGCGAGACCCACCCCGGAGTCGAGATACTGCCGCCGTGCCCACGGTGCGGCTCGACATCGAATACGACGGGGGCGGCTTCCGCGGCTGGGCGAAGCAGCCCGGCCTGCGGACGGTGCAGGGGGAGCTGGAGACGGCGCTGGCGACGGTGCTGCGCGAGCCGGTCGAGCTGACCGTCGCCGGCCGTACCGACACCGGCGTCAACGCGCGGGGGCAGGTCGCGAGCTTCACGGTCGCGGCCGCACCGCCGGAGGACCTGATGCGGCGGCTCAACGGCGTCGGACCCGACGACGTCGCCGTCACCGCCGCCGCCGTCGTCGCCGACGGCTTCGACGCCCGCCGCGACGCCACCGCGCGGACCTACCGCTACCGGCTGCTGGCGCGCTCGGCGCCGAGCCCCTTCGAGCTCGGCAAGGCGCTCTGGTGGCCGCACCGGGTCGACCGCGAGGCGCTCGACGCCTGCGCCGGCGCCCTCGTGGGAACTCACGACTTCACCGCCTTCACCCCCACCCAGACCGACCACGTCCGCTTCGAGCGCGACATCCTCGCCGCCCGCTGGGAGGCCGAAGGCGACGTCCTCTCCTTCCTGATCACCGCCGACGCCTTCATGCGCAACATGGTCCGAGTCCTGGTCGGCACCCAGCTGGAAGTAGCCAGCAGCCGCCGCACCGTGGACAGCTTCATAAGCCTCCTAGGGGGCGCTCCACGCACCAAGGCAGGAGATACTGCTCCACCCCACGGCCTGTATCTGGAGTCAGTCAGCTACGCCTGACGCGTGGGTGGCGGGGCGTGGGGATGCCGAGCATCCCGCGCAGGCGTCCCCACGCCCCGACAGGACCCGCGCGCCAAAGCGCTGCGGCTAGACCAGCTCGAGGTAGACCATCTCGGTGGAGTCGCTCCGCCGAGGGCCCAGCTTGACGATACGGGTGTACCCGCCCGGTCGCGTCGCGTAGCGCGGCGCCACCTCGTCGAACAGCTTGTGGACGATGAACTTGTCGTTGTGGAGGGTGGCGAGGGCCTGCCGGCGCGCGTGCAGATCGCCCCGTTTGGCGAGCGTGATCAGTTTCTCGACCTCCGGCTTGACCGCCTTGGCCTTCGCCTGGCTGGTCTGGATCCGCTCGTGCTGGATCAGCTGCTTGGAGAGGTTCGAGAGCAGAGCCTCACGGTGCGCGGCGTCGCGGCTGAGCTTGTTGCGCTTCTTTTTGTGCCGCATGGGTCCGCTCCGCTCTCGTCGTCTCGCCTAGTCCGCCTGCAGGTCGAGACCGCGAGAGTGCAGGGTCTCGATCACTTCCTCGATCGACTTCTGGCCGAAGTTCGGGATCGCGTTCAGTTCCCCGCGCGATTTGCGCACCAGGTCGCCGACCGTCTGCACGCCCGCCCGCTTGAGGCAGTTGTAGGAGCGCACGCCCAGTTCGAGCTCCTCGATCAGGATCTCGTCGAGGCCGTTGGCGGCGGCGACGCTGTCGCCCGCAGACGAGGAGAAGCCATCGCTCGGTGCGGCCGGCACCGGCTCCCGAGCGGTCAGCTCTTCGACCCGGTCGGCGTCGGTGAAGATCGCCAGGCTCTTGATCAGGATCTCGGAGGCCTCGCGCAGCGCCGCGCCGGGCTCGATCGAGCCGTCGGTCTCGAGGTCGAGGGTGAGTTTGTCGTAGTCGGTGCGCTGGCCGACGCGGGCGGCGTCGACCGCGTAGGAAGCGCGCCGGATCGGCGAGAAGATCGAGTCGATCGGGATCACGCCGATCGGCTGGTCGTCGGACTTGTTCTCTTCGGCCGGCGAGTAGCCGCGGCCGCGGCCGATCGTCAGGTAGACCTCGAACTTGGTTTTTTTCTCCAGCGTCGCGATCGGGGCCTCGGGGTTGAGGATCTCGACGCCGGAAGGAAGGTCGATGTCCTTGGCTTTCACCTCGCCGGGGCCGGTGGCGACCAGCGGCGCCTCGACCTCGTCGGCATCCGTGTGCATGCGGACGACGAGGTCCTTGAGGTTGAGGATGATGTCGGTGACGTCCTCTTTGACGCCCTGCACGGTCGAGAACTCGTGCGCGACTCCCTCGATGCGGACGCTGGTGATGGCGGCGCCGCCGAGCGAGGAGAGGAGGACGCGGCGGAGGCTGTTGCCGAAGGTGTAGCCGAAGCCCTTGTCAAGCGGCTCGATCGTGAAGGTGCCGCGGCGGTCGTCGACTTTCTCGGAGGTGATGCGGGGGACCTGGAAATCGGTGGTCATGAGTTCCTTGCGTATGCGTGTTCAGAAATTCGGGTTCCGGGCTACTTGGAGTACAGCTCGACGATCAGCTGCTCCTGGACCGGCGCCGAGATCTCGGAGCGCTCGGGGTAGCGCAGGACCTTGGCGGTGAGGGCATCGTGATCCGCCTGCAGCCAGGCCGGAACCGTGGAGACGAGTTCGGTGGCCCGCTGGATCGTCTCGGTGGCGTTCGAATCGGACTTGATCGAGATGATGTCCTCGGGACGGACTTGGTACGAAGGGATGTTGACCCGGCGGCCGTTGATCTGCCAGTGGCCGTGGGTGATCAGCTGGCGCGCCTGGCGCCGCGAGGCGGCGAAGCCGAGGCGGACGAGCACGTTGTCGAAGCGCGACTCGAGCAACCGCAGCAGGTTCTCGCCGGTCACGCCCTCCTGGCGGTTGGCCTTCTCGTAGTAGGCGCGGAACTGCTTCTCCAGCACCTGATAGTAGCGGCGCGTCTTCATTTTCTCGCGCAGCTGGATCCGGTACTCGGACTGACGCAGGCGGCCGCGCCCGTGCTCGCCGGGCGGGTAGGAGCGGCGCTCGACCCCGCACTTGTCGGTGAAGCAGCGCTCGCCCTTGAGGAAGAGCTTCTGGCCCTCGCGCCGGCACTGCTTGCACTGCGGAGCGGTGTCGCGAGCCATTAGACCCTCCTCCGCTTCTTCGGCCGGCAGCCGTTGTGGGCCTGGGGCGAGACGTCCTTGACCGTGGTCACGTCGAGGCCTGCGGCCTGCAGCGAGCGGATCGCCGTCTCGCGGCCCGAGCCGGCGCCCTTGGCGAAGACTTCGACCCGCTCCAGCCCGTGTTCCATGCCCTTTTTGGCGGCCGCGTCGGCGGTCACCTGGGCGGCGAACGGGGTCGACTTGCGCGAGCCTTTGAAACCGGCCGAGCCGGCCGACTCCCAGGCGATCACGTTGCCGTCGGTGTCGGTCAGGGTGACGATCGTGTTGTTGAAGGAAGTCTTGATGTGCGCCTGCCCGTAGGTGACGTTCTTCTTGACGCGGCGGCGGGTGCGCCCTTTGCCGGGTTTTTTCTCAGCCATGCCCCTCGCTCCTATGCCTTGCGCTTACCGGCGACGCTGAGGCGCCGCGGGCCCTTGCGGCCGCGCGCGTTGGTCTTCGTGCGCTGGCCGCGGACCGGTAGGCCGCGGCGGTGGCGGAGGCCGCGGTAGGAGCCGATCTCCATCAGCCGTTTGACGTTCTGCGAGCGCTCGCGGCGAAGGTCTCCCTCGACCTCGCGGTTCTCGACCGCCTCGCGCAGTTTCATCACCTCGTCCTCGGTCAGGTCTTTGACCGGGGTGTCCGGATCGACCTTCGTCTCGGCGAGGATCTGCCGCGCCGTCGACTGGCCGATCCCGAAGATGTAGGTGAGCCCGATTTCGACCCGTTTGTTGGTCGGGATGTTGATGCCCGCGATCCGTGCCACGCTAGCCCTGCCTCTGCTTGTGGCGCGGGTTCTGGCAGATCACCAGGACCGCCCCGTTTCGGCGGATTACCTTGCACTTCTCGCACATCGGCTTGACGGAAGCTCGAACCTTCATTGCTCCGGATCTCGTATCGACAACAGGATTCCCACGCGCCCCATGAATCGGACGGCAGGACGAACCAACCGGCCAACAAGGCCGACCGAGAAAGATAGCAGGGGAGTCGCCTCGGGGACGCCTGGCTGAGGGACTGAAGAGACCTCTCCTCTCAGCTCAGGGACCAAGCGTAGCGGCAGAGGGGCCCGGTCATCCCCTGAGCGAATTCGTCGCGGCCCTTCGGGCCTGGCTCCCGGAGATGCTGCTCCCCGTTGGGGAGCAAGAATCAGATTGCATGTCGCGCGCTTCGCGGACATTCGCCCAGGGGACGACCGGACCCCTCTCTCGACACGTTGCGTGGTTCCTTTTGCACCGCATAGGTGCATAAGGAACCACGGAACTGCTTAGCGTCTGCCGCAGCTCTGTGGTGGAGGAGCCGGGTGGGGCTGGTCCCTCAACCGTCCTGGACCAGGGCGATGAGGAAGCCGTCGTAGCTCTTGACGCCGACGGTCTGGATCGTGGTGGCGCTGATCCGGGGCTCGTTCGCGAGCATTTCGTGGAGCCGACGCTGGGCCTTGGTCGCATCGTCGGGATCGGTGGGGTCGCCGAGGGTGCCTTTGCGGACGACGTTGTCGGCGACGATCAGGCCACCCACGCGGGTGTGGTCGAGCGCCCAGTCGAAGTAATTGGGCGTGTTGACCTTGTCGGCGTCGATGAAGACGAGGTCGAAGGGACCCGCGCCCTCCTCCTCCAGACCCGGCAGCGCCTCCAACGCCGGCCCGACCCGCACCTCGACCTTGTCCGCCACCCCGGCCCGCTCGATGCTGCCCCGCGCCACCTCGGCGTACTCCGGCTTCGCCTCGAGCGTGATCAACCGCCCGTCCTGCGGCAGCGCCCGCGCCATCAGGATCGAGCTGTATCCGCCGAGCGTCCCGAACTCGAGGATCCGCTTCGCGCCGAGGATCCGCACCAGCAGCTGCAGCAGCTTCCCCTGCGCCGGCGAGACCTGGATCGAAGGCAGCCCCGCCGCCTCGGCCGCCTCCACCGTTCCCCGTAGCCCCTCGTCCTCATCGAGGATCGTCTCCCCGATGAACCGATCCACCGCTGCGAAAGTCTCCTGATCCACGCCGAAGATCTTGACAGGCAGATCAAGCGCCCTTCCGCGAACCACGGAACCGAGATCTGCACTTGCTCCTCCATTGCGTGGTTCTTTTGCCCGCCTATTCAGGACAAAGGAAACCACGGGACTACTGAAGCGGCCTGAGGGGGGCCGATACCCCCGAGGCGGGAATGTTCGGCGACATGCAACCTTGATGTTTGCGCGGGCGAAGCCCGCGCTCTTCAATTGCGGCTAAGCCGCGAAGCGGCGTGCCGCGCAATTCCCGGGGAGGGGGTATCGGTCCCTCCCCTACCGTCTCACCGAGGCAGCCGCCGGGTCGGCGTCACCACCTGCTGGAACGTCGGCCGGTTCTGGAACGGGAAGGCGCCCAGGTCGATGCCGCCGGTCACCTGCGGCCGGTTGGCGTCGTAGCAGGAGGGCTGCGGGTTGGCGGCGCATTCGCCGTTGCCGCCGCCGTAGAGCTGCTCCGGCGTCACCTTCAGCGCTTCGCGGAGGGTGCGCTGCAGGACCGCCCGGCACCTCTTCTTCGAGCCGCCGCCGCAGTAGACGCGGCTCCAGGCGCCGCGCGGCTTCGGGCCGAAGAGGTCGCGCAGGTCCTTGTCGACGTAGCTGTACCAGCCGTCGTCGTAGTCGGGTTCGGTCGGCGAGCCGCCGACGACGCTGCCCGTGTGGAGCATTTCTTCGAGCTTCGCGTAGGCCTTGGCGCCGAGCACCGGCCTGAACTCGCCCTGCAGCAGCTTCGGCCACCAGGCGTCCATCAGCTCGATCGCCGGCGTTTCTTCGTCCACCCCGTCGCGGTTGAGGTCGCGCCGGTGGGCGCCGTGGCGGTGCCAGGTCCGCAGCGTCGCCAGCGCCTGGCGCAGCTGCGCCGATTTCGGCCTGCCGATCGCCTTGAGGATGATCGGCAGCAGCTTGTAGCCGCGGAGGTCCTGGGTCGCCGGTTCCTCCATCGCCTGGATCAGCTGGACGATCGTCATCTTCTTCTTGCCCTTGATCGCCTTTTTGACCTTGTCGGAGATCATCTGCGAGCGGAAGACCGGGCCGTAGTCGTACTTGTCGTCGGCCGCCGCCCAGCCCGGCGCCTGCTTGTTGTTCCAGGAGACGAGGAACGGCGGGTCGACCGCCTGCGGGTGCTTCGAGAAGGGCAGGTAGTCGGCCGTCCGGGTCGCCGGCTTGAAGCCCTTCCAGTCGAACTTGCCGGTGCCGAGGATCGGGAAGTCGGGCGAGGTCCCCTTCGCCCGCTGCGGCATCGCCCCCGAGAGCGCGTAGGCGATGTGTTCGGAGTCGACGTAGGACCAGTTGAAGAGGAAATTGATGTTGGAGATCGCCTTCTTGAAGCCCTGGACGCCGGTGACGACGCCCGGTTCGTTCAGCTGGCCGAACCCGATCACCGAGTCGGCCTCGTGGAAGTAGGTGCTGCGCTGGCGGGCGAAGGCGACCTTCTTCCCCCGCACCTTGCCGCGGGCGTAGACGATCCCGTGCACCGTGCGGTAAGCGACCAGCGTCTGCGAGCCGGGCGGGGTCGAGTCGGCCGCGTTCGGCGTCCAGCTCTCGGTCTTTTCCAGCTTTTCCATCGGCAGGCACTTGCCGCGGTAGCGGTAATGGAAGTTGTCCCGGCAGAGGACCTCGGCGAAGGTGTCGACGTTGTCGGAGGTCGCGGTCGTCGCGCTCCAGGCGTAGTCGCGCCCGTGCCCGAGCTCGACGTAGAGGTTGACCCCCGGGAAGGCGGCGCCGCGGGCGTCGATCCCCGGCCCGTGCAGGTCCTCCTCCATCAGGATCTGCGGCTGGAAATAGCCGACCTGCGGCCCCATCACCCCGATCGGGTGCCCGGTCGCCGACTCCTTGGCCGAGACGAGCTCCCAGTTGGAGGCGTGGCCGGCTTCTTCCAGCGCCGCCTGCAGGCGGGCGCCGACGCTCGCCATCCCCGTCGTCGCGCCATGGGCGCTGGAGGCCGTGGCGGTGGTCTTGGTGAAGCGCACGCTGTTCGGGTCCGGCAGCGCCAGGCCGCGCTTGGCGAAGGCGCTGCGGGTCTCGTAGGGGAAGCGCTTGGAGATCGTCGTCGGCGCTTCCGGGTCGTTCTTGGAGCGGAAGTTTTCCCACGCCTTGCGCCCCGCCTTCCGGCCCATCCGGTTGACGAATGCCTCCATCGTCAGCGCCGAGTTCAGCTCGTTGCCGCCGCCCTGCCCGAAGATGCCGCCGATCAGCGAGGCGATCGCGATCACGTCGGTCGGTTTCCACGGTTCCATCGGCTTGCCCAGCAGCGTGTACTCGCCGGGCTTCAGGGTCGGGTCGAGGTTGGCTTTGGCGATGTAGGCGTTGATCCCTTCGACGTAGGCGTCGACGTCGGCGACCGCCTGCTGCCCCGCCTGCCCGTAGAGCTGGGGCGCCTGCGCCAGCTGCTTTTCGAGGTCGGCTTCGGTGTAGGGCGCGAAGCCCCACTGGCTCGCGTCGGCGCCGGCGTTGGAGCCGCCGAGGAAGGAGGCGAGTTCGGCACGGCCGGTGTGGCGGAGGACGTCCATCAGGAAGAGCCGGTCCTGCGCCCCGGCGTAGCCGGCGCCGAACATCGTGTCGGCGCGGGTGGTTCCATAGACGTGCGGGACGCCGAAGGCTTTGTCGCGGACGATCGTCACCCCGGGTTTCGGTTCGATTTCCGATTCGACTTCGCCGGCGGGGACGCCGAAGGTCGCGTCCTTGAAGTAGCTCGGGATCTGGCTTTCGGTCAGCGTCGGGCTGGCGTAGAGGAGGTTTTCGTAGAGCGGCTGCTGGTCGGCGAAGTGCGGCGGCAGCAGGTGCGGGCCTTTGAAGCCGAGGATCTGCGCGAAGTTGGCGGTGCCGTTCTCCCCCGGGGGCAGGACGTTGCGGAAGCCGCCGGCGTCGTTGGTGCCATAGGGCTGCGGCGTGGCCGCATTCGCCGCCGGCGCGAAGGCGGCGAGGGCGAAGGACGCCAGGGCCAGCGGGAGCGCAAAGCGCGAGCAACTCCGTGAAACCAACTTCTCTCCTTCCGTTCGCGGCGCCCCCGGCCGCTGCGAAGAGAGTAAACGATTCGCTATCGGCTGGCTGGCTGGCTAGTCAGCTTCGTGCCACGGCGTGAGCACGCGCGGGCCCTCCGCCGTCACCGCCACCGTGAACTCGAAGTGCGCCGCCAGCGAGCCGTCGTCGGAGTAGACGGCCCAGCCGTCGTCGCCCATCCGCACCAGCGGGCCGCCGGCGTTGACCATCGGCTCGATCGCCAGCACCATGCCCTCCTGCAGTTCCGGGCCCTTGCCGGGATCGCCGAAGTTCGGCACCTGCGGTTCTTCGTGCATCTCCTTGCCGATGCCGTGGCCGACGAGGGTGCGGATGATCGAAAGGCCTTCCAGCTCGACCGTCCGCTGGATCGCCGCCGAGACGTCGCCGAGGTGGTTGCCGGGCCGCATCTGCTCGGCCCCGGCGAAGAGCGAGGCTTTGGTGACGTCGAGCAGCTTCTGCGCTTCGGGGCCGACCGAGCCGACCGGCACGGTCATCGCCGCGTCGGAGACCCAGCCGTCCTTGACCACCCCGACGTCGATCGAGAGCACGTCGCCCCGCTTCAGCTCATAGCCGTCGGGGATGCCGTGGACGACCATCGAGTTCGGCGAGGCGCAGATCGACCCGGGGAAGCCGCGGTAGCCCTTGAAGGCGGGGACGGCGCCCTGGGAGCGGATGAACCTCTCCGCCGCCGCGTCGAGTTCCCCGGTGGTGATCCCGGCTCGCGCCTTGGAGGCGAGCATCTTCAGGCAGCGGACGAGGATCTCCCCGGAGGCAGCCATCTTCTCGAGCTGCTCCGGCGTCTTCTTGGTGATCATCCGGTACACGCTAGTGGTAGGCCGCGGCGGCCGAAAGTGGAGATCCGCCCTAGACGGTCTCGTCCTGCTCCATCCGCAAAGTCGCCAGGGTGCGGCGGATCTGCTCGGCGACCTCGTCCGGCGGCGCCTCGCCGCCGATCCGGCGCAGGACGCCGCGGCTGTCGTAGTAGGAGACGAGCGGCTCGGTCTTCTCGTGGTAGGTCTCCAGCCGCTTGCGGATCACCTCGGGCTTGTCGTCGTCGCGGACGACCAGCTCGGAGCCGTCGATGTCGCAGACGCCTTCCCGGGCGGGCGGTTCGAACTCGACGTGGAAGACGTGACCGTTGGCGACACAGGTACGCCGCCCACCGAGGCGGCGGACCACCTCGTCGTCGGAGACGTCGATCAGCAGCACCGCCGTCACCGCCCGGCCCAGCTCGGAGAGCTTGGCGTCGAGGGCCTCGGCCTGGGGCGTGGTCCGCGGGAAGCCGTCGAGGATGAAGCCGTCGAGCGCCTCGCCGGAATCGATCCGGTCTGCGATGACGCCGACGATCACCTCGTCGGGCACGAGGTCGCCGCGGTCCATGTACTCCTTGGCGGTGCGGCCCAGCTCGGTTTCGTCGCGCACGGCGGCGCGCAGGATGTCCCCGGTCGCGTAATAAGGCAGCCGCAGGTCTTCGTTCAGCCGCTCCCCCTGGGTTCCCTTGCCGGACCCGGGGGGGCCGAGGAGGACGAGATTCAGCTCGGGCATCGAGGGCAGCTTATTTGAGGAAGCCCTCGTAGTTGCGCATCATCAGCTGCGCCTCGAGCTGCTTGACCGTTTCCAGCGCGACGCCGATCACGATCAGGATCGAGGTGCCGCCGAAGAAGAAGTTGGCCGAGGTCTGGCTGATCAGGATCGTCGGCAGCGCCGCCACCGCGCCGAGGTAGAGCGCCCCCGGGAAGGTGAGGCGGGAGAGGATCCGGTCGAGGTATTCGGCCGTCGGCCGACCCGGGCGCACGCCGGGGATGAAGCCGCCGTATTTCTTCAGGTTGTCGGCCTGGTCGACCGGGTTGAAGGTGACCGCGGTGTAGAAGTAGGTGAAGATGATGATGAAGAAGACCTCGCCGATCACGTAGGGCCATTTGTTGGGGCCGAAGAAGGTGGCGAATTCGAGTGCGGCGTTGCTGTTCAGCAGCTGCCCGATCGTCGAGGGGAAGGCCATGATCGAGGCGGCGAAGATGACCGGGATGACGCCGGCCATGTTGACCCGCAGCGGCAGATAGGTCGAGCCGCCCGAGGTCATTTTCCGGCCCACGACTCGTTTCGCGTACTGGACCGGGATGCGGCGCTGGCCCTCCTGGACGAAGACGATCGCGACGATCACGGCGAGGGCGATGAACGGCATCATCACCACGAAGACCTGGTCGGGGTTGTTCCACCACTTGGTCAGCCCGGTCGGGATCGAGGAGGCGATCGAGGCGAAGATCATCAGCGAGATGCCGTTGCCGATCCCGCGCTGGGTGATCAGCTCGCCCAGCCACATCAGCAAGGTGCAGCCGGCGGTGAGGCAGACCACGATCAGGAAGACCCTGGGGAAGGTGAAGTTGCCGACGACGCTGGTGCCCGCTTTCGCACCGAAGGATTTGAAGAGGTAGACGTAGCCGATCGACTGCGCGAAGGCCAGGCCCACAGTCAGGTAGCGGGTGTACTGGGTGATCTTCTGCTGGCCGACTTCGCCCTCTTTCTGCAGGCGCTCGAGCGAGGGCACGACCACGGTCAGCAGCTGCAGGATGATCGAGGCCGTGATGTAGGGCATGATCCCCAGGGCGAAGATCGCGATCCGGCCGAGTCCGCCGCCGGAGAACAGGTTGAGCAGCCCGAGGATGCTGTTGCCGCCGAAGTTCTTCTGGATCGCGTTGACGGCCTCGGTGTTGATGCCCGGCGCCGGGATCTGCGTGCCCAGGCGGTAGAGCGCCAGCAGCGCAGCCGTGAACAGGACCTTCTTGCGGATGTCCGCGACCCGGAACGCGCCCAGGATCGTGGCGATCACGTCGGGAGGCCTCCGCCTTCGCCCTCGACGCCTCCGGCCGACGC
>JBQCDH010000025.1:0-110207 GCA_051961435.1 Solirubrobacterales bacterium
TTCTCTCCGAGCCCCGCTTCGAGGGCCTTCCCGCCACCCTCGAGACCCCCGGCCCGGAAAAGAAAGGCTCCTCGAAGGCCGAAGTGACGGCGGCGAAGCGGTTGCGGCGCGAAGGGTTGAAACGGCGAGGGACTTAGCGCATCCGGTACAGGGGACCGGCACTCCACCGCAGGAATGTTCGGCGACATGCAATCTGGTGTCTTGCGCGGCCGAAGGCCGCGCAGCAAGTTCGCTCCGAGCGAAGCGAGGTGCGGTCGATTCCGGAGGAGGAGTGCCGGTCCCCTCCACCACAGAGCTCCGTTAGACGCCCAGCAGTTCCGTGGTCCCTTATGCACCTATGTCGTGCAAAAGGAACCACGCAACGGTGTCGAGAGGGGTCCGGTCGTCCTCCGCGGGAACGTTCGCGAAGCGCGCGATATGCAATCTGGTTTCTGCTCTCCATAGGAGAGCAGCATCTTCTGGGGCTGCCCCGACATAGGGGCGCGACAAATTCACGCGGAGGAGGACCGGACCCCTCTATCAGCGCGCTTCGAGGCAGGCGACAAGGACCGGCCCCTGGTGCCGGTCCTTGCTCTCCCGCCGTAAACCTTGTTATTTGATGTGCAGCCCGGAGATCGCGCGGGAGATGACCAGGCGCTGGATCTCCGAGGTGCCCTCGAAGATCGTGTAGATCTTCGAGTCGCGGTGCATCCGCTCGACCGGGAACTCGCGGGTGTAGCCGTTGCCGCCGAGGATCTGGATCGCCCGCTCGGTCACCCAGACGGCGACCTCGCCGGCCTTCAGCTTCGACATCGAGCCCTCGGCGTTTTCGAATTTGTGGCCGTTGCGGCCCATCCAGGCGGCGCGCCAGACGAGCAGCCGGGCGGCGTCGATCTCGAGCTTCATGTTCGCCAGGTCGAAGGCGATCGACTGGTTCTCGATGATCTTCCTGCCGAACTGTTCGCGCTCTTTGGCGTACTCGAGCGCGTACTCGTAGGCGGCGCGGGCGATCCCGAGCGCCTGCGCGCCGACGGTCGGCCGGCTCGCCTCGAAGGTCTGCATCGCCGCCTGCGATTTGGCCTTCTTGCCCTCGCGGACGCGGGCGAGCCGGTCGTCGAGCTTCTCTTTGCCGCCCAGCAGGCACGAGCCGGGGACGCGGCAGTCGTCGAGGTGGACGTCGGCGGTGTGGGAGGCGCGGAGGCCGTGCTTCTTCACCTTGGCGCCCTGCTCGCAGCCCGGCGTGCCGGGCGGGATCACGAAAGCGGCGTGGCCGCGCGAGCCGAGCTCGCGGTCGACCGAGGCGATCACGACATGAACGTTCGCGATGCCGCCGTTGGTCGCCCAGGCCTTCTGGCCGTTGAGCACCCACTCGTCCTTGGCTTCGTCGTATTTGGCGCTGGTGCGGATGCCGGAGACGTCGGACCCCGCGTCCGGCTCGGAGGCGCAGAAGGCGCCGAGCTTGACGTCGTCCGGGGTGCCGAAGCATTGCGGGATCCACTCTCCCATCTGCTCCGGGGTCCCCTGCCCGAAGATCGCCGCGACCGCGAGCGTCGTGCCCATGATCGCCATGCCGATGCCGGCGTCGCCCCAGAACAGCTCCTCGTTGGCGATCGGCAGCGTCAGCCCGGTCTCGTCGGCCCAGAACTGGCCGACGGCTTCGAAGCTGTAGAGGCCGATCTTGGCGGCCTCCTCGATCACCGGCCAGGGCGTTTCCTCGCGCTCGTCCCACTCCTCGGCGGCCGGGCGGACGACGTTCTCGGCGAAGCCGTGCACCCACTCGCGGATGTCCTTCTGGTCCTGGTTGAGCTCGAGGGTGAACTTCGGTTCGCCCTGCTCGCCGGCGGTGCTGTTGGCCTCGTCGAGCAGCGCGTTGGCGTCGACGTCGGCGACGGAAGAATCAGGCATGGCGGCGAAGTCTACATGGAACGATGTCGCGTCTTGGGCTCCGCCTGAGCCGTCTTGGACGCGCAGCGCTCAGACGTCGCGCAGGTCGAAGGCGCGCAGCCCCTCGCTGCCTTCGTCGGTGCAGTCGAAGAAACGGCGGTTGACGCAGTCGTAGTTCTCCCCCGTTCCCTCGTAGGCGCGCTCGACCGAGAACTGGCAGTGCGGCAACGCCGCCCCGGTCATCTTGACACCGCCGAAGCCGCCGGGCTCGAGCACCGCCGATAGCTCCACCTCTGCCCCGTAGACCTCCTGCATGCAGCCGACGTACTGCTCGCCGGTGAGGCGGTCGACGTAGCTGTAGAGGAAGCGGCAGCCGAGCTCGATGCAACCGCGCGGCTCGACCATCTTGTCGCAGAAGGCACGGCACTGACGGCACTCGCCGATCTCGGTGCGCGTAGCGGTCATTCGCAGAGTCTAGGGAGCGGAGACCGCGGAACCAAGCGGTTCGGACTGGTCAGGCAGCCAGGGCCGGCGCCCGCAGCAGGTGCTCCAGCTCCGAGCGGAGCATGCCGGAGGGCTTGACCCGGTAGCGCTCGCCGACCTTGTAGCGGCGCCGGCCGACCAGCAGGTGGACCTCGGCCTCGCCCTTGTGGTGCTCGAAGATCGCCTTCAGTTCGTCGCAGAGCTCATCGCTCCAGCGGGCGAGGTCGATCGGCACCTCGAAAGGGCCGGACGGCGCGGACGGCGCGGCGGGCGCCAGCTTGCCCGCCTTCTCGATCTCCGCCGCGTCGGGTTCGAAGCGCTGGGCCTCCTGCACGACCAGCTTCGTCTCGCCGCGGTCTTTGTGGTCGAGCCGGCCGCGGACGAGGACGATCGCGTCGGGCTGGATCACCGCCGCGCTCTCGGCCTGGTCGGCCTTGAAGACCAGCATCTCGACCTGCCCCTCGACGTCGTCGAGGGTGGCGAACATCATCTGGTTGCCGCTCTTGGTGCGGATCTTCTTGCAATCGACGACGATGCCGCCGACCGTGACCCAGGCGCCGTCGGGCTTGCCGCCGAGCTGGGCGAGGCTGCAGTCGACCCGCGCCCGCAGCGCCGGCCCGACTTCGGTCAGCGGGTGCGAGGAGAGATAGGTCCCGAGCGTCTCCTTCTCCATCGCCAGCATCTCGGCCCGGTCGAACTCGGCGGCGGAGATCGGCGGGCGGTGGTGGGTCTGCGACTGCGCCGCCCCGCCGCCGGCTTCCTCGCCGAAGTCGAAGATCGAGCCCTGCCCGAGCTGCGCGTCCTCCTGGGCCTTCTGCCCGGCCGATTGCGCCGCCGGCAGCGTCTCCAGCATCCCTTTGCGGCTGTCGCCGGTGGAGTCGAGGGCGCCGCACTTGATCAGGCATTCGATCGCCCGTTTGTTGACCGCGCGCGAGTCGACCCGCTCACAGAAGTCCCAGATCGACTCGATCGGCTTTTCCTCTCGAGCGCGGAGGATCGCCTCCACCGCGGCGTGGCCGACGTTCTTGACCGCGTCGAGGCCGAAGCGGATCGCGTTCTCGGAGACGACGAAGCTGTGGTCGGAGGAGTTGACGTCGGGCGGCAGCACGTCGATCCCCATCTCGGCGCAGCGGTTGACGAAGAACGGGACCTTGTCTTTGGTGTTCATCACCGAGGAGATCACCGCCGCCATGTACTCGGCCGGGTAATTGGCCTTGAGGTAGGCCGTGCGGTAGGAGATCAGCCCATAGCAGGCAGCGTGGGACTTGTTGAAGGAGTAGTCGGCCGCGGCTTCGTTCAGCTTCCAGAGGTCCTGGGCGACCCCCCGGTCGGTGCCGGACTTCGCCAGCCCCTCCATGAACTTGTCCTTCATCGTCGCCATCAGGTCGCGCTTCTTCTTGCCGATCGCCTTGCGCAGATCGTCTGCCTCGGCACCGGAGAAGCCGGCCATCTGGCGGGCGATCTGCATCAGCTGCTCCTGGTAGATGACGCAGCCGTGGGTCTCCTCGGTGATCGCCTTCAGCCGGGGATCGGGATAGCGCACCGAGGAGGGGTCTTTCTTCCCTTTCGCGTAGGTGGGGATGTAGGCCATCGCGCCGGGCCGGTAGAGCGCGCCGAGGGCGACGATGTCGGCGAACTCGGTCGGACCCACTTTGCGCAGGGCGTCGCGCATCCCCTCGGACTCGAACTGGAAGACCCCGGTCGAGTCGCCGCGGGCCAGCATCGCGTAGGTCTTGGCATCGTCGATCGGGATCTCCTCCATGTCGATCTCCTCGCCGCGCGAGCGCCGGATGATGTCGATCGCGTCCTCGATCACGTCGAGGTTGCGGAGGCCGAGGAAGTCCATCTTCAGCAGCCCGATCTCCTCGATCGGCCCCATCGAGTACTGGGTCACGATCTTGTACTGGCGCTCCGGCTTGCCCGATCCGTTGCCGTTCCCGTTCCCGTTCCCCGCGGCGGGCGCGCTCTTGTCCTCGGCCAGCTGCAGGGGGACGATTTCCTGCAGCGGCCGGTCGGCGATCACGACCGCGGCGGCGTGGATCGAGTTGTTGCGGATGATCCCCTCGAGGCCCTGGGCGACGTCGATGATCTTCTTCGCGTCGGCGTCCTCGTCGTAGGTCTTCCGCAGCTCCTGGCCGGAGGCGAGGCATTCCTCGAAGGACGGGTTGCGGCCCATGATCGGCTCGGGGATCTGCTTCGCCAGCCGGTCGCCGGTGGCGTAGTCGAAGCCGAGCACCCGGGCGGCGTCGCGGGTGGCCGCGCGCGGCGCCATCTTGCCGAAGGTGATGATCTGGGCGACCGATTCGCGCCCATATTTCTCGCCGACGTAGCGGATCATCCGCTCGCGGCCGCGGACCGAGAAGTCGATGTCGATGTCCGGCATCGATTTGCGCCCCGGGTTGAGGAAGCGCTCGAACATCAATTCGTTGGCGAGCGGGTCGAGGTCGGTGATCCGCAGGCAGTAGGAGACGATCGAGCCGGCCGCCGAGCCGCGGCCGGGGCCGACGGCGATCCCGTTCTGCTTCGCGTAGCTGACGAAGTCCCAGACGATCAGGAAGTAGGAGGAAAAGCCCATCTCCTCGATCACGCCGAGCTCGAACTCGAGCCGCTCGACCGCCTCCGCCGGCGGCGGGTCGCCGTAGCGGGCGCGCAGGCCCTCGCCGGCGATCCGGCGCAGCATCGCCTCCGGCTCCTCGCCGTTCTCGGTCGGGTAGCGCGGCAGCAGCAGCTTGCCGAGCTCGATGTCGATGTCGCACCGCTCGGCGATCTCCAGCGTGGTCGGCACGGCCTCCGGCCACTCGGCGAAGGAGTCGGCCATTTCCTCGGAGCTCTTGATGTAGAACTCGTTGGTGTCGAAGCTCATCTTCGGCAGCTGCAGGGTCGACTTCGTCTGCACGCAGAGCAGCGCCGCGTGGTTGTCGAAGTCCTCGCGGCGCAGGTAGTGGACGTCGGCGGTGCCGACCAGCGGCCGACCCAGCTTGCGGGCGTAGCGGACGATCCCCTCGTTGGCCTTGTCCTGCTCTTCGATCCCGTTCTTCTGCACCTCGAAGTAGACCTGCTCGGGGCCGAAGGCCTGGATCAGGTCGTCGAGGTGGGCGCGGGCGTCTTCGTCGCGCTCTTCGACCAGGCGCCGGCAGAAGCGCGACTGCAGGCAGCCGGTGAGGACGATCACGCCCTCGGCGTGCTGGGCCAGCAGGTCCATGTCGACGTTGGCCTTGCCGCGCGAGAAGCCCTCGAGGAAGCCGGCGGAGGTGAGCTTGACCAAGTTCGCGAAGCCGGTGTCGGTCTCCGCCAGCAGGGTCAGGTGGTTGCGCTCGTAGCGGGTCTGCTCCTTGATCGCGTGGCGGTCGTCGACGAGATAGGCCTCGAGCCCGGCGATCGGCTTGATCCCGTGCTTCTTACAGGCCTTGTAGAGGTCGACGGCGCCGTTCATGACGCCGTGATCGGTGAGCCCGAGAGCCGGCTGACCGAGCTCGGCGGCGCGCGCCGCCATCGCGTCGATCTTGCAGGCGCCGTCGAGCAGCGAGTACTCGCTGTGGGCATGGAGATGTACGGCGGAGGGCGTGCTCACGGACCCCTCCGATCATGCCAATCCGAGAGGACGGCTCCGCCCGGGTTTCGTGACGCTTCTGCGCTACTTCCGGGGTCCTTAGACCCCAGGACCGACCGCTGCGGTACAGGGGACCGGTGCTCCTCCTCCGGAATTGCGCGGCACGCCGCTTCGCGGCTTAGCCGCAATCGAAGAGCGCGCTTCGCGCGCAAGCACCAGATTGCATGTCGCCGAACATTCCTTCGGAGGAGCACCGGTCCCCTCCGCCACAGAGCTCCGGTTGACGTCAGCCGACGAAGGCTGCTCCGAGTTCCGTGGTTCCTTATGCACGTATGCGGTGCAAAAGGAACCACGCAACGTGTTTGGGAGGGGTCCGGTCGTCCCCTGAGCGAATGCGCTCTGTCCCGCGACTCAGCCGCAGACCCAGGCGCTGGGGCCGGAGTCTTCCCAGATTTCGCCGGCGATCCGGTCCTGTTCGGCCTTGGGGGCGTTCTGGGGTTCGCCCTGGCCGCCGTAGAGTTCCCAGGTCGAGGGGAGGATCTGGTAGGCGCCGCCGGCGCCGCTGGAGGGGTTGAGGGCGCTGTAGTTGCCGCCCGACTCGCACATCACGATGTAGGTGGGAATGGAGTAGGGGCCGCCGAGCCAGCGGCCGACTTCTTCTTCGGCTTCGGCTTCGGAGGCTTCGCGCGCCGCCTGGATTTCTTCGACCCAGCTGGCGATGTCCCCTTTCAGCTTCGCGAGCGAGGCTTCGCGGCTCCCCTTCAGCGCCTGCAGATGGGCCGCAGCGGTGGCGGCCCGCGCGCGCACGGCGCCGATTTCGGCCCGGGCGGCTTCGAGCCGTTCGTCGTAGGCGACCGCTTCCGCCTTCAGGCCGGCGACTTCCAGGACCTCGTGGTGGACGGCGGCGCGCACTTCGGCGACGCGGTCGGCGAGAGCGCTGTCGGCTTCGGAGATCGCCCGCAGGTAATCGCTGCGGGTGACGAATTCCTGGTAGTCGTCGGAGCCGAGGACGAGGCTGGCGGTGCTCGGGGTGCCGCTCTCGTAGATCGCCACCAGCCGGCGCGCGAGGATGTCGCGGGAACGGCGCAGCCGCGCCTTCTCCACCGCCAGCCGGCGCCTGGTCAGCTGCAGCTTCCGCGCCAGCTCCACCGCCCGTTCGCGACCTTCTGCCAGCAGGTTGGTGAGGTGCTCCTCGCGCCTTTCTGCCCGCTTGGCTTCCGCTTCGGCGGCGCCGAGCGCGGCGGTCGTCGATTGCAGCTGGGCTGCGAGTGAGCTGGCTTCGCCCCGCGCCGCCGATACCTTCGCTTGCAGCGCACCGGTTTCGGCCGCGCCGGCGTTGCCGACGGCGACGATCAAGACCGCGAGCAGCGCGCAGAGCAGCGCTGCGGCGCCGATCCGGAGGGGATCCTCTCTGAGCTCAAACGGCCGCACGACGGCGGCTGAGGCTAGCGAGCCGAGCCTGAAATTCCTGCAAGTTGCCGATAATCCGCAAGAAAGCTTGCGGATCCCGGCTTACCCTTCCGGGACTTCGCGGCTGGCGAGGTAGGCGGCGACCGCCACCGCGACCACGCCCACCCCGAGCGCGATCCGCGCCTCGCGACGGTAGCGCCGCCGCACGTAGCGGAAGGCGAAGCGGACGGAGGCCCTGCCGAGCCGCTCGTACATCAGGCCTCCTCCCTCTCCCCTATCCCCTCGCGCAACCGGTGCGCCATCCGCGACTGCAGCGACCAGAGCTCGATGAAGCCGGGCGAGGCGGACTGCGAGAAGAGCCCGCCGGACGCGGCGAAGCTGGCGAGCTCGCCGTCGTAGACGGCGTTGGGCGAGGAGCGGGTGACCACCCGCACGCCCCCCTTGTAGAGGCGGACGCCGATCTCGCCGGTCACCTGCGCGTTGACCGCGTTCATGTAGGCATCCAGGTCGCTGCGCAGCGGCTCCCACCAGAGGCCGGCGTAGACGAGGTAGCCCCACTTCTGGTCGAGGGAGGGCTTGAACTGGTTCTGGTGGATCGTCCCGACCAGCCGCTCCAGCTCCTCGTGGGCGGTGAGCACGATCGCCGCGGCGGGCACCTCGTAGATGTCGCGGACCTTGAGGCCGACGATCCGGTCCTCGATGTGGTCGACGATGCCGACGCCGTGGCGGCAGCCGATCTCCGCCGCCCGTTCCAGCAGCTCGACCAGCTCCAGCCGCTCGCCGTTCAGCGAGACCGGCAGCCCTTCCTCGAAGCCGACGGTGACGACCTCCGCCTCGTCGGGGGCGTCCTCGGGCCGGGTGACGAGCTGGAAGACGTCGTCCTCGGGCGCGTGGTCGAGGTCCTCGATCCAGCGGCCCTCGGAGGAGCGGCCCCAGAGGTTGTCGTCGATCGAGTACGGCGCGACCTCGGTCCCGCCCTTGACCGGGATGCCGTGCTCGCGCGCGTAGGCGATCTCCTCCTCGCGCCCCATCTGCCAGGAGCGCACCGGCGCGATCGTCTTCAACTCCGGCGCCAGCGTCGCCACCGTGGCCTCGATCCGGACCTGGTCGTTGCCCTTGCCGGTGCAGCCGTGGGCGACCGTGTCGCAGCCGGTTCGTCGCGCGTATTCGACCGCGAGCTGGGCGATCAGCGGCCGCCCGAGGGCGGTGAAGAGGGGGTAGCCGTTGCCGTAGACGGCGTTGGCCCTGATCGCCGGCGCGACGAACTCGGCGGCGAAGCGCTCGCGCGCATCGACGACATGGCACTCGACGGCGCCCAGCTGCAGCGCCTTGGCTTCGATCACCCCGTAGTCCTCCCCCGGCTGGCCGAGGTTGACGGTGAGACAGACGACCTCGGCCTCGTAGGAGTCCTGGATCCACTTCAGCATCACGCTCGTGTCGAGCCCGCCGGAGTAGAGCAGGAGGACGCGGTGGACCTGCTCGGGCTCGGCCTCGTAGCCGGCCGTCGGCCGCGCAATCTGGAACGGGTCGCTCATGGGTGCGCAAGTCTCGCACGCCTCGGCGCCCCGAGGCTCCGCCGCACCTATGGAGCTTCGATGCCGCCGCTACCGCCTTCTTCTTCGGGCGTTTCCGGCGTTTCTTCTTCGGGAGCTTCTTCCCGTTCTTCGGGCGGCGCTTCGGTTTCTTCTTCGGTGGTCGTGGTCGGTTCCGTCGTCGTCGTGGTCGTGGTCGGGCTTTCGGTCGTCGTCGGGGCGGTCGCGGTGGTTTCGGTGGTGGCGGTCGAGCTGCCGTTGTCGTTGCCGGCGATGACGATCACCGCGATCAGCAAACCGACGATCACCGCGATCAGGCCCGCGACCAGCAGGCGCATGTTGCCTTGGGGGCGGCCACCTTCCGGGCCGCGGCCTTCCGGTCCCATCAGGCGAGTCGGGTCCTCGTGCATGGCTGCTCAGTCCTCCGGTCCGAGAATCGCGTCGAGGATCGCGTCGGCGTCCTCGATCTGGAACCCGTTTCGGAGCCGGAGCTCGATTTCCTCTCGGCTGCTGCCGGAGACCGCCATCTGGGTCGCCAGCAGGCGGGCGCCGGAGGCGTCGGTGCGCCTGGTGTCCTCCCCCAGGCCGCGCTCGCCGCCGCCCTCCCCCACCGCCCGCAGGCGAGGGGCCTCGGGCCGCGACGGGCGATCGGAGGGTTGCCGCGAGTCCTCCCCTTCGAACCTCGCCTTGGCCGCTTCGAGCGCGGCCTGCAACCGCTCCGCCTCCTGGCGCAGCGAGACCGCCTGGCCGAGCAGCGAGTCGATCAGCTCCGAGACCTCGCCGAAGCGGTCATCCACCGCACGCTCGGCCTCCGCCCGCGCCTGGGCGAGGTAACGGCGAGCCTGGGCTTCGGCATCGTCGATGACGCTCTCGGCGGCGCGCTCGGCGGCCTCGACTATCGCCTCCAGCCGCTCGGCGGTGGTAGCGCGGAGGTCCTGCTGCTCCTTCGAGAGATCTCGTCGGCGACCGGTGCTCATCCAGCTGCAAAGCCTAGTGCCCGGAATCGGTGGTCGTGTGCCGCATCTGATGAGTGAATCGTCGCCGTCAGGGCGGTGCAGGACTACCGATTCCGGGCACTCAAGAGCGATTCCTCGATCAGGCCAACCGCCTGGTCGACGTGGTCGGAATCGATCACCAGCGGCGGCAGCAGCCGCAGCGTGTCCGGCCGCGGCGCGTTGACGACGAGGCCGCGGCCGAGCAGGTCGGCGCCGACGGTCGCCGCGTCGATGCCCCGCTCGAGCTCTACGCCCACCATCAGGCCGCGGCCGCGGGTCCCGCACACCCCCTCGACGGTGTCGAGCCGCTCGCAGAGGTAGGCGCCCAGCTCGCGCACGCGCCGCAGCAGCGCCGGGTCGTCGACGACGTCGAGCACGGTGAGGGCGGCGACGGTGGCGACCGGCCCGCCGGCGAAGGTCGAGCCGTGGTCGCCGGGCTCGAGCGCCTCGGCCGCGTCCGGCCCGGTGACGCAGGCGCCGATCGGCATGCCGCCGCCGAGCGCCTTGGCGGTGGTGATGACGTCGGGGCGGGCCGGCGTCTGCTCATATGCCCAGAGCGAGCCGGTGCGGCCGACGCCGGTCTGGATCTCGTCGAGGATCAGCAGCGCGCCGGTCTCGTCGCAGGCCTCGCGGGCGGCCAGCAGCGCCTCCTCGCTGGTCGGGATCACCCCCGCCTCGCCCTGGATCGCCTCGATCAGCACCGCCGCCGTGCTCTCCCCCACCGCTTCGCGCAGCGCCGCGGCGTCGTTGTGGGGGACGGCGCGGAAGCCGGGCAGCATCGGCCCCAGCGCCTCGTTGGCGGCGAGGCCGGGAGTGGCGGCCAGCGATCCGTAGCTGCGCCCGTGGAAGTCGCTCTCGAAGCTGACGATCTCCGGCGCCTCGATCCCGCGAGCGTGGGCGTGCTTGCGGGCGACCTTGATCGCGCACTCGTTCGCCTCGGTGCCGGAGTTGGCGAAGAAGACGCGGCCGCCGAGGCTCGACTCGGAGAGGCGCTCGGCGAGACGCGCCATCGGCTCGGTGTAGAAGAGGTTGGAGGTGTGCATCAGCCGCTCGGCCTGCTCGCGCACCGCCTTCACCACCTCGGGGTGGCAGTGCCCGAGCGAG
Organism: Solirubrobacterales bacterium; assembly: GCA_051961435.1. Taxonomy (GTDB): domain Bacteria; phylum Actinomycetota; class Thermoleophilia; order Solirubrobacterales; family 70-9; genus VAYN01. Next base: position 10,938 of record JBQCDH010000025.1, read on the forward strand.
CAGACCGAGATGCCGCTGAGGAAGTCGAGGTAGCGCTTGCCGTCGGCGTCCCAGAGCAGCGGGCCCTCGCCGCGGACGAAGTCGACCGGCGCCCGCTTGTAGGTGCGCATCAGGTAGCGCTCCGCCAGTGCCCGGGTCTCGGCGAAGCCGATCTCCTCGGTCGCCTCGCTCACGGGGTCACCATCGTGCCGATGCCGGCGTCGGTGAAGAGCTCGAGCAGGAGGCTGTGCGGGACGCGGCCGTCGATGATGTGGGCGGACTGGGCGCCGCCGCGGATCGCGTCGGCGCAGGCCGCCAGCTTCGGGCGCATCCCCCCCGCCAGGCTCGGCAGCTTCTCGTCGACCTCGGCCACCGTCGCCCGCGAGATCAACGACCCCTCGTCTGCGGGATCGGCGAGCCAGCCCTCGACGTCGGTGAGGAAGATCGCCTTGTGGGCGCCGAGGGCGGCGGCGACCTTGCCGGCCGCCTCGTCGGCGTTGACGTTGTAGGACTGGCCGTCGCGGTCGGAGGCCGAGGAGGCGATCACCGGGATGTAGTCGGCGGCGATGTGGCGGAGGACGTCGACGTCGACCCGGTCGATCGAGCCGACGAAACCGACCTGCTCGGCGTTGGCGACCGGTGAGACCTCGAACAGGGTCCCGTCCTCGCCGGAGAGCCCGACCGCCGGCTGGCCGTGGCGGTTCAGCCGCTGGACGATTTCCGAGTTGAGCTTGCCGACCAGGACCATCTTCGCCACCTCGACCGTCTCGGCGTCGGAGACGCGCAGGCCCTCGTGGAAGCGGACCTCGAGGTCGAGCCTGTCCATGTAGCGGGTGATCTCGGGGCCGCCGCCGTGGACGATCACCGGGTTCAGCCCGACGTACTTGAGCAGGACGACGTCGGTGGCGAACGCTTCCCGCAGGTCCTCGTCGAGCATCGCCGCGCCGCCGTACTTGATCACGACCGTGCGGCCGTGGAACTCGCGGATGTAGGGGAGCGCCTCGAGGAGGGTGGCGACGCTGTTTTCGTAGGGCGCGCTCACGTCGTGTATTCCGCGTTGAGCTTGACGTAGTCGTGGCCGAGGTCGGAGAACCAGACATGGGCGGCGTGCGCGCCGCGGCCGAGGCGCAGGCCGATCTCGGCCTCGGCGACGTCGGCGCCCAGCTCGGCGGCGTCGATGTTCTCGGCGCCGAGCTCCTCCAGGTCCTCGCCGGCCAGGGCGGCGCCGGCGGCCTGGGCGATCCGGCCCCAGTTGGGGTCGCGGCCGAACAGCGCCGTCTTCACCAGCGGCGAGTTGGCGATCGCGCGGGCGACCCGCTCGGCCTCGGCGGCGCTCGCGGCCTCGGAGACCTCGATCCGCGCGGTGCGGGCGGCGCCCTCGCCGTCGCGGACGATCTCGATCGCCAGCTGCATCAGCACCGCCTCCAGCAGCCCCTCGGGCAGCGGGCGGCCGGAGGCGCCGGAGGCCTGCAGCAGGACGCAGTCGTTGGTGCTCATCTGGCCGTCGACGGTGATCCGGTTGAAGGAGGACTCGACCGCGGCGCGCAGGCGCGCGTCGGCGTCCTCGACCACCGCGTCGGTCTGGACGAAGCAGAGCATCGTCGCCATGTTCGGCTCGATCATCCCCGCCCCCTTCGCCTGGGCGGAAAGCGTCACGCCGCCGGCGCGCAGGGTGCAGCGCTTCGGCCAGCGGTCGGTGGTGAGGATCGCGTCGGAAAACGTGTTCCCGCCGTCAGGGGCGAGGCCGGAGGCCGCCTCGGCGATCCCGTCGAGGACCGCGTCGACCGGCAGCGGCACGCCGATCGTCCCGGTCTCGGCGACCGCGACCCGCTCGGTCGCCAGCCCGAGGTGGCGGGCGGCCTCCGCGGACATCGCCAGCGCGTCGGCGTAGCCCTGGGCGCCGGTCTCGGCGTTGGCGTTGCCGCTGTTGACGACGGCGGCGCGGACCCGGCCGCGATCGACGACCTCGCGGCAGACCCGGATCGGCGCCGCCGCCGAGGCGTTGCGGGTCAAGAGCAGAGCCGACGTCACCGCCTCGACGTCGCAGACGACCAGGCCGACGTCGGTGCGGCCACCGCCCTTGAGCCCGCAATGGGCGCCGCCGGCGCGGAAGCCGGGGGCGAGCTGGGCCGGGTCGAGCTCCTCTACGCCGGCCGGCGCCTCCACCCAGCGAGATCTAAAAAAGGAGGTCTGCTCGGACGTGCTCACAGCAGCCCCTCCGTCTCGTCCAGGCCCAGCATCAGGTTGAGGTTCTGCACGCCCTGGCTGGAGGCGCCCTTCCAGATGTTGTCGATCGCCGAGAAGGCCATCACCCTCCCCCGCTCCTCGACCGTGACGTAGACGTGGCACTCGTTGGTCTCGCGGACCGCGCGCAGGTTCGGCGGCCCGTCGAGGACGTGGACGAAGGGCTCCTCGGCGTAGCGGCGCCGGTAGAGGTCGCGGATCGCCTCCTTCGAGGTCGTCTCGTTGAGGGCGGCGAAGCAGGTGGCCAGCTCGCCCTGGTCGAGCGGCAGCAGGTGCGGGACGAAGGTGACCGGCGCCGGGCTGCCGAGCGCGCTCAGCTCCTGCTCGATCTCCGGCCGGTGCCGGTGCCCCTCGGTCTTGTAGGGGAAGGCATTCTCGGTCATCGCCGAGAAGTGGACGAGGTCGTCGCTGCTGCGCCCGTAGCCGGAGGTGCCCTGCATCGCCGCGACGAAGACCTCGGCGAGCAGGCCCCGTTCGGCCAGCGGCGCCAGCGCCAGCACGCTCGCGGTCGGGTAGCAGCCGGGCGTGGCGACCAGCTTCGCCTCCCGCAGCTCGTCGCGGTAGAGCTCGCTGAGGCCGTAGACGCCGGTCCCGAACAGCTCGGGGGCGCCGTGCTCGCCGTACCAGCGCTCGTAGGTCCCCATCTCGCGCAGGCGGAAGTCGGCCGAGAGGTCGACGACGAGGATCCCCCGCTCGCGCAGCGCGGCGACCGTCGGGGCGGCGGCGCCGTGCGGGTAGGCGACGATCGCCGCGTCGACCTCGGGCAGGTTCTCCAGGTCGAGCTCGGTCAGCTCGATCTGCGCCCGGTAGCGCGGGTGGAGATCGGCCAGCCGCTTGCCGGCGTCGCTGCGCGAGGTTGCGGCGACCAGCTCGAGGCTCGGGTGGTCCCAGACGATCTGCGCCGCGAGCGCGCCGGTGAAACCGGAAGCGCCGGCGACCAATACACGCTTATTCACGCAGCGTCCCTCCCAGCTCTTCCAGCTTGGCCTTGATCGCCTCGCGCAAACCGGCGACCTCCTCGTCGGTGAGGGTGCGGTCGGGGGCGCGGAACTCGAGCTCGAACGCGAGGCTCTTGCGGCCCTCGCCGAGCTGCTCGCCCTCGTAGAGATCGAAGACCGCGGCCGCTTGCAGCAGCTCGCCGCCGCCGGCCAGGACCGCATCCCGAACCGTGCCGGCGGGCGTATCGGCCGCCACGACCACCGCCAGGTCCTGGTAGACGCCGGGGAAGGTGGTGACGTCCTCGTAGCGCTCCTCGCCGAGCGTCGCCGCCGCCAGCAGCGGCGAGGCGTCGAGCTCGAAGGCGACGGCAGCGTCGACGTCCCAGTTGCGGCAAACCAGCGGGTGGACCTCGCCGAGCCAGCCGACCGGCGTACCGGCGGCGGAGACGGCGGCGGTGCGGCCGGGGTGCAGGAACGGCTCCTCCCCCGGGGCGAAATCGAGCCCGGTCCCGAGCTGCCGCGCCAGCGCCTCGAGAACGCCCTTGACCGCGAAGAAGTCGGCCCCCTCGCCGCCGCCGCGCCAGGAGCGCGGACCCAGCGACCCGACCGCGATCCCCGCAAACCGATGCGGCTCCGAGAACGGCGCCGGCTGATCGCCCGCAAACCGCCCCGCCAAGGGGTCGACATGCCGAGCTCCCCCCTCCTGTTTGGCGCTCGACGGCCCTTGCAGGTAGACACGGGCGGATTCGAAAAGAGCGAGGCTGGCGGCGCCCCGGGCGACGTTGCGGGCGGCGATGTCGAGCAGCGAGCCGAGCAGGGTCGTCCGCATCGCCGACTGCTCCTCGGAGAGCGGGTTGGCGAGCAGCACCGGCTTCGCCCGCGGGTCCTCCGGCGGGATCCGCAGCCGCCCAGGCTCGCCGGGATCGGTGAAGCTCCATCCCACCGCCTGATCGAAGCCGAGGTCGCGAAGGGCGTCCTCGGCGCGGCGGCGCAGGCGCTGCTCGCGGCTGAGGCCGCCGATGGCGCCGCCGACCGCGGGCAGCGTCGTCGGCAGGTGCTCGTCGATGCCGTGGACGCGCGCCACCTCCTCGATCAGGTCGACCTCGCGGGTGACGTCGTAGTGGCGGTCGGGCGGGACGACCACCTCGAGGTCCTCGCCGGCCGGAGAAGCCTCGAACCCGAGCCGCTCCAGGTAGGCCTGCTGGTCGGCCTGCGATATCTGCATCCCGAGCAGGCCCTCGACCCGCTCGGCCCGCAGCACGAGCCGCCGCGGCGCCGGCGGCTCGGTGGCGACGTTGATCGTCCCCGGCACCAGCTTGGCGCCGCAGAGCTCGACCAGCAGCCGCGAGGCGATCCGCTGGGCCCGCATCGTCAGCTCCGGGTGCAGCTGCTTCTCGAAGCGCGCGGATGCCTCCGAGCGCAGCCCCAGCAACCGCGAGGTGCGGAGGATGTTGGTGCCGTTCCAGCTCGCCACCTCGAGCAGCACCCGCGTCGTCTCCTCGGAAACCTCGGAGACCTGGCCGCCCATGATCCCGGCGACCCCGGAGGGCCCGTCGCGGTCGCAGACGAGCACGGTCTCGGCGTCGAAGGTCCGCTCGACCCCGTCGAGGGTGGTCATCTTCTCCCCGTGCGCGGCCGGGCGGACGAGCAAGGCTCCGTCGGGGACCTTGTCGAGGTCGAAGGCGTGCAGCGGCTGCGCGGTCAGCAGCATCACGTAGTTGGTGATGTCGACGACGTTGTTGATCGGGCGCTGGCCGGCGGCGGCGAGCCGCGCCTGCAGCCACAGCGGCGAGGGGCCGATCTCGACGTCGGTGAAGACGCGGGCGGTGAAACGCGGGCAGAGCTCGGGCACCTCGACCGTGACCGAGGCGTAGTCGGAGGCGGACCCGGCCCCCTCGGCCGGCGCGTCCTGCGCCCAGGGGTCGGCGGCGAGCGGGGCGGCGGTGATCGCGTGGACCTCCCGGGCGACGCCGTGGACGCCGAAGCAGTCGCTGCGGTTCGGCGTCACCTCGATCTCCAGCACCGGCTCGCCCAGCGGCAGCACCTCGGCCAGCGGCGTGCCCGGCACGGGGCCGTCGTCGAGGACCATGATCCCGTCCGCCTCCTCGGCGATTTCGAGCTCGGCCGCCGAGAGGATCATCCCTTCCGAGGGAACGCCCCGCAGCTTCGCCTTGCGGATCTTCATCCCGCCCGGCATCGTCCCCCCCGGCAGGACGACGGCCACGGTCTGACCGGCGTCGACGTTGGGGGCTCCGCAGACGATCGTCCGCTCGCCGTCTCCGGTGTCGACCCTGCAGACGCTGAGCCGGTCGGCTTTCGGGTGCTTTTCGCGCTCGAGCACCTTGCCGACGACGAAGCCCTCCGCCGAGGGCGGCCCGACGGTGTCGAGCCGCTCGACCTCGGTCCCGGTCATCACCAGGCGGTCGGCGAGCTGCGCCGGGTCCATCCCCGGATCGCAGTACTCGCGCAGCCAGGAGTACGGGACTCTCATACGAACTGCTCCAGCATCCGCACGTCGTTGTCGAAGAAGCGGCGCAGGTCGGGGACGCCGTGGCGCAGCATCGCCACTCGCTCGACCCCGATCCCGAAGGCGAAGCCCTGCACCCGCTCGGCGTCGTAGCCGTAGCCCTCGACGAAGCCGAGCACGTTGGGATCGACCATGCCGGCGCCGAGGATCTCGATCCAGCCCTGCCCCTTGCAGAGGTTGCAGCGCTCGCCGCCGGCCAGCTCCCCGGTGCCGCCGCACTGGAAGCAGGAGACGTCGACCTCCACGCTCGGCTCGGTGAAGGGGAAGAAGTGCGGCCGCAGGCGCACCTCGCGGTCGGGGCCGAAGATCGCCCGGCACATCGCCAGCAGCGTCCCCTGCAGGTCGGCGAGGGTGATCCCCTCGGCGATCGCCAGCCCCTCCAGCTGGTGGAACATCGGGCTGTGGGTGGCGTCGGAGTCGCGCCGGTAGACCTTGCCGGGGACGACGACGAAGATCGGCGGCGGCTGCGCCTCCATCGAGCGCACCTGCATCGGCGAGGTGTGGGTGCGCAGCAGCACGTCGGGGTGCGACTGCACGTAGAAGGTGTCCTGGAGCATCCGCGCCGGGTGGCCGGGCGGATGGTTGAGGGCGGTGAAGTTGTAGTAGTCGTGCTCGATCTCCGGGCCCTCGGCGACGTGGTAGCCGAGGCCGACCATCGTGTCCTCGAGGAGACGCGTGGTGCGGGCGATCAGGTGCGGATGGCCGGCCGGCCGCGGCGGCGCCCCCGGCAGGGTGACGTCGATCCGGTCGGTGACCAGGCGCGCCTCCAGCTCGCTGGCGTCGAGCCGCTCGGAGCTCGCCTCCAGCAGCGCCTCGAGCTCCTTGCGGGCGCGGTTGGCGGCGCCGCCGACCCGACCGCGTTCCTCCTGCGGCAGCTCGGCGATCCCGCGCAGGATCGTCGTCAGCTCGGCTTTGCGGCCGAGGAAGCGGACCCGCAGCTCCTCCAGCTCGGCGGAGCTCGCGGCGCTCTCGATCGCGGCGCCGGCCTCGGCCCTGATCTCCTCGATCCGCTCAAGCATCGGGCTGGGCCTCCGGCATAGTGGCGAGCGACGATAACCGCTGAGCGGCGATCGCAGCCGCGGCGGCGACGTTGAGCGACTCGGCGCCGCCCTCGCGCAGGGGGATCGTCACCCGGCAGTCGCATTCGGCGAGCACCTCCTCCGGCAGCCCCTCGCGCTCGGCACCGAGGCAGACGGTGGCGGCGGCGTCGAGGGCGTCGAGCCCCCCGCCGCCGTGGGCGACCAGGGCGGCCCGCGGCCGCGGCGTGGCCTCCACTCCCGCCCGTGACGGCGGCAGGCTGAAGATCGAGCCCATGCTGGCGCGCACCGCCTTGGGCGAGAACGGGTCGGCGCAGTCGGCGCCGAGGATGACCGGCCCGTCAAGCAGGGCGTCGGCGGTGCGGACGATCGCGCCGACGTTGCCCGGGTCGCCAACGCCGTGCAGGTACAAGCAGGGGGTCCGAACGGAGTTGTTCCCGGTATCCGGGAACAACTGCGCAGCTTTGTCCGCGGGGACGGGCCAAACGGCGATCACCCTGGTTCCCGAGCCGAGGGACGAAGCGCTGGCCAATAGGCCGGCCTCGACCTCCTCCCCGTCGAGGCCCGAGCCCGCCGCGACGAGGACGAACCGCGGCTCCGCGCCCGCGGCAAGGCCCGCCTCGAGCAGGTCCTCGCCCTCGGTCGCGAACAGGCCCTCGCGCTCGCGGTGCTTGCGCTCGCGCAGCTTGCGGATCAGCTTCAGCTTCTCGTTGTGGGGGCTCTCGATCATCTTCCTCGGTGGGTTTGTCTTCTTCTGGTCAGCGGTTTCATCTCCTGGAACGAAAAAGCGGGCCGAAATTCGGCCCGCCCGGGAGAGTGGAATGTCGGTGCGCCGCTAGGCGGCGGCACCCTCCCGGGCTAGCTCCACGAATCGGCGAAAGGCGTCGCGGTCGGAGACGGCGATCTCGGCCAGCATCTTGCGGTTCACCTCGACTTCGGCCTTGTTGAGGCCGTTGATCAGCTCCGAGTAGCTCATCCCCTCGAGCCGCGCGGCGGCGTTGATCCGGGTGATCCAGAGCCGGCGGAAGGTCCGCTTCTTGTTGCGCCGGTCGCGGTAGGCGTACATCCCCGACCGCTGCACCTGCTCTTTGGCGAAGCGGTAGGAGGAGTGCTTGCGGCCGAAGTAGCCCTTCGCTTCCTTCAGCACCTTGCGGCGCTTCTTGCGCGCGTGGACGGAGCGCTTGACGCGGCTCACTTGCCGCCCCCGAGCAGGTTGCGCACGGTGCGCGCGTCGTTCGGCGAGATCTCGACCGGCTTGGCCATCTTCCGCTTCCGCTTCGGCGACTTTTTCTCCAGGATGTGGCTGGAGTAGGCGCGGCGGCCGCGCAGCTTGCCGTTGGCGGTCTTCTTGAACCGCTTCTTGGCGCCGGAATGGGTTTTCATCTTCGGCATCGGGTCCGCTATTGAAGCAGACGCCTGGCCCGCGGGTACGCTGGCGCCGCGATGCGGATCCTCTACGTGGTCGGGACGCGGCCCAACTTCGTCAAGACGGCGCCGGTGATCGGCGCCCTGCGCGAGCGCCATCCCGCGGGCCGCCACGCGATCGTCCACACCGGCCAGCACTACGACCGGCTGATGTCGGAGGTCTTCCTGGAGGAGCTGGGAGTGCCGGCGCCCGACTACATGCTCGAGGTCGGCTCCGGCAGCCATGCCGCCCAGACGGCGCGGACGATGGAGCGGTTGGAGCCGGTCCTGGCCGACGAGCGACCCGACCTGGTGATGGTCCCCGGCGACGTCAACTCGACCCTGGCGGCGGCGCTGACCGCGGTCAAGGCCGGCATCCCCGTCGCCCACATCGAGTCGGGGCTGCGCAGCTTCGACCTGACGATGCCCGAGGAGGTGAACCGGATCGTCGCCGACCGCTTCTCCGAGTGGCTCTTCCTCCACAGCCCCGAGGCGGTGACGAACCTCGAGGCCGAAGGCATCCCCGGCGAGCGCATGCACATGGTCGGCAACACGATGATCGACACCCTGGTGGCGCTGGAAGCGCGCTTCCGCGCGGCGGGCACGGCGGCGCGACTCGGCGTCGAGCCCGGCTCCTTCGTGCTGGTCACCCTGCACCGGCCCGCCCTCGTCGACGGTCCGCTGCTGGGCGAGACGGTGACGCAGCTGACGGCGCTGGCGCGGCAGATGCCGGTCGTCTTCCCGGTCCACCCGCGGACGCGGAAGATGATGGAGGGGCTGGAGCCCGAGCACCCCGGGCTGCACCTGACCCCGCCGCTCGGTTACCTCGACTTCCTCTCGCTGCTCGCCGACGCCGGCGCCGTCCTCACCGACTCCGGCGGCATCCAGGAGGAGACGACCTATCTCGGCGTCCCCTGCTTCACCCTGCGCGACAACACCGAGCGGCCGGTGACCCTGACCTCGGGCACCAACACCCTCCTCGGCCTCGACCCGGCGGCCATCGCCAGGATCCCGGCCCTGCTCGCCGAGCGCGGAGACGCTCCCTCGGAGCCGCCGCCCCTCTGGGACGGCCACGCGGCCGAGCGGATCGCCGACGCGATCCTCGGCTAGCCGGCGTCGGCGGGCGCGTCGGCGTCCGCCGCGGCCTCGGCCTGATCGGCGCCCGTGAGCTTGTCGACCTCTTTGCTCGGGCCCAGCAGCATGCTCATGTTGCGGCCTTCCTGCAACGGAGCCGACTCGATCGTCGCCAGCCCGTTCAGGTCCTCGAAGAGTTTGTTCAGCAGATCGCGGCCGCGCTCGGGGTGGGCCTGCTCGCGGCCGCGGAACATGATCGTCACCTTGACCTTGTCGCGGTGCTTGAGGAAGCGTTCGACGTGGCCCTTCTTGGTGTTGTAGTCGTGGTCGGCGATCTTCGGCCGCAGCTTGATTTCGCGCACGTTGACCTGTTGCTGGTGCTTGCGCGCGGCCTTCTGCTTCTGCTCCTGCTCGTACTTGTACTTCGAGTAGTCGAGCAGGCGGGTCACCGGCGGTTTCGAGTTCGGCGCCACCTCGACCAGGTCGAGGTCGGCCTCCTGCGCTTTGCGCATCGCCTCGCTGGTGTCGACGATCCCCAGCTGCTCGCCGTCGGCGCCGATCAGGCGCACCTGCGGGACCCGGATCCGCTCGTTGATCCGAGTGGTGTCGCGCTCTGGGAGGCGCCGGTCGAACCTACGGGGAACCGGCACTATCGAGAAAGGAGGTGGGACTTCAAGAGGACGAAACGGTAGGCAGGCACGGGGGCGCTCAGCGGCGGCTGCGGTTTTCGGTGCCTGCGATCAAGTTCGGCGCAGTATAGAGGCAGAGCGGCGGCGCCGTGAATCGCGGCCTCAGCGAGCCTCGGTCTCGGCGCGGACCCGCGCGGCGAAGTCGGCCAGGGACATCTCGCCGAGGTCGCCGTCGGCGTGGGAGCGGACGGCGACGGCGCCGTTCTCCTCCTCGCGGTCGCCGACGACCAGCATGTAGGGGTAGCGGCCGATCGCCGAGGCGTCGCGGATCTTCTTGCCGATCGACTCGGAGCGGTCGTCGACGGCGACGCGGACGCCGAGTTCGCGCAGCTGCTCGAAGGCGCGGCGGCCGTAGTCGTCGTGGCGGTCGGAGATCGGCAGGACGATCGCCTGCACCGGCGCCAGCCAGACCGGGAAGCGGCCGGCGTAGTGCTCGATCAGGATCCCGGCGAAGCGCTCCATCGAGCCGAGCAGGGCGCGGTGGATCATCACCGGTCGGTGGGCGGCGTCGTCGGCGCCGGTGTAGTAGAGCTCGAAGCGCTCGGGCATCTGGAAGTCGAGCTGGCAGGTGCCGCACTGCCAGGAGCGGCCGAGCGCGTCGGTGATGTGGAAGTCGATCTTCGGCCCGTAGAAGGCGCCGTCGCCGGGGTTGAGCGTGTACTCGCGGCCCTGGCTGTCGAGTGCCTCGGCCAGCGCCGCCTCGGCCTTGTTCCACTGCTCCTCGGTCCCCATCGACTTCTCCGGCCGGGTCGAGAGCTCGACGTGGACGTCCTCGAAGCCGAAGCGGGCGTAGAGCTCGTCGATCGCCTCGCAGATCGAGGCCACCTCGTCGCCGATCTGCTCCTCCGTGCAGTAGACGTGGGCGTCGTCCTGGGTGAAGGCGCGGACGCGCAGCAGGCCGTGGAGGACGCCCTCGCGCTCGTTGCGGGAGACGCGGCCGAACTCGGCCAGGCGCAGCGGCAGCTCGCGGTAGGAGTGGCGGTCGGCGGAGTAGACGAGGCAGGCGCCGGGACAGTTCATCGGCCGCAGCGCGTAGCGGCGGTCGTCGTCCTCCATGAAGTACATGTCGTCCTTGTAGTTGTCCCAGTGCCCGGAGCGGTGCCAGAGGCTCTCGTCCATCACCTGCGGGGTGGCGATCTCCTGGTAGCCGCGCTTGCGCAGCTGGTCGCGCACCTCGGCCTCGATCGTCCGCAGCAGCGTGGTCCCGTTGGGCAGCCAGAACGGCATCCCCGGCGCCTCCTTGCGCAGCATGAAGAGGCCGAGCTGGGGCCCGAGGCGGCGGTGGTCGCGTTCCCTGGCCTGCTCGAGGCGGTCGAGGTGCTCCTCGAGGGCCTTCTTCGAGAAGAAGGCGGTGCCGTAGATGCGGGTGAGGCTCTCGCGGTTCTCGTCGCCGCGCCAGTAGGCGCCGGCGACCGAGCTCAGCTTGATCGCCTTGATGCGGCCGGTCGAAGGGCCGTGGGGGCCGCGGCAGAGATCCTCGAAGGGGCCGTTGCGGTAGAGGGAGACGGTCTCGACGCCCTCGTCGCGGACGAGGTCCTCGATCAGCTCGACCTTGAAGCCCTGGTCCTGGCCGCGGAAGAGCTCGATCGCCTCGGCGGCGGGGACGTCGCGGCGGGCGAATCCCTCGTCGGCGGCGATGTGCTGCTGCATCGCCGCCTCGATCTTCGGCAGGTCCTCTTCGGTGATCTTGGTATCGGGCGGGAACTCGAAGTCGTAGTAGAAGCCCGACTCGATCGGCGGCCCGATCGTCACCTTGGTGCCGGGATAGAGCTCCATCACCGCCTCGGCCATCACGTGGGCGGCGTCGTGGCGGATCAGCTCCAGCGCCTCGGGGTCGCGCTCGGTGAGGATCGCCACCTCTCCCCCGCCTGCCGGCAGCGGTGCCGCGAGGTCGCGCAGCTCGCCGTCGACCTTGACCGCCAGCGCCGCCTTGGCGAGGCCGGGGCCGATCGCCGCCGCGGCGTCAGCGCCGGTGGCGCCGGCCGGCAGCTCCAGCGGCTTGCCGTCGGGCAGGGTGAAGGTGGTCTTCTCGGTCGCGGCCTCCATGCGTGGTCATGGTACGTGGAGATCAGCGAGCGGGTCCCTGCCGCGCCTGCCGGACGGCGATCAGCGGGCAGGGGGTCTTGCCGGGAGGCGGGTGCTGGATCTTGCGCAGCGTCCAGCCGCCGTCTTCGCTGACCACGAAGCGAACGCCCGCCGGCAGCTTCCCGCCTTCGGCGCTCGAGCGGATGCAGACGCGACCTCCCCTCAGCTCCCACGCCAGGAACGGGCCGCCGTGTTCTTCGCTCAGCAGCTGGGGCGAGGCGACGACGAGGGTCGGGCCTTCGCCGACGAGCTTGCGGTAGTCGCTGAGGGTCGAGGAGTAAGTGGTCGGCCCAACCGGGGCGTTTGCGAGAGCAAGTAGGGAGCAGGCACCGGCCGCGACCACGAAGGCCCCGGCGACGATTGTCCACAGCGGTGCGCCTTTTCCTTGTATGTCAGGGATAAGGCGCACCGCTGGGAGTTGAAGCAGCGGCAAGAGGATCGCCAGCGCGACGAGCGGCGCGGCGATCTCGATCGCCTTGGCGGCGGTGTACGGCGTGCCGCCGACGCGGGCGGCGACGTAGGCGAGCGCGGCGGCCCCGAGCCCCGCGAGGATCGCTGACTCGCGGCGGCGCCAGAGCCAGATCACGCCGTAGGCGAAGAGCGCCAGCGCGAAGACGATGCCGAGGTAGTAGGCGACGGCCGGCACGGCGCCGTCGCCGGGGGCGAGGCGGAAGTCGCCCGAGGGCCAGATGCCGAGGGCCTCCGCCGGGTCTATCTGGCCGAAGAGGTTGCCGAGGCCGGGGCCGTTGGGGTTGAAGGTCTCGAAGGAGTGGAATTCGATCATCCGGCCGATCTCGGGGGCTACTAAGACGACGAAGGTCAGAAGCGCGAGACCAGCCGCTCGGGCCGCGGGTCCTGGCGCCCGTGGAGGCGCCTGCGCTGGATGCTCGACACCTCCACGGGCGCCACCCGCGGCAGGGGCGACTTGGCGAGACGCTCGAGCGGCTTCGGCGATCGCCCAAATCGCTGCTGCCCCACCCAGCCAGACGAGGCCCGGGAAGCTGTACGTGTAGACCGATCCCACGGCGATCAGGGCTGCCGGGACGAAGCGCAGAGGCAGATCGCTCCAACTCTGTGATGCCTCCCGCAGCGACAGGACGAAGGCGAGGAGGAAGAGGGCTTGCATCGTCTCCTTGAAGGCGCCTTGGGCGAAGTAGGAGGCGACTACGTAGGCGAGGGCGACCAGGAGGGCGCCGGCGGTGCGGGGGACGAGGGGGAGGTCGGCGAAGGCGGCCAGGGCGGTGAGGGACGCCAGTACGGCCACCGCCACGGTGAGGCCGCTGAATCCCTGGACGAGGCCGATGCCGAGGCCCTTGTTCAGGGCGACGACGATCGAGTGCGGGCCGAGCGGATAGCCCTGGCTCAGCAGCTGCGAGGGGTGGCCTTCGGCCAGCCGGGCCGCGGTCAGCAGGTGCTGGGACATGTCCGGGTTGAAGCCGGTGCCGAGGATCCCGAAGTGGCCTTCGACGGCGAAGGGGAGCGAGGCCGCCAGCAGCGCGACCAGCGCCACCGGCCAGCCGGCGGCAAGCGCCTCCCCCGCGCCCTCCACCCGCCCCCGCAGATAGGCGACGGAGGCGACCGCCAAAACGAAGACGACCCCGGCCGAGACCGCCCCGTGCCCCGGCAGCCGCACCGTCCCCCAGCAGATCGCGCACAGCAGCGCCAATCCCACCGCCGGCGCGAGCCAGCTCCAGCGCCGCCCGCCGCACAGCAGGATCGCCGCCCGCCCGATCGCCAGCGACGCCGCGCAGACCGCCACAACCGCTGCATAGGTCCCGATCACGAGACCCGCGAGCCTAGACTGCGGCGATGGCGTTCGTACCTCCCGCCCGTCACCTGCTCCGCGCCAAGGACCTCGCCGACGCCCGCTACTTCGAACCGCTGGGGGTCGACGACCTGGCCCGGGCGGCGGGCCTCTCCAAGGCCCACTTCAGCCGCGAGTTCAGGCGCACCTTCGGCGAGTCGCCCTACGTCTACCTGCTGACCCGCCGGCTGGAGCGGGCGGCGGCGCTGCTGCGCAACACCGACCACTCGGTCGCCGAGATCTGCCTCGAAGTGGGGCTGCAGGGAATCGGCTCCTTCACCACCAGCTTCAAACGGATGTACGGGATGACCCCGACCGCCTACCGGGAGGCCCATCCCCCCGCCTCCGCCTTCGCCCGCGTCCCCGGCTGCGTCGTCCGCGCCTACGCCCGCCCTCGACACCGCACGATTCGAGAAGACAGCCCCGCCGGCCGCGCCTAGCATCGCTTCATGCCGATCCGACCAAGGAGGACGAAATGAAAATCGCAAACGCGCAGCTGTGGGTGCACGACCAGGAGGAGGCGCTCGCCTTCTACACCGAGAAGCTCGGGATGGAGGTACGCGCCGACGTCACCCTCCCCGAGATGGGCGACTTCCGCTGGCCGACGGTGAGCCCGTCCGGGCAGGAGGACGTGGCGATCGTGCTGATGGCGATCCCCGGCCCGCCGGTGATGGACGAGGAGACGACCAGGCAGGTGGAGGAGCTGATGGCGAAGGGCTTCGCCGGCACGGCCTTCCTCACCACCGACGACTGCCGCGGCGACTACGAGAAGCTGCGGGAGCGCGGGGTCGAGTTCAGCGAGACGCCCGAAGAGCGGCCCTACGGCATCGACTGCGGCTTCCGCGACCCGTCCGGTAACAGCATCCGCCTCACCGAGGTGAAGCTGCCGGCGAACGTCTGAGCCGGGGCTCGCTCTCCCTCAGGGCGAGGCGCAGACGACGTAGGCCTTGACCGGGGCTTCGGCCCCGGCCGGGGTTTCGCCGCCGGCCCCCCAAGCGACGGGCTTCCCACCTGAGGTGACGGGGAAGGAGCCCCAGAGGATCTGTTCCACGCTTTTGGTTTCTCCGCCGCCGCCCACGGCTACCTCTCCCGGAGCGCAGTCGGCGGTCGCTTCGCCTTCTTCGAACCCACTTTCGCGGACCACCGCTTTGGTCGCGCCCGGAGCCCCGGGGGGTCCGGCCGGTCCCTGCGGCCCGACCGCGCCCTTGAGGGCTTTCCTCGCTGCCGCGTTCAGCTTCGAGAGGGTGATCGACCCGTTCTTCACCTGCTTGGTGCCGACGCTGTTCTTGGGCAGCTGGGTGGCGGCATAGGCGCCACCGCCGAGGAGCAGGAACAGGCAGATGGTCGAGATGACGTTCGCGTAGGTGAGTCTGCTCTTGAGTCTCGCCACTGCTGAGTAATCTTGACGGGTAATCGGTATGGAGGCAGTCGACATCGCGAATGCCGGTGACCGAGAGGCGGCGACCGCCGCCCTCGCCGCAGCGTTCATGGACGACCCGGTGGCGATCTGGGCGACGCCGAAGGACCATCACCGGCTGGGCGCCCTGCGCCGCTTCTTCGGCGCCGTCTACGACACGCATATCGACGGCGAAGTCGTCTACGTCGACTCTGAGCGCCGGGGCGCCGCGATCTGGGCCCTGCCGGGTCGCTGGCGGGGAAGCGCAATCGACCAGCTCCGCACCGCCGCGGGCTTCGCTCATCCCCGCCATTGGTCGCGGCTTTCCCGGATCACCCGCGGCGTCGTCAAAGCGGAGCAGTCCCATCCGCGGACCGAGCACTTCTACCTGGCCACCCTCGGCGTCGCCCCCGACCGCCAGGGCGAAGGCATCGGCTCCCGCCTCCTCGCCCCGGTTCTCGAGATCTGCGACAGCGACGGCATCCCCGCCTACCTGGAGTCCTCCAAGCACTCCAACATCGCCTTCTACGCCCGCCACGGCTTCCGCGTCACCGGCGAGCTCCGCCTCCCCGGCGGCGGGCCGCTGCTCTACCCGATGTGGCGCGAGCCGAGGTGAAAGTGGGCGTAACTGGGCTCGAACCAGTGACCTCCGCCTTGTCGAGGCGGCGCTCTCCCAACTGAGCTATACGCCCGGGAGACGTGAATCTAGCAATGGGGCGCGGGGGCTGGACGATCGGCGCCCAGGG
Organism: Solirubrobacterales bacterium; assembly: GCA_051961435.1. Lineage (GTDB taxonomy): Bacteria > Actinomycetota > Thermoleophilia > Solirubrobacterales > 70-9 > VAYN01. Next base: position 26,861 of record JBQCDH010000025.1, read on the forward strand.
GCTAAAGGTTTCGTTGCAACAGTCGATGCAATCGATGCAACTTTCGCGGCCCTCCGGTGTTTATGGGGGGCGAACTTCAAAGCTTGAGGACCGACGAGCCAGGGAACTAGCAGTCTTTGGTGGTACGTCCTTCGGAAACAAAGGGCCCCGGACGGGGCCCTTTTCCGTTCTGGCGTGCGGCGGCTAGAGGTGGTCGCTCGGCAGGTGCCAGCGGCGCGGCGAGATCAGCTCGCCGGCCTCCTCCGGCCCCCAGGAGCCCGGCTCGTAGGCGATGACCGGCGGCGGGTCGGCGAGCAGGGGCTGCGAGACCTCCCAGAGCCGCTCGATCGCCTCGGAGCTGGTGAAGAGGGTGCGATCGCCGACCATCACGTCGTGGATCAGCCGCTCGTAGGGGTCGAGCGCCTGCTCCGGCCCGCCGAAGGTGTCGGCGTAGCTGAAGCGCATGTGGGCCTCGCCGAGCTCGATCCGCGGCCCGGGGACCTTGGCGAGGAAGGAGGCGGAGATGCTGCCCGGGTCGCCGAGCTCGAAGGTGAGGTGGTCGTGGCCGAAGGACTCGACGACCTGGTCGCAGTCGAGCGGGAACATCCGCCGCGGCGGGTTCGAGTAGGCGATCGTCAGCAGGTGGCGGCTCTCGGCCAGGCGCTTGCCCGAGCGCAGGTAGAAGGGCACCCCCTCCCAGCGCCAGTTGTCAACGAAGGTCTTGACGGCGACGAAGGTCTCGGTATCTGAGTCCGCGGCGACGCCGTCCTCGTCGCGGTAGCCGGCGTACTGGCCGCGGACGACGTCGCCCGGCCGCAGCGCCGGCATCGACTCGAACACCTTCTCCCGCTCCACCCCCAGCGCTTTCGGCCCCAGCGAGGTCGGCGGCTCCATCGCGACGAAGCCGAGCACCTGGAAGAGATGGGTGACGATCATGTCGCGGAAGGCCCCCGTCCCCTCGTAGAAGCTCCCCCGCATCTCGATCGAGAGCGTCTCCGGGACGTCGATCTGGACGTGGTCGATGTGGTTGCGGTTCCAGACCGGCTCGAACATCCCGTTGGCGAAGCGCAGCGCCAGCAGGTTCTGGACCGCCTCGCGGCCGATGTAGTGGTCGATGCGGAAGATGCAGTGCTCGGCGAAGACCCCCTGCAGCCGCCTGTTGAGCTTGCGGGCCGAGGCGAGATCCGTGCCGAACGGCTTCTCGGTGATCACCTTCGCGCCCTCGCCCAGGCCGTGGGCGCCGATCTGCTCGACCGTGCCTTCCATCGCCTGCGGCGGCAGCGAGAGGTAGAAGAGCAGGCCCGCCTCGCCACCCAGCTCCTCGCGCGCCCGTGCGATCTCCCCGGCCAGGAGGTCGAGCCCCTCCCCCACGCCAGCGAACCGCAGCGACCCGGCGAACCGCTCCCACGCCTCCCCGCCGCCGGAGCCGCGGCTGGAATCCTCGACCGATTCGCGCGCCAGCCGGCGGAACTCCTCGACGTCGACCGGCCGCCGGGCGGCGCCGACGATCCGGAAGCGCCCCGGCATCAGCCCCACCTGCGCGAGGTGGAACATGCCCGGCAGCAGCTTGCGCTTGGCGAGGTCGCCGGTGGCGCCGAAGAGGACGATCACCTGGTCGGCGGGGACCGCGACCGGGTCTTGCCGCTCGCTCATCACCTCCAGCCTATGCTGCCCGGCGGTGGCCCAAGGCGAAACCGAAAACGGCGTCCGCTACGACCCGGCCGCGCTGGACCGCGTCGAGCGGCGGTTCTGGCGCGACATCTGGGAGTCGGTGCCGCGGGCGGTCGCGGTCGAGCACGGGATCGAGCTGAAGGGGTTCGGCGAGGCGCAGGCCTCGGTGGCGACCGGCCCCGAAGGCGGGCAGATCCCGAACCTGGTCCTCGGCGCGGCCGAAGACGCCGAGCGCGGCGGCGAAGGCCTGCGAGCGGCCGCCGCCTGGACCGCGGAGCTCGGCCTCGCCCCCTACATCCCGGTCACCCCCGGCCTCCCCGGCGCCCCCGCGGCCGAGGCCTGGCTGGAGGAGAACGGCTTCGAGCGCGGCTACGCCTGGATGAAGTTCGTCCGCGACCCCCATCCGCCGCGCTTTCCCGCCCCCGACGGGGTCGAGGTGGTCGAGCTGACGACGCCGGACGAGGAGCCGTTCGGGACGATCGCCGCGATCGGGTTCGGCGCTCCCGCCTGGGGCGCCGACCTGTTCGCCCACCTGCCGGGGCGGCAGGGCTGGCGCTGCTACGTCGCCCGCGTGGACGGGGAAGCGCAGGCCTGCGCGGCGATGCTGATCGACGAGGGGATCGCCGAGTTCGGGATCGCAGCCACGCTCGAGGGGGCTCGCGGCCGGGGCTGCCAGAGCGCGCTGCTCCACCGCCGGATCCAGGACGCCGCCGAGGCCGGCTGCCACACCCTCTTCGTCGAGACCGGCGAGCGGGTGCCGGACCGTCCTTCAGCCAGCTACCGCAACATCCTCCGCGCCGGCTTCGAGGAGGCGTATCTGCGGCCGAACTGGCGGCGCGGCGCCGACTCGCGCTCCGTGTCACCCGAGTAGAGGGAACCTCCGGTTGCTGCGTATGCCGGTAGGGAAAGCAACCGAAGAAAGGCAGGGACCTCGATGGTTTCCAAGCGTGTCTACGTCCTCTTGGCCAGCACCGCCCTGGCGGCGTCTTCACGCCGGCCTGCGGGTCGAGGTCGAAGCCAAGGAGACCGCCAACGGATTGCTCGCCAAGCACGTCGAGACCCCCGGCGGCGCGGGCGGTGGCGGCGGCCACGACGACGGCCCCAACCACACCTGAGCTCCGCGCGCCCTATCTAACCTAGGCGGGGGAGCGGTCCGGCAGGATCTGTCGCGACCGCTCACCTTCCCCCGCCCGCAGCAGCTTGCGCTGGTAGAGGGCGGCGTCGGCGCTGCGGTAGAGCGCGTCGAAGCTGGAGCCCTGCTCGGGGGCGCTCGCGATCCCCAGGCAGTGCGGAGCCCGCTCCGCCAGGGCGGCCGAGAGCCGGTCCACCACCGGCTCCGCCGCGGCCGCCGAGGTGTCCGGCAGCAGCACCGCGAACTCGTCGCCGCCGAGTCGCGCCACCGCGTCGCCGGCGCGCACCGCCGAAGAGAGCCGCTCGCCGACCCAGCAGAGGAGTTCGTCCCCTGCCTGATGTCCGTTCTCGTCGTTGTAGGCCTTCAGGTAGTCGAGGTCGATCACCGCCAGGGTCACCGGCCGGCGCCTGCGGGCCAGCGCCGCGAAGGCCCGCTCGGAGGCCATCGCGAAGCCGCGGCGGTTGAGCAGGTGGGTGAGCGGATCGGTGGTGGAGCTGCGTGCCAGCTCCTGCCGCCAGCCGTCGTGGATCTTCGCCTGCCAGAGCGCCATCGTCGCGGTGCCGGCGAGCGAGGCGCAGAAGACGAGGATGTAGCCGCCTTCGAAGCCCCCGCCCAGGGCCAGGGTCAGGAAGGCCACCTCGGCGAGGACGGCGAGGACGACGAGGTTGCGTAAGGGGAAGGAGAGCGAGGCGAAGACGACCGGCAGGAACAGCGCCAGCTGGAGAGGGCTTTCGCCGCGGCCGTCGAGCAGGGTCAAGACCCAGACCATCGCCACCGAGAGGACGCCCCAGAGCATGAACGCCCGCTCGCGCCAGCGCGAGGCGACGATCCGCCGCCACGGGATCACGAACAGGGCCAGCAGCCCGCTGGCGGCGATCAGGCAGGTCATCGCCGTCAGCCCGGCACGGTGCGCGGGAGAGGCGAAGAAGACGATGTAGCCGGCGCCGGCGACCGACATCATCAGCGTCACCCAGCTGCCGGCGGCGGCGGTCCTCAGCCAGTAGCGGGTTTCGAAGTCCTCGTGTGACACTCCCGGCTTCATCCCCCGCATCTATCGACAGAAACCCCGGGGCGAATAAGCAGCGACCACGCGGCCTCAGCGCCGACCGGGCAAGCGCCTGGCTTCGTTTGACCGGAGCAAGTCAAAGTCCCCGGGTTTTCTAGACGCCGTCGGCGCCGGCGGTCTCCTGGTCCAGGAGGAACTGCAAGATGACGACGCGCATCCTCTTCGTCTCGTCGCCGCTGAGGCGGACCCGCTCCGCGCTTTGGTCGGCGACCTCGATCAGCTCGTACAGCGCCCGTTTGAGGATCTCGTTCACTTCCCCCCAGCCCTGCTCGTCGACGTTCAGCGGCGTCCTGCTCAGGTGCTTGTCCCCGCCTTCGAAGCCGCCCGTGAGCAGCGCCTCCTGGAGCTCTTCGGAGACGACCCGGAGCAGCTGCAGCGTGATCGGCTGTCCGTCCCGGGGGTCGACTTCATCCCATTCCTCGGCGGTGAACATGGGCCGTTTGGAGAGGCGGTAGATGTGCTCGGTGCGCCCGCCGTGGCGCACTTCTTCCTCGAGTTCGACGCAGTCCAGGTCCCGCAGGACTTTGATGTGGTGGGCGGTGAGATTGAGACTCACGTTGTCGAGTTGCCTGGCGATCCGAGAGGGGCTGCTCGGCCCCTCCGCGAGGATGTTCAGGATGTCCACCCGCGTCGGATGCGCGAGCGCCTTGATCATCCTGTGGTCGACTAGTGGTGGTCCGTTTTTCCCCACGTTCCTCCGGCAAGTTAACCGCTCAGCGGCTTTGGTCTAGCGCTCTGCAACGCCTCCTCCGAGACTGCGGAACCCCCGCGGTACCTTCGAAGAAACCTCTGATGTTCCCGTCGCCCGAAAAAACACCGGAGTTCGAATACAGGCTGGCCAAGATGCTTGAACACCCTGTCCGAATCGAGCTCCTCAGGCTCCTCGCCGAATCCGACACCCTCAGCCCGGCCGAGGCCCTCGAGCGCCTCCCCGGAAACGACCTCCCTCTCAGCAAGGTCACCTACCACGCGCGGGTGCTGGACCACTTCGGCCTGGTCGAAGGAGCAGGCCAACCCGACCCCGACCGCGGCGTCCCCTTCCGCGTCACCACCCACGGCGAATTCGCCCTCGCGGCGCTCGGCTACACGCCGCGGGAAGGCCGCGGCTAGGCCGCGGCGCCGCCGGTCCCTCGCGGCGAAGGCAGCATCGCCGACAGTCCTAGATGACGACGGAACGCCTGCGCCCTCGCGCCTCTTCGACTCTCCAATCTGCGGGGCCTCGATTGATCCGCCGATCCGGCGGCCCGGCGCGAACAGCGCCCTTCACCTCGGATCTCGTCAATCCACGTTGGGCGATACGCAGAGGACAAAGCTCTCCCCGCCCCTCTGACAGTGCAGCGGGAGACCTGCCGCCTACGAGTAGAGGCGCCTACCGGAATCGAACCGGTGTAAACGGCTTTGCAGGCCAGTACATATCTGGCTTTTCCGCTTCCTAGAGCGGTTCTGCCCGGGTATGGGCCAGTAAATGGGCCAGTTTCGCCCCTGTGAGCGCGCTACGAGCGGTTCATCGCGCAGCTAGCTAAGGATGGACTAGAGACGCCTTCTCTTGGGTGGGTGAGGACCGGAACAGCCGGTCCCATCTCTAGAAAGGAGATTGGAGATGCCAATCACCCACCGCCCTTGGCCCTCGGATGATGACGGGACGCCGGAGATGCGCGTCTCGAAGTGGTACGCCAAAGCACCGCGCGTTGCGCCGCCGCCACGGCCCCGGCCAAAGAAAGAATTTGAACCGCATGACGATGCAACCAGGCGACTCATGCGGCTGTACGAGGACATGTACCGCCTAGAGCTAAGCGACACGGTCGTTCCCCTGCTTGAGGATTGGAAATGGCGCGACAAGATGGAGACGGCCGCCGAGAAGCAGCGCTACCTAGAACCTCTAATAGCTCGGGTGAAGAAGGCTCCCGAGAAAAATCGCGGCCAGTTCATCTTCTTGCTGCTGGTCTTTGAGGGAATCCGGCGTGGCGTCGAGGCCCGATTGCTGAATCTGCGCGGAGGCTTGGACGACCCCAGCGCAGCCCCTTCATCCCATCGGCGCGAGGAGGCCAACCGGATAGCGGAGATCGAGCGTGGACGGCTGGTTGACGTTACGCGCCAAGCCATCTTTGAGGCGATTTATCGCTTTCCGTCAAACCCCCCCAATCATCTCTTCGGCTGGCTGCGCGAGACCGTGGCTCACTTCACCCTTGACTTCCTCAGGGGGGAGTTGGCCGAGATTCAGACCAATTCTCTCAAGGCCAAAGAGGCCGAAGCGATGCAGGCATTTCTCGGAGGCTTCAAAGATGTTGACCCGCCCGAACTTGGCGAGCAAGGCGGCTTCCGACAATGGCACTTCGGCGTGAGATGGCTGTATGAGCCTGTAGGGCAGTATTTGAATCACTACGAGGTGCGAACCGTCTGCCGGACGGCGGTTGATCGACTGCCCCGCCGACAGCGGGAGGTGATCGACGGCGAGTTCTACAACGGCCTCTCTCCGGACGAGATTGCCCAGGCTCAGGGAGTGGCGCGATCTACCGTCTACAACTCGAAGGCGCAAGCGCTCGTCAATCTCGGTAACGACGATCACTTCTTCATGGCTCTATACGGGATGCAGCTGGTGCGAGATTCTGAGCGCGCGGCGCAGCTGAAGGAACGGTATCCGGACGGGCACATGAAGGACGGGCGTCGTCGGGTGGTTATCAACCAGGCTGCCTAGGCAGCATTTGCAAAAGCGTCAGATAGTCGGCGCTGATGATGGCTTCCCGTCTAAGCATCGCCCAGGTCGAGCATCAAACCGCCGTGGTGAAATACCGCACGGCCAGACTTGAGCTGCGAGCACGGCGAGTTCAACTCCTCGTTGCCCTCCTCGGCTTTGCTTCAGCTGTGCTCGGAGTTATTGGAGGACTGATTGTCGCGGCGAATTTGTAGATGCAAGGCCCCTCTAGAAGGCAGCGGCCCTCGCGGTTTGTTTTCCCGCTTCCACCTCCGTAGCGAGGTAGGTGTCGAGCAATGCTGCCGCCTCCGCCTCCGTCCCCGGCATCAAGTGACCGTAGAGGTCGAACGTGACCTTGATCGACGAATGGCCCATGAACGACGACAGTGCCTTGGCGTTGACCCCGGCCGCGATCATGAAGGAGGCATAGGTATGGCGGGCCTGGTGCAGCCGCAGCCGACCCAATGCCTGAGCCTCCCACGCGCGATCCGCTCTCCGGTAGATCGTCGCGGCCTGGAACGGCTTGCCGTTGGCATCGCCGAAAACGAGGGCGTCGACGGGAGGCTCCCCCGCTCCGATTCGATGCTCCATCAGGTAGTCCCGAAGAAGGCCAGGCAGCGGCGTCGTGCGCTGCGAGTTCTTGGTCTTCGGCGCGATCGCCCCGTCCTTCGGGTCCCAGGATTCGGTTACCCGAATCGAACCGCCTGCAAGGTCAACGGCCGACCAGCGGAGAGCGCGAAGCTCTCCGTAGCGCAGGCCCGCGTAGAGGGCCGTCGCCCACAGGGCGCGATCCTCGGCGGGCAGCACGTCGAGCAGCTGCGCGGCTACATCCGGGGCGACGATCTCAACCTCCTTCGCGTTGGGCGCTGGCAGTTCCAGATCGCGGGTGGGATTGACTGCGAGACCTTCGCGGGCACGGGCGCGGCGATAGATCGCCTGCAAGGGCTTGATGGAGTTCCTGATCGTGGAAGGCGATTGACCCTCCGCACCCCAACGATCAACGAGCGCTTGCAGATCAGAGGTCGTGACTGCGTTCATCTTCCGGCCGCTCAGGACCGGGAGGACGTGATCTTCAAGCGCCTGCCGATACCCGCGAAGGGTTGCAGGCTTGTACTCGGCCCCGGATCGGTTGCGGATCGTCCCAGCCTCGGCTCCCGCCAGCCAAGCGCCCGCAGCTTCCCCAAGGGTTCGCTTGGTCGGCGCTCGAAGGGTTCCGTGATCCACCCCCCGTTTCACTTCGGCAGCCCAGGACTGCGCATCCGCCCGGTGAGTGAAGGTCTTGCGAATCTTCTTCTTATCCCTCGGCGAATAAACCTCGGCGCGGTAGCCGCCGTTGCAGCTGCACCGCTTTCCGCGCTTCGCCGGACAGTTGCCTGAGTGTCGCTTCTTGATTACCGCCATCGCGGTTCACCTCCTGTAGTGGATTCCGGCTCGGGCTTTCGAGCCGTGCGTCGAAGGCGTGAGGGCGTCCGGCAGTAGCCTGTCCCGCGCGTCCGGCCTGGTGCCAACTGAGCCGGTCGCCACGGGGCCGGTGTCTTCAGCACGCGGCCCCACTTATGTAGGTCCAATTCTACCGCTGGCACCTGTCGCCGGAAGACCATCAGCGCAGTTGCTCAATCATTGGCGCATCGGCGTTTTCGGCCACCCATCGTTCAAGCTCGCGAACGGGGATGAGCCGCTTGCGGCCACGCCGGATCAGCCGGAGTTGCGGGGCAACGTTGGCGTTGAAGAAGTCAGGGCCAACACCGATTGCCGCCGCAGCCTCGGCAGGAGTGAGAGCGATACGAGGGATGGATACCGGCAGCTTCTTCACCGCCCCCACCCCCCGCACTCGAGGCCGCGCCGCGCTACGTATTGAACGGCTCCCCCGGCCCTCAACCGTCCCGGCCCTCACCGATCCAGTTCACGGCCTGATCCGATGCCTCCGGTTTGCGGAAGATCGGCGCATAGGGGCCGCGATCCTTGAGCTCGTCCAGAAAGCAGACGTAGATCGCCACGTTCGGGTTGTCCGCGACCGCAGGATGCCGGTCGAGCAGCGTGAGCGCCATCGTGCGCCGCCTAGCCAGAGCAGCGCGCGAGGCCCCGGTCAGCGCACAGATCACCGGGGGGAAGACCGGATAGCTGTAGCGCCGTAGCGGCTCCTCTCGGCCCTTGACCCGCGCCCGATGCAGCTGGCCGTAGCGGGCCAGCTCGGCGACCAGCCGTTCAAGCGAGAGCGTGGCCCGGTCCACCTCCAAGAACCGCTGCTCGACTATCCAGTCCCGCTCCTCATGCCGCACGTAGGTGAAGACCGAATCGGCAATCAGCCTCCGGCCAGCGCGGCCGCGGCCTCGGTTGAGGGAGTGGGCGACCTCATGCCGCCAACCGAGTGGCCCGAATTCCTCCTCGCGCTCCCTTGCTGCCTGCAGGAAGCTGATCCCGACTTCGTTGACGTCGAGCGTGTGGGGGGCGAGCGGCCCCGCCGCCTGCTCAGGGCTTAGAACTTTCGGGCGCTCCTTGACCTCGCCGGCGAGGATCACCGCCTCAGCGCCGGCATCGGTCAGGAACCAAACGCGCCGGGGCGAGCGGCGCGTCTCGACGTGGGAGACAAAACCCGCCCGCTCAAGATAGGCAAGCGCCTGTTGGGTGCGGCGCGGGCTGCGGTCGGGGTAGTGGATCGCCCGCACCTGGGCGGTGGAGAGGATTCGATGCTCCCCGATGGAGGCGAGAATCTCGCCGCTTTGCTCGGGGATTCGCAGGCGAGCGCCTGCCTGCCAACTCACACCGACCCCCAGGGGCGCGAGCGATTGACGGTGAGGTGCTGCGAGAGCAGCCCCGAGCCGGTGGTCGGCGAGGTGACGGAGAAGCGTTGCCGAACCAGCGCGGAGGTGTTAGCGCAGGCGTCGAGTGCAAGGGACGCAGAATTGAGATTGAGATTCAGCGAGAACATGACATAGACCTCCTTGGTCTTGTTTTGAATTGGGAGAGGCGTAGGAATGTCGGCAAGGCAGCAGGCCCGCAGACCGGCCTGCGGTGCGGGATAGCTGCCCCTCGCCCCGCCCTGCCTGCGAAGCGACAGGGGAAGCGATGGGCGAAGCCACCGCCGAAACGACAGGCGGCGTGGTGAATTGGGATTGCCGTCCACGGAACAACAGGGCGGCGAGCCGCCAAAGTGGACAGACTTTCTTCGGTTGATTCCGTGCCTCATGCCTCTCTGTCGTACGAGGCGACGAAATCCGCCAAAAGATTTAGGGAGCCTCCCTGGAAGCGGGCGACGGAGCCGGGGAGGCGATTGCTCGGGCATCACTACAACAGGGCGTCGAACCCCGAAAGTGGACCCCCGTGATATTCGGTTTTGGCATATGCATGGAGTTGCCATGCACCTTTCGTAGCGCCGCGAGCGGCAAAGATCTACAAACGTGCAATTGCGCGTTTGTAGATTTCCTCTCGCTTTTCTGCTAGGGCGAGCGGCGGGCCGATCTACTCCAAGCAGAGCCTGTAGCCGTGGGCGTGGCAGTTGACAATGAAGCCCTCGGCCCCGGCTTCGCGGAGCTTGACGCGAGCGCGGCTGGCGTGGGTGTTGACGGTGCGGACGCTGCCGCCGCCCTTGTCGCGCCAGACCTCCCTCAGCAACTCCTCCATCGTGAAGACGCGGCCGGGATCGGTCGCGAGCAGCGCCACTAGCTCGTATTCCCGTGCCGTCAGCCGCACCGGAGCGCCGTTGACTTCGACGCAGCGAGCGGCGGGATCGACCCGCAGCGGCCCGACCGTGATCGGCTCCTCGGTGTCGGCGGCGGCGGTCTCGAAGATGGTCCCGTCGATGTGGCCTCGGCAGAGCAGCCGCCACTCCTCGCCCATCTTCACCTTGACCTGCCAGTTGCCGCCGTCGCTCAGGCGCACCTCCAACTCGCCCTCGCCGATGTTGATCGCGGCGCTGCTGAACCTGCCGGGGACGAGCATCAGCCTCTCTCCAACAGGCGCTTGACGTGGACGGCCGGTCGGCTCGGCTGAACCAGGAAGCCGTCGCAGAAGACCAAGCCCTCGTTATCGAGGTCGCGGAGGGCGCGGGCGAGCGCGACCCCTCCGGTGAGGGTGCGGGGGTTCACCAGCACCCGACCCGCCAGCGCCGGGAGCGTCAGCGGGTCGGGGTGCTGGCGAAGAACGAGCGCCAGGACCACGCGCTGCATCCGTAGGTCGGCGGTCGCGGTCAACTGCGCGGTCCTCCCAGCACGCCCAGCAGGGAGCGCAGCGCGTCGTGGATCGCCACCGCCTCGGTGTAGCCGCTCTCTCTGTCGTGCGCCGCAGCTGACGCTTCGACAGCATCCCGCGCCGCCTCGTCGGGGAGGCAAATCTTCCCGGTGGAAATCGCGGTCAGCAACCGCTCAAATGCCCGCGCTTCTTGCCACGCCTGATCGGGGCGCTGTACCTCGTCAGGGGTTTCCAGGTCCTCTCGCACCCCGTCTAGCCAGGTGGTCAGACGGTCGCGCAGGATCGGTAGGTGCTGCGGGGGAAGGTCGAGAGGCACAAGCGACCCGCCGTCCATAGGGTTCTCGTTAGCCATGAGGAGGTGTCTTCTCCTTGTGGTCAGGCTCCCGGTTGGTGTTTGCGCACCGCCGGGAGCCGCTTTATTCGGGGCCAGCAGCCTAGCACAACTGTAGGGAATTTCCCTACAGTTGTCTACTTGCCTCGGAGGATTTCCCCGACGCGAGAGCGGTGCAGTCCGACCGCCTCGCCGATTTCCGCCAGCGATGATCCGGCCTTCTGCGCTCGGGCGAAGCTCTTGCGCCTCGCCTCCCGCGCGGCCTCTATATCCCGCTCGTAGTCAAGCTGGGCGCGCTTTGCATCGGCGAGCGCTTTCGCTTTGGCGTCCTTCGGCACGGCAGCAGCCTATTCGCCAGACGGTCGGGAGGGATCAGCAAGAAAGCCCGCTGACCAGGAGCGCGGGAAAGATCGTGCCAACTTCCGTAAAGGGGTCGATCATCCGGTACTGAGCATGGCGATGATTCCGAAGAGAATGAGACCGCCAATAACGGTTACGCCGATGCCCACGACCCAGGGGTTCTCCCACCAGGGCCGGTCTTGCTTAGGTGCGCGCTGGGACAACTGGGTTGGTTCCGCTGCTCCACCCTCCCCAAGCTCGTCCCTCTGTCGGTGCTGGTCGCGGCTGTGTTCGAAAACTTCGCCGAACTGCCTCATGCTGGCTTCCTTTTCAGCGTCTTCGGCTTCCTCCAGCTGGAGGCGTAACCCCGCCAGCTGGCTGGGAATCCGATCTAAGACTTTGCGCTGGACATCAAGCCCGTCCGAGCTTTCATAGGCCAGGGAAGGCCCGTCGTAGAACATCAGCCCCGGAAGATCGCCGACCATCACCCCCTGCCTGCGCATCGCTGGGGGCCACGCGAGCGCGAGCATTCCGACCCCAGATACTTCCATCGCCTTCTGGGCAGGAACTGCCATTTCGCGAAGCTCTCTCTCGCGCTCGGCCCTCTCCTTGTTCGACCAAGCCGGGGGTTCGTCCTCCAACTGCTCGTTGTGAAGGCCAGTGACCCATTCGCCGAAACGCTGCTCAAAGGTTTCTAGGATGGCGATGTGCTTCTTGATCCGCTCGGGGCTTTCGCTCACGGCGGGGAGAGTAAAGGCACTGGATGACTCACCGTGGGCCAGCCGTGGGCCAGTTTTACATCCAGATAATCGGCAACAACCGGACTCAGCCGGACGAGGAAGCGGCCTGAGAAGGCTGCACAAAAGGCTCTAGCAAGCCAAACTCGCTTGCTAGAGCCAGAGGCGCCTACCGGAATCGAACCGGTGTAAACGGCTTTGCAGGCCGCTGCGTAGCCACTCCGCCAAGGCGCCGAGGGACGGAGGGAAGGGTAGCGGCGGTCGGGTGGATTCGGCTGGGCGGCTACTGCTCGTAATCCTCGACGGTGCCGCCGTCGCGCATGCTGGCGTCGTCGGGATCGTCGCCGGCCTCTCTGAGGGAGCGGCGCTGGCGGAGATAGTCCCAGGCCTTGTCGAGCTGAACCTGCAGCTCCTCGAGGCGGGCATGCTCGTCGTCGTCGAGGCCCTCCCCCTCGTGACGATGCAGGAGCGCCTCCTCCTCCTGGACGAGCTGGTCGATGCGGTCGAGCACTTGCTGGTCGTCCATGCGCCGTCCTTACCCGGTTGCGGTCGATTCGAGCACGCGGAAGCCTATGCTCGCCCGCTGCAAGCGCTTCAACAGCGCGTCGCCCATCGCCACGGCGGTGGTCAACTGGCCGGAGCGCTCGGGCAGCTCGTCGAAGGCGAGGCAGAGGCCGGACTCGGCCAGCATCTTCGAGGTCTCGCCGTAGCCGGGGTCGCCGCCGCTGACCTCGGTGACGACCCGCTTTCCGCCCCCCTCGCCGACGAAGACGACCCGGAACCAGCTGCGCTCGCGCTCGGCCTCGCTCGGGCCCTCCCCCGGCGCTTTCAGCTTCAGCAGCAGGTTGCGGGTCGGCGGCAGCTGCGCCAGCAGGCCGGCGGTGCCGACGCCGCCGGCGATCGCCCCGACGGTGGCGAGGTGCTTGGCGACCATGTGGTGGCCGTAGGTGAATTCAGGGCCGTAACGGTCGAGGGCGGCGGCCGAGCGGCGGACGATCGCGCCGTCGATCGTCGGCAGCGGCACCGTCCAGCCGCCGAGCTGCTCGTCGTGGCGCAGGCGCACCGGCGCGGCGTGGATCTTGCGATCGGCGGGGCGCGGCTCCGCTCGGCGCCGCTCCTTGGCGGCGCCCAGGGTCTGGCGGGCGCGGGCGAAGCCGTTGATCGCCGAGTGGAAGGTGCCGCCGGAGAAGCGGGCGTTGGACTTGACGTAGCCGTCGACCTTCAGCGGCACCCCCTCCGGCAGCTGCTGCACGGTGAAGTAGGCGCCCAGGTCGTGCGGGATCGAGTCGAAGCCGCAGCAGTGGACGAGCCGGGCGCCGGCCCGCTCCGCCTCGGCGTGGTGCTCGACCCATACCCGGTCGACGAACTCGGGCTCGCCGGTGAGGTCGACGTAGTCGGTGCCGGCCGCGGCGCAGGCGGCGACCAGCGGTCCGCCGTATAAGGCGTAGGGGCCGACGGTGGTGATCACCACCCGGGCCGACTCGGCGACTCCGCGCAGCGCCTCTCCGTCGGCGGCGTCGGCGACCACCACGTCCGGCTTCGGCGCCTCCGGCGAGGCGGCGGCCAGCCGGCCGGCGGCCGCGTCGAGCTTGGAGCGACTGCGCCCGACCAGCGCCCAGCGCATCGTCGCCGGGGCGTGCGCGGCCAGGTACTCGGCGGTGAGGCCGCCGGTGAAGCCGGTCGCCCCGCAGAGAACCAGGTCGTACTGGCGCGTGTCCTCCATCTGCGGCATTCTCTCAGGAGCGACGCCCGCGGGAAGGCCGCACTTGAAACGGGCGCCGCAGACGACCAGTCAGCGACCACGACGCCCGTTGCACGTGCAGGATCTCTAACGAGGGCCTTTGACAAATGTCAGGGCAGAGTCAAAACGAGAGGTGGGGATAGGTGTCTGGTTTACCGCAAATTGCGGGAAAATCCCAACTCAGCGATTTTGTTGCAGGCTGCGAGAGACGCACCGGGAGGCGATTTCGGGAGCCCCGCGACTTCCACGCGTTCTCGGTCGAGAGCTTCCGCGAGTTCTGGTTCCTCTTCCTCGAGTGGGCCGACCCGCTGCGGGAGGGCGAGCCCGAGCCCGTCTGCACCGACGAGCGCTGCGAGACCGCAACTTTCTTCCCGAACCTGCGCCTGAGCTATGCGGAGAACCTGCTCGAGCCGCGGACCCCGGCGCGGGACGAGCGGATCGCGGTGGTCGCCCGCCACGGCAACGGCTCGCGGGAGGAGGTCGGCCGGCGCGAGTTGCGCGAGCGGGTGCGGAGGCTGGCCGCCCACCTGCGGGCGCTCGGCGTCGGCGAGGGGGACCGCGTCGTCGCGATCGCCGCCAACGACCTCGGGGCGATGGTCGGGGCGCTTGCCGCGGCCACCCTCGGCGCCACCTTCTCCAGCGCCGCCCCGGAGATGGGCGCGCCCGCGATCCTCAGCCGCTTCGAGCAGCTCGCGCCGAAGCTGCTGCTGGCGAGCCTCGGCGGCGACGGCGTCGCCGAGGTCGTCGCCTCCCTCCCCACCCTTGAGGCGGTCGTCGCGCTCGATTCCGCTCCTCCCGCGAGCGAGCCCGGAATTCCCGTCCACCGGCTCGAGGATCTGCTCGCCTCTCCCCCGCCGCGGCCCCTCCCCGACGGCTGGCAGCGCTTCCCCTTCAACCACCCGCTCTTCGTCCTCTTCACCTCCGGCACCACCGGAGCGCCGAAGTGCATCGTCCACGGCGCCGGCGGGACCCTGGTCGAGCACCTCAAGGAGCTCCGCCTCCACGTCGACCTCGGCCCTGAGGACGTCCTCTTCTTCCAGACCAGCGCCGCCTGGATGATGTGGAACTGGCAGCTCTCGGCGCTCGCCTGCGGCAGCCGCATCGTCACCTTCGACGGGCCGCTGGCCGACCCGGGCACGCTATGGCGGATCGTCGCCGAGGAGGAGGCGAGCGTCTTCGGGACCAGCCCGCCCTACCTGCAGCTCTGCGAGGACAGCGGCTACTCGCCCAAGCGCCAGGCACCCGCGCCGGCGCTGCGCTCCGTCCTCTCGACCGGCTCGGTGCTGCGCGACTGGCAGTTCGACTGGGTCGCCGAGGAGGTCGGGCCGGTGAAGCTGCAGTCGATCTCCGGCGGCACCGACATCATCGGCTGCTTCGTGCTGGGCCACCCGGAGCTGCCGCTGCGCCGCGGGATGATCCAGTCCCGCAGCCTCGGCCTCGACGTGCAGGCGCTGCCGACGGCGGACACGCCCTCGGGCTCGGCCGTGGGAGAGCTGGTCTGCCGCAATCCCTTCCCCTCGCGGCCGCTGGGCTTCCTCGGGGACGAGGACGGCAGTCGCTTCCACGCCGCCTATTTCGCCCAGAACGAGGGTGTCTGGACCCACGGCGACCTGATCGAGTTCGACGCCGACGGGCAGGCACGCATCCACGGCCGCTCCGACGGGGTGCTGAACATCCAGGGGGTGCGGATCGGCCCCAGCGAGATCTACCAGGCGCTGCGCGGGGTGCCGGAGGTGGCGGAGGCGATGGCGGTCGAACAACGCCGCGACGAGGGCGCGCGGCTGGTCCTGCTGGCGGTCCTGCGCGATGGGGCGAGGCTCGACCGCGAGCTGACGCTGCGGATCCGCCGCACGATCGGCGAGCGGACCACCGCGCTGCACGTCCCGGAGCTGGTGGTCGCGGTCGCGGCCCTGCCGGTCACCCACAGCGGCAAGCGCTCCGAGCGGGCGGGCCGGGACGCGGTCGAAGGGCGGGCGGCGAGCAACGAGCGCGCCCTCGCCAACCCCGAGGCGCTGGCGCAGATCCGCCGGGCGGTGGCGGAGGCCGAAGCGGCGCTGGCCGAGCGCGAGCGGGAATCGCTCTCCGCAGACTCTCCGACCGTCGAGCGGCTGCGGGCGATCTGGGAAGCGGTGCTGGGGCTGCCGGGGATCGGCGACGGCGACGACTACTTCGCGCTCGGGGGCACCTCGCTGCAGGCGGTGCGGGTCTTCAACCTGATCCTCGAGCGGTTCGGCGTCGAGCTCCCCCTCTCCAGCCTGATCGAGGCGCCGACGGTGATCGAGCTGGCGGCGGTGGTCGAGGACCCGGCGAAGCACTTCCAGCCGCTGGTGCCGATGCGCCCCGGCTCGAACGGCCCGCCGCTCTTCCTCGTCCACTCGATCTGGGGCGACGTGCTGGGGATGCGCCAGATCGCGATGGCGATGCGCAGCGACGTGCCCGTCTACGGCATCCGCGCGCGGGGGCTGAACCCGGGCGAAGAGCCGCAGACGAGCGTCGAGGAGATGGCCGCGAGCTACGTAGAGGCGATCCGCGAGCTCCAGCCCGAGGGGCCCTACCGCGTCGCCGGCCATTCCTTCGGCTCCCTGCTCGCCTTCGAGATCGCCCGGCGCCTCAGCGAGGAAGGCCAGGAGGTCGGCTGGCTGGGGATGATCGACGCCGAGCTGTCCACCGCCGCCCACTCGCCGGCGCGACGCTGGGGCCACCGCCTCGCCCTCCCCTTCCACTACGCCCGCGCCGCCCTGCGCGAGCCGGGCCGGGCGCTGCGCTCGGTCTTCGCCGACGAGGACTGGACCGAGGGCGCCTCCGCGACCCACCGGCGCTTCGCCGAGCTCTCGCTGGAAGCCGCCGCGGCCTACCGGCCCGGCCCCTACCGCGGCTCGATGACCTACTTCCTCCCCACCGTCCGCCGCTTCCACCTCTTCGCCGACCCCCTCCCGGTCTGGCGCCGCGTCACCGCCGGCGAGATCGAGATCGAGCGCGTCCCGGGCCCGCACGTGGGCATGGTCTCGGGCGAGGCGGCGCGGGTCGTGGCGGGCCTGATCGACCGTCACCTGGGCGGCTAGCTCAGGCGGCCGGCGCTGCAGCCGCGGCGGCGCTCTCCACCGGGTGCCCGGCGGCGCGCCAGGCGGGGAGGCCCTTGCCGACGTGGACGACGTCGAAGCCGGCGCGCTGGAGGATCGAGGCGGCGAGGCCGCTGCGCTTGCCGCCGCGGCAGATCGTCGCGAGCTGGCGCTCGCGGGGCAGCTCGTCGAGACGGCCGGCGAGGTCCCCGTAGGGGATGTGGAGGGAGCCGGGGATGTGCTCGCCCGCATACTCGTCGTCGTTGCGGACGTCGAGGACCACCGGCCCGGCTTCGCCGTCGAGGCGGCGGGCCAGCTCGTCGGTGTCGATCAGCTCGATCCGGTGCACCGGCCGTTCCTCGGTGCGCCAGGCGGTCATCCCGCCCTCCAGGTAGCCGCGGACCGGGAGCCCGACGGAGGCGAGCAGCTCCGCGGCCCGGCGCTCGTCGCCGTCGGAGGCGGCCACCACGACGATGTCGGTCCCCTCCGGGGCGACGTGCGAGACCTTGGTCGCGAAGCCGGTGTCGTAGGAGGAGGTGCTGAGGGCGCCCTCGATGTGGGCCTCGTCGAACTGCTCGTTGGTGCGGCCGTCGATCACCAGCGCGCCTTCCTCGACCAGCTCTTCGACCTCGTGCGGGCTGAGCGGCGCCGGGGTGCCGAAGTCCTCGACCAGAGGGCCGCGGTTGAGGCCGACGATGCGCTCGACGTTCGGCGGTTTCTCACCGAGCGAGCCGACCTGATCCTCCACGAACTCCTCCTCGTCGGCGATCCGCAGAGCGCGGTTGTGGCGGCGCTCGAAGCCGATCGTCGAGGAGGTCTTGAGGTCGAGGCCGGAGCCACCGCAGAGCGAGCCGCCCAGGTGCCCCGGCCAGACCTCGACCTCGTCGGGCAGGGTCAGCAGGCGCTCGTGCAGGGAGCGGAACATGTCGGCCGCCCCCTCGCGCGGCTCGACCGCCTGGTCCGGCCGCGCGACGTCGCCGATGAAGAGCGAGTCGCCGGTGAGCAGCGCCCACGGCGCGCCGCCGCGGCCGGCGTCGCTGAGCAGGAAGCAGGTGTGCTCCGGCCGGTGGCCCGGGGTGTGGATCGCCTCGATCGTCAGGTCGCCCAGCGCCAGCTTCCAGCCGTCCGCGAACGGCTCGTGCGGGTACTCGGCCTCGGCCAGCTCGTGGATGTGGACCGTCGCGCCGGTGCTGCGGCAGAGCCGGCCGTGGCCGGAGACGTGGTCGGCGTGGTTGTGGGTCTCGAGCACGTGCCCGATCCGCACGCCGTGCAGCCGCGCCAGCTGCCGGTAGGGGTCGACGTTCCACTGCGGGTCGATCACCGCCGCGACCCCGGCTTCCCGGTCGGCGACCAGATAGGAGGCGCAGCCCAGGTCCTCGTGGATGATCTGACGGAAAAGCATCTTCTCCCTGTCCGAGCAGGCTAGCGCTTGGGCGAAGCGGGTATCTGATGTTTCATAGGGAGATGGCGAGACCGACGGTCGAAGAGCTGCTCGCCCAGGCGCGCGCCGAGATCGACCGCCTCTCCCCCGCCGAAGCGCACACGGCGGCGCGGGAAGGCGATCTCCTGATCGACATCCGGCCGCTGGAGCAGCGCCGGCGGGACGGCCTCGTCCCCGGCGCCGTCGTCGTCCAGCGCAACGTCCTCGAGTGGCGCCTCGACCCGGGAGGCGAGCACCGCGACCCGACCCTCGCCCGCCTCGACCGCCGCGTGATCCTGATCTGCGACGAGGGCTACCAGTCGAGCCTCGCCGCCGCGACCCTGCGCCGCTTCGGCCTCGAGGCCTGCGACGTCATCGGCGGCGTCCAGGAATGGAAGGCGGAAGGGCTTCCCCTCGAGCCCGCCACCGCCTGACCGAGCACGCCTCGGGTAAACTGCCCTGCGATGCGGCTGTAGCTCAGCTGGCTAGAGCGTCTGCTTGCCATGCAGAAGGTCGAGGGTTCGAATCCCTTCAGCCGCTTCACCCGAAATCCCTGCACCTGGCGATTTGGCCAGCGGCGGGGATTTTGGAACCGCCCCTCGTTTCGCCCCCGATTTGGGGAACTAGTTCCCCAAATGCCGCCGATGCGCAGCGATTGACGCCGATTCGCGTCGATTTCGACTCGCTTTTCCGCGGGAGCGGAGCTACCACGTCGCTCCGACCAAGAGCGGCCTCAGCAGACGAGGCGGCCCGGAAGAAGGAGAAGCGATGGCAAGCAAGGCGACCAAGGCCAAACCCAAATCGAGGCTGCGCCCCGGCCAGCTCGACGGCCTCGTCCTCGGCTACATGAAGAAGCACCGGGGCGAGCTGCCGATCACGGCGACGAAGGTCGCGCAGGGGATCAAACGCTCCTCGGGCGCGGTGGGTAACTGCCTCGGCCGGCTGGAGAAAGAGAAGAAGGTGAGGCTGGTAGGCAAGAAGCCGCGCCGCTACGACCTCACCGGCAGCACCAAGTAGCGAACAACTAAACAAGCGGCCCCCGGCGGCGCTGAAGACGCCAACCGAGGGCCTGACCACAAGGAGGCTGTGCTCCTCATGGCTGATGAGAAATCTACTGGCGCCTTTCGGCTCCAAACCACCGGCGAAGAAGACGCCCGCGACGAAGCGCGGGTCTTAAGAGAGGTCTTGTTCCTCTATCCCGAGACGCTGACGCTCGAAGAGCTGATCCGCGAACTCACCGTCGCCTCGACCGAGTACATCGAGCAGGACGCGGTCAGGCGGGCGGTCCGCGACCTGATCGCCGGCGGCCTGCTCCACCAAAACGGCGATGTCATCCGCCCCACCCGAGCGGCCGTCAACTTCTCGACCCTGATGGACGTCTGATGGCTGCCGGCGAAGCAAAAGCAGAAGCGCTCCTGAAAGCCCTGCGCCACCCGCTGCGCAGGTGGCTCTTGCGGATCTACCTCGAAGAGGGCGGGAGCCTCAGCCCCAAAGAACTGGCGCTGGTGATGAGGAAGCCGCTGTCGAGCGTCAGCTACCACGCCCGCACCCTCAAGGAACTCGGCGCCTTGGAGATCGTCTACGAAAAGGCGGCTCGCGGGTCGGTCGAGCACTTCTACGAGGCGACCGCGCTGGTCAAAGAGACGCCGTGGGTCCTGGCGACCCTCGGCCTGGAGGGCTGAGCGATGGGACGCCATAAAGATGCCCAGACGGCGGCGCTTGGCCTGCACTTCGGGGAGAACCTGACCGAGCTGCGGGGCCGCGTCGGCCTCTCGCAGACCGCCACCGCCGATCGCGCCGGCCTGCACCGCACCGAGGTCGCCCTGCTGGAACATGGCCGGCGCATCCCGCACCTCGGCACCCTCGTCAAGCTCGCCGGAGCGGTGGAAGTCGCACCCTGCGAGCTATTGGCCGGGATGAGCTGGAGGATCAACTCGCCGAGGGGGCGATCCTGGTGAGCCGCAATCCCTCCCCACTCGGCGAGCGCTTCGGCGCCCACCTGAAGCGCAGCCGCCGCCGGGCCGACCTGTCCCAGCAGGCGCTGGCCGATCTAGTCGGCATGAACCGCGTCAACGTCAGCGAGCTGGAGCGAGGCCTTGCCCTGCCCCGCATCGACACGATCCTCAAACTGGCCGCCGGCACGAACGTTTCGGCCTGCGAGCTGCTGGAGGGCATGGAGTGGCGGCCGGGCCGGCAGGTCGACGGCGACTTCTACCTGCCGAGCCCACCAGCCCTCCAGCGCCTACGCGAAGCGGAGGTCCAGCGATGAACGACGACCAGACGAAGGTGATGAGCCTGCGCCTGCCCAACGAGCTGGCGGCGGAAGTGAAGGCCCTAGCCCGCGCTGAAGAGGTATCGATCTCCGAAGCGATCCGGGCCGCCATCTACAGGCACATCGCCACCCGCCGCGCCGACAAACGCTTCCAGGAGAAGCTTAAGAAACGGCTGGCAGAAGACCTCGAAGTCCTCGAACAGCTATCGGAGTAGCGCTCCTCATTTGCGAGGAGCGCAATTCGCGAGAGCAGGGCAGTACAGTCTGTCGATGGCCCAGGACCATCAGCAGGTCGCCCGCTTTATCCAGGGCAACCCCGCCCTTCGACGACTGATCATCTTCCGCCAGATGGCTCCACCCTTTCGGGAGCCATACCCAAGCGTCCAGGAGCTTGCCGACGAACTCCTAGCTGACTCTGAGTTCGAGGCGCTGCGCCTGGCGACCTGGCTCCGTTCCCCCGATGGCAAATTCATCGCCGAGGCGGTGGCTTTGGTGATTCCGCCGGCATATCGCCCTGAGTTCGACTTGGCGGTGGAGGCCCTGCAGCTCGCCGCTGCCATGCAATACGAGGAAGGGGCGCCGCAAAGAGTGGCGGGTGGCTTCGCTTTGGCAGTCGTGGCGATTTTCGGCATCAAGATGGTCGCTCCCGCGGCGCGACGGCTGACTCCTGCCGCACCCGTCTGAGCTCAAGGTACGGCACCACTTCAAAGTCGCTCGGCAAGGAACCCGACCGCTAGGAAGGCCAGCGCGATGAACCCGGCGAGGTCTACCACGAACCCGATTAGTGGCGGCATCCAGCCAACCCGCCCGGCGACGATCCTGGGCCAGCTGTGATTTTTTTCGAGTCTCTTCTTGAGGGGTCGGTGTAGGCGCTCCAGTTCGGTTCGGCACTCAGCTTCATGGCGCTCCACTGCTTGCTGCGCTTTCGCATCTAGAGATCCGCGGCCCTCTTTCGGCCGAATCGCCTCGCGCAAGTAGGCGAGGTCATATTCGACGAGGGCCTGTTCAAGCACCTGGCGTTTCTCCTCAGGGGTCCTCATCGGCTGCGGTGGCTTCGGGTCAAGGGCCGCGGCGATTCGCTCAAGATGCAGGAGACCCAAGATCCCGCTCTCCTCGCCGAACTGCTCAAGACGACGGTGCGCAGCGACCTCTCGGCCTCCGATCTCATTCATGTCGTCGTATAGATCGCGCAGGTCAGGGCGCGGCGCGGGCCTCTCGTTGAAGGGGATAACGAGGTCGTAGAGCTTGGCGCGCAAGATTGCGACGAGCATCCGCGATCGGCTCGCGTCGAGTCCATCCCTCTCGATGATCCTGTCCTCACGCCCATCAACGATGGCATCGAAGTTCGACAGCGTCCAAATCCAGCCGTGAGCTGCTTCGGCATTGGCACGGTTGACGGGATCGTACGCCGGCCTCGGCGCCGCCGAGTCATCGACTTTCGGTTCCCGCTTGGCGAGTGCCTGTCGGACCGAAACCAGTTCGGCAACAAAACCATCGTCCTCTCGATCGAAATCTGCTTCGGCCTCCTCCACCTCTTGCCTCAACTGCTTAACGGTGGCCCTGATCTTCTTGTCGGTCTTGAGGAGTTGGATGTAGTCGCGCAGGCGCCGAAAGAAATCCGGCCCGTTTGCGGCACGGACTTCCGAGTACGCTTCCTCTAACTGTTCCGCTGCCGTGCTCGGCACGTCGGGCAGGATAGCCGCGGCCAACTGGGCTCGGCCACATCCGCAAGCAAAACGCCCGCCGCGGCACCTAAATCCTCTGCGCAGCGACCGCTACGCCCTTAACCCAGCAGATATCTACGGGCAGATTCATTAAGGACATCTGCCACCTCATCCCGCTCAAGACCGAGCTCGAGCAGAACACATCCCCTAGCTACGAACCACAACCTATTCACGTGAATGACGAGATCTCGACCTTCGGGAACGCTTGCCTTCGGCGACCCCGTGGGGTGCGTGTAGTGATTTCGGGCGTCTTTGGCGATAGCCGCAAACCGCGAGGGCTCTGATATGCCGCAAGCAGCACAAACCTTCGGACCGAGATCTTCCAGGATCGACTCAAGTTGAGCAACTAGGCGCTTCTGGTTGGAAGCCAAGAGAGCGGCATGCATCCAACTTCCGTGGCGCTCACGAAATTCCAACGACATCTGCTCGATGGCTTCATCGACAAGAACCCGGTGCTCCAACGTCGGCCTGTACTTGGAGTCGAAGCGGGTGGCGTAGTCAAAGTAGAGCTCCAGCGAACGCGAGAGGGAGAGAACCTGGTCAGTGAGGGTCCTGTGCTCGCGGTAGAGCTGGAAGTCGATCACGTGATCGATGAAGTCGTGCGCGTCGTCAAGCAGTCCGTTCCAAGCGACAATCATTTCCTCAAACCGATCGCCCACCTCAGGTAGGAGCAGGAGCGGCTCGGTCCGGCTCGGAGCTCCGGCCTCGTGCCATGAGGCGTAGAAATCAGCTCGCTCAGAATAGGCCTCGCTATAGATCTGGCCCGGTCGGAGGGGTTGGTCGCAGAGAAAAGCGAAAAGGCACAAATGCTCCACCAATGCCTTGGCCCAGGCTTCCAGGGGCCGCGGGGGCCCTGCAAGAGTGATCTCCCCATACCAGCGCAAAGCAAGCTCTGCAGTCTTCCTGTGATCGACCTCAACCCCCTCTCGAAGCCCGACGCTGACTGCATTCGTCTGAGCTTTGGCGCGCTCGATCCCATGGGTGCCAAGTTCAACGGCACGCTCGGGCGCCGGGCTTGGGACGCCAAGAAACGCCAGAAGCTCCGCACAACGGAGACTCGCGCTCTCGTAGCTCCGCTCGGCATCTGAGCTGCCAATGAGCACGCGGTTGACGGCGAGGGAAATTGGAAACTGCGGCGGCAGAGGCGAGCTAAACCGGGTTGACGTCACGAATGCCCCGAGCAGACAAGCCTCAATGCCGCCCCCCTTGCCATCCCTCACAGTCAGCGGAATTGGGTCGAGTAAAGAGGTGCCGCGTGCTTCTAGGAAAGTTCCGATCTCCTCTAAAAATCGGACCCGCCCCGTCTCGCTCGGACTCGGAAGCCGTAGGAATCCGCTGACGAATTCATCGTCGCTCACGAAATAGGCGCAGTCGAGCTCTACACCGTCGGCCTCCAAGTACGGGCGCTTGTCCCTCTGCATTGTGGCCATCATCTTCGCCATTCTTCCGGCGCACACCTCACTCCAACCCCGTCGTCTAATTGCATCGCGAATTGCCTAACCCGTAGTGAAACCGAGATCGTCCTTTGGCAACTCGGGCACGAGATGATCGGCGTATCGGGGAATCTCGACGGAGGGATCAGCGGCAAGGGTTGCCAAAACGAGTTTTCGAGTCTGAAGCACGAGATGCGAAGAGGGCGCCCGATTGACGCCCGAATCGCTTTCTCCATGTGCGATCGCGTTGCGAGACCGGATCAGCGCCTCCATCTCCTCTCGGCCTTCTACGGCTTCGATCCCGCGTAATTCGTGGAAGCGCGCCCAGCCCTCCCTCCCCAACTCCCCATCAATGCCAGCTAACGCTCGAGCACAGTTCTCCACAGCCCGATAGGCAAAGAGGATTGCGTCGTCGCTGATGTCGGAGAGTGCAAGGCGAAGATCGCGGAGCGCCAGCCGATAGGCTGGCCTCGCTCGCAACTGGACCGCAAGTTCGGCGGCCGCCCGAACACGCTTGCTGTCGTCACTTTCTTCATTGGCCCCCTCACGGTGGTGGGGGTTGACGTGGCCCATGATGCTGCCGTCGAGCTGAGCCTGAGTCGCCTCTACCCAGCCGTCGAAGGTCCAGCTCAACGCTTTGCCGCTGAGCAGCGCCCAGGCCCCGACAACCAGCTGCGCGAGCTGGGTGACTTCTCCGGGTTGCTTGCAGACGCGGGTGCCCGGACGAGCCCAAACGCCCAGGTGCTCGAGGGCGATCTCGATGCGGACATGGGGCGAGACAGGAATCTCCTGCGCGAAGAAGGCGGGAACCTCGACGCCCGGCGAAAGGCGACCGTAGAACCAGAACGCAGAGCTTTCGTCTCCGAACATGAGGTCACAGGTGATAGCGAGATTGACCGAGCCGCGAAACCCAGGAAGAGTCGCTCGGAAACCTATAAGCCGGCCGCGATCCTGAGCCGGAGCAATCTCCAGCGCCGGGGCAGCTAGGAACGAGCCGCAAGGCCAGTTAAGCAAGGCAAAGCGTTTAAGCAAAAAAGCCTTCCATTGCATTAGGGTCATTGCTCCGATGGCAGGATTGCCCGCCTCCCGGTTTGCGGGGGTTTCTCTTCCTCTGTCCGCAGATGGCTGCGCCGCTATGGAGTGCGCCCGATGAGGAGAGGAAAGGCCGACGAGGACCCCCAGCCAGACTCAGGCGCACCGGGGAAGGCGCCGCCCGCCGGAGAACCACCCGGCCCAGGGCAGCTCAACCCATTACCGGTCGAGCCGACGAAGGAACCCGACTCAACCTCCTCAGGCTTCTTCGATGCCGATGGCACCCCTGGGCTGATTGCAACGTTGATGGTGGCGATCACGCCGATCCTCTGCGACGGCATCTTCACCGCAGTAATCGGAGGGCGTGCCTTCTACGCGGTTGGCCCCTTCCACATCGGCATTGCTTTTTTCGGTATCACCCTGGCAGCGATTGTTCGCATTCTTAGCCACGGCCGTGGACCCGGCATGCTCCCCGTGCTCGGCGTCGCAGCCCTCGTCGAGGTCGTCCTCGCTCTCTACTTCGGCGGGACCTTCAGCAAAGGGGAAATCGACCGCCAGGCGCTCCGCGCCGACATGGTCGTCCTTACCCGCTCATTGAAAAATCCACAGGCGATGGAGTCTGGTCAGGTCCTCAAGACGCGCACTGACCTACGGGAAGTCGAGCGCGCAGCGCCGGCACCGTCCGCCGGTGGCTACATCGTGATCATCGTGTCCGGCGTTATCTCAACCTGGGTGCTCATCGCCTACTGGGCGCCACCCACTGAAGAGGAGCGTCGCCGCGAAGGTGGGGGCAATTTTGCCTAAGGCTGATCGCGACGAGCGGCTGCTGAACCGGCTCATCGAGTTCGCTGGGCTACTGGCGGCAGCGATCTCGGTGCTAGCGGTTCTCGGGCTCAACCGAGGGACGGTAATTGCCATTGCCCTCCCTGCTCTCCTTGCTTCGTTCTTTCTCATTCTCGCCGGCCGCCGGCTCACTACCGTGCGCCGCATTCCCGTGACGATCGCCCTCGGAGGCTCCTCAGGGGTCGGCAAGACGGTCTTCGCCAACGTCGTCGCCAACCGCCTCAGCGAGGGCGACTCGCGGCTTCTTCGCTTTGTCCCCGAGACTCGCACCGCCCAGCGCATCTACCGCGTGATCACCGACCTGCGAAACGGTGAGTGGCCGGCTAACACCGGCACGGATAACATCGAGCGCTATCGCGGCATCGTCGAGCTCGATCACCAGCCGCTCGCCAGGCGCCTTCTGCAAGGA
Organism: Solirubrobacterales bacterium; assembly: GCA_051961435.1. Lineage (GTDB taxonomy): Bacteria > Actinomycetota > Thermoleophilia > Solirubrobacterales > 70-9 > VAYN01. The sequence continues at coordinate 52,929 of JBQCDH010000025.1, forward strand.
CGCCTCGAGTTTGGACTTGAGGTTGGCGACTCGGCGGGGGAGCTTTGGGACGAGCTCGGCGAGGAGAGTGCAGGCGGCTCGCAGCGGCTAATCGACTCCTCTTTCTTCGAGTACATAGGCGAGAGCTCGGCGCTCTTTTACTTCATCGATGCGCTCTCATTACGCGATGAGCCCGACCAAGTCGCCAACCAGGTCGACGATCTGCTTTCGACCCTGCAGGTGCTGCGGAGCCTAGAGCGCGGCGGCGCTCGCCTCGTCACTAAGCCAATCGCGCTAATTATCTCTAAGGCGGACCTGATCGAATCCAAGGAACGGTCGATGCTCGAGCACTTCCTCTCTGCGGAGCCTCAGGCCAAGGTACTCGGTTCAGGTGGACCCTTCTCCGCCTCGCTCGAGCACCTTGCTTATCTCGATTCCGTGATGGAGCGCCAGGCCGGCGCCTTCCGCATCTTCCTCGTTTCGTCGCTGCGTGATAGCCGTCGGGTCCTCAGCGAATTCGAGGGCTCCGATGTCGAGGCCGACGACGTAGTCCGGCCAGTGGAGTGGACGCTTCGCACGGTAATGGCACGCGCTCGCCGCCGCGTCCTCGCCTGAACGCGGAGTTCCGGCATAGACACCCCCAATCTCTCCTCTGGGGAAGCGGGGTCGGAGCCCCACAGAACTCTAAAAAGTTCCTAAAGAAAGTTCCCTTTATTACCCTCGATTAGCAGGGATGCGCCGGGATTACACACCCCGTAAAAGGCCGACTTGCTTCTTCGCTTTCGTGGAGCTACTCCACGGCTATGAATAATTTTCAAAGCCGCTGGAGGATCGATCCGGGCGCTTCTGAGCTCGTCCGTCCCCTCGCACACCACACCGGACAACCGACCGCCTACCCGACCGCTTCGAGTCGGGCCGATCTCGCCGCCAGGGCGCAGCGTCAGCGCGCTCCCGGCGTCTGCGTTTTGCCGACATCTCTGCTCCCCGTCGAGGTCGGTCTGTGAACCGGGGCAATCCACAGGACCCGAGGCCGATGATCCTGATCTTCCTCGGCGCCATCACCATCGCTGCCTGGCGGACCGTCTCGAGCATTCGCCCTGGCCAGGTGCTCGCCGCCGCCGGCTCGCTCGCGCCCGTTCTTCTCGGCGCCCTCGCTCTCGCCTCCGCGCTGGCTATGCAGCGGCTTCTCGCGACCAACCGCACGCTGCAGACTCGCCGCGAGGTCGCCGTCGTCCCCGCCGACGACTTCGACCCGAAGACCGACGCGGTGCTGCGCTTCGCCGCCGAGCTCGCCGGCACCCAGCGCAGCGTGCTCGGCTGGCTCGACCGCCGCGCCTCGGCGGTGCGGGTGCGGGTGACCTGCGACACCGAGGGGCGGCTCCTCTACCTGCTGAGCGTCCCCGAGCGCTCGCTGAAGCTGCTGCGCGGAGCGCTCGGCGCCTACGAGGGCATCGAGCTGCGCGAGGTGCCGGAGGGTCTCGGCGAGCAGGGCGAGGGCGAGGGGCTCGCCGCCGTCCGCACCGAGCTCGTCCTCGCCCGCTCGAGCCTCGAGCCGCTGGCGCGGCTCTCGCTCGACCCCGATCCGCTGCAGCCCTTCGCCTCCGCGCTCTCAGTCCTCGACCCGAAGAAGGGCGAGCGGGTCAGCATCTGCGTCGACCTCCTCCCCGCCTCCGGTCGCCGCCGCGAGCGCCTGCGCCGGTCGCTGCGGCGGCGGGCGCGGCGCAAGTACGGGGAGCGCCCGAGCCTGCTGGAGCGCCTGGAAGGCAACGAGCGCAGCAAGGGCCGACCCGACCCCGACCGGCTGCTCGAGCGGCGGATGGTGAACGAAGCGCTGGAGGAGAAACTGCGCGACGCCGGCACGCTGTTCGAGGCGCAGATCCTGCTGCGCTGCCGAGCGGCCGACCCCGCCCGCGCCAAGTCGGCGATGAATCTCCTGCTCAACGGCTTCGCGCCCTTCGCCGCCCAGAACTGGCTGCGCGCCCGCGGCCTTGCGATCGGCGGCCTCTCCTTCCTCGGCTCCGACATGCCGCTTCGCCGCCGCCAGTTCGACCGGCGCATGGACACCGGCCTCTTCCGCCCGCCGCGGCGGGCGGTCCTCACCGCCGGGGAGATGGCGGGCTTCCTGAAGCCGCCGAGCGCCCACTGCATCGGCGACAACGTCGTGCGGGCGGGGGCGCTGCTGGCGGCGGCGCCGAAGCTGCCCGCCTTCGAGCCCGGCAGGGCCGACGTCATCCCGCTCGGCAAGGTCGGCACCAACGGCTCCGAGCGCGTCCTCGCGGTGCGGGCCGAGGACACCTTCTTCTCCTATATCGCCGGCCGCTCGCGCTACGGCAAGACCGAGCTGGCGATCGCGCAGTTCGTCCACCTGATGCGCACGGGCCACGGCGGCTTCTTCCTCGACCCCCACGGCGATGCGCTGGCGCGGATGCGGCCCCACCTGAGCGAGCCCGAGCTGCGCAGACGGGTCGTCGAAATCGATCTCGGCCCCGGCCATGCCGCCGCCCTGCCGGGGTGGAACCTCTTCCAGCTCGGCGGAGACGGCGGCGGCGAGGAGCGGGTCGCGGCGATGGTCGACGCCTTCTCCTCGGTGCTCGAATGGGGCGAGCGCTCGACGCGGGCGATCAACCTGACGAGCCACGCCGCCGCGGCGCTGGTCTCGATCGCGAAGGTGCTGCCGCCCGAGCTGGCGCCGACGATCTTCCAGCTGCCGACGCTGCTCTCCGACGAGGGCTGGCGGGAGGCCTGCGTTCCCTTCCTATCGCGGGCCTCGCAACGCTTCTGGCGCGACCGCTTCCCGCTGCTGAGCCCCGAGGCGATCACGCCGGTCACCAACCTCGTCGACCGCCTGCGGCTCTCCAGCGCGATGAGCACCCTGCTCGGCCAGAGCGAGGGCAGCTTCCGCATCCGCGAGGCGATGGACAAGGGGCTGATCGTCCTCGCCTGCCCCGGCGCCAGCCACATCCAGGAGCGCCTGGTGGCGAACCTGATGGTCTTCGACCTCCTCCACGCGGCGCGGCGCCGCGGCGAGGTCGCGGCGGGCCGGCGCAAGCCCTTCTGGGTCTTCCTGGACGAGGTGCAGAGCTATGACGGCGGCGCCTCGGGCAGCCTCGCCGCTCTGCTCGAGCAGAGCGCCAAGTTCGGCCTGCGGGCGGTGCTCTTAAACCAGAACCCCGAGCGGCTCTCCGCCCAGACCCTGAACGCTCTCACCACCAACCGCTCCCACGTCCTCGCCACGGCGCTGAACTCCCACGCGGCGGCGCTGCTGACGAAAGAGTGGGGCGGGCAGCCGAGCCCGGCGGTGATGGTCGGGCTGCCGCGCTTTCACTTCGTCACCCAGGTCACCCACGAAGGCGAGCTCAGCCGCCCCTTCGCCCTGCGGGGGATTCGGGTCGAGGACGTGCACGAGAAGCCGGAGGGGAACGGTCAGCGCCCCTCGGGCGGGGCTGTGGAGCGGGCCGAGCCGACGGTGGTCTCGGCGCACCTGGAGACCCTCGACGATCGCATCCTCGAGCACCTGAAGGGACTCGCGCCACCGACCGATGAACCTGACGAGCCCGAGGAAGACGCCCCTTACTGGCTGGGAGGTGAGGCTGATGGCGACTGAGACGAGGGCACCGCTCGCCAGCGGCCTGCCGGAGGCGACGGTCGAGATCATCGCCTCCCTCGCCCAGCACCGCGTCCTCACCACCGGACAGGTCCGCGAGATCCACCTGCCGGGCAACCATGCCCGCTGGGCGCAGCAGGTCCTGGGCCGGCTGCACCGCGCCGGGCTCGTCGCCTTCACCCGCCCGCCGCACTCGGGCCAGCGGCTGTGGTTTGCGACCGAGGCGGGGGTGCGGCTGGCGCAGAGCTCGCATGCGCTCGAGGGGAAGCCGAGGCCGCTGCAGGCAGCTGAGGTCGCCGGCCAGCTGCAGGCGCACACCCTCGCCGTCAACGAGGTCGGCATCGCCTTCCTGCGGGCGGCCCGCGAGCGCGGCGACGAGTGCGGGCCGCTCTCCTGGCGCCACGAGGTCGCCCACCCGCTCTCGCGGGGGCGCGGCCGGCGGCGGCGCACGCTCTTCGCCGACGCGGTGCTGACCTACCTGCGCGAGGAGGACGGGCGCCTCGCCCTCGAGCAGCGCTTCCTCGAGCTCGACCGGGCGACTCTCACGGTCGACCGCCTGGTCGCCGAGCTCGCCCGCTACGGAGAGCTGCATCGCGCCAAAGGGGCGGGCGGCGAGGCGATGTGGAAGGAGCGCTACCCGCGCTTCCCCCGGGTCCACTGCGTCCTCGCCGGAGCCTCGCGGCCGGCGCTGAAGCGCCGCCGCGAAAGCGTGAGCGCGCTGCTCGGCTCCCACCCGCAGCTTGCCGGCGCCCGCGGTCCCAGGATCTCCATCTGCCTGCTGGAGGACCTGCGCGCCCGCGGTCCCTTCGCGCCGATCTTCCGCGAGGTCCGCAACCCCGGCCGGGCGGTCGACTGGCTCGGGGTCGAGTCGAAGAACAAAGACGCGGGAGACAAGTGAGCTCAGCCGGAGTCGGCCATAGCCCGCCCCATCGCGCCACGGAGATCCGGCTCGCGCCCGAGTCGATCGAGGCGCTTGCCTGCCACCTGGCGCAGCTGCTCGCGCAGGGAGCGAAGGACACGAGCGCACGAAAGAAGATGCTCTCCGCCGCCGAGGTCGCGGAGCTCTTCGGCGTCTCGCGCCGCTGGGTCTATGACCACGCCGAGGTGCTCGGGGCACGGCGGCTCGGTGCGGGCGCCCGCCCGAGGCTTCGCTTCGATCCCGAAGAGGTCGCCGAGCGCATAGACGGGCTGGCCGCCGGACCCGGCAGCCGCGCTGCGGCATGGGGATCGGCAGCGATGCGCAGCGATTGCCGAACCGACTCGCTTCCTGCGCGGAGCAGAGCTATCGTCGTCGGGCAAGCAAGAAAACGGCCGGGGCGGCGCGGACACGCCCCCCGACCCGGCGCCGAACTGGCCGGCGCAACCGAGAGGCTAACCCCGCGGGGGCCTCTCGTTGCCCCTGCCGCCCGGCCGCCGGAGGGCCAGGAGGCAGGCGATGGCCGGTAGGGCCAAAGGCGAAGTCAAGGTGCGCGAGTGGAAGAGCGGGCGCAGCTTCGCGCTGCGCTTCTGGGCCTATGGCGAGCGGCGCTACGTGACCCTCGGCTCCGAGCGCGACGGCTGGGATCAGCGCTCGGCCGAAGAGGAGCTGGAGAACGTCCTGGTCGACGTGCGGCGCGGAGTCTGGGTGCCGCCGAGCCGGAAGAAGAAGGGTCGGGGCGAAGGTGCGGGCACGGCGGGAGCGGTGCCGCTGTTCGGTCCCTTCGCCCGCGATCTCGTCGACTCGCGCCGCGGCCAGGTCGCGAAGGGGACGACGAAACACGAGGAATGGACGCTCTCCCACCTCCTGCCCTTCTTCGGCGAGTGGGCCCTGCCCGAAATCGACATCGAGGCGGTTGACGAGTACCGCCAGTTCAAGGTGACCGAGGTCGAGAGCCGCGCTGCCGCGATCGAACGGGGCCGCCCGAAGCGGAACCTCCACGGGCAGATCCTGCGCCCGCTCTCGCCGCGGTCGATCAACCGCACGATCAGCTTCCTGCAGTGGGTGCTCTCGATCGCCCTCGAATACGGCTACGTCAGCCACAACGCCGCGGTCGGCCGGCGGCGGCGCCTGCGGGAGCGCCGCCCGGCGCCGGTCCACCTCGACACCGCCGCCCAGATCGAGGCGCTGCTCGAGGCCGCTGCGGGGCTCGACCGCGATGTGCGGCAGCGCTGCGGGGAGCGCGAGGCGATCGTCGCGACCCTCGTCTTCGCCGGGCCGCGTGCGCACGAGCTGTGTGGGCTGCGCTGGCGAGACGTCGACCTCGCCGGCGGGCGCCTGTTCATCGGCCGCTCGAAGACCGACGCGGGGCTGCGAGAGATCAAGATGCTGCCGCTCTTGCGCGACCTCCTCGCCTCCCACAAAGCAGCAGCGCACCCCGCCGGCCCGGAGGACCTCGTCTTCCCGAGCGAAAGCGGCGCGACCCGCGACCCCGTAAACCTGCGAAGCCGCATCCTCGAGCCCATCTTCAAGCGCGCCGACGAGCTGCTGGTAAGCCGCGGCCTTATTCCCCTGCCCAAGGGCCTCACCACCCACAAGCTGCGCCACACCTTCGCCTCGGTCCTGATCGCCTGCGGCGAGGACCCGATCTCCCTGATGCGCCAGATCGGCCACACCGACCCAACCTTCACCCTCCGCGTCTACACCCACTTGATGAGCCGCGATCCCGACGAGCGGACGCGCCTGAAGGCGCTAGTGAGAGGCGAGCGCGTAATCGCCCGCGAGGCACCCGAGCCGCCTCTCCTAGACCTCGAGGCATACGAGCAGCCGATCCTGCAAGCACTCGCCGAGCGCGGCGGCCGGGCGACCCGCAGCGAAATCATGGCCGCGCTTGAGGAGGCGCTGGCCGATCGCCACAGCGCCCGCGATCTTGAATCCCTACCGAGCGGTCCGCCCCGCTGGCAGCCGCGGGTAGGCAAGGTCCGCGCCCGACTCGCGAGGCGCGGCTGGCTCCGGACCGGCAGAGGCCGAGGATGCGAGTGGGAACTGACCGAACTCGGCTGGGAAAGGGCACACCGCGGGAACTCCGATCAGCCAACAGCTTCGGCTTTCTGCAGGTCAGCGCTGCACAAAGCGGTAAATACCTAGAAGAGCGCGTTATAAACAGATGGGTTTGTTTTTGTTTGAAATACTCATCGGCCGATGTCAGCCGGGGGCGTCTTCGACACCGATATTGCGCTGCGGGCGCTTGCTACGCCCGCCACTAAACCCACCGAGCTAGCGGAGCTATGCCGAACCGCCCTTCGAGTCGACGCGGTGATCTTTTGGACCCGTCGAGGCCGTCAACTTCAAACGTTTGCGATTGCCCCAACTAAGCTCGCTGAAGTGTCGGTCGACATGCGGGTGGGCGATGGGGTCGCTGGCAAGGTTGCAGAATCGGGCAAGGCGATCATCCTCCATGACATGCTGAGCAAGGCCGAGATGCGCGCGAAAGGCCTTGATCTTCAGCACGGCACGGTGGTGGAAGAGCATCAATGGCGCGGGGGTATGTTCGTTCCGGTGACGGCCGGACGCCGCATGGCGGGAATCTTCGGCGCTTACTCAAAGCGGCCAGGGGCATTGCGCGGTGGCCTTCAGCAAGATGTATTCGGCGCCTTTGCTAATCGCGTGGCATCTGAGCTACACCGCGACGTAATCAGCGATGAGTTTGACCGTGTTACGGCGCTTGGATTGGCCGCAATAGACCGCGCGCACACGGTAGACAATGCCAACTTCATTCTCCAAGGTGAGGTCGCCCGATTCAAACGCCTCTATAACAAACGTTTGGAAGCAAAGCCTGATTTCGCCACGCCCGAGCTGAGGCGCTCACTGCATAGCATCCTCGAACACAGCTCCCATCTGGGAAGCAACTTCGAGGCATTGATTCATGAGGATCGCCTTAGGCGGCAGGCGAAACCTCGTACTCAATCGATTTCAGAAATTCTTTCGGCCGTTGCAAAACGACATAAGGACAGCGCTGCGGCGCAGAAAATCGACTTACAGCTCGACTGCGAGCCGGATCTAGTCGCCATGGTTCGCAAGACCGACCTTGAGAGCGTGATTGACAATCTAATCGTCAACGCAATCCAATTTCATCCATTGCATCTCACGCAATCCAGACGATATATCCGCATTCAGGCGTTCCGCCAAGAGAGCCCACCCGCGACCGTGATCACGGTGCAGGACAACGGACCTGGTATTCCAGATAAATATCTGCCATATGTCTTCGACTTAATGTGGTCGGCGCCGGGGCAAGGGGGCAGCGGCTTCGGCCTCTTCTTCGCGCGGCGGATCATTGAGGCGCTAGGAGGAAGCATCGACGTTGAGTCGCTTGAGTACGAGATGACTACCTTCAAGATTGAATTAACTCGATAGAGGAGGATCAAATAGACACTGCAATCACCCCCGGCGCAGCATCTCGCAGCCTACTGTGGATCGATGATCAAATCACGGCCTTTGGCTCCCACATTGAGGAGCTTGAGGAGACCGGCTATGCAGTAACTGAAGCCGCCACCGCAGAGGAGGCCCTTTCGACGATTGCGTCTGGCGCCGCATTCGACGTGATCCTCGTAGACCTCAAGATGCCGGATGCTGATGGCATCGAGTTGCTGGCCCGGGTATGTGGGCAGGTAGGAGACATTCAGGAGACCAAAATAATCGTCCTCTCGTCTTTCCTCTATGAGCCGCGAATCAGGCGTCGCCTGGTTGATCTCAATATGAACGTCGGCCTACTCGAGAAGACGGGTACTCGACGTGATGGCGGAACCGCCTCTCTAGCAGAGAGGATTCGTGAAGTGCTCAAGCGAGAGAACCTCGCACCACCATCGGAACAGTTCACGCGCTGGGACAAGCAAGCATCTTCGTCGGATCCTTTTGAGATCTCATTGCAGTCGTATCTTGATAGCCCCCTTGTTGTGCGAAGCCAGCTGGATGAAAAGGCAGAGCGCGCAACGCGGGACACTCGAACTAACCTTCTGGATCAGGGGATTATTTGGTCGCTTTTCTGTGGCTCGAGCAACGAGCCGTTAAGCACTGCTACGGATGTTGCTGAGATTCCCTCTGATGATCAGGTCTTTGCTTTAGCAAGCGGACTTGACCGTCCACCATTTGAGTTTTTCGAGGATGGCCAATTCGAGGAGCACACCGAGGAAGCACGAGCTCCCCGGAGCAGAGCGAATGGATCGAGCGGTTGCCCTGGCTCGCCTGATTATCCGTTCTTCCGGATCGGCATCGTTCATCACCACGACAGCGGGGTATCAGTAAACCTCTCACGAGATTTCCATTTCGATAGCGGCCTCGATGTAACGGCCTTCGCTTTAGAGACCGCTCTGGAGATTGGTTTAGAGGTAGACAAAGCCCGACCAGCAAAGTTTGTGCGCTACGAGGGCAGCCACCACGCATTCTATCCCGCGGAAGGCGAGGGCTATGTTGTCCGCGGAAACCGCGGCACTCTGGAAGTAGCCATCGCCGGGCGAGCGTACGTGAAATGGGATGAGACCCCCTTTGATCGCCGTTGCCGCGACTTCAGTTGCGCTGCAAGCTCCCGCTGCTTCCGGCGGCATGCGCTACTCGGACGTGATCTTCTAGTTGAGAATCAGTTGGAGCTGGACGTAAGGCGGATCGGTCTCTAGTTCCGGCCGGAATTACATGATGAGTCAGCCCTCACTTTTCATAGGAAGCTCCACCGAGCGTCTTGAGTACGCTGAGGCGCTTCAAAGCGTTCTCGATCGCCACTTCCTCACGAAGCTATGGACCTATGGCGTGTTCCTTCCCGGCGAAGGCACGCTGGCATCACTGATTGAGCGTGCCAAGCAGACGGACTTTGCCGCGCTCTTTCTCACGCCCGATGATGAGGTTCTAGTTCGGGGCGAATATCTGAAAGTGCCGAGGGATAACCTGGTTTTCGAGCTTGGGCTATTTATTGGTCGGATCGGGGCTCTGAGGACGTTTTTCCTCGTACCCAGAGACGGTGTGGATCTGCCCTCAGACCTACAAGGCATCACCCCAATTGACTATCGCGCCGATCGCGACGATGGAGATTTATTGAACGCGGTGAATCCCGCCGCCACCATGATTCGACTGGCTGCGAAGAAGCTAGGAGCACGGACGGATAAGGAAGAAGAAAGCAATGCTCCTGGCCCCTCCATAGCCCCAGAAGTTTTTACGGCGATCGGAAGACTAGGGGCTGTTGCCGAGGCCGTAGAGGGCAACCTGTCAATCGAGCAGAGCGCTGATAACAAACACGAGGTCTCATTGATCAATGCCTCCGGTCTCTGCACCTCGGTAGTGGTGGATCTCGCCGATTCCGCCTCCGTCGAGTCAATCGATCATTTGGGCCAGAAAGTCAGGAGCCAAGGCTCCTGACTTCCGTCCATGCCCTACGCCATGCCCTACACTTCTTTTCATGCGCAAGACGAGCATTTACCTCGATGATGAGCAAGCGGATCGCCTCGCCCGCCTAGCCCGCGCGGAGGGTCGGCCCCAGGCGGAGATAGTCCGGGAGGCAATCTCCTGCTACCGGCCCGCCCCCAAACGGGATCGCAACTTCGCCCTCGCTGGCAACTTTGAGCGCATTGATAGCGAGCGTCGGCCGATCTCGGAGATTCCCGAGGACGAGCTGATGCGCGGCTTCGGCGAGTGACGCTCATCCTCGATACGGCGCCGCTGGTCGCGCTGGCGGACGCCAAGGAGCCTCAGCTCGAGGCATTGCTGAGGATCCGCGCCGACGAGGAGGACTCGCTGGTCCTGCCGACTCCCGTGGCAGCCGAGGTCGACTACCTGCTCGGCGTGCGCTTCGGGGAAGCCGCCAGGCGAGCCTTCCTCAGCGATCTCGCAGCTCGTCGCTATGACGTCGCGTGCCTAGAGGCGGGCGACTACCGGGTGGTTGCCGACATCGAGGCCCGCTATGCCGATCTTGGCCTCGGGCTCGCCGACTGCTCGATCATGGTCTTAGCCGAGCGCTACGAAACGCGGCGCCTTCTTACCTTCGACGAGCGCCACTTCCGCGCGGTGACCCCACTGCAAGGCGGCGCGTTCGAGCTCCTGCCCGCCGACTCCTGACAGGCCCTGCCGGCTGGAACTGGCGGATTGAAACCGCCCCCGCCGATTTGGGGAACTCGGCGGCATTAGTTCCCGAAACGCCGCATATCGGTTCATATCCGTGCCTATTTGGCTCCGGCCTACGCTGATCCGCTGGCGTAAAAGCGCTGCAAATCGCCGCCTTCTACCACCCCCTCCCAGCTCGCCAACCGGCTTGCCATGCAGAAGGTCGAGGGTTCGAATCCCTTCAGCCGCTTCACCTTTGCCTGACTGGGCCTTCGAAGCGTGACCCGCCCGAGCGACCCTCGGCTACGGATCCGCACGTGAATCTGCACCGGCGCATCGCTACTCGTTCGGGCGGATTCCTGCTCTTCGCGGTGACGCCGCCGCGACGGACGACGAGCCCGCCTGAGGCAGCAGAGATCGGTCGGGTCACCCTGGAGCGGCTGCGGCCGTTGGCGATCGACGGCCTCGTCCTCTACGACATCGACGATGAGAGCGACCGCAATCCCGACGAGCGCCCGTTCCCGTTCCTGCCGACGATGGACCCTGCCGATTATCTCGTCCGTGATCTCGCCGGGCTGGAGGTCCCCGCCATCGTCTACCGCGCGGTGGGCAAGTACCCAGAGGATCGTTTCCGCTGCTGGTTGGAGCAGCAGGATCCGTCCCGGGCGCTGACGGTGTTCGTCGGGTCCTCCTCGCGCGAGAAGGCAGTTCTCACCTCGCTTGCCCGAGCCTACGAGCTACGCGTCCAGGTACAGCCGGAGCTGCTGCTCGGTGGGGTTGCGATCGCCGAGCGACACGCGCGCCTCGGCGACGAGCACCTCCGGCTGATCGCGAAGCAGAGCGCGGGCTGCTCCTTCTTCGTCACCCAGATCGTCTACGACGTCAACGCGGCGAAGAACCTGATCTCCGACTACCACCACGAGTGCGCCGCGCAGAGCCTCGAGCCGGTGCCGATCGTCTTCAGCTTCTCGGTCTGCGGTTCGCTCAAGACCTTGGAGTTCCTGCAGTGGCTCGGCGTGACCGTCCCGCGATGGATCGAGAACGAGCTGCGCCACGCCGACGACACCCTCGAGGCCTCCTACGAGCAGGCGGTCGCGACGGCCGTCGACCTGATCGCGTTCTGCCGGAGGCTGGGGGTCCCGTTCGGGCTCAACGTCGAGAGCGTCTCGATCCGCAAGGCCGAGATCGAGGCCTCGGTGCGGCTGGCCACCCGGCTGGGAGGCGAGCTGCGCCGCTGACCGACTTCCTGCGCGGGAGGTTGGCAATCGGGGAAAGCGCCGCGCCGGCGCGAAGCCCCTGCGAGTCGCCGCATTCGCGGGGCGCGCCTTCTGGAGCCCGGCCCGACATCAGGTTCTCTTTCACCCCCACAGCTCGCGGCGCAGCATCGCGTTGCCGCGCTCCAGCTGGTCGATGGTGGCGTCGGCGACGGAGCGGGCTCGGGTGGCGCGGTTGATGCGGGCCTGGATCTCTCGGTGTGACCTGCTGGTGCGACGGGCGACGTCGGCGACCAGGCGGCTGCGCTCGGCGCGCAGCCGCTCTCGGGTCGCGTAGGCCGACTCTCGCTCGGGTTCGGGATTCTCCGACGGGGCATCGGCCTTGGCGAGCGCGGCTGCCTTCTTCGTCTTCGGTTGGGGGTCGTCGGTCGGGAAGAGCTGAAGCGCGGTCTCGCTCATGATCGCCTCGTCCAACTCGGCGCCGCCCGAGCTGAGGACGGCAAAGCCTCCGCCCGGCTCGCCGTCGAGAACGGGCTCGTCCACCTCTTCGCCCTCTTCCTCCTCACCGCCTGGCGAGAGGTCGAGAGCGTGACGGCGCTCCAGCTCGATCTCGTGGGCGAGCGCCTTCAGTCGCGGGTCGGCCGGCATCAGGAGGTAGCTCATCTGCCGCCGTGGTCCCGGGGTGGCCCGGATGAAGCGGCCGACCACCTGGCGGAAGAAGAGCTCGGTCCGGGCCGCCGTCGCGTATACGCCGACCCGCAGGCGGGGGATGTCCACACCCTCCGAGACCATCAGGACCGAGACCAGCCAGCGGCGATCGGAGGAGGCGAACTCGGCGATGCGCCGGCTGGCGCCCGGCTCGTCGCTCATCACCAGCTCGGGCCGCTCCCCCGAGATCGACGCAAGCCGCGCCGCGATCGCCCGCGCGTGATCCTGGTCGGAGGCGATGACCAGGCCGCCCGCGTCGGGGTGCCCCTCGGCGCGGACCTCGCTCAGCCTGGCGTCGCCGTCACGCAGCACCTCCCCCATCCACTCGCCCTCCGGGCTGAGCGCCGTCCGCAGGCGCCGTGCCGCCTCCGCCGCCGGCAAGAGGAGGTCGAAGTCCGCGCTGCGCAGCCGGCCGTCCGAGACCCATTCCATCTCGCCGTCATACGGCAGGAAGGTGATCGGGCGGCACACCCGGTCGACCAGCGCCTGCGGATAGCCGTAGGTGTAGTCGGCCCGGCTGAGGCCGTCCTCGTCGTAAGTGACCCAGGGGATGGCCGAATTGTCGGAGCGGAAGGGCGTGCCCGAGAGGAGCAGCCGGAAGCGGGCGCCGTCGAAGGCGCTGCGGGTCTGCAGGCCCCAAGCGGCCTGATCGCCCATGTGGTGCGGCTCGTCGGCGATCAGCAGGGTCGGCCGGCGACCGGCGGCCCGCCGGTGCGTCTCCGGCCCGGCCGCGATCGTCTGATAGGTGACGGCGACGCCGTGGAAGTCTCCCGACTCCGGCCCGTCCGAGTTCGGCCTGTTCGGCTCGAGGTCGATGCCGTAGCGGCCCGCGTCGGCGGCCCACTGGCGGCAGATGTGGGTGGTCGGGCCGGCGACGACGACGCGCGCGACGAACCCGGCGCCCAGCATCCGGTGGGCGATGTGCAGGCCGAAGGTGGTCTTGCCGGCCGCCGGCGTGGCCGAGGCCAGGAAGCTGCTGCCCGCGTGCGCCCGCACGGCCTCGGTCGCCGCCTCCTGCCAGGCACGGAGGGGTCGGGAAGCGGGCCAATCCGGAAGCGACCGGGCACGGGGCCCGCCGCCGATCGGATGCTGAGAGGCGTCGTACAAGGGCGCGCAAGAATAGGAGCGCCCGCGGTCGAAGGCGTCGGCCGATCGCGCTGCGGCTTGATGGAGCCGATTCCTCAGCCAGGAACAGATCGAAGCCGAGATCGGGCACGTCGCCGCGAACGTCGGGTACATCCTGGCCCAGCTGCGCGCGGCCGCGCCGGAAGCGAAGATCATCTTCGTCTCGCAGTACAACCCCTTCCCGACGGTGGTGAAACCGGAAGGCACGGGAGACGCGACGGTCGAAGCGCTCAACGGCGCGCTGAAGAGCGTGGCGACGGCCTACGGGGTCGGCTTCGCGAACACGACGAGGGTGATCAACTTCTCAGGCACCCACGGCGGCCCGGAAGCGGGAGACATCCCCACGGTCTGCGCCTTCACGGCCATGTGCCCGGGCGGCGTCTTCAACCCCGCCAGCCCGAACGCCGACATCCACCCCACCAAGGCCGGCTATGCCGCGATGGCCGGGGTCGTCGGGGCCACCTACCTGTCTCACTGAAACGCCTGAGCTACGCGGCGCGGGACAGTCCGTTCCCGCGCCGTGGCAGCTCGACGAGCTGGCCTTCCTTGTGGACCGGCTCGAACTCGGCGACCGAGAGCACGACGAAGCTGTAGCCGCACTCGCAGACCTCGCGCTCGACGGCGTCGAGGTCCTCGGCGACCACCTCGGTTTCCTCGCCGCAGGATGAGCAGACGACCGTGATCTCGAACATGCCCGCGATGGTGGCGGGGCGTCCGGACGGATCAGGGGGCAGCGGGCATTCCTGCAACGGAAGTGTCAGTCGGGGGAAGATCCGCGGTCTCGAAACGGTACATCGGGATCATCTGGGTGCGATCCGGCGCCGGCCGGCGCACTACGCTTGCCGCGGCGAATGAGAAGCGAGCGACGAATCCCGGCTGGGGCGCTTTCCCTCGTAGCGGTGTTTGTTGCCTTGGCGCTGGTACCTGCCGTCGCCTTGGCCGGAGCCGAACCCGAAAAGCCCCAGGCGAGCGGCAGCTTTGCCCCGACGACCCTGCCTCGCCTCGGGGCGGCGCCGATCTCGCTCGAGCTGGGATTCGAAGTGGCGGCCGAGGAAGGCGTACAACCGAGCATCGAATCGATTGCCATCGACATCTCCCGCCGCATCGTGCTGGGAGGCAAAGGGCTGCCGAGCTGCCCTCCCCTCGCGCTCCTCTCCGAATACGGAGGGGCGGAATGCCCCAAATCGCTGATCGGGCATGGTCACGTGACCTCCGAAATCAGGAAGGGCAAAGCGGAACCGGCCATCGTCAACGGCAAGCTGCGCGCCTACTACTCATTCGCCCACAAGACCCCGCAGATCCTCGCCCTCGTCCAGACCGGCGCGCCGATGTACCTCACCTACGTGATCCCGTTTCAGATCATCCGACGAAAGGGGACCTACCGAACGCGCCTTTTCGTGCGCCACATGCAGCAGCTCCACGGGATCTGCCTTGGCGTCGGCTGTTACTGGGGGACTTACGGCCTCAATGGGATCTATACCCGTATCTCCGACCTGGAGTTATCGCTGCACCGACGCTTCTTCGCCGAAGGACAGCGGCATAGCTTCGTCAGCGCCGGCTGCGTGGCGCCAGGGAAGCAGCGAGAAATCGGCTTCCCGCTCGCGCGGGTCACGCTCGGCTTCGACGGCATATCTCACATCGCCGGCCAGACCGGCCACTGCAAAGCGATCGGTTAAGGCGCTGCGGGCACAGCGGTCAGGGGCCTGTCCCCTGCCGGCAGGTCGCCGGTCTCGAAGTGGGGCACCTTCAGACGCTCGACCCCGCTCATCAAGTCGAGGAACTCGTCCACCGGTTCGAGGAAGCCGACGCGGGGCGTGCGGTAGTGCATGGGGACGACCCAGCGGGGGCTCAGCTCGCCGACGATCTCGGCGGCCTGCCGGGCGCCGATCGTGGGGCCGGCGCCGACCGGGAGGAAGAGGAGGTCGACCTCGCCGAGCGCCGCTCGCTGCTCGGGGCGCAGCCCGCTCTGGCCGAAGTCGCCGAAGTGGGCCAGGCGAAGGCCGTCGAGCTCGAAGGCGAAGATCGTGTTCGGGCCGCGCTCGGTGCCGGCGGCTTCGTCGTGCTCGGAGGCGATCGCGAGGACCTCTCCCAGCGGCGATTCGAAGCGGCCGGCGGTCGAGCGCAGCACCGTCGGCTCGCCGCCGACCGCCTCCACCCCGTTGTGGTCGGCGTGCTCGTGGGTGACGAGGACGAGGTCGATCCCCTCGGCCTCGATCGGCGGGTAGTCGAAGACGATCCCGCGCGCCCGCAGGCCGGAGACGTCGCCGAAGGGGTCGATGAAGACGTTGCCCTGCGGCGCCCGCAGGGAGAAGGCCGCCTGGCCGTGCCACTCAACTCGCATGCTGTTCCTCCAGGCTGGGGATCCGTCCGGGCTCCAGAGCCTGCTCCTCGGCGTGGTGGTAGCGCCCGCCCCGCAGCATCGAGGCGGCGGCCGCGACCAGGCAGGCGACGATCGCGAAGATGAAGGCGGTGTCGAGCCCGTCGCGGAAGGGGCCGGAGATCAGGTTCGGGAAGAAGCCGGCGCCGGTGAGGGCCGCGTGGGCGTGAGCCGGCAGCGCCGCCAGCGTTTCCGCCCCGACCAGGTGCTGGACCGGGTTGTAGCCGAGGAAGGCGGCGAAGAGGACCGAGATCGGCGGCGCCTGGGAGGCGCGGTGGGCGGCGGTCGCCGGCACCCCGTGCGCCTGCAGGCCGCTGCTCAGCGTCGCCGGCAGGCTCGAGGCGAGGCCGACGATCAGCAGCGTGAAGAAGATCCCGACCGAGAGCACCTGTGCCGAGTTCTGGAAGGTCTGGTTCATGCCGCCGCCGGCGCCGCGGTCGCCCGGCGGCAGGCTGTTCATCACCGCCGCCCGGTTCGGCGAGGCGAACATGCCCATGAAGATGCCGTTGAGGAAGAGGATCGCGGCGAAGAGCGCGTAGGAGAAGTCGGTCGGCAGCATCATCAGCAGCCCGAAGCTGAGCGCCGCGCCGAGCATCCCGCCGGTGGCGAAGGGGCGGGCGCCGAAGCGGTCCGACAGCGCCCCGGAGATCGGCCCGGCGATGAGGATGCCGAGGGTCAGCGGCAGCATGTAGATGCCGGCCCAGAGCGGCGTTTCGGTGAAGTCGTAGCCGTGCAGCGGCAGCCAGATCCCCTGCAGCCAGATGATCAGCATGAACATCAGGCCGCCGCGGGCGATCGCCGCGAGGAAGGTGGAGAGCGTGCCGAAGGTGAAGGCGCGGATGCGGAACAGCGTCAGGCGGAACATCGGCTCGGCGACCCGCGTCTCGATCAGCGCGAAGGCGACCAGCGAGGCGACCGAGCCGGCCAGCAGGGCGATCACCCGCGGGCTCCCCCACCCCGTCGGCGAGCCGCCGTAGGGGCGGATGCCGTAGGTGACCGCGACCATCACCAGCACCAGGCCGAGGGCGAAGGTGACGTTGCCCCACCAGTCGATCGCCGCCCGCTTCGGCTCGCTGCGCTCCTCCAGTTTCAGGTAGGCCCAGACCGTGCCGAAGAGACCGACCGGGACCGAGATCAGGAAGACGAGGCGCCAGTCGATCGGCGCCAAGAGGCCACCCAGCACCAGCCCGACGAACATCCCGCTGACGCCGACGATGTTGTTGATCCCCAGCGCCATCCCGCGCTGGTCGACGGGGAAGGCGTCGGTGATGATCGCCGCCGCGTTGGCGAGCAGGCAGGCGCCGCCGACCCCCTGCACGATCCGGAAGACGACCAGGTAGGTGGCGCCGGCGCGGCCGGTCATCCAGTCGACCGTCAGCGCCAGCGAGGCCGCCGTGTAGATGACGAAGCCGAGGTTGTAGATGCGGACGCGGCCGAACATGTCGCCGAGGCGGCCGAGGCTGACGATGAGGACGCTGGAGACGACCAGGTAGCCGAGGATCATCCACAGCAGGTAGAAGCTGTTGGCCGGGACCAGCGGGTCGAGCTTGACCCCGCGGAAGATGTCCGGCATCGCGATGATCGTGATCGAGGCGTCGAGCGTCGCCAGCAGCACCGCCAGCGTCGTGTTCGACAGCGCGATCCACTTGTAGCGGTCGTTCGAGCCGGCCTGGGCGCGAGCGCTCATGCCGCCTCGGAGCTCGCGGGGCGCAGGACCCTGCCGAGCCCGGTCCGCGGCGGCTTCGGCACCGCGAAGCTGGCCGCGGCGGCGAGCAGGCAGGCGCCGGCCGCGAGCATGAAGGCAAGGGTGAAGCCGTGGTCGGTCGGCAGGCCGGCGGCGGTGGCGGTGCCGGCGATCAGGCTGGCGCCGAGCTGGCCGCCGACCGAGCCGCCGAGCGTCCGCATCACCGTGTTCATCCCGGTCGCCACCGCGGTCTGCTCGGGCGAGACCGCCTCGATGATCAGGTTGGCGAGCGAGGCGAAGGCGAGGCCGATGCCGGCGCCGAGGATCGCCGTGGAGACGTAGACGTCGGCGCGGGCGTCGTGGCTGACGGCGATCAGCGCGAAGGCGAGGGCGGAGAGCAGCGAGCCGGCGATCAGGGTCGGGCGGGCGCCGACCCGCCCGGCGAGGACGCCGGCCAGCGGGCTGACGATCAGCATCATCATCGTGCAGGGCAGGAGAAACAGGCCGGCTTCGGTGACCGAGGCGCCGAAGCCGTAGCCGGAGCTGGGCGCGGCCTCGGTGAACTCGGGGAAGAGGATGAAGGAGCTGTACATCCCGGCCCCGACCAGGAAGGCCGCCGCGTTGACGGTCCAGACGCCGCGGATCCGCATCATCCCCATGTCGACCAGCGGCTCGCGGACGCGCTCCTCGAAGCGGACCCAGGCGACCAGCACGACCGCCGCGGCCGCGATCAGGCCGATCACCCGCGCGTCGCCCCAGCCCCATTCGGCCGTCTGGGTGATCCCGAGCAGCAGCAGGACCAACCAGAGCGAGAGCAGCGCCGCCCCGCCCCAGTCGATCCGGCCCGGCGACTTCACCGGCGACTCGGGGACGAAGAAGATCGTCGCCACGGTGGCGACCGCCACCGCGATCAGCGGGAACCAGAACAGCCAGTGGTAGTCGAAGGCGGAGATGATCGGCCCGGCGAGGACGATCCCGAGGCCGCCGCCGATGCCGAGGATCGCCGAGATCATCGCGATCCCCTGCGCCGCCTTCTCGGGCGGGAACTCGTCGCGGATGATCCCGAAGGCGAGCGGGAAGATCGCGCCGCCCGAGCCCTGGACGACGCGAGCGAAGATCAGCATCCCGATCGAGTGGGAGATCGCGGCGAGGAAGGTGCCGAAGGTCAGCACCGCCAGCGCCACCACCAGCGTGTGCTCCTTGCCGAACATGTCGCCGAGGCGGCCGACGATCGGCGTCAGCACCGAGGCGCTGAGCAGGTAGCCCGTCAGCAGCCAGGCGGTGGCGGTCGCCGAGGCGTGCAGGTCTTGCTGGATCGCCGGCAGGGCCGGCGCGACGGCCGACTGCAGCAGCGCGTAGGAGGCGCCGCCGAGGGCGAGCACGGCGAAGGTGACGCCGTAGTGCTGGCGCTCCCGCTCTGGGCCGGAATTGTCATCATGTGATGACATCGATGGGCGTCCAGGCTAACAAGGTGCGCCGTCCGCACGATTCGGAGGCGAGCCGGCAGGCTCTGCTGGAGGCGGGAACGGCGCTCTTCGACGAGGTCGGCTACGAGCGGGCGACGACCCGGGAGATCGGGGAGCGCGCCGGCGTCGACCCCGCCCTGATCGCGCGTTACTTCGGCGGCAAGGAAGGGCTCTTCCTGGCGGCGCTGGCCGAGGGACCGGACGCGCAGAAGCAGGGACCGGAGGACTTCGAGCCGCAGGCGCTGCTCGCCTTCCTGCTCGAGCGCTGGGAGGAGCGGGGCCACGGCCCGGTCAGCCGCGCCCTCACCAGCCCGGACCCGAGCGAGGACGTCCGCGCCCTCGTCCGTGACGTGGTCGGCAAACGGCTGGTCGCGCCGCTGGCCGCGGAGCTGGCCGATCGGGGCGTGCCCGAACCCAGGCTGCGGGCCGAGTTGCTGATCGCCGTGGCGCTCGGCGTCGCCGTCACCCGCGCCAACGGAACCCTCCCGGCGCTCGCCGGTGCCACGCTGGACGACGTCGGCGCCGCCCTCGGCCCGCTGGCCGGCGCCCTCTCCTCAGAGCCCTGAGACCGCCTGCGCCACCGGCGTCTCGCCGGAGACGAGGTCGAACGTCTTGCCGACGGCATTGCCCGCCTCCAGCACCGCGGCGAGGACGGCGGCGACGTCGGCGCGGGGGATCTGGCCGCGCTCGAGGCGCTCGCCGATCCGGACCAAGCCGCTAGGCGCCTCGTCGGTGAGGCCGCCGGGACGGACGATCGTGTAGGCGAGGCCGCTGGCGGCCAGCGCCCGGTCGGCCCCCGCCTTGGCGCGCAGGTACTCGCCGTAGACCTCGCCCCCCTCGGCGGGCGGGTCGGCGGCGCCCATGGCGCTGACCATCACGTAGCGGTCGATCCCCTCCGCCTTGGCCGCGTCGATCAGCTTCACGGCGCCGCCGAGGTCCATCGTCCGCTTGCGCTCGGCGCCGCTGCCGGGACCGGCGCCGGCGGCGAAGACGACGGCCTCGGCCCCGCTCACCGCCTCGGCGACGTCGTCGTCGCGCTCGAGGTCGCAGATCACCGGCTCGACCCCGACCGCGTGCAGGTCGTCTTCCTGGGCCGGATCGCGGATCAGGCCGAAGACCGTGTGACCGCGCTCGGCGAGGAGCCCGCCCAGCAGCAGGGCGATCTTTCCGTGCCCTCCGGCAATCGCCACCTCCATCGCCTCAATCCTCCCTCCCGAAGGGATTTCTCGCAATCCTTGTTTTGCTCTACCCAGTATTGGGTATGCTCTGCATGTTCCCACACGATCCATTCCCCCGGCGCGGAGGCAGAGGAGGAGCATTTCTTGAGTCGAATCAAGAGCGGGACCGTCGTTTCCCTGGCCACGGTTGCCCTGATTCTGCTCCTCCCTGCCTTCGCGTTGGCGTGGGCCCCAGCCGGTACGGCCACCGTCCATCCCGGCGTCCAGACCTTCACCGCCGGCGCCCAGTGCACCTCCAACTTCGTCTTCGAGGAAGGCTCGACCGTCTACCTCGGCCAGGCCGCCCACTGCTCCGGCACCGGCGGCCAGACCGAAACCGACGGCTGCACCAGCGGCTCGCTGCCGCTCGGCACGCCGGTCGAAGTCATCGGCGCCGAAAAGCCGGGCACCCTCGCTTACAACTCCTGGCTGACCATGCAGGCGGCGGGTGAGAAGGACCCCGACACCTGCGCCTACAACGACCTCGCCCTGATCCGCCTCGATCCCGCCGACGTCGGTCGGGTCAACCCGTCTGTCCCTGGCTTCGGGGGCCCGACCGGCGTGGGCGCCGCCGGCGAACCCGGCTCCACCGTCTACTCCTACGGCAACTCGGAGCTGCGAGGCGGCATCTCCCAGCTGAGCCCGAAGCAGGGCATCGTGATCGAAAACGAAGGCGGCGGCTGGAGCCACATCGTCGCCACCGCCACCCCAGGCGTGCCCGGCGACTCGGGCAGCGGCTTCATGAACGAAGCCGGCCAGGCGATCGGCGTCCTCAGCACGCTGCAGATCGCGCCGCTGGCAGGGACCAACGGCGTCGGCGACCTCGGCCGGGAGCTCGCCTACGCCCGCGCCCACGGTTTCCCGGAACTGCAGCTGGTGCCCGGCACCCAGCCGTTCAACCCGAACTTGGCGGAAGCCATGCTCGGAACCCAAAGCGCTTCCAGCGAACCGGAAAGCGCGCCCGAAGCTCAGCCCCCGGCTGAAAGTCAGCCCTCTGCTACTCCCGAAGCTCAGCAAGCAAGCCGTCGAGGTCGAGCGCGTAGGTGCCCATCTGCACGCCGTCACCACCGGGGGGACGCGGCCAGTCCTCGCGCGGCCGGTCCCAGTAGAGCTCGACGCCGTTGCCATCGGGGTCGGAGAGGTAAAGCGCCTCGCTGACGCCGTGGTCGGAGGCGCCTTCCAGCGGCCAGCGTGCCTCGCTCAGTCGCCGCAGCGCGTCGGCGAGGGCGCGGCGGGTCGGGTAGCGGATCGCGGTGTGGAAGAGGCCGGTGCTGCCGGGCGGCGGTGGCGAGCCGCCTTTCGAGTGCCAGGAGTTGAGGCCGATGTGGTGGTGGTAGCCGCCGGCGGAGATGAAGGCCGCATCCGCCCCCCAGCGCTGCATCAGCTCGAAGCCGAGGATGCCGCAGTAGAAGTCGAGGGCGCGGTCGACGTCGGCGACCTTGAGGTGGACGTGGCCGATGTCGACGCCGGGGTCGATCGGCTCCGGCGTCCGCCCCCCGGTCGCGCCCTCAGCCATCGAGCACCCCGTCCAGGGCTTCGTTGACGAGCCGGTCCGCCTCGGCGTTCTCGGCGCGGCGGACGTGTCGGATCGACCAGGAGTCGAATCCCCGCAGCGCCCGCTTCACCTCTTCGTGCAGCTCCTTCATGCCCGCGTTCTTGACTTTGTAGCGGCCTTCGACCTGCCGCACGACCAGCTCCGAGTCGCCGATCAGCTCCAGCTCGCTCGCCCCGTGCGCGGACGCCAGCTCGATCCCCCTCAGCAGCGCCCGGTACTCGGCGACGTTGTTGGTCGCCTCGCCGATCCTCTCCCCCGCTTCCTCGAGCACCTCGCCGTCGCCGCGGACGACGACGCCGATCGCCGCCGGCCCGGGGTTGCCGCGGGCGCCGCCGTCGACGTTGACGGTCAGCCGGCTCACCGCCTCGCCGCCGCCTCGCCGGAGAGGCGGAGCCTGCCGTCCTCCCCGACCGCCGCGTTCCACTGCTTGGCGGCATGGTCGAGCTGGTCGATCTCGCGGCCCTTGTCGATCTGGAAGACCGGGCGCAGCTCGTCGCCGATGTCGACCCCCCACTGGTACCAGGAGAGCTCCCAGGCGACGGTGATCCGCACCTCGTCCGGCGCCCCCGCGGCGGCGCCCACGGAGACCCAGGGCGTCCCCAGCGTGCGGGCGAGACCGGCGACGGTGTGGCCCGCCTCGCTGGAGTTGAAGCGGGCGACCGCCCGCTCGAACGGTGTCGGCGCCTCGGCGTCGAGCGGAGAAGCCGGGCGCACCCGGCGTGGCGGCGCGGCGGGATCGGGCTGGGGCGCGGGCGCTTCGGGTTCGGGCTCAGTCGCCTGGTCCTCCGCAGGTTCGGGAACGAGGGTGCCAGGGGGTGGGGCGCCGGGCCGCCGCGGCCGGCGGCGCAGCAGCCCGCGCAGGCGCCAGCGCCCCTCGTGCCCCTCTCCCTGCGGGCGGTCGGGCTCGGGCTCGCCGGCGGGACGCCAGCCGAGCCGGTCGGCACGGGCGACGCAGAGCTCGCAGACCGCGTGCTCCTCGTCGCCGTTGACGAAGCCGTGCACCCGCTCGCCGGCGAGGATCGTCCGGCCGCAGATCGAACAGGCGCTCATCGGCTCAGCCCTGCTGGAGATGGGATTTCAGCCGCATCACCGCCTTGGTGTGCAGCTGCGATACGCGCGACTCGGTGACGCCGAGGACCTCGCCGATCTCGCGCAAGGTGAGGTTCTCGTAGTAGTAGAGGGCGACGACGAGCTGCTCGCGCTCGGGCAGCGAGCCGATCGCCTCGGTCAGCCGGTCCTTGACCTCGGTCGTCGCCAGCGCCTCCTGCGGGTCGGCGGCCCCCTCGTCGGCGATCGTGTCGAGCAGCGAGACCTGGTCCCCGGAGGAGTCGGAGACGGTCCAGAGCTCGTCGAGCGCGTAGACCGAGGAGTTGGCGATCTCCAGCAGCGCCGCCTGCAGTTCCTCCTCGGTCATGTTCAGCTTCGCCGCCAGCTCGGCCTCGCTCGGCACCCGCTGCAGCTCGTGCTCGAGCTTGGCCTGGGCGCTTTCGATTTCCCGCGCCCGCGAGCGGACCGAGCGCGGCACCCAGTCGAGCGAGCGCAGTTCGTCGATGATCGCGCCGCGGATGCGGGTCATCGCGAAGGTCTCGAACTTGATCCCGCGCTCGGGCTCGAAGCGTTCGATCGCGCCGATCAGCCCGACCAGGCCGTAGGAGATCAGGTCGGCGTCTTCGACGTGCGAGGGCAGGCCGGCGCCGAGCCGGCCGGCGACGAACTTGACCATCGGCGAGTAGGCGACGACGAGCCGCTCCCGGGCGCTGTCGTCTCCCTGCCCCTTGTAGCGACGCCACAGGTCGCGGAGCTCCACCTCTTTCACGCCGGTTTCCACTCAGGCGATTCTATGGGCGTTTGCGGGGGTTTGTCTCATGCGCGGGGGTGGCTTGCAGCGTAAGTGTCACGCAGCCTGGCCGCGTCGACTCGGGTGTAGACCTGGGTGGTCGAGATCGACGCGTGACCGAGCAACTCCTGAATCGTACGCAGATCGGCGCCCCCCTCCAACAGATGAGTTGCGAAGGAATGCCTGAGTGAATGCGGCGAGACCCCGGCCTGCAGCGCCGCCGCCTTGACCCAGAGGCCGAGGCGGCGGGTGACGTCGGAGTTGGAGAGGCGGCGGCCGCTCTTGGAGAGGAACAGCGCCGGCTCGCGCGGGTCGCTCGCCAGCGCCCGCCTGCCCTTCTCCAGGTAGCGCCGCAACGCCCGCTGGGCGGGCTCGCCGACCGGCAGCAGCCGCTCCTTCGACCCCTTGCCGAGGACGCGCAGCTGCTCGGTCTCGAAATCGAGCGCGCCCTCGTCGAGGTTGACGACCTCCTCGCAGCGCAGCCCGCAGGAGTAGGCCAGCTCCAGCATCGCCCGGTCGCGCAGCTCCAGCGGCGTGTGGGCGGGGATCCGCTCCAGCAGCGAGCGCATCTGCTCGGTGGTGAGGACGCGGGGCAGCTTCTCGGAGCGCTTCGGGCTGGAGACGAGTTCGGCCGGGTTGGCGCCGGCGCGGCCGCTGCGGACGAGGAAGCCGTAGAGGCCGCGGATCGCCGCCAGCTTGCGGGCGACCGTCGCCGCGGCGGCGCCGGCGTTGGAGAGGCCGGCCGCGTAGCGGCGCACGTCGCGATAGCGGATGCCGGCGGGGTCGAGCCCCTGCTCACCGGCCCACTCGGCGAAGCCGCCGAGGTCGACCCCGTAGGCGCGCCGGGTGCGCTCGGCCGATCCCCGCGCCCGCAGGTCGCGGTCGTAGAGGGAGAGCGCTTCTTCCCAGTTCACGGGAGGTTGATTCGCGCCGCCCGCCCCGCGTCCTGCGAATCAGTCGCCGATGTAGATGGGGGTGCCGACTTCGACCTGATCGTAGAGTTCGATCACGTCGGGGATCGACATGCGGATGCAGCCGTGCGATTCGGCGTGGCCGAGCGACCAGGTCTCTTCGGTGCCGTGGATCCCGGCCCCTTCGAAGATGCCCATCCAGCGGGCCTTGATCGGATCTTCCGGCCCTGGCGGGATCGTCTTGCCGGCGAGGCTTCCCGCCCAGGCGGAGTTCGGCACGTGCCAGACGGGGTCTTCTTCCTTTTCCTCGATGTGGTAGAGGCCTTCCGGCGTTTCCAGCCCTTCCATGCCGACGGCGACGGTGTATTCCTTGGCCAGCTTCAGGTGCTTCCACAGGCGCAGGGTGAAGGTGCCGCGGTCGAGGGTCAGGTAGGACGGGTACTCGGCCGCCACTTCGCTCTTGGTGATTTCCGGTTTCGTCGCATGCACCTTGGCGACGATCCTGTGCGGCGCGTCGGCGTTCAGCACCGCCGCCTTCAGTTCCTTCTCGAGCAGGTTGTCGCGCAGCTTGCGGCCGTTGCGGCCGGCGACCACTTCGAGCGAGTCGGGAGTCGGTTCGACGTCGGCGTTCTGCGGTTCGCGGTCGACTTCGGCGGCGACGTGGCGGACGAAGCGGTTGATCGCCGCCTGCGAGTAGGCGACGTGGGGGGCGATGCTTTCGTCGACTTCGTCGCCGCTGACGTAGCGGACGAGGCGACCGGGGAATCCCCCTTCCTGGCTCGCTTCCAGCGCTTCTTCGACCGCCGAGCCGACGTTGGCGCGGACCTTCAGCTCCTGGCCGGGGAGCTTCCAGGTTTCTCCGTCGAAGCTGACCTGGAGCGAGTGGCGCAGCGGCCCCAGCAGCCTGCGGCGGACGCGGGCGGCGGCTTCTTCTTCGTTCAGCCCGCCGACGTCGACGCCGCCGATCGTGACGCCGTCGGCGATCTTGTCCTTCTGCGAGTTGTCGTAGGCGTAGGCGATGGCGACCAGCGCCACAAGCAGCACGGCGACGGCGATCGCCGCTATCGAAGTCTTCTTACCCATCGACTGGAGTCAACCCTCGGTGCGTCGCGGACCGGGAAACAAAGTCTAAGCACTCTCCCGGCCTTATCGGCAGGGCTGGTGGATATCTTTCGCCGGTGCGCACCAAGGACGAAGTTCGAGAGGAAGTGTGGAAGGCGATGGATCGCGAGGGGGTCTCGCGCTTCCCGGGCGCCGAGGGGCGGATCCCGAACTTCGCCGGCGCCAAACTCGCGGCCGAGAAGCTCGCCGCGCACCGACTCTGGAAGCGGGCGCGGGTGGTCAAGGCCAATCCCGACTCGCCGCAGACCCACGCGCGCCGGATGGCTCTCGAGGAAGGCAAGACAGTGATCATGGCGGTGCCGCGTCTGCGCGATCCCCATCCCTTCCGCGTGCTGGAACCGAAGCGGCTCTCGAAAGCGGCGATGAAGGAGGCGGCGACGATCAAGGGGGCGCTGAAGCACGGCCGCGTCGTCGCCCTCGACGAGCTGCCCGAGATCGACCTGATCCTCTGCGGCTCGGTCGCGGTCAACCTCAGCGGCGCCCGCATCGGCAAGGGCGGCGGCTACCACGACCTCGAGTACGGGATCCTCACCCACGCCGGCAAGATCGACAGCCACACCACGGTCGCCACCACCGTCCACCCGATCCAGATCCTCCGCCAGCACCTGATGGTCACCGCCCACGACCTCCCGGTCGACCTGATCGCGACGCCGCGGGCGGTGATCGACGTCGAGCGCCAGTACGACCGCCCGCGCGGCATCCTCTGGGACCACCTGCAGCCGCCGCAGATCCGCGAGATCCCGGTGCTGGAAAGGATGGGCTATGCCTGAGCGGCTCGAGGACGGGAAGGCGCCGCCCTTCCCCGGCACCGATTACGGCGATCCGGATCCGGACTGGCTGAAGATCGACTGGCGAGCGCACCTGCGCCGGGTCGACCTGCCCGGCGCCGAGGCGGTCAACTACGCCGAGATCGGCGAGGGCGAACCGATCCTCTTCGTCCACGGCATCGCCGGCTGCTGGCGCAACTGGCTCGAGAACCTCCCCTACTTCGGCCGTGGCTACCGGGCGATCGCGCTCGACCTGCCGGGCTTCGGCGACAGCCCGATGCCGTCGTGGGAGATCACGATGCCGAACTACGGCCGCCTGATCCACGACTTCTGCGAGCGGCTGGGAATCGACCGGGTGGCGGCGCTGGTCGGCAACTCGATGGGCGGCTTCATCTCCACCGAGGCGGTGATCGACGAGCCCGAGCGCTTCGACCGCCTGGTCTTGATCTCCGCGGCCGGCATCAGCTTCGCCGAGTGGGAGGGTCGCTCGCTCGACGCGGCAGCCCGCATCTTCAAGGCGGCGATTCCCATGCTCAGCGGCGAACGGCGTTTCTACTGGACCCGGCCGCGCGGTCGCAAGCTCGCCTTCGGCCGGCTCTTCCGCAACCCCAACAAGCTGCGGCCGGAGCTGCTCGCCGAGCAGGTGCGCCCGGGGCTGCAGGCCCCCGGGTTCTCCGATGCGCTGGCGGCGATCTGGGGCTACGACACCCGCGAGCGCCTGCCGGAGATCGAGATCCCGACGATGGTCGTCTGGGGCCTCAACGACCAGATCGTCCCGGTCGAGGGCGCGCTGGGATACCACCGGCTGATCCCGCAGTCGCGGCTGGAGATCTTCGAGCGCACCGGGCACCTGCCTCAGCTCGAGCGGCCGGCCCGCTTCAACCCCCTGCTCGAAGAGTTCATCGAGTCCTCGCAACCTCTCCGGGCGGCGCAGGACACTGCAGTTGGTTGACGATTGGTGAGTCGTGGTCCCTATAGCGACCCGAACTCACCAATCGCGGCTCAAGTGATGGCGCCTTTCGCCGCTGAGGACACCGTCGCCGCGTACTTGGCCATGACGCCGCGGTCATAGAGCGGCTCGGGCTGCCGGTATGCGGCGACCCGCTGGGCGATGTCCTCGTCGGAGAGGGCGACGTCGAGGCGGCGCTCGTCGATGTCGACGGTGATCTCGTCGCCCTCGCGGATAGCCGCGATCGGGCCGCCCCTGGCCGCCTCGGGGGCGACGTGGCCGATCATCAGGCCGCGGGTGGCGCCGGAGAAGCGGCCGTCGGTGACCATCGCCACGCTCTCGCCAAGGCCCTCGCCGACGATCGCCGCCGTCACCTGCAGCATCTCGCGCATCCCCGGGCCGCCGACCGGGCCCTCGTTGCGGATGACGACGACGTCACCGGGATTGATCCGCTGCTCCTTGACGGCGCGGAAGCACTCCTCTTCGGACTCGAAGACGCGGGCGGGACCGGTCTGTTGGCGGCGCTCGGTACCGGCGACCTTGACCACCGCGCCTTCGGGCGCGAGGTTGCCGCGCAGGATCGCCAGCCCGCCTTCGGGCTTCAGCGGGTCCTCGACCGCGCGCACGACTTCCTGGCCCGGCGCCTCGGAAGCCGCCGCGGCCTCCTCGCCGATCGTGCGACCGGTGACCGTGATCGCCTCGCCGTGCAGGATCCCCGCCTTGGCGAGGCGCTTGAGGATCACCGGCACGCCGCCGGCGGCGTAGAGGTCGGTGGCGACGAAGCGCCCGCCCGGCTTGAGGTCGGCGAAGAGCGGCGTCCCGCGGGAGATCCGCTCGAAGTCATCCAGCGTCAGCTCGATCCCGAGCTCGTGCGCGAGCGCGATCAGGTGCAGGACCCCGTTGGTCGAGCCACCCGAGGCGCAGACGCAGGCGATCGCGTTTTCCAGCGACTCGCGGGTGATGATCCTGCTCGGGCGCAGGTCCTCGGCGAGGACGTTGATCACCAGCTCGCCGATCTTCTCGGCGACGGTGGCCTTGTCGTCGTCTTCGGCCGGGACCATCGCCGAGCCGCCGGCGCTGATCCCGAGCGCCTCGAAGGCGCAGGCCATCGTGTTGGCGGTGAACTGACCGCCGCAGGCGCCGGCACCGGGGCTCGCCACGCCCTCGAGCTCGTGCAATTCCTCGTCGCTCATGTCGCCGGCGTTGTGGGCGCCGATCGCCTCGAAGATGTCGAGGATGGTGACGTCGCGACCGTGCCAGTGGCCGGGGGCGATCGAGCCGCCGTAGAGCAGGACCGAGGGCACGTCGAGCCGGGCCATCGCCATCGCGCAGCCCGGGATCGTCTTGTCGCAGGCGCAGAGGGCGACGAGCGCGTCGAACTGGTAGCCGCGCGCCATCAGCTCGATCGAGTCGGCGATCACCTCGCGGCTGACCAGCGAGGCCTTCATCCCCTGGGTCCCCATCGTCACCCCGTCGGAGACGGCGACGGTGTTGAACTCCATCGGCGTGCCGCCGGCGGCGCGGACACCGGCTTTGACGTGCTCGGCGAGGCCGCGCAGGTGGAAGTTGCAGGGCATCGCCTCGGTCCAGGTGTTGGCGATCCCGATCGTCGGCCGGCGCAGCGCCTCGTCGTCGAACCCGATCCCCTTCATGTAGGCGCGCGAGTGAGCGCGGTCGGGGCCGTCGAAGACGGCCGCCGAGCGGGGACGGGGAAGCTTGGTCGCGGTGTCGCCGTTGCTGCTCATGGCGTCGAAATCTACTGAGGGGGCCGAGGCGACGAGTGCGCCCTTTTGGCGCCCTGGATGACCAACTTGGTCATTCGAGGCCGAGGACGTCGACGGGACCCGGCCCCGCGCCGAGATCGCGGAGGCCGGCCCCGACCGCGGCGGAGGCGATCTCGCGTGCTTTGCGCGCCGCCGCGAGCGGCTCCTCGCCGCGGGCGAGAAACGCCGCCAGGGCAGAGGAGTGGGTGCAGCCGGAGCCGTGGGCAGCGCCGTCCGGGTACCGCTCGCCGGGGATCTCGACCCCCTGCTCGCCGTCGAAGAAGAGGTCGACCACGTCCTCGCTGTGTCCCCCGGTGACGACGGCCGCGCGGGGGCCGAGCGCGACCACGGCCCGCGCCAGCTCTTCCTGGCTCGCCTCCTCGCCGAGGCCGGTCAGCACCCGCGCCTCGGGGATGTTGGGGGTGGCGATCGCGCTCAGCGGCAGCAGCCGCTCGACCAATGCCCCGCGCGCGTCGTCGTCGAGCAGCACGGCCCCGCTCTCGGCGACCATCACCGGGTCGATCACGACCGGCTCCTCGCCCACGAACGCCAGCGCCTCGACCACCGCCTCCACGGTCTCCGCCGTCCCCAGCATCCCGATCTTCACCGCGTCGACGCCGATGTCCTCGGCCACCGCCCGCACCTGCGCGACGACGATCCGCGGCGAGATCGCCTGCACCGCCTCCACCCCCACCGTGTTCTGCGCCGTGATCGCCGTGATCGCCGTCATCCCATGCACCCCGACCCGCGCGAACGCCTTCAGGTCGGCCTGAATGCCGGCGCCACCCCCGGAATCGGAACCGGCGATCGAGAGGACGGCGGGGACGCGGTCGGAAGTCACGGGCGTCAGCCTAGACAGGGAGACCGCCCGGAGAAGATCCCAGGGTGCGCGAGTAGGAACCCAGGCTGGAGCAGGCGACGGAGCCGAGCAGCTCCAAGCGGGCGAGGGCGGCGGCCGCGGCGGGGCCGGAGAGGCCGGTTGCGGCGGCGACGGCGTCGCAGCTCGAGCTGCCGGCCTCGACGGCGGCGAGAACGGCTTCGAGGTCGGGGTCGAGGCTCGGGCCGCGCCGCTCGATCCGCCGACGGCCGGGCCCTAGCATCGCGTCGAGGACGTCCTGGGCGTCGCGGACGACGCAGGCGCCACCGGCGAGGAGGTTGTTGGGGCCGGCGGAGGCGCGGGAGGTGACGGGACCGGGCACCGCTCCCAGGTCGCGGCCGAGGTCGGCGGCGAGGTCGGTGGTGATCAGCGAGCCGGAGCGGGCGGCCGCCTCGACGACCACCGTCATCCCCGCCAGCGCGGCCATGATCCGGTTGCGGGCGGGGAAGGTCCAGCGCCAGGGCGTGGCGCCGGGCGGCAGCTCGGAGACGACGAGGTCGGATTCGCAGATCCGCCGCCAGAGCGAGCGATTCGACGCCGGATAGGGAACGTCGGGGCCGCAGCCGAGGACGGCGATCGTGCGGCCGCCGTCGAGGGCGCCGCGGTGAGCGCAGGCGTCGATGCCGAAGGCGAGGCCGCTGACGACGACCATGCCGGCGCTCGCCAGCTCGCGCCCCAACTCGCGGGCGACCTCACGTCCGTAGGCGGTGGCGCGGCGGGCGCCGACGACCGTCACCGCTTCGTGGAGCTCCAGTCCGTCGAGCAGCGCCGGATCGCCGCGACCGATCAGCACCCAGGGCGCGTCGGCGGCGTCGCGCAGCGAGGTCGGGTAGAGGTCGCCGTGGCGGCAGCAGGCCCAGCACTCCGCCAGCGCCAGCTCTTCGACCAGATGCCGCTCCGAGAGCGCCTCGATCCGCGCCAGCATCTGCGCCGCCACCTTCGGCGCCGCCACCTCGACCAGGTCCTCGTTCGAGAGCCGCAGCAGTTCCGGCGAGCGTGAGCCGGGCTCGCCGGTGGCGATCTTCTCCACGTAGGGACCGAGCGCCGCCAAGAGCCAGGAGCGACGCAGGCATTCGAGGCAGGCGAGCGGCTCAGCCATGGTCCCGCCTCCGCAGTTGCAGCGCCTGGGCCATCTGCTCCTCCCCGATCTCCTCGACCCCGGCCAGGTCGGCGAGCGTCTGCGCCAGCCGCAGCGTGCGGTCGTGGGCGCGGCCGCTGAGGCGCTGGCGCGCGTAGAGCTCGGCCAGCAGCGAGGCGGCGGCGGGGCCGAGCCGGCAGGCCCGCGCCTCCGCCGGGCTCATCTCGGCGTTGCAGCGGCCGGGGCCGAGGCGCAGTTCCTGGCGCTCGCGCGCCGCGCAGACCCGCTCGCGCACCGCCGCCGAGGGCTCGCCGGGCGGCCCGCCGATCTCGGCCGCACCCGGCTGGCGCACGGCGGCGAGGATGTCGAGCCGGTCCGCCAGGGCGCCGCTCAGCTTCCCCCGGTAGCGCTGGACGTCGAAGGGCGCGCAGGAGCAGTCCGGGTCGGTCTCGCCCCGCCCGCACGGGCACGGGTTCGCGGCGGCGACCAGCATGAAGCGGCAGGGCAGGCTGCGCCGGCCGCCGGCGCGGGCGATCGAGACCTCGCCGGCCTCCAGCGGCGCCCGCAGCGCCTCCAGCGCGTCGCGCCTGAACTCGCAGAGCTCGTCGAGGAAGAGGACGCCGCGGTGGGCGAGCGTCGCCTCGCCGGGTCGCGGCGGCGTGCCGCCGCCGATCAAGCCTGCGGCGCTGATCGTGTGGTGCGGCGCCCGGAACGGGCGGCCGCCGGGCAGCTCCGGTCCGAGCCGCCCGCAGGCGCTGGCGATCCGCGCCACCTCGAGCGCCTCGGCCGGCGCCAGCGGTGGCAGGATCGACGGCAGCCGGCTCGCCGCCAGCGACTTGCCGGCGCCGGGCGGGCCGACCATCAGCAGGCTGTGGCCGCCCGCGGCCGCCACCTCGAGCGCGTGGCGCAGATGCGGCTGCCCGCGCAGGTCGGCGAGGTCCGGTGCCCCCGCGGTCGCGTCGAGCCGCAGCGGGAGCGGCTCGGGCCGCGGCGGCTCCCACTCGCCCGCGACCAGCGCCGGAAGCTGCCCCAGCGCCTCGACCGCGATCACGCCGACTCCTTCCGCCAGCGCCGCCTCGGGGCCGTTCTCGGCCGGCAGCACGATCGCCTCCGCCCCGCCCTCCCGCGCCGCCTCGGCCATCGCCAGCGCCCCCTGCACCGGACGCGTCGAGCCGTCCAGCGCCAGCTCCCCCACCAGCGCCACCCGCGCCAGGCCCTCCCACTCGAGCTGGCCGGAGGCGCTCAGCAGCGCCGCCGCGATCGCCAGGTCCATCCCCGGGCCGGCCTTGCGCAGGCTGGCCGGCGCCAGGTTGACGACGATCCGCCGCAGCGGGAACTCGAAGCCGCAGTTGACCAGGGCGGCGCGGACCCGCTCCCGCGCCTCCCGCACCGCCGCGTCGGGCAATCCCACGATCGCGAAGTTCGGCAGGCCGCGGTGGACGTCCACCTCCACCCGCACCGGGCGGGCGGAGATGCCGTCGAGGGTGAAGGTCCTGGCGGTGGCGAGCACGGAGGCGACGCTAAGGAGCCAGGTCGCACGCGTGGCGCGCAGATTGGAAATTCTTTGCGCCAGAGGTGGGGAGAGTTTGGGACTTCCACCTACTTAGGCGGGAGATGACCGTCGCCCGCCGCCGCACCGGCCAGATCGCCGAGGACTTCGTCGCCGCAAAGCTGGCCGCCGCCGGCTGGGAGATCGTCGCGCGCAACGCCCGCACCCGCTACGGCGAGCTCGACGTCGTCGCCCGCCACGGGCGCACGCTCGTCTTCATCGAGGTGAAGGCGGCGCGCGAGGGCACCTCGTTCGGTCCGGAGCGTCCGATCCTCTCGATCGACGCCCGCAAGCAGCGCCGCATCCGCCGCCTCGCCACCGCTTGGATGTCGGAGCGGCGCGACCTGCCGCCCTACGACGAGATCCGCTTCGACGCCGTCGGCGTCACCCTCGACCGCCACGACCGGGCGGCCCACGTCGATTACGTCAAGGGCGCCTTCTAGGAGGGTTCGGTTACCCCAGCTCGAGCTGGGAATACGCCACCGACTGGAACGACTTGCGGTGCAGCGGCGAGATCCCAAGCTCCTCGATCGCCTGACGGTGCTCGGGGGTCGAGTAGCCGACGTGCTCCTCGAAGCCCCAGCCCGGGTGCTGGCCGGCGACCTCGCGCATGTAGCGGTCGCGGGTGACCTTGGCCACCACCGAGGCGGCGGCGATCGCGGCGCTGGTGCCGTCGCCCTGGATCACCGGCCGGTGCGGGACCGCGCAGCGGGGCAGGCGGAAGCCGTCGACGAGGGCGATCGCCTCCCCCTCTGGCAGCGCCAGCCGCTCCAGCGCCAGCGAGAGCGCTTCGATGTTGGTCACGTGCAGGCCACGGCGGTCGATCCCGGCGGCGCAGCGCACCACCACGCTCACTCGCTCGGCCGCCCGCAGCACGCACGGGTACATCTCCAGCCGCCGCTCCTCGGTCATCTGCTTGGAGTCGTGCAGGCCGCTGAGGGCGCGGCGGTCGGAATGCGAGAGGCGCTCGTAGTCGATCAGCACCGCGGCGGCGACCAGCGGGCCCGCGAGGCAACCGCGGCCGGCCTCGTCGGTCCCGGCGACGTAACGGCTGCCGAGCCCGCGGTCGAAGGCGAACAGGCGGCGGCTGCGCGCCAGGCGGCGCCGGTGGATCTTGCCCTTGGCAGGCTTAGAGGGTGCCGATGCGGTCGGGGGGCCAGTAGGTGGCAAAGGCCTCTCCGATGATCCATTCCTTGGGGACGGGGCCCCAGAAACGGCTGTCGTCGCTCGCTCCACGGTTGTCGCCCATCATGAAGTACATGTTCGGCGGAATCTTGATCGCTTTCGGCATGTCGCAGATTTCCGCGTCCGGCCCGCAGGGGTTGATGTAGGGCTCGTCTTTCTTCTCGACGCCATTGACGACCGGGTGCCCTTCTTTGATCGAGAGGGTGTCGCCGGGGCCGGCGACGATCCGCTTGATGAAGTTCTGGCTCGACTCTTCCGGCGTCGGCTTGGGGCACGGTTCGCCTTTTTTCGGCTGCACGCCGCATTCGGCCGTGCCATTGTCGGCGCCGGCGGGCGGGTGGAAGACGACGATGTCGCCGGGTTCGGGGTTCTGGAAGTGGTAGATGAAGCGGTTGACGAGGACCCGCTGGCCGACGTCGAGCGTCGGCTCCATCGATTCGGAGGGGATCTGGTACGGCTTGACGATCCAGGCCTGGATCGCCAGCGCCAGGCCCAGGGCCAGCGCGACGATGACGGCCAACTCGATGAGCCCGCCGCCTTTGGTCTTCGGCTTCGGGATCCGGAGTTTCAGGCTGCCGAGTCCTCGTCGGAGGCACCGGCTGCCGCCGGCTCCTCGTCCTCGGCGTCCTCGGGCGCTGAGCTGTCCTCGGTCTCCCCGGCCTCGGGCGCTTCCGCGTCCGCCTCCGCCCCAGTGTCGGTCTCCGCCGCGGCCTCGGGCTCCTCGGCGGGCGCCTCGGGCTCTGCGGCCTCCTCGCTCTCGGTGGCCTCGGGCTCGGGAGTCTCGGCGCTCTCCTCGCCGCCCTCCGCCTCGAGCGGGACGGCGACCGTCTCGGCCTCCTCCTGGCTGACGCCCTCGGCGTCGACCGCGGTGGACGCGTCCGCTGCTGCCGCCGGCGCCGCGACGACGTCGTCGTCGATGCCCCAGCGTCGCTCGGCGACGCGCGCGGCCTTGCCGATGCGGCCGCGCAGGTAGTAGAGCTTGGCCCGCCGCACGTCCCCGCGCGCCGCCACCTCGAGCTTCTCGATCTTCGGCGAGTGCAGCGGGAACGTCCGCTCGACGCCGACGCCGAAGGACTGTTTGCGCACGGTGAAGGTCTCGCGCACGCCGGAGCCCTGTCGGCGCAGGACGACGCCCTCGAAGACCTGGATCCGTTTGCGGTTGCCCTCGACCACCTGGAAGTGGACGCGGACGCGATCGCCCGGGTCGAAGTTGGGCAGCCCCTGCTTCAGCTGGGCGCGCTCGATGCTGTCGATTACGGAGCTCATTTGACGAGAAAAAACCGCCGGACCCAGTGCGGGAACCGCGCGGTCGCGGAATGGTAGCCAAAAGGGCCTAAGACCGACCTTAAGCGCGTCCTCACGAAGGCTGAGAATCGCGGGCTTCGAACTCCTCCGCCCGTTCGCGACTGCGCTCGAGGCGCCACTCGCGCACCTTCTCGTGGTCGCCGGAGAGCAGGATCTCGGGCACCTCCCAGCCGCGGTAGCTGGGCGGACGGGTGAAGTGCGGATACTCGGGCATCCCCTCCAGCCCCTGGCTGAAGGACTCCTCGGCCGCCGAGTCGGCGTGGCCGAGGGCGCCGGGCAGCTTGCGCATCAGCACGTCGGCGACCACCATCGCCGGCAGCTCGCCGCCGGCGAGGACGTAGCGGCCGATCGAGAGCTCGTCGTCGGCGAGGTGCCGGTGGATGCGGTCGTCGAAGCCCTCGTAGCGGCCGCAGAGCAGCGCCACGTGCGGCTCGGCGACCAGCTCGTCGGCGATCGGGTCGTCGAGCAGCCGCCCGGTCGGCGTGAGCAGGACGATCCGCGGCCGCGGCCCTTCGCCGTAGGCGGCGCGCAGGGCGGCGTCGACGACGTCGACCCGCAGCACCATCCCCGCCCCGCCGCCGTAGGGGGAATCGTCGACCTGGCCGGCGCCGAGCGGCGTCGTCTCGCGGTAGTCGAAGAGGCGGAGCTCGTTGCCCTCGCGCAGCGCGTTGCGGACCGAGCGCTGCGACCGGAACCAGTCGAAGGCCTCCGGGAAGAGGGTGAAGACGTCGAGTCTCACGCGGCGCCCGCCGCGCTCAGTCGAGGATGTCGACGATCACGCGCCGGTCGATCCGCACCGCGGCCGCCTTGGCGATCGTCCGGATCGCGTTGGCGATCCGCCCGCCCTTGCCGATCACGCGGCCGAGGTCGCCCTCGGCGACGCTGATCTCGTAGACGAGGTCGCCGTCTTCCTCGAGCTCCTCGACCACGACCGCCTCCGGCTCCTCGACGAGGGCCTTGACGAGGAACTCGAGCAGCTCCGTCATGGCGAGACCGGCTAGCTGCCGGAGGCCTTGATGCCCTTGGTGCGCAGCAGGCCCGCCACCGTCTCCGACGGCTGGGCGCCGTGCTCTAGCCAGTGGCGCGCGCGCTCCTCGTCGATCACGATCGTCGAGGGCTCGGTCTGCGGGTTGTACTGGCCGATCGTCTCGATCGTCCGCCCGTCGCGCGGCGAGCGTTTGTCGGCGACGACGATGCGCCAGATCGGGTTCTTCTTCGAACCCACGCGTCTGAGTCTGATTCGGACTGCCATAAGAGTGCGGCAGGTTAGCGCCTGCGGACCTTCGGGCGCTGTGCGCCGCCCGCCAGCCGGGCCATCTCCTGCGGCGTCGGCATCCGCCCGTTGGCCATCGACTTCATCATCACTTTCATCTGGTCGAACTGCTTGACCAGCCGGTTTACCTGCTGGACCTTGGTCCCGGAGCCGTTGGCGATCCGTTTGCGGCGGGAGCCGTTGATGAGCCCCGGGTGGGCCCGCTCCTGGGGGGTCATCGAGAGGATGATCGCCTCGACTCGGTCCAGCTCTCTTTCGTCGAGCGGCGCGTTCTTCAGCTGCTTCATCGCCCCCATCCCCGGCAGCATCCCGATGATCCCGCTCAGCGGCCCCATTTTGCGGAGCTGCTTCATCTGCGTGAGGAAGTCCTCGAGGGTGAACTGGTCGCGCCGCATCTTCTCCTGCAGCTCCTCGGCTTCCTTCTCGTCGACCTGCTGCTCGGCTTTCTCGATCAGGCTGAGGACGTCGCCCATGCCGAGGATGCGCTGGGCCATGCGGTCGGGGTGGAACTTGTCGAAGTCCTCGATCTTCTCCCCGGTCGAGGCGAAGAGGATCGGCTTGCCGGTGACGGCTTTGACCGAGAGGGCGGCGCCGCCGCGGGCGTCGCCATCGAGCTTGGTCATCACCACGCCGTCGAACTCGGCCACCGCGGCGAAGGATTCGGCGACGCCGACGGCGTCCTGGCCGGTCATCGCGTCGACGACGAGGAGGACGTCGTGGGGCCTGGTCTGCTTGCGGATCCGCGCCAGCTCGGCCATCAGGTCGTCGTCGACGTGAAGGCGGCCGGCGGTGTCGACGATCAGCACGTCGCGGCGCTCGGCGCGCGCTTCGTCGAGCGCCCAGGAGGCGATCTCGACGGGGTCGGCGTCGGTGCCGCGCTCGTAGACGTGGGCGCCGGCGCGGCCGCCCATCGTCACCAGCTGCTCGACCGCGGCGGGCCGGTAGACGTCGCAGGCGGCGAGCGCCACGTCCTTGCCCTGCTTGTCGAAGAACTTGGCGAGCTTGGCGCAGGCGGTCGTCTTGCCGGAGCCCTGCA
This sequence comes from Solirubrobacterales bacterium, assembly GCA_051961435.1. GTDB lineage: Bacteria > Actinomycetota > Thermoleophilia > Solirubrobacterales > 70-9 > VAYN01. Next base: position 90,510 of record JBQCDH010000025.1, read on the forward strand.
GGCCGGCCATCAGGATCACGGTCGGGCCGCTGGAGGCCATCGCCAGCTCCGAGCCGGTGCCGCCCATCAGCGAGGCCAGCTCCTCGTCGACGATCTTCACCACCTGCTGGCCGGGATCGAGGCTCTCCAGCACGTCGGAGCCCAGGCAGCGCTCCTTCAGCGTCTTCGTGAAGGCTTTGACGACTTTGAAGTTGACGTCGGCCTCGAGCAGGGCGAGGCGGATCTCGCGCATCGCCGAGTCGACGTCGGACTCGCTCAGCTTGCCGCGCGAGCGGACGTCGGAGAGGGTCGACTGCAGGCGTTCGGAGAGCTGGTCGAACATGCCCGAGCAGCTTAGAGACTCGCCGACGGGCTACTCGGCGAGCAGGGCCTCGGCGTAGTCGCCCGGGTCGAACGGGCGCAGGTCCTCGAGCGTCTCGCCGACGCCGATCAGCTTCACCGGGATGCCGAGGTCGGAGGCGATCGCCAGGGCGATGCCGCCGCGGGCGGTGCCGTCGAGCTTGGTGAGGACGACGCCGTCGACCGCGACCGCCTCGGAGAAGACCTTCGCCTGGCGCAGGCCGTTCTGGCCGGTGGTCGCGTCGATCGAGATCAGCGTCTCGTGCGGGGCGTCGGGGATCTGCTTCGAGATCACCCGGTGGACCTTGGTCAGCTCGTCCATCAGGTTGCCCTGGGTGTGGAGACGGCCGGCGGTGTCGACGATGACGACGTCGGCGCCGCGGGCGCGGGCGGCGTTGATCGCGTCGTAGGCGACCGCGCCGGGGTCGGCCCCCTCTTCGCCGCGTACGAGCTCGGCGCCGGCGCGCTCGGCCCAGGTTTCGAGCTGCTCGGCGGCGGCGGCGCGGTAGGTGTCGGCGGCGGCGAGGACGACCGAGAGGCCCATCTCCTTGCTCAGGTGCCAGGCGATCTTGCCGATCGTCGTCGTCTTGCCGGTGCCGTTGACGCCGACCATCATCAGGATCGCCGGCTCGCCGCTGAGGTCGATCGGGGCGCGCCCCGTGTTCGCGACCTCGGCGAGGATCTCGATCAGGCGGTCGCGGACGGCGACCCCGTCCATCGGGACAGCGCCGGACTCGACCTCCTGCTCGAGCCGCTCGACGACGGCCGCCGTGGTCGGAGCGCCGACGTCGGCGAGGATCAGCGCCTCCTCCAACAGCTCCCAGGTCTCGTCGTCGATCCGGTCGAACAAGCTCGCCGAGATCTCCTCGGCCAGCGCCTGCCGGCTCTTGGAAAGGCTCTCCCGCAGCCGCCGAAAGACCCCCCTCCGCTCCTCCGGCGCCTCCTCCTCTGCAGTAGCTACTGCTGAAGGACTCCGCGCCCCAAGGTCAACGATCTCCTGCCAGCTGGTAGCCATGAGCGAGAAAGCTACCGAGCCTTTAGATCGTGTCGCAGGAGGGGGCGGGTGCCCCTCGCCAGACACTCAACCACGAGCCATAGCGAGTGGTGTCTGGAGAGGGGCACCCGTCCCCTCCTCTACGCCACGGCAGAAAGCCCCGGAGATTCTCCCTCGTCCTCGGAGTCCTCTTCCACTTCGCGCGGCAGCCGTCTGGAAACCACTTTGGTGACGCCGTCCCCCCCCATGCTGACCCCGTAGAGGACGTCGGCGGCGTCCATCGTCCGTTTCTGGTGGGTGACGATGACGAACTGGGCGCGGTCGGAGAAGCGGCGGATCAGCTGCAGGAAGCGGTCGATGTTGGCGTCGTCGAGGGCCGCCTCGACCTCGTCGAGGATGTAGAAGGGGCAGGGCCGGGCGAGGAAGACGGCGAAGACGAAGGCCAGCGCCACCAGCGACTTCTCGCCGCCCGAGAGCAGCGAGAGCTTGCGCATCGACTTGCCGGCCGGGGTGACCTCGATCTCGACCCCGAGCTCGTCACGCTCCTCTTCCTCCACCTCGGGCTCGGGCTCGGCGTCGGTCGGCGCCTCCTGCTCGCCGGCGGGGCGCTCGTCGTCGCGCACCGGCCGCAGGCTGACCCGGCGCAGCCGCCCACGCCCACCCGGAAAGAGGTGGGCGACCATCTCCTCGAAGTTCTTCGCGGTCGCCTCGAAGGTCTCCTCGAAGGCGCGCTCGATCTCCTCGTCGATGTCGCGGATCAGCGACTCCAGCTCGCGCATCGAGCGCTCGATGTCCTCGCGCTGGGTCTGCAGCGCCTCGACGTGCTCGCGCGCTTCGTCGTACTCCCGCTCGGCCAGCGGGTTGACCGGGCCGATCTGCGCCCGCCGCCGCTCCAGCCGCTCCAAACGCTTGTCGATCTCGGCCCGCGCCTCGTCGCTGAGAGCCTCCTCCGCGGGCGGGATCTCCTCGCCGAGCCGCTCGGCGATCGAGGCCAGCTCGCGCGCGGCCTCGGCGCGGCGATCGCCGAGGTGGGCGGCCTCGACCTCGGCCCGGGTCAGCTCGTCGGAGGTCTCCTTCATCTCCGCCTGCAGCTCGAACTCCTGCTGCGAGCAGCGCCGCAGCTCCTCGGCGATCTCGTCGCCGTCGTCCTGGCCGCCGACCACCTTGCGCTCGATCCGCTCGACCCGGGAACGAATCGCCGCCCCGGCGGCTTCGGCGGCTTTGAGCGCTCCGCGCACGTCGTCGAGCAGCGCCTCGCCGGCGGCGACCCGGGCGCGCAGGGCCTCGCGGTGGCGCTCGCCGAGCAGGCCCTCGGCGCGGCGGGCGTGGCGGGAGGCGCGTTCGGCGCCGGCGCGGACGTCGCCCAGCGCCGCCTCGCGGGCCGACTCGGCCGCGTCGGAGGAACGGGCGGTCGCCAGGCCCTCGCTCGCCGTGCGCAGCCCGGCGTCGATCTCCCCCAGCTCCTCTTCCAGCTTGCGCGCCCGCTCGCCCGGAGCCGATCCCGGTCCGACGTCGAGCGTCAGCGGCCCGAGCTCGGCGCGCAGGCCCTCCAGCCCGGCCTCCAGCTCGGTCTCGCGGCTGGAGAGCTTGGCGACCCGCACCGCGACCCGCTCCTGCTCGCCGCGCAGCTTCGTCAGGAGGCCCCAGGCCTGGGTCCGCTCGCGGTCGCGGGCGGCGAAGCGCTCCTCGGCGGCCGTGCGGCGCTTCGAGACCTCACCCAGCCGCTCCTCCAGCTTCCCGCGCACCGCGCGCGCCTTCGCCGCCGCCTTTTCGGCCGCTTCGGCGCGGTCGGCGCCGAAGCGCAGCTCCTCGGAGACGAGCTGCGCCCGCAACCCCAGCTCCTCGCGTTCGATCCGCGCGCCCAGCTCGGCCGCCTGCGCCTGGCGCTTCAGCGGCCGCAGGCGCGCCCGCGCCTCGCGCTCGACATCGAGGGCGCGGTCGAGGTTGTCGCGGGCCGAGCGCAGCTTCAGCTCGGCCCGGCGCCGGCGCTTGCGGTGCTTGCCGAGCCCGGCCGCCTCCTCGACCAGCAGCCGCCGCTCGCGCGGCTTCGAGTGGACGATCGTCTCCACCCGGCCCTGGCTGATCACCGAGTGCATCTCGCGGCCGAGGTTGGTGTCGGAGAGGACGTCGGTGACGTCGGCGAGGCGGCAGCGGGCGCCGTTGAGGCGGTAGCCGCTGTCGCCCTCGCGGTCGAGCCGGCGCTCGACCGCGATCTCGGAGAACTCGCTGGCGGCGCGGCCGTCGGAGTTGTCGATCACGACCTCGACTTCGGCGGCGCGGCGCTGGCTGATCCCCTTGCCGCCGGCGGAGATCACGTCCTGCATCGAGGCGCCGCGGATCGCCCCCGGGCTCTGCTCGCCGAGCGCCCAGAGGACGGCGTCGGTGATGTTGCTCTTGCCGGAGCCGTTGGGGCCGACGATCACGCTGACGCCAGGGGAGAACTCGAGCGTCGTCCGCTCCGGGAACGACTTGAACCCCTTCATCGAGATCGATCTCAGGTACATCTACGCGCTCCTCGCATCGCCCACCAGATTCGCGGCCGGCTCGGACGCAACAGCAGCTCGATTAACCCCCAAGATGCGCCAAAGCCTCCTCGGCGGCGACCTGCTCGGCTGCTTTCTTGCTGCGCCCTTTCCCCGTCCCGACCTGCTCGGAGTCGACGATCGCGACGACCTCGAAGGTTCGCCGGTGCGGGGGTCCCGTCGCCGCGATCACCTCATAGGTTACGCGCGCTCCGCGCTGGGCCAAGAGCTCCTGCAGAGCCGACTTGAAGTCGATCCGCGTCTCGGCCGCGAGCTCGATCCGCGGCGCGAACGCCGCCACCACCGCCGCGGCGGTGCGCTCGAAGCCGAAGGCGACGTAGCAGGCGCCGATCAGCGCCTCGGTCGCCTCCGGAAGCGGCCGGCCGCCTTCCAGCAGGGCTTCGGCCGGGATCGCCGCGACGACCGCCTCGGGCTCGTTGGCCCGCAGCATGTCCGGCACCCCGAGCCGCATCCCGACCTCGGCGCAAGCGACGCCGCTGACCGCCTGGTTGTGGATCTTGGTCAGGCCGCCGGCGGCGCGGCTCTCGAATTCCTCGAAGACGCGGGCGGCGACGGTGAGGGCGAGGACGCTGTCGCCGAGGAAGGCGAGCCGCTCGTAGGAGTCGACCCGGCGCTCGGTCCAGGAGGAGTGGGTGAGCGCCTGCTTGCGCAGGTCGTCGGGAAGCTCGTCGATCAGCGCCGCGAGGCCAGCAACCGGCGAGTCGGGGTCTACCGCCAACGGCTCAGGCCGGCGCGTGCTCCAGCACGAAGCCGACGGCGTCGCCCACCGTCTTGATGTGGGTGGCCTGCTCCTCGCTGACGGTGACGCCGTAGCGGTCCTCCAGCTCCATCACCAGCTCGTAGAGATCGAGCGAATCGGCGTCGAGGTCGTCCTTGAACCGGGTCCCCTCGTCGATCCGCTCGATGTCGACTTCGAGCTCCTCGGCGAGGTGCTCGCGAACCAGGGTCAGCACTTCGTCGCGCGTCATTGCCTGGCTTTGTTTATCACGGCGCCCTCAGGCATCGTCGCCGGCGGCGAGCGCCCCGCGCCCCGCGCCGCCCTCGGCGAGCAGCGCCGCGGTGCGGCCGACCGCGTCGACCTCGGCGCAGCGGGCGGCGAGGCGGACGGCGTTGGCGATCCCCTCCGGGCCGGAGCTGCCGTGGCCGACGACGGCGATCCCGCGCAGGCCGAGCAGGATCGCGCCGCCGGTGGTGTCCGGGTGCAGCTCGTGCCGCAGGCCGTTCAGGGCCGGCTTCAACATCAGGCCGCCGAGGGCGGCGAGCGGGTTGGAGCGGGCGGCGTCGCCGACCGCGGTGGCGACCGTCTTCGCGGTGCCCTCGAGCAGCTTCAGCGAGACGTTGCCGGTGAAGCCGTCGGTGACGACGACGTCGACCGTCGCGGCGGGCAGGTCGCGCCCCTCGACGTTGCCGGCGAAGCGGATCCCCGGGGCCTGGCCGAGCAGGCGGTGCGCCTCGACCACCTCCTCGCGGCCCTTGCCCGACTCCTCGCCGACGGTCAGCAGCCCCACCGTCGGATCGCTGACCTCGAGGACGGCGGCGCTGAAAGCGGCGCCGAGGAAGGCGAACTGGACCAGGTGCTGGGCTCGGACCTCGACGTTGGCCCCGACGTCGAGGAAGAGGACGGGCTTGCCGGGCACCGGAATCTGCACCGCCAGCGCCGGCCGCTGCACCCCCCTGAGGCGGCGCAGGCCGAAGGTGGCGGCAGCCATCGTCGCTCCGGTCGAGCCGCAGCTGACCATCGCCGCCGAGTTGCCCTCGGCGACGTCGCGGGCGGCGCGCACCACCGAGGCCTCCTTCTTCGCCCGCGCCGCCGGCACCGGGTCCTCGTCGTTGGCGATGTGGTCGGAGGTCTGGACGACCTCGATCCCCTCGGCCCCGTCGAGACCGAGCGCGCGCTGCGGTCCGAAGACCCGCACGCCGATCCCGTCGGCGGCGGCCAGGCGCGCGCCCTCGGCGAGCACGTCGAAGCCCCGCTCGGCGCCGAAGCCGTCGAGGGCAACGGTGACCGGGCGCTCAGGCGCCACGACTACTCGTGGCTGTGGGACGCCGTCGGGTCGCTGATCCGCTGCTCGACGACTTCCCGCCCGGCGTAGGTGCCGCAGGTCGGGCAGACGCGATGCGGCAGCCGTGGGCTGTGGCAGCGCGGGCAGCGGTTCAGCGTCGCCTTACCGGCCTTGTGCTGAGCGCGGCGCTTGTCGCGGCGCGCGCTGGAAGTTCTCTTCTTCGGGACGGCCATCGGTCGCGGGATGGTAGCGGTTAATAGGCCGCCCGGACCACGGCGAGGTCGTCGGCCTCCCAAGTCACCTCTCCCCCGCACCACTCGGCGAGGTCGGCGGCGGTCTCCGGGAAGTCGTAGTCGGGGTCGATCGGGGCGACCTGCGTGCCGGCCTTGACGATGTCGCCGATCACGAAGGAGCGGGCCTGCTCGCGCACCTGGCGGAAGAGGTTCTTCTTCTGCTCGGAGCGGAGGTGATGGATCGAGAGGACGCCGATCACCAGGTCCCAGGGGCCTTCCGGCAGCGGGTCCTCCATCCGCGCCAGCTGCACGTCGTCGTAGATCTCCCGCGCCCGGAAGACCATGTCTGCACTCGAGTCGAGGCCGATCACCCAGGCGTCTGGGTAGGCCTCGATCAGCCGGCGGGTCGTTTCCCCGGTCCCCATCCCCAGCTCCAGCACCCGCTCGGGCCGAAAGGGGATCGCCGCGACCGCCTGCTCCTGCAACTCGTCGTAGCGGGGGACCTCGGAGCGGATCAGCTCCAGGTAGGTATCTGGCTTCCAGTGGAATTGGCCCATCTCGTAACCTCGTCGGGAAGTCGTCCATCGTAAGTGTCCCGACCAGAGGAGGTGCGGAAATGGCCCAGGAGCCGACCACGATCATCGATCTCTCCCGCCTCTCGCTGTCCCATGGGGAGGGCACGAGGCTGGAGGTGCCGGTGGCGCTGCAGCCGTTCGAGCTCGGCGGCGAGGCCTACGAGGCCAACCCGCCGGCGCCGACGGCGCGACTCGACGTCTCGCGCCACAGCAACGGCTTCGCCTTCCGCCTTGCCTTCCCCGTCCACCTCGAAGGACCCTGCATGCGCTGCCTCGAACCGGGCCAGCTCGACCTCGACGTCGAGGCCCGCGAGGTCTCCCAGAACGGCACCGAGGACCCCGAGCTGACCAGCCCCTACGTCGGCGACGACGAGCTCGACCTCGGCCGCTGGGCCCACGACGCCACGATGCTCGCCCTCCCCAGCCGCTTCCTCTGCCGCCCCGACTGCGCCGGCCTCTGCCCCGTCTGCGGCGAGTCGCTCAACGACAACCCCCACGAGCACGAGCAGGCCACCGACTCCCGCTGGGCCGCGCTCAAAGACCTGAAGCTCGAGTAGCCCTTAGGGCTGCTGGTCGAGTTCGGGCTGCGGTTCCTCCTCGCGCCCGGCGAGGCGGTCGCGGCCGCGCTGCACGGCGGCGAGGAACTTCTGCAGGTTGACTTCGAGGGTGTTGAGGATCTCGTCGGCGTAGTCCTCGGCGCCGAGGCGGATTTCGCGCTCGCGGGTGCGGGCGTCCTCGACGATCTCGTCGGCGGCGCGCTCGGCCTGCTTGGTGACCTCCTCGTCGGAGATCAGGCGGGCCTGCTGCTCGCGGGCCTCGCGGACGATCCGCTCCGCCTCGCGTTTGGCCTCGGCCAGCATCTCCTGGCGCTCCTTGACGATCCACCGCGCCTGCTTGATCTCCTCCGGGATCGTCGCGCGCATCTGATCGAGGAGGTCGTAGATCTCCTCTCGATCCACGCGCACCTGATCCGTCAGGGGGACGGGACGGGCGTTGTGGACGACATCGTCCAGCTTGTCTATGAGGACCAGAACGTCCATTAGCAGGTCGTAAGCCTACGTGTATGCGGGGTTTTTGGTGAAGAAGGGGTTATCGGGGAGCGTTTTTTGCAATGCGCCGCCCACTTGGACGGGACCGGTTCGCACAGCCTACCTGCCGCCCAGGCGGTCAGCCAGCGCAGTGGCAACCGCCGGTGGAACGAGGTCGGAGACGTCGCCGCCGAAGGTGGCCATCTCCTTCACCCCGGTGGACGAGAGGAAGCTGTAATGGGGCGAGGCGATCACGTAGATGCTCTCGATCCCCGGGTCGAGCTTGCGGTTGAGCTGCGCCATCTCGAACTCGTACTCGAAGTCGGAGATCGCCCGCATGCCCTTGACGATCGCCTTGGCGTGGTTTTCACGGGCGAACTCGACCAGCAGGTTGGCGAAGACCTGCACCTCGACGTTGGGCAGCTCGGCGGTCGCCGCCTCGATGAACTGCTTGCGCTCCTCGGCGGTGAAGAGCGTTTTCTGCTTGCGGATCGGGTTGTTGACGACGCCGACCACGACACGCTCGAAGACGTTCGAGGTACGGGTGATGATGTCGAGGTGGCCGTTGGTGACCGGGTCGTAGCTGCCCGGGCAGACGACCGTCCCGTTGCGCTCGCTCATCCCGCCGCCTTTCCATAGATGGTGACGTCGGCGGCGCCGTAGCGGCGCTGGCGCAGCGGCTCCAGCGAGTCGATCCGCAGCGGCCGGCGGGCGCCGCTCTCGATCACGGCGCGGCCCTCCTCGCTCAGCAGCTGGGGCAGGTGGTTGTCGAGGTCCTCGGTCACGCGGTCGGCGAGTCTATACGGGGCGTCCACTAAAACCAGATCGAACTTTCCCGCTGCAAGCGCGGGCGAAACCTGGCCGAGCCAGCGGCCCACGTCGGCGCGGACCAGCTCGGCTTTCTCCTCCAGGCCGAGCCGCTGGACGTTGCCGAGGGCGGGCCGGGTGTCGCGGTCGACGAGGACGGCGGAGGCGGCGCCGCGCGAGAGCGCCTCGATCGCCAGGGCGCCGGTGCCGCAATAGAGGTCGAGGACGCGGGCACCGGCGACGCGCTCGCCGAGGGCCGAGAAGATCGCCTCGCGGACGCGGTCGGAGGTCGGGCGGACCTTCCAGCCCTTGGGAGCGACCAGGAGCCGCCCTTTCAGCTCGCCGGCGATCACCCTCATGACCGGGACACTTCGCTCATAGCGGGATCGGATCGGCGGCGCCGGCGCCGAAGCGGTTGCGGGCGGCCTCGAGCAGCGGGCCGAGGGCGGGATCGGAGAGGGAGCCGTGGCGGCGCAGCAGCGCCAGCACCTCATGGCGGGCTTCCATCAGCTTCGCGCCGTCCTCCGGCAGCTTGGCGACGGCGAAGCGCGGTAGGCCGCTCTGGCGGGTGCCGAGGATCTCCCCCTCGCCGCGCAGCTCGAGGTCGATCTCGGCGAGCTTGAAGCCGTCGCCGGTCTCGGCGACCGCCTGCAGCCGCCGCCGCGCCAGCTCGCCCGCCTCTTCGGCGAAGAGCAGGCACTGGCTCGGGTGCTCGCCGCGCCCGACCCGCCCGCGCAGCTGGTGCAGCTGTGAGACGCCGAAGCGCTCGGCCCCCTCGATGATCATCACGGTCGCGTTGGCGACGTCGATCCCGACCTCGATCACCGTGGTCGAGACCAGCACGTCGGTCTCGTGGGCGGCGAAGGCGCGCATCGCCTCCGCCTTGTCGTTCGAGTGCATCTGCCCGTGCAGAAGGCCGACCCGGAACTCCCGCAGCTCACCCTTCCGCAGCCGCTCGGCCTCGACCGCGGCGGCTTTGCCGGCTACTTTCTCCGACTCGCTCACCAGCGGGCAGACGATGAAGGCCTGGCGCCCCTCGCGCAACCGCCGCCGCAGGAACTCGAAGGCTTCGCCGCGCTGCTCTTCGGCGACGAGGCGCGTCTCGACCGGCTGGCGGCCGGCGGGCAGCTCGTGCAGCGTCGTCGCGTCGAGGTCGCCGTAGGCGGTCAGCGAGAGCGTGCGCGGGATCGGCGTCGCGGTCATGTGGAGGACGTGCGGCGCCATCCCCTCCACCCCCTTCTCGTCGAGGGCGCGGCGCTGGCCGACGCCGAAGCGGTGCTGCTCGTCGACGACGCAGAGGCCGAGGCGGGCGAAGCGGACGGTCGGCTCGATCAGCGCGTGGGTGCCGAGGATCAGCCCCAGCTCGCCGCTGGCGAGCTGGTTCAGGGCCCGACGGCGGATCGGCGCCGGCGTCGCTCCCGTCAGCAGCGAGAACGGGATCGCCTCTTCGGCGAGCAGCTTGCCGAGGGTGATCGCGTGCTGCTCCGCCAGCGTCTCGGTCGGCGCCATCAGCACCGCCTGGTGGCCCGCTTCCAGCGCCCGCAGCATCGAGTAGACGGCGACGACGGTCTTGCCGGAGCCGACCTCGCCCATCAGCAGCCGCTGCATCGGCTCGCCGGAGTCGAGGTCGGCCTCGATCTCGTCGAAGGCCTTCAGCTGGTCGCCGGTCGGCTCGAAGGGCAGCGACTCGAGCCAGCGGCCGATCAGCTCGCCGGGCGGGCCGAAGCGGGGTGCGGGGCGCGCGGTGCGGTGGCTGCGCTTGCGCGTCGCCAGGAGCGCCTGGTGCAGGAACAGCTCTTCGAAGGCAAGGCGCTCGCGGGCGATGTCCAGCTCCTCGGTCGACTCCGGAAAATGGACCGTCGACAAGGCGTCACCGACACTCGCCAGCCTCCACCGAACTCTCAGCTCGGCCGGCAGCCCCTCGATCACGTTTCTCGCCATGGGAACTATCTGCTCGACCCAGTCGCGGATCTGCTGTGGACGCACTTGCTCGGTTGCAGGGTGAACGGGCATCAGCGAGGTCTCTCCCGCGGGTGGCAGAGGGTGAGGGGGGTCGAGGACGACCCCGCCCGCAGCGCCCCCCTCACCCTCTGACAGGACCCGCGGGCCAACCAGCTCCCATTCACGAACTGCGAAACCGCGGCCGGAGTATTTGCCAGTGAGCAGGAGCTCGGTGCCAGGGAGGAGTTTCGAGGCGATCCAGGGCTGGTTGAACCAGGTGGCGCGAACGTGGCCCGTCTCGTCACCTACTTTGACGCTGACCATGCGCAGGCGGCCTTTGCGGAAGGGGCGGGGTTGAGAGCCCTGGACTTCGACTAGAACCGTCGCGGTCTCGCCGGGCTCGAGGTCGCCTAGCTGCCGAATCCTGAGATCCCGATGGCGGCGAGGCACGTGGTAGAGGAGGTCGCCGACGGTGCGGATGCCGGCCGCGGCGGCGGCTTCGGCGGTTTTCGGGCCGATTCCTTTCAGCGAGCCCAGGCCGACCGCCAGCGCGCTCGGGCGCGGCCAGTGGACCGGGGCGTCGAGCAGGTCGGCGCGGCCGAGGTCGCGGGCACCGGCGAAGGAGCGCGCTACTGGGCGGCCAGCAGCCACCACCAGCTCGGCTGTCCCCCCTCGTGGGTCTCGACCTCGACCCCGTCGGGGACGTGGGTGTCGATCTCCTCCAGGGCGATCGGGGCTCCCTCGCCGGCGATCACGGTGACGATCTCGGCCCCCGCGGCGAGGTGTCGCAGGGTCTCGTCGAGGGTCGAGCCGGCGCCGCCGTGGGCGACGATCTCGCCGTCGACGAAGCCGACCGCGTCGCCCTTCCTGAAGCGGCCCTGGGCGTCGTCCCGGGCGGCCGGGGCGACGCCGCCGATCCCCACTCCCCCCAGCGCCTCCTCCAGGCGCGCGGCGTTCTCCTCCAACGAGCCTTCGGGGTCGAGCTCGACCAGCGCCAGCAGGCTCGCCTGCTGCGAGGTCGCCGGCACCACCCGCGCCGGCTTCTCGGAGAGCTCGCAGGCGCGCTCGGCGGCCATGACCACGTTCGAGGAGCTGGGCAGGACGAGGACTTCCTCGCTGGGGACGCTGTGGATGCCGGCGAGGAGCTCGTAGGTCGAAGGGTTGAGCGTCTCGCCGCCGGGGACGACGTGGGCGCCGAGCTCGCCGAAGAGGCGCTGCAGCCCGTCGCCGGCGGCGACCGCGACGACGCCGGTGCGGGCGGCGGCGGCCAACCGCGCGTCGCGTTCGGCAACCTGCTCGCGCATGTCGGCGACGTCGAGGTTGGCCACCTCCCCCACCCCGTCGAAGACCGCGACCGCCGCCTCGGGCTCGTCGGTGTGGACGTGGACCTTGAGGGTGGCGTCGTCGCCGACGACGAGGACCGAGTCGCCGAGCCCCTCCAGCCGCGGCAGGTACTCGCGGTTGCTGAGGCCGCTGCCGGAGACGATGAAGTTGGTGCAGTAGCGATAGCGGCTGTCCTCGTGGTGGGGCAGGCTGCGGCGCGGCGGCTCGTGGTGCTGGACCTCGGGCAGCTCCGCCCCGTCGCCGCGCAGGCCGGCGACGACGCCGGCGAGGATGAGGACGAGGCCGTGGCCGCCGGCGTCGACGACGCCGGACTCGCGCAGCACCTCGAGCTGCTCGGGGGTGCGGGCGACGGCGCGCTCGCCGTCTTCGATCGCCCGCTCCAGCACATGCGCCAGGACCGCGTCCTGCTCGGCTTCCGAGGCCTCTCGGCCCAGCCGCTGCTGGTCGGCCGAGAGGTGGGCGAGCTGGCGGGCAAGGGAGTGGGCCATCTCGCGAAAGACGGTCAGCATCGTCCCCTCGGCCGGTTCCCGGACCGATTCGTAGGCGGCATCGGCGGCACGGGCGAAGGCGCCGGCGACGAGGATCGGGTCGACCAGCTCGCCGGACCGGCTGGCGAGCTCCTCGGCGGCGCCGCGGACGATCTGGCTGAGGATGACGCCGGAGTTGCCGCGCGCGCCCATCAGCGCCGCGCGGGCCAGCGCCTGGACCAGCTCGGTCCGCCCCATCTCGTCGACCGACTGGCCGTCGAGGCGGTCGAGCTCTTCCATCACCGCCCGCAGCGTCATCGCCATGTTGTCGCCGGTGTCGCCGTCGGCGACGGGGAAGACGTTGAGGTCGTTTACCTCCTGGCGGCGCGCCTCCAGCGAGGCGTAGGCAGAGCTGATTACCCGGCGGAAGCGGGCGATCGAGGGATCGGGCATCACCGCAGAATCTATTGCCCGGGCGCGACGTGAGCGTCTTCACACACCCCGTCTGCGGCATTGGTACGGTGGCCATCCCAATGCGTCGTTTCGCCACCTGGGTCACCAGTCACCGCAGGACGGTCATCGTCGGCTGGATCGTCGCCCTGCTCCTGATCGGCGGGATCGCCGGATCGGTCGGGGCCGCCTTCACCGAAGAATTCAAGCTGCCCGCCTCCGACTCGAAGGAAGCCTTCGAACTGCTGGAACACAGGTTCCCGCAGCAGTCCGGGGAAGCGGCGCAGATCGTCTTCAAGGCCGACCAGGGGGTCGAATCGCCGGCGGTGAGGCAGAAGATGGAAGGGGTCTTCGCCCAGATCGAAAAGTTCCCCCACGTCAGCGAAGTCGCCAGCCCCTACGTCAAAGGCGGCGCGGCGGCGATCAGCGAAGACGGCAAGATCGCCTACGCGACGATCCAGTACGACGTCCCCAACAACAAGCTGGACAAGGAAAAGACGCGGGAAATCATCGCCGTCGCCAAGGGAGCGACGGGCAACGGCCTCGAAGTCCAGCTCGGCGGCAACACGATCCAGGAAGCCGAACAGGAAGAAGGCGATTCCTCCTTCGGGATCGGCCTGCTGGCCGCGGCGATCGTCCTCCTCCTCACCTTCGGCTCGGCGGTGGCGATGGGGCTGCCGCTGATCACCGCCCTCTTCGCGCTCGGCGTCGGGCTCAGCCTGGTCACCCTCGGCACCCACGTCTTCAACACCGCCAACTTCGCGATCGTGCTGGCGGCGATGATCGGGCTCGGCGTCGGCGTCGACTACGCCCTCTTCATCCTCACCCGCTTCCGCAACGGGCTCGACGAAGGGCTGGAGAAGCAGCAGGCGGCGATCAAAGCGGTCGACACCGCCGGCCGCGCCGTCCTCTTCGCGGGGGTGACGGTGATCATCTCGCTGCTGGGCATGTTCCTGCTCGGCCTCAACTTCCTCTACGGGGTGGCGATGGCCGCAGCGCTGGCGGTGCTGTTCACGATGATCGCGGCGCTGACGCTGCTTCCGGCGCTGCTGACGATCGCCGGCAACTGGGTCAACCGGCTCCGCATCCCCGGGCTCGGCCGCGGCTCGCGGAGCATCGACGAGGGCGGCTGGTGGTTCCGTTGGAGCCGCCGCATCCAGAGGCGTCCGTGGCTGGCGGCGACCCTCTCGGGCGGCTTCCTGATCCTCCTCTGCATCCCCACCCTCTCGCTGCGGCTCGGCACCAACGACGCCGGCACCGAACCGCCGGGCAAGACCACGCGCCAGGCCTACGACCTGCTCGCCGAAGGCTTCGGGGCGGGCTTCAACGGACCGTTCGTGATGGTCGGGGCGCTGCCGGGCAAGGACCAGGACGAAGGGCTGGTGCAGCTGAAGAAGGCGCTGGAAGGCGAAGCAGGCGTCGCCGCGACGACCTCGATCACGCTCAACCCGGCGGAAAACACCGGTGTCTTCCAGGTCTACCCGACGACCTCGCCGCAGAGCGCCGCCACGACCGACCTGCTCGACCACATCCGCGGCACCGTGATCCCGCCGATCGAAGCGAAGACCGGGGCGCAGCTGCACGTCGGCGGCGTCAACGCGATCTTCGAGGACTTCGGCAACGCGATCGCCGAAAAGCTGCCGCTCTTCATCGGGGTCGTCGTCCTCCTCTCGGCGCTGCTGCTGATGACCGTCTTCCGCTCGATCTGGGTGCCGCTGAAGGCGATCGCGATGAACCTGCTCTCGATCGGCGCCGCCTTCGGGCTCGTCGTCGCCGTCTTCCAGTTCGGCTGGGGCGCGAGCCTGATCGGCGTCGACAACACCGGGCCGATCATCTCCTTCTTCCCGATCTTCCTCTTCGCGATCGTCTTCGGGCTCTCGATGGACTACGAGGTGTTCCTGATGTCGCGGATCCACGAGGAGTGGGAGCACCGCAAGGACGCCAGCGAAGCCGTCACCCAGGGCCTCGCCCTGACCGGGCGGGTGATCACCGCCGCGGCGGCGATCATGGTCACCGTCTTCGCCTCTTTCATGCTCGGCGAAGAACGGATCATCAAGCTCTTCGGCCTCGGCCTCTCCTCGGCCGTCCTGATCGACGCGATCGTCATCCGCACGATGCTGGTTCCGTCGATCATGCAGCTGCTCGGCAGGCGCGCCTGGTGGTTCCCGGGCGGTCTCGACCGCCTGCTGCCGCGCCTGCACGTCGAGCCCGCCGAGGACGAGCCCGCTCCCGCCGGCGAGCAGCCGGTGGTGGCGTCGGTCGGCAGCGGGTCGGACGGCTAGCCAAGAGCCTCGGCGGCCTTCGCCAAGGCTCGCGCCACGTCGGCGGCGACGCGCTGCGGTTCCTCTTCGAGCTGCCGTTCGCTGAAGCGGAGGACGGTGTAGCCACGCTGGCGTAGGTCGAGGTCGCGCGCGTGGTCGTCCTGGAAGGCGACCGAGCCGCGATGGTAGGCGAAGCTGTCGATCTCGACCACGATGCGATGGTCGCGCCACACGAAGTCGACCTCCCAGCGACCGATCTTGGCGTTGGCCTCGGGATGAGACAGGCGGTGGCGGCGAGAAAGCGCGAGGAAGTCTTCCTCGAGGTCGCTCTTCGAGCGTTTCCCCTCTGCTCCCCTGAGGCGAACGCCCATCAGCTCGGCTTGGCGGCGGGCGCGGCGTACGAGGTACGGCGGCACGGAACCGTCGAGGTCGTCGATCGTTCGTTGGATGGTCGTGACGGGGATGCGGTGGCGGTAGGCGGTGAGCCGTCCTCCCCTCCCTCCTCTGATTGGCAAGGAGGAGGGAGGGGAGGACAGCTCTGCGAGGGACGGGCAGCGGTGGAGGTGGATGCCGCGCTGTTTGCCACGGCCGGCGGTAGTTGGGACCGAGACGTGGACGGGCCCGTCAAGGGGATGCAGGAGTCCCCACAGAGCTGCCGCGGATCCATGACTCAGCACCGCTCCTTCACCGCAAGCGAGCACCCCCGCCATCCATTGACCGTAGAAGCTGAGAGCCCGGTGACCGACCGCGTAGACACCTCGATGGACGCGATGCAAGCGCCCTCCTCTCGTTCGTTCCGAGATCGCCGAGCGTCCGAGTCCCATCCCCACAAGTTGCCGCGCCGTTACCACTCCATGCTGCGTAGCCGCTATCCGCGCAATCGCTGCGTCGGCCGTGTCGCTTTTGTTCGGCATAGCCGTACAAAGTCGACAGCCCTCTCGAACCCTCCCCCCTACCCAGCCTTTTTTCGGGGACTAAGCGGCCTTGGTGACCTTGTTGGCCTTGAGGCAGCGGGTGCACACATATGCGCGGCGCGGGGTGCCGTTGTCGAGGATGCGGACCTTTTGGAGGTTCGGCTCGAAGCGGCGCTTGGTCGCGACCATCGAGTGGCTGCGGGACTGGCCGAACGCCGGTCCCTTGCCGCAGCTGTGACATACCTTGGCCATGAGGACGGTGGATGGTACAGGGTCGTCTTGGCGGCGGTCTTACCGCTGCGATCAACCGATCTGGCGCTTGAGCAGGGCCATGCGCGCCACGGTGAGGGCGGCGTTGCGACCCTGGTCGCGCTTGTCGCCGCCCGAGCGGGCCAGCGCCTGCTCCATCGTGTCGCAGGTGATCACGCCGAAGGCGCAGGGAACCCCCGTCTCCAACTGCACCTGCTGTACACCGCGCGCCGACTCGGCGCAGACGAAGTCGTAGTGGTCGGTCTCGCCGCGGATGACGACGCCGAGGCAGGCCACGCCCGCGTAGCCGTTCTCGGCGAACTGCTTGGCGGCGAAGGGCAGCTCGAAGGCCCCGGGGACCGAGGCGTAGGTGACGGCGTCCGCCTGCACGCCGGCCAGCTCGAACCCCTGCCGTGCGCCGTCCAGCAGCCGCTGCGCCAGGTCCTCGTAGAAGCGGCCCACGCAGACGCCGAAGTGGAGCGGCGCCAGCGTCGCCTTCTCCTCCTCGCCGAATTCCTCCAGGAACGCCCCCGCTTCAGCCATCCGCGTCCTTGCCGTCCCTGGCGTCGCGCTCCTCCTCGTCGTGGATCATCTCCTCGTCGAAGGCGAGCCCCTGATGGTGCAGCGAGTGCCCCATCTTGTCCCGCTTGGCCCGCAGGTAGGCCTCGTTGTGGGCGTTGGGGACCGATTCGATCGGCACCTGCTCGGTGACCGAGAGGCCGTAGCCCTCGAGGCCGACGATCTTTTTCGGGTTGTTGGTGAGGATGCGGATGCTGGTCAGGCCGAGGTCGCCGAGGATCTGCGCCCCGATCCCGTAGTCGCGCAGGTCGGCGGGCAGGCCGAGCTTGAGGTTGGCCTCGACCGTGTCGGCGCCTTCCTCCTGCAGCTTGTAGGCGCGCAGCTTGTTCAGCAGGCCGATCCCGCGCCCCTCCTGCGAGAGATAGAGCAGGACGCCGCGCCCCTCGCGCTCGATCATCGAGAGCGCCGCTTCCAGCTGCTCGCCGCAGTCGCAGCGCATGCTGTGGAAGACGTCGCCGGTGAGGCACTCGCTGTGGACGCGGACCAGCACGTCCTCCTCGCCGTCGACCTCGCCCTTGACCATCGCCACGTGGTGTTTGTCGTCGACCAGCGAGCGGTAGCCGACGGCGGTGAAGTCGCCGAAGACGGTCGGCAGCGCCGTGTCGACCACGCGCTCGACCAGCTTCTCGGTCCGCCGCCGGTAGGCGATCAGGTCGGCGACCGTGATCATCTTCAGCCCGTGCTTCCGGCAGTACGGGACCAGGTCCGGGACACGGGCCATCGTCCCGTCGTCGTTCATGATCTCGCAGATCACGCCGGAGGGATGGAGGCCGGCGAGGCGCGCGAGGTCGACCGAGGCCTCGGTCTGGCCGGCGCGCTCCAGCACGCCGCCGTCTTTCGCCCGCAACGGGAAGACGTGGCCGGGCTGGACGAGGTCGCGCGGGACCGCCTGCGGGTCGATCGCGACCTGGATCGTGTGGGCGCGGTCGTGGGCGGAGATGCCGGTGGTGACGCCCTCGCGCGCCTCGACCGAGACGGTGAACGCGGTCTGCAGCGGCGCTTCGTTCTTCGCCGCCATCAGGTTGAGGCCGAGCGCGTCGCAGCGCTCCGAGGTGAGCGAGAGGCAGATCAGCCCGCGCCCCTCCTTCGCCATGAAGTTGACCGCCTCGGGCGTCGCGAACTGGGCGGCCATCGTCAGGTCGCCCTCGTTCTCGCGGTTCTCGTCGTCGCAGACGACGACCATGCGCCCGGCGCGGATCTCCTCGATCGCCTCCTCGATCGAGGCGAACGGGCTCTTCTCGGTCCCCGCGCTCTCTTGTCTCTGGGTCTCCGCCATCCGGCTCACGCCTGCTCCTTTCCGGCGAATGGTGCCACCAAACGCTCCACGTACTTCGCCACGATGTCGCACTCGACGTTCAGCTTGCTTCCCGGCCCGGCCTCGCCGAGGTTGGTCCGCTCCAGCGTCTCAGGGATCAGGGAAACCTCAGCCCAAGACTCGCCCAAATCCGCGACGGTGAGGCTGACCCCGTTCAGCGTGATCGAGCCTTTGTCGACCACGTAGCGGAGGAGCCGGGCGGGGAGCTCGACCCGGAGCCGTCGCGCGAAGCCGTCGTCCTCGGCTGAAACGACGGCGGCGACTCCGTCGACGTGCCCCTGCACGATGTGGCCGCCGAGGCGCTCACCGGCCTGCATCGCCAGCTCGAGGTTGACGCGGCTGCCCTCGTCCAGCCCGCTCAACGCAGTGACGTCGAGCGTCTGATTCATTGCCTCCGTCTCGAACCGGTCGTCGGTGGTTGCGGTGGCGGTCAGGCAGCAGCCGTTGACGGCGACCGAATCCCCCTCGGCAACCTGCGAAGCAAGCTGGGTGGAGATCCGCAGCCGCGCACCGTCCTCTCCACGCTCGACGGACTCGACGATCCCGACGTCTTCGACCAGACCAGTGAACACCTCACCACTCCTTGAAGCGGGCCGTGATCAGCGTGTCCTCCCCTACCTGCTTGGTTGACGACTCCAGGGCGGCCAGGCGCGCGGGTCCTGTCTCCGACAAGGCCCTCCCGCCCGCTGGCGGGAGCCCCTTGTCGTCGCCACCCGCGCGGGGGACCGGATTTGGTTGACGACCCAGGAGCATCGGGGCGATGAAGGTACGGCACTCGTCAAGCTGGTCGGCAGACGCGAAGGCGGACGCGAGGGTGCGGCCGCCCTCGAGAAAGAGGCTGGTGACTTCGCGGCGGCCCAGCTCTCGAAGCGCCGATTCGATGTCGGTGGCGATGAGGGTCCCTGCGCCGGCGCCCTGAAGAGCGGCGACGCTGTCGCTGGGAGCGTCGGGGGCGATGACGACTAAGACCGGGGACTGATCGAGGGTCTTCAGTAGCTGTGATTCCAAGGGCAAGCGCGCCTGGCGGTCGAAGACGACACGTGCTGGCTGCCGCGCTCCCTCGACGCGGGCGGTGAGGAGCGGGTCATCGGCTAGGGCGGTGCCGATGCCGACGGCGATGGCATCGCTTTCGGCGCGCCAGTGGTGAACTAGGTCGCGGCTCTGCTCGCCGGAGATCCAGGGGCTGTCGCCGGGGGCCGTTTGAATCTGGCCGTCGAGCGACATCGCCATCTTCAGGACCACCAGCGGCAGCCCGGTGCGAGCGTGCTTGCGGAAGGGCTGGTTGAGGCGCCGGGCGGCGGTCGCCTCGGCGCCGGCGGCGAACTCGACCTGGACCCCGCCGTCGCGGAGGATGCCGGGGCCGCGGCCGGTGGCCTTCTCGCTCGGATCGTCCGAGGCGATCACGACGCGGCCGATCCCGGCCTCGAGGATCGCCTCGACGCAGGGCGGCTGCCGCCCCTGGTGCGCACAGGGCTCCAACGTCACATACATAGTCGCCCCGCTAGGGTCCTCGCCGCGCCGACGACAGTCCTCCAAGGCGGCCCGCTCAGCGTGCAAGCCACCAAGTTCCGCGTGGAACCCCGCGCCGATCACTTCCCCGGCACGCACGACAACAGCTCCAACCAAAGGATTCGGACTCACCTGCCCACGCCCGCC
>JBQCDH010000026.1:0-140416 GCA_051961435.1 Solirubrobacterales bacterium
GGTGGCGCGCCTCCCGCCCCGACTCCCTTCTGCTCGGCGCGTTCGGTGTTCTGTTGTGGTGGTGGGTGTTTTGTTTTGTTTTTTTTTTGTTGTGTGGTTGCGGCGGGGCGGCGCCCCTGCTGGCCCGGCGGGCCCCGCGCACGCGCACCCGGGGCGCTGGGCGCCGGCCGGCGGGCGCGGGGGGGGGCCAACCGCCCCCACGCCCGACTTCTACGAGCGGCCGCTGTTCAGTCGAGGTCCAGCGTGCTCGGACTGGTGATTTTGTAGTTGCCTGTCAGCGGAGCGGACGAGCCGCAGAAGACACCGCTGGTGCCGCCGACGCGCGGGATCGTGGCCGAGACGTCGATTGTGGCGTTGCCGCCAGTGGTCGAGGAGCCTGTCGCCGTGCCGAGGACGGTGTTGTTGGTTTCGTAAATGCAGTGGATGCCGGTATGAATGACTGTGATCTTGATGCCCGCAGTCGAGGTCTGACCTCCGCTGGCCGCCGAGACGCTGCCGTTTGCGAGAACGGTCACCGTGTCTCCGCCGCAGTTGGTGAAGGTGAGGCTCGTAATCGGGCCGTCTGCCGAGCCTGATTCTTTTGTGGTGTGGCCTTCTATGGTCGAGTTGCATTCGACGTTGCCGAAAGGCGCATCGAGGGTGGCCTTGCCCTCCGATTCGGCTTTGATCGCCGTTTCGGCCGCGCACAGCGTCCCCGAGCCGCATGTGAGGCTGGTCGCCGAAGCGCTGCCGACGCCGCCCAGCACCACTACCGCCGCCGAGGCGACGGCCATCAGCGCAAGTTTCTTGACGCACTTCATTTGAACTCCTCCTGATCTAGCTGCCCTCGATTGACAAGTGGGAACTTCTGTCTTGCGGCTGATGCGACTGGCTGGGGCAACCCGCCAGACCGAAAACAGCCCCAACCTAGACCAGGTGGCGCGTTAAGTCAAAGCGTTTTTAGCAAACTCGGGTGTCGGCGAACCGAGGGGGGTGCGCGTCGGCTTGCGACGACTGCGCACCTCAGACCCGTCTCCCGCTAGTCGATGTCCAGCGGATTGGGGCTGGTGAACTCGAAGCTGCCTGTCGTCGGCGCCGATTCGCCACAGAAGACGCCGCTTTTACCGCCGCCCCGCCGGATCAGGCCTTGAATGCCGAGTGTCGCGTTGGACCCGGTGACCGAGGAACCTGTCAGCGTTCCGATCGACGTGTTGTTGGTCGCCCAGATGCAATGGAGACGGCGAGAAGGGTTGTTATTTCCGCCCCCGTAGAGGTAACCGAACCGCTGCCGGTGCCGTTTCCGGTGATCGTGAGGCTGCCGTATTTGAGCACGTTCGCCGTGCTACCTCCGCAGCTGGTCAAGGTCGCGCTGGCGAGAGGAACGGGGGACGGTCGTTCCCGACGAGCTTTCAGTCGTGCCTGCGAAGGTCGAGTTGCATTCGACGTTGCCAAATGAAAGGTCGATGACGAGCTTGCCCTCCGATTCGGCTTTGATCGCCGTGTGTTCCGCGCACTGCGCCCCAGACCCGCATGTGAGGGTAGTCGCCGAGGCGCTGGCGGCGCCCAGGAGCGCCATCAGAGCAGCGGCGCCGACCATCGAAACTTACCGTCAAATGGCCGGCGGCTATCTGCCTCTGGACGTCTTCCTAGAGTCTGGGGCTCGCACAAGCGTGAGGTGCATCACATTACGCCGGTATAAATTTATATTGCGGTAACGTCTGCATAGATGGATGCATCGGTTCGCACGCGGCTCTCACGGGACGACCGCATGGAGCAGACGCTGGAGGCGGCGCACACGCTGTTCGCCGAGCGGGGCTATGCGGCGGTGACGATGGACGAGATCGCCGCGGCGGTCGGCGTCACCAAGCCGCTGCTCTACAACTATTTCGGCAACAAGGAGCGGCTCTACATCGCCTGCATGGAGCGGGCGGGCGACTCGCTGATCCAGACGATCGCCGCCGCGGTCGGGCGGACCGAGAACCCGGGCGACGCGCTCGGGGCCGGCGTCCGCGCCTTCTTCAGCTTCCTCGACACCGACCGCTCCGCCTGGGCGGTGCTCTTCGACGAGACCCTCCCCCAGGCCGGCGAGGTCTTCGACCGCGTGGCCGCATACCGCGGCCAGATCATCGACCTCGTCTCGGCCTCGCTGCTGGCGCAGCTGCCGATGCGGCGCCGGGAACTGGCAAAGACCGAAGTCGAGGCCCTCTCCACCGCCCTGCTCGGCGCCTCGGAGGCGCTCGCCCGCTGGTGGCTGCGCACCGAGGCGATCAGCGCCGAGGAAGCGGCCGAGCTCCTCATCTCCACCGTCGAGCCCGGCCTGCGCGAGCGCTCGGCCCCAACCCCCACTTCCAACTCATCCCAAGGAGGACCCTCCCCCAAATGAACACCCAGACCCGAAAGGTCGCCGTCGTCGGCGGCAACCGGATCCCCTTCGCGAGGTCCAACAGCGTCTACTCGCACGCGAGCAACCAGGACATGCTGACCGCCGCCCTCGACGGGCTGATCGACCGCTATGGCCTGCAGGGCGAGCAGATCGGCGAGGTCGCCGGCGGCGCCGTCCTCAAGCACTCGCGCGACCGCGACCTCACCCGCGAGAGCGTGCTCAGCACCCGCCTCGCCGCCGAGACCCCCGCCTACGACGTCCAGCAGGCTTGCGGGACCGGGCTCGAGACGACGATCCTCGTCGCCAACAAGATCGCCCTCGGCCAGATCGACTCCGGCATCGCCTGCGGCGCCGACACCACCTCCGACGCGCCGATCGCCCTCAACGAGGAGCTGCGCGAGACGCTGCTGGAGGCCAACCGCGAGCGCTCGACGGTCGGCAAGCTGAAAACGCTGACCAAGGTCCGCCCCGGCCACATCGTCCCGGCGATCCCGCGCAACGAGGAGCCGCGCACCGGCCTCTCGATGGGCGAGCACTGCGCGATCATGGCCACCGAATGGGGCATCGGCCGCGAGGAACAGGACGAACTGGCGGTCCGCAGCCACCAGAACCTCGCCGCCGCCTACGAGCGCGGCTTCTTCGACGACCTGATCACGCCCTACATCGGGCTCGAGCGCGACCAGAACCTGCGCCCCGAGTCCAACCTCGAGCAGCTGGCGAAGCTGAAGCCGGTCTTCGGCGGCCCCGAGGGGACGATGACCGCGGCCAACTCGACGCCGCTCTCCGACGGCGCCTCCGCCGTCCTCCTCGCCTCCGAGGAGTGGGCGAAAGCGCATGACCTGCCGATCCTCGCCTACATCACCGAGGCGCAGACCGCCGCCGTCGACCACGTCCACAAGCGCGAAGGCCTGCTGATGGCGCCGGCCTACGCGATGCCGCGGATGCTCGACCGCGCCGGCCTGAAGCTGCAGGACTTCGACTACTACGAGATCCACGAGGCCTTCGCCGCGCAGGTCCTCTGCACGCTGAAGGCCTGGGAAGACAAGGGCTTCTGCAAAGAGAAGCTCGGTCGCGACAAACCGCTCGGCTCGATCGACCGCAAGAAGCTCAACGTCAACGGCGGCTCGCTGGCGGCCGCCCACCCGTTCGCCGCGACCGGCGGGCGGATCGTCGCCAGCCTCGCCAAGCAACTGCACGAAGACGGCAAGGGCCGCGGCGCGATCAGCATCTGCGCCGCCGCCGGCCAGGGTGTCGTCGCGATCCTCGAGGCCCCGGGAGGTGCCAGGTAAATGGCTGACCGCTACTCACAGGTTGTCAACGCGCCGCTCGTCGGCACGATCGCCAAGCAGCTCGGGCTGCCCCAGCCGGTCTCGCTCGACCGCTACCAGCCCGGCCAGCCGGTTGTCTCAGGCCCGGTCCTCTCCGGCGCCGCGCCCGCGGGCCGCCTGACCAAGCAGATCGCCGCGATCCTCGACAGCGTCAAGGCCGAACGCGCCGGCGCCGAGGAGGGCAAGGCGAAGGCGCTGGTCTTCGACGCGACCGGGATCGCCGACTCGACCGAGCTGGTCGAGCTGCAGCGCTTCTTCTACCCCGCCGTCCCGCGCCTGCAGCGCAGCGGGCGCGCGATCGTGCTCGGCACGCCGCCGGCCGAAGCCGGCTCGGTCGAGGCCCACATCGCCCAGCGGGCGCTGGAGGGCTTCACCCGTTCGCTCGGCAAGGAGATCGGCGGCCGCGGCTCGACCGCCCAGCTCGTCTACGTCGAACCGGGCGCCGAGGACCAGCTGGAGTCGACGCTGCGCTTCCTCCTCTCGCCCAAATCGGCCTACGTCTCCGGTCAGGTGATCCGGGTCGGCAAAGGCGTCGCCCCCAGCCCGCAGATCGACTGGGAGCAGCCGCTGGCCGGCAAGGTCGCGCTCGTCACCGGCGCCTCGCGCGGGATCGGCGCCGCGATCGCCAACACGCTTGCCCGCGACGGCGCCGAAGTCGTCGGCCTCGACATCCCGCCGATGGCGGCCGATCTGAAGGCGGTGACCGAGGCGATCGGCGGCCGCTCGATCGAGTTCGACATCACCGCCGCCGACGCCCCGGAGAAGATCGCCGACGCGCTCTCCGACGGGGTCGACGTCGTCGTCCACAACGCCGGCGTGACCAAAGACCGCACGATCGCGAAGATGCCGGAAGAGCGCTGGGCGCAGCTGATGGAGATCAACCTCTCCAGCGAGGAGCGGATCAACGAGGCCCTGCTGGCGAAGAAACTGCTCCGCCCCAACGGCCGCCTCGTCGGCGTCTCCTCGATGGCCGGGATCGCCGGCAACAACGGCCAGACCAACTACGCCTCCTCCAAGGCCGGCGTGATCGGGATGGTCGAAGCGATGGCGCCGGAGCTGGCGAAGCGCAAGGCGACGATCAACGCGGTCGCGCCGGGCTTCATCGAGACCCAGATGACCGCGGCGATGCCGATCGGCCCGCGCGAAGCCGGTCGCCGGCTCTCCAGCCTCTCGCAGGGCGGCCTGCCGATCGACGTCGCCGAGACGATCGCCTGGTTCGCCAGCCCCGCCTCGACCGGGGTCAACGGCAACGTCGTCCGCGTCTGCGGCCAGAGCCTGCTCGGAGCGTGAGCCTGTGACCAAGACCCTGGACAGCTCCCCCAGCATCCTGCCGCTCTACGCGAAGGCGGCGCTGCCGATGATCCCGGGCGCCTCGCTGCTGCCGTTCGTCCCGGGCGGCGGCGGCGAGATCCCGGAGGGGCTCGACCTCGAGCTGGCCGGCGTCCGCGCCGAGCCGGCCGAGGTCTCCGCCTACGCCAAGGTCTGCGGCTTCGCCCTGCGCGACACGCTGCCGCCGACCTACCCGCACATGCTCGCCTTCCCGCTGCACATGGCGGTGATGAGCGACGGGCGCTTCCCGTTCGGCGCGGTCGGCCTCGTCCACGTCGAGAACTCGATCGCCCAGCGGCGCCCGATCGGAATCGACGAGGAGATGACGATCCGCGTCCGCCCGACCAAGCTGCGGCCGCACCCGAAAGGTAAGACGTTCTCGCTGGAGACCGAGGTCCTGGTCGACGGCGAGGTCGTCTGGGAGAGCGTCAGCACGATGCTGCGCCGCGGCAAGGGCGACGAGAGGGCCAAGCAGGAGAAAGGCTTCGGCTCCCTCGATGCCGACGCCCCCGCCAGCTCCGAATGGAAGCTCGACGGCGGCCTCGGCCGCCGCTACGCCGGCGTCTCCGGCGACCGCAACCCGATCCACATGCACTCGCTGACGGCGAAGCCACTGGGATTCCCGAGCGCGATCGCGCACGGGATGTGGACGAAGGCGCGGGCGCTGGCCCAGCTGGAGGGCCACCTGCCGGAGAGCTTCGAGGTCGACGTCCGCTTCCGCAAGCCGGTCCTGCTGCCGGCGCGCGTCGAGTTCGCCAGCCAAGACGCGGGCGAGGAGATCCTCTTCGCCGTCCGCGACGCCAGGAAGGGCACGCCCCACCTCGACGGCCTGGTCCGGCCGCTCGAGACCGGATCGAAGCCAAAAGCGACCAAATCGAGTTCCAAAACCGCCAAAACCGGAAGGAAGAAAGCGAAGTGACGACCACCACCGAGAACAAGGGGATGGCGGAGCGCGGGATGGGCTTCGGCCTGCGGGCGCTCAACCGCCTCGCCGGCTCCGACCTGCTGGATCGCATCCGCATCCGCAAGGGAGTCGAGAAGGCCCTCTTCCAGGGCACCAAGAACGGCTTCCGCACCGCCACCGCGGCCGGCCGCACCTTCAAGTCCGTGCAGCAGCTCGGCAAACCGGCCCGCCAGAAGAAGGGCAAGTCGAAGGGCCTCTTCGACCTCACCCCCGACGACGAGCAGCAGATGTTCCAGGAGGCCGGCCGCGCCTTCGCCGCCGACCAGATCCGCCCGGCGGCGCTGAAGGCCGACGAGGAGCGCCAGGCGCCGAAGGAGATCCTCGACCAGGCGGTCGAGCTCGGCGTCGCCATGCTCGGCGTCCCCGAGGAGCTCGGCGGCGTGATGACCGAGCAGTCGGCGGTGACCAGCGTCCTGATCGGCGAGGCGCTCGCCCACGGCGATCTCGGCATCGCCTACGCCGCCCTCGCCCCCGGCGCCGTCGCCACCGCGATCGGCCTCTGGGGCAGCGCCGACCAGGAGTCGACCTATCTCCCCGCCTTCACCGGCGAGGACGTCCCCGCCGCGGCGCTGGCGCTCCTCGAGCCGCGCCCCCTCTTCGACCCCTTCGAGCTGGAGACGAAGGCGAAGAGGAAAGGCGACGAGTGGGTGCTGAGCGGCGCCAAGTCGCTGGTCGCCCGGGCGAGCGAGTGCGAGCTCTTCGTGATCGCCGCCGACGCCGAAGGCATCGGCCCGGCGCTGTTCGTCGTCGAGTCCGGCGCCAACGGGCTCTCGGTCGAAGACGAACCGGCGATGGGGCTGCGCCCCGCCGCCACCGGCCGCCTCGTGATCGACAAAGTGAAACTGCCGGGCAACGCCCTGCTCGGCGAGGGCGAGGCGAAGGCCAAGGATTACGCCGCCTGCGTCGCCCGCGCGCGGATCGCCTGGAGCGCGCTCGCGACCGGGACCGCGCAGGCCGTCCTCGACTACGTGATCCCCTACGTCAACGACCGCCAGGCGTTCGGCGAACCGATCTCCAACCGCCAGGGGGTCGCCTTCACCGTCTCCGACATCGGCATCGAGCAGAACGGGATGCGGCTGGCGACCTACCGGGCAGCGAGCCGCGCCGACCGCGGCGAGAGCTTCGCCCGCGAGGCGGCGATCGCCCGCCGGCTCTGCTCCCAGAAGGGGATGCAGATCGGCTCCGACGGCGTCCAGCTGCTCGGCGGCCACGGCTTCGTCAAGGAGCACCCGGTCGAGCGCTGGTACCGAGACCTCCGAGCCGCGGGCGTGATGGAGGGCGCCCTGCTCGTCTAGGCGCGTTCCTCTCGCATACCGAGAGCAAAGCGACACGACCAGACCGAGCGAAAGACAGAACCATGATCAACCTCGAGATACCGAAGAAGTTCAAGCCGCTGGCGAGCCAGGCCAACCAGGTCGCCACCGAGGTGTTCCGCCCGATCTCGCGCAAATACGACGAGGCCGAGCACGCCTACCCGAAAGAGCTAGACATGCTCGCCTCCCTGATCGACGGGATGAACGAGGGCTCCGACATCGGCGGCGCCGGCGCCGCCGGCGTGCGTCGCGAGAAAAGCGACGACGGCGAGAACCGCAACGGCTCCAACCTCTCCACCGTGCTCGGCATCATCGAGCTCTGCTGGGGCGATGTCGGCCTGCTGCTCTCGATGCCGCGCCAGGGGCTCGGCAACTCGGCGATCGCCTCGGTCGCGACCGAGGAGCAGCTGGAGCGCTACGGCGGCAAGTGGGCGGCGATGGCGATCACCGAGCCCGAAGCGGGCTCGGACTCGGCCGCGATCCGCACCACCGCCGAGCTCGACGGCGACGAATACGTCCTCAACGGCGAGAAGATCTTCGTCACCTCCGGTGACCGCGCCGATCTGATCGTCGTCTGGGCGAGCCTCGACCGCTCGAAAGGGCGGGCGGCGATCAAGTCGTTCATCGTCGAGCGCGACAACCCGGGCCTGAAGCTCGACCGGCTCGAGCACAAGCTCGGGATCCGCGCCTCCGACACCGCCAACTTCACCCTGCAGGACTGCCGGGTGCCGAAAGAGGCGCTGCTCGGAGACCCGGAGGTCAAAGAGAAGGGCTTCGCCGGGGTGATGGAAACGTTTGACAACACGCGGCCGCTGGTCGCCGCGATGGCCGTCGGCGTCACCCGGGCGGCGCTGGAGGAGACGCGTAAGCAGCTCAAAGAAGCGGGCGTGAAGATCGACTACGACAAGCCCGCCCTCTCCCAGCACGCCGCCGCGGCGCGCTTCCTGGAGATGGAGGCCGACTACGAGGCCGCCTGGCTGCTGACGCTGCAGGCCGCCTGGATGGCTGACAACTCGAAGCCGAACTCGCTGCAGGCCTCGATGGCCAAGGCGAAGGCGGGGCGCACCTGCGTCGACGTCACCCTCGGCTGCGTCGAGCTCTGCGGCAGCGTCGGCTACGGCGAGAGCGAGCTGCTGGAGAAGTGGGCTCGCGACGCCAAGATCCTCGACATCTTCGAGGGAACTCAGCAGATCCAGCTGCTGATCGTCGCGCGGCAGCTGCTGAAGAAGAGCTCCTCCGAACTTCGGTAGCCAAGGGGAGTGTCGGGTTTGTCGCCCATACGGCGACAAACCCGACACGAACTTTGCCGACTGGGCGAAGTAGCTTGCTAGCGCTTCTTTCGCTTCTTCTTTGCCTGTTCGCGTCTCTTCCGAGGTGGGAGCGGGGGCCGCTTCAGCTCGACAGCTGGCTTGACCGAAACAGCTGGCATGTGCGGAGTCGGCGCCAGCAGCGGACTGACATCGATAGTCGTCTGTTCCGTCAAATTGAAATCGGTCTCGCCACCCTGATTGCTCATCGCCGAGACCAGAGCGATCAAGACAGCAACCAGCCCCCAGAAGGCCGCGGCATCGCGGGGAATAAGAAGGCGCTCTGCGACTTCTCGCAAGCCTGGCCGGTTCCTCACTGCCTGTTCGACGACTCGCCGTTCCTTCGTTCTCACCGCTGCCCTGAGCTCATCTGCAAGGCTTTCGCGCTCGCTTGACGTCCACGGCTGAATGACTCTTTCCGCTTCTTGGACAAACCGATAGGCGCCATTCGGAATCGAGCCCCAGCCTCCACAGTGAGGACATGGACCAGCCTTACTATCGATTACCGTCGCACCCGCCCCCGGACCAAGCGCCATGCCGGAACGGAAAACCTGCCCGCAGTCATCGCATACCGCTGGAATCTGCCCATACATTCGAGGGGAACATAGATTGGGAGTCGGCGGGTAGCTCACGGGGCTGGGGCGGTATAGAGCTAGCCTTGGCGAGACGCCCGAAGTTGTGGTCCCTTTTAGACGCAGGTCGTGCATAAGGAACCACGCAATGCCGAAATGAAGGGGATCGCTGTTCCGTGGTTCCTTATGCACGCCGATGGTGCATAAGGAACCACGGACTGCTTTCCGTCGTTAAACCGATTGCCACCCAGAGGGAGCCCCGGTTTCTTCATCAGGCAGACTGCTGGCCGTGAATCTGATCGAGGAATTGATGGAGCGGTCGCCGGCTTCTCGGCTGGGGATCGTGGCGGTTGACGCTGAGGGGGGGCGGCGCGACTGGCACTTTGGGGAATTGATCGCCCGCTCCGCGGGGCTTTCCGGGGCCTTTGCTGCCCGGGGGGTCCGGCGCGGCGACGTGGTCATGACGCTGGTCGGCAACCGGGTCGAGTGGGTGTTGAGCCTGCTCGCCTGCTGGCGGATGGGGGCGGTGGCGTTGCCTTGCAACACGATGCTGCGCCGGGCGGATCTCGAACACCGGGTCGCCGCCGCCGACCCCAAGCTCTGCGTCGGCGAAGAAACGCTGCTGGCGGAGCTGCCGGACGGGGTGCCGGCGATGACGATGGCCGAGGTCGCCGAGGTGATGGACGAGGACCGCCCGCAGGAGACCCCGGCCCCGGTCGAAGAGATGGACCCGGAGGACCCGGCGCTGATCGTCTTCACCTCCGGCACCACCGGCGAGCCCCGCGGCGTCGTCCACGCCTATCGCTACCTGCTCGGCCAGCGTGTCCAGGCCGAGCATTGGTTCGGCTCGCGCCCGGGCGAGGTTGCCTGGTGCACGACCGCCACCGGCTGGTCGAAGTCGGCCCGCAACGTCTTCCTCGCGCCCTGGATCACCGGCGCCGCCGCGGTCATCCACGACGGCCGCTTCGACCCGGCCGAGCGGTGGAACCGCGCCGAGGCGCTCGGCGTCAACGTCCTCTGCCAGGCCCCGACCGAGTACCGGATGCTGGCCAAGCGCACGGCTCTGCGGCCGTTGCCGGCGCTGCGGCGGATGGTCTCGGCGGGCGAGCCGCTCGACCCGGAGACGATCGCCGCCTTCCGCGAGGGAGCCGGCCTCGAGCCCGCCGACGGCTACGGCCAGACCGAGACCGGCCACGTCGCCGCCAACCTCGTCGGCGAGCCGGTCCGCAAGGGCTCGATGGGCAAACCACTTCCCGGGATCGAGACCCGCATCGTCGAGGGCGAGCTGCAGCTGCTCGCCTCCTCCTCTCCCACCTTCTTCTCCCGCTACCTCGACGGCGAGCGCTTCGAGGGGGAGTGGTGGCGGACCGGGGACCTCGTCCGCGAGGAGGACGGCTATCTCTTCTTCGAGGGCCGCGGCGACGACATCATCCTCTCCTCCGGCTACCGGATCGGCCCGACCGAGGTCGAGTCCGCCCTCCTCTCCCACCCCGCCGTCGCCGACGCCGCCGCTGTCGCCACCCCCGACCCCGAGCGCGGCGCCGTCGTCCGCGCGATCGTCGTCCTCCGCGACGGGGTCCCGAGCGACGGCGCTTCGAGCGACGAGCTGGTCCGCGAGCTGCAGGAGCACTGCAAACGCGCGACCGCCCCCTACAAGTTCCCCCGCATCGTCGAGTTCGCCGCCGAGCTGCCGAAGACCAGCAGCGGCAAGATCAAGCGCGCCCAGCTGCGCGCCGGCTGAGCGGGTCAGGAGGCTACGCCGGCGCCAGTCCCTCGGCCGCGTCCACCGGCCTGCCGAGGTGGTAGCCCTGGGCCATGTCGACGCCGTACTCGCGCAGCGCCTTCGCCGTGTCCTCGTCCTCGACGAACTCGGCGATCGTGCGCTTGCCGAGCCCGCGGGCGATCTGGACGATCGCCTGCACGACGAGCTGGTCGGCGTCGTTGTGAGACATCTCGCGGATGAAGGCGCCGTCGATCTTGATCACGTCGAAGGGGAGCTTTTTCAGGTAGTGGAAGGGCCCGAAGCCGGCGCCGTAGTCGTCGATCGCGACTTCGCAGCCGAACTCGGTCAGCCGGTCGGCGAAGCCGGCGGCGGTGTCGTAGTCCTCGACCCGCGCCGTCTGGGTGATCTCGAAGGTGCAGCGGGCCGGGTCCGCCCCGCCTTCGTCGAGCCGCCGTTCGATGAATTCGAGCACCGACATGTCGGTCAGCGAGGCGCCGGAGAGGTTCATGTGCAGCGAGACCGGCTCCCCCGCCCGCTCGCGCTCGGCGATCATCTCCAGCGCCCGGGCGACGACCCAGCGGTCGAGCTCCTGCACCATCCCCGAGCGCTCGGCCACCTCGATGAAGGAGGCGGCGGGGAGCAGCTCCCCGTCTTCGCCGGTCATCCGCAGCAGCAGCTCGTAGCGCTCGATCCCGCCCGAGGTGAGGCTGCGGATCGGCTGCGTGGCGAGGCGCAGCCGGTTCTGGGTCAGCGCGTCGCGGATCCTGGCGCTGGTCGTCTGCGCCCGCCGCGCCGCGCCGAGGTTCTCGCCCGGAGAGTGGAAGAGGACGATCCGGTTGCGCCCCTCCTCCTTGGCCCGATAGAGCGCCTGGTCGGCGGCGACGAGCACCGACTCGGCGGCGGTTTCGCGCTGGCCGTTGAACATCGTGATCCCGACGCTGATCGTGGCGCCGCTGATCTCGGAATTGAGCGGGAAGCCCTCGAGGACCTGCACCCGCAGGTCTTCTCCGAGCTGCAGCGCCCCGGCCGCGTCGGTCTGCGGCATCAGCACCGCGAACTCGTCGCCGGAGAGTCGGGCGACGATGTCGGTGGCGCGGACGCGCTCGCGCAGGACCTCGGAGACGCGGCGGATCAGGGTGTCGCCCGCTTGGTGGCCGAACTTGTCGTTGACCTCCTTCAGCCCGTCGATGTCGATCACCATCACCGCCCCGCGGCCGCCATAGCGGGCGCTGAAGGAGACGTACTGGTCGAGCTCGGCGCGGAAGCGGCGCCGGTTCAGCAGCCCGGTCAGCGGGTCGTGCTCGGCGAGGAAGCGCAGCTCGGACTCGGTCCTCTCGGCCTGCTCGAGCGCGCCCTGGACAACCGCCCGGTCGGCGGGCTCCAGCTTCGCGAGCGCCGCCGCGACCGCGGGATCGCGGTGACCGGTTCCGGAGTTGTTCTTCATCACAGTGACGGTATGTCCGTTACCCCGCAAGCGGCGAATCATCCCCCACAAACCCCCTTGTAGACCCAAGTTTCAGCTATCGCCAGCCCCCAATACTTGACTTCTCGTCACCTGGGTAGGTTCAAGGGGTGCCGAACCGCCTCGCCCGGGAGACCAGCCCCTATCTGCTCCAGCACAAGGACAACCCGGTCGACTGGTATCCGTGGGGGCCGGAGGCGCTGGCGCGGGCGCGCGAGGAGGACCGGCCGATCCTGCTCTCGGTCGGCTACTCGGCCTGCCACTGGTGCCACGTGATGGAGCGCGAGTCCTTCGAGGACCCGGAGACGGCGGCTTACATGAACCAGCACTTCGTCAGCGTCAAGGTCGACCGCGAGGAGCGGCCCGACGTGGACGCGATCTACATGGAGGCGGTGCAGGCGATCAGCGGCCACGGCGGCTGGCCGATGACGGTCTTCCTCGACCCCGACGGGGTCCCCTTCTACGGTGGCACCTACTTCCCACCCGACACCAGCCGCGGCATGCCGAGCTTCCGGATGGTGATGGAGGCGGTCGTCCACGCCTTCGAGACCCAGCGCGAGGAAATCCGCGAGCGGGCGCCGGGGACGCGGGCGCGGCTGGCGGCGATCGGCGAAGTCGAGCCGCGCCCCGAGCTGCCGGGACCGGACGACCTGGAGGCGGCGGTGCAGCGTCTGCTGGCGGGCGCCGACCGCGCCCACGGCGGCTTCGGCGGAGCGCCGAAGTTCCCGCCGGCCTCCTCGCTGGAGCTGCTGCTCGCCCGCGGCGAGACCGAGGTGGTCACCGAGACGCTGGACGGGATGCTGGCGGGCGGAATCTACGACCAGCTCGGCGGCGGCTTCGCCCGCTACTCGGTCGACGCGATCTGGCTCGTCCCCCACTTCGAGAAGATGCTCTACGACAACGCGCAGCTGGCGCGCGCCTACCTGCACGGCTGGCAGCAGCTGGGCCACGAGCGCTACCGGCGCGTCTGCGAGGAGACGCTCGACTGGATGCTGCGCGAGATGCGCGGCCCCGAGGGCGGCTTCTACTCCGCCCTCGACGCCGACTCCGAGGGCGAGGAGGGGAAGTTCTACGTCTGGACCCCGGCCCAGATCCGGGAGGTGCTGGGCGATGGCGCCGAGCCGGTGATCGAGCACTACGGGGTCAGCGAGCGCGGCAACTTCGAGGGCTCGAACGTGCTCCATCTCGCCCGTGGACCGCAGAACCCGGAGCCGGCCGGGCTGGCTGATGCGAGACGGGCGCTGTTCGAGGCGCGGGCGCAGCGGGTGCGGCCGGGGCTCGACGACAAGCGGCTCGCCTCCTGGAACGCGCTGGCGATCGCGGCCCTGGCCGACGCCGGGGCGGTGCTCGGGCGCGCCGAGTTTCTCGACGCCGCCCGCGCCTGCGCCGAGTTCGTGCTCGGCGAGATGCGCGACGGCGAGGGAAACCTCCTGCGCACCTACAAGGACGGCCGCGCCCATCTGGGCGCCTACCTCGAGGACCACGCCTTTCTGTTGGAGGCGCTGCTCGCCCTCTACGAAGCGAGCTTCGAGGAACGCTGGTTCGCCGAGGCGCGGACACTGGCGGAGACGACGATCGAGCGCTTCGGCGACGCCGAGCGCGGCGGCTTCTACTCGACCTCGACCGACCACGAGGAGCTGATCGCCCGCCGCAAGGAGGTCGGCGACCACCCGATCCCCTCCGGCAACAGCTCGGCGGCGATGGGACTGCTGCGCCTCGGCGCCCTCACCGGCGAGCGCCGCTACAGCGAGGCCGGCGCCGCCGTCTTCGCCCTCTTCGGCAAGCCCGCGATCGAGCACCCCGACGCCTTCGCCCACCTCCTGCGCGCCCTCGACTTCCACCTCTCCCCCACCCGCGAGGTAGCCCTCGTCGGCGACGACATAAGCGAGCTGGCAGCGGTCCTGCGAGAGAAACCACGCCCCCACCTGGTCCTGGCCGCCGGCCCCGAAGGCAGCGACCAACCCCCGCTCCTAGCGAACCGCACCACCATCGACGGTCGCCCAGCCGCCTACGTCTGCGAGAGCTTCGCCTGCCGCCTTCCCGTCACCGACGCAGACGAGCTCCGCCGCCTCCTCTAAGCGTTCCTCGCGCGGGTGGCGTCGAGGGAGGTACCGAGCATCCAGCGCAGGTGCCTCCCTCGACGACAGGACCCGCGCGCCGGGCGCCTCAGAGGATCGGCAGGAAGTTCTCGATCTCGTAAGGGGTGACCTGCACCCGGTAGTCGTCCCATTCCTGCCGCTTGATCTCGACAAACCGCCGGAACGTGTGCTCGCCGAGCGTGCGCAGGACCAGCTCCGACTCGGCGGCGAGCTCGATCGCCTCCCCCAGCGTCGCCGGCAGCTGCTCGATCCCCTGCTGGGCGAGCTCCTCCTGGGAGAGGTGGTAGAGGTTCTGCTCCATCGGCTCGGGCAGCTCGTAGCCCTTCTCGATCCCTTCCAGCCCCGCCTGCAGCATCGCCGCGAAGCAGAGGTAGGGGTTGCAGGCGGGGTCGGGGCAGCGCAGCTCGGCCCGGGTCGCGCTCTCCTTGCCGGGGTGGTAGAGCGGCACCCGGATCAGCGCCGAGCGGTTGCGGCGCGACCAGGCCAGGTAGACCGGCGCCTCGTAGCCGGGAACCAGCCGCTTGTAGGAGTTGACCCACTGGGCGAAGAGCGGGGCGATCTCGCGGGCGTGCTTGAGCTGGCCGGCGATGAACGACTTCGCGGTCGGCGAGAGGTAGTAGGGGTCGTCGGCGTCGTAGAAGGCGTTCCTGCCGTCGCGGCTGAGCGACTGGTGGACGTGCATCCCGGAGCCGTTCTCGCCGAACAGCGGCTTCGGCATGAAGGTCGCGTGGTAGCCGTACTTCATCGCGTACTCCTTGACGACGATGCGGTAGGTCATGCAGTCGTCGGCCATCTCGAGCGCGTTCTTGTAGCGCATGTCGACCTCGTGCTGGGAGGGGCCGACCTCGTGGTGGGTGTACTCGACGTGGATGCCGAGCTTCTCCAGCGCCAGCACCGTCTCCCGGCGCAGGTCGGAGCCGGCGTCGAGCGTGGTCAGGTCGAAGTAGCCGCCCTCGTCGAGCACCTCGGGGACGCCGCCGGCCGGCTTGGCCGAGCGGAAGTAGAAGTACTCGAGCTCGGGCCCGATGTTGTAGGCGTCGAAGCCCATCTCCTCGGCCCGTTTCAGCGCCCGCCGCATGATCCAGCGCGGGTCGCCCTCGTACGGTCCTCCGCCGGGCACGCGGATGTCGCAGAACATGCGCGCCACCGCGTCGTCCTCGGGCCGCCAGGGGATCATCGCGAAGGTCGCGGGGTCGGGCACCGCCAGCATGTCGGACTCCTCGATCGGGTTGAAGCCGGTGATCGAGGAGCCGTCGAAGCCCATCCCGCCTTCGAAGGCGTCCTCGAGCTCGGAGGCGTTGACCGAGAAGCTCTTCAGCTGGCCGAGGACGTCGGTGAACCAGAGGCGGATGAAGCGGACGTCGTGCTCCTTGACCAGCTCGATGACCTCAGCGGCGCTGCGCGGTTGCTCTGCCATTCCTCGTTTGCCTCCTTGGCTCGTGCGAAGGCCGCAACGATAGAGCGAATGAACCGAGCGGGTGCGGATCGCCGTATTGCGGGTAGAGAAAGTGCCTCAGGGGCAACTTGAAGACGACCGGAAAACCAGGTATAACTTACATCGCGTAAGTAAGCGGCTAAAAGTAAAGTAAAGGCCACGTAAGGGCTCTGTCAAACGAAGTGCCGCCCGAAGCAGAGCCAGAAGCGAGAAGCGAAGTGACGGTAAAAACCGCAGTAAGCAGATTTCAGATCCACGACGAGCTGACGGCGCCTGACGAGAGCGCTCCTCTCATCAAGAGCATCCAGGCCGCCGGTGGCGCGGTGACGAAGTTCGTCGGCGTGCTCGCCGGGGCGCCGGCTGTCCTGCGCGCGTACACGCGGATGCGCTCGGAGCTGCGCGGCGGTGTCCTGCCGCAGGCGACGAGGGAGCGGATCGCGCTGGCGGTCGCCGAGCACCGCGAGGACAACTACAGCATCGCCCAGCACGCCAAGTCGGCCCGGCGCGCCGGCCTGGGCCTCGACGAGGTCTCCAGGGCGCGCAGCTTCACCTCGGCCGACCCCAAGGAGGAGGCCCTGCTCGCCTACCTGAAGGCGGCGCTGGAGGCCGAGGGTTCTCCGCCCCTCCACCTCCACGAGGAGGCGCGTGAGATCGGCTGGACCGACGAGGAGATCCTCGAGGCGGTCGCGCACCTGGCGCTGAACGAGTTCCAGAGCCTTATCGCTGGTGCGGCGGCGCTGCCGCAGGACCAGGCTGGGCCGCGGGTTCTTCCTTCGGCTGCGTAGTGGTCGAGGGGGCCGGGCTGGCCCCCTCGAATCGTTGCTCAGGGATGGGCTTTAACCCGA
Source organism: Solirubrobacterales bacterium (assembly GCA_051961435.1). Taxonomy (GTDB): domain Bacteria; phylum Actinomycetota; class Thermoleophilia; order Solirubrobacterales; family 70-9; genus VAYN01. Next base: position 16,740 of record JBQCDH010000026.1, read on the forward strand.
AACGATCCGGTGGCGGTCCGGCCGCCGCGGAGAGTCACCGCTGCTTTGAGACGGAGGTGGTGGCGCTTCAGTAGGTGGGCGCGGGCTTTGGGGGTGAGGCGGAGGGTGAAGGCACGGGAGAGGTCGGTGCCTAGCTTGTAGGGGCGGGCCATGGTCGTTCCGGCCGCCTTGATGCGGATCCGGCCGCCGCAGATGGAGTTCGCGTCGCCGTCGAGGCAGGCGATTCTCAGCTCTAGCCGGTGGGCGCGGGCGATCGCCTTTGCTCTGCCGGCGATTTCGACCGACAGCGGCGCGGGATCGACCCGCCCGACGATGCCGGACTGGTAGTAGCCGCCCTGCCCGCAGGCGGAATCTCCCGGCAGGCAGGGCGGTTCGGCGGGCGAGGTGTACCAGACGCTCCCTTCCGGTCCGACGGCTAGTTCTTCCACATAGGTGCTCTGGGGGAGCGCGATCCTCGAGGTTCGCCCGGAGGGGCTGATGCGGCCGATTTCGCCCGCTCCGGCAGAGAACCAGATCCGCCCGTCGGGACCGGGGACGAGCGCGCCGACCCCTTCTTCCTTCCCCCCGAGCTTGAATTTGCTCAGCATGCCCGCGGTGGTCATGCGCGCGATCACCGGGCCTTCTTCGTTCTCGGTGAACCAGATCGCGCCGTCGGGCCCGGCGGTGATGAAGTTCGGGTCGGAATAGGGCGGCAGCGGCGGGAGCTCCTGGACCTGCCCCGAGGACGTGATGAAGCCGACCCGCTGCACCGAGGCCGCCGTGAACCAGACGTTGCCTTCGGGACCGACGGCGAGCCGGGTCGGATAGCCGCCCCCTCCCGGCAGGGTGAATTCACTCAGCGCGCCCGTTGGAGTGAAGCGGCCGATGATCGGTTCCGAGCCCGCTTCCCGGCCTTCTTCGTCGAGCGGATGGCGGGTGGCGGCGAACCAGGCGTCGCCGTCCGGCGTGACCACCAGCGGACCCTCGTCGATCGTCGAATAGAAGCCGGTCGGGCCCCCTTCTTCCTCTTCGGGAAGGGGGAATTCCGTGAGGCTGCCGTCAGGTGCGATGCGACCGATCCCGCGGAAGTCGCTGAACCAGATCGAGCCGTCCGGGGCGAGCGCGAAGGCGCCGCCGCGCTTGCGGGTGACCACGGGGACGATTTCCCCCTCCCGGTTCATCCGCACGATCTCGCCGGGATGGTGCTTCGGTTCGCCGGGTTCTTCGTAGGTCTCGTCGAACCAGGCGTTGCCGAGGGGATCGATCGCGATCGGGCCGGTCCCTCCCGTCGGCAGGGTCCGCGGCATCCGGTACAGGGTCACCGCCGCGCGCGAGGACGCCGCGCTCGCGGCGAACGGCGGGGAGGCGCCCGGCGCGGCGAGCGCCCCGGGCGGGCAGAGCAGGAGCAGGGCGAGTACCAGCGCCGCCGCCGCTCCTCGCCTCCGCACAGCGCCCCTCTCGTCTTTCGGTCGAAGGCCCTATCTGCCCTCGACCAGGGTGGCCGTGTAGAGCAGCCGCGCGGTCGTGTACTTGCAGCCGTAGGTGACGCGGCTGCCGATCTTCTCCTGGGGTTCGCCCTGGCGGATGTCGGTCGCGTTCTTGCAGGCGCCGGGTTCTCGGCTGGCGCGCCAGACGTTGTTGACCGAGAGTTCCTGGGCGAAGGCAGGCGCCCAGGTGGGGACGGCGAGGCCGACGATGTCGCCCTTTTCGGCTTTCAGGTTGGAGCTGAACTTGACCGTCTGCCCCAGGTAGGGCGAGAGCACCTTGATCGAGCCCTGGCGGCGGAGGTTGTAGCGGGGCGGGTTCGTGCCGGGCACGCGGCGCAGGATCGCCAGCCGCGCCTCCGGCGGGGTGCCGAAGAAGCCGTTGAAGAAGGTGCGCTGGCTGTTGGTCGGCTGGGCCAGGGTCAGCGTCCAGGACTTGATCGTGCCGTCGTGCGGAACCAGGAACGGCAGCTTGGTCTGGCCGTTGTCGACCTGGAAGCCGGTGGCGCTGCCGATCGCCTGGCAGGGCAGGCCGGGGCAGGACGGGTCGGGCTGGGTCGCCGTGTTGCCGAGGATGACGGTGACGGTGGGGGGTTTGGGAGCGGCGTCGCCGCGGGCGACCAGGCCGACCAGGAGCAGCAGCGAGCAGGCGAGCATCCCGACCGCTGCCCAGCGCCCCCTCCGCATCCCGGCGGCGGGCAATGCCCCTTGCGAAAACCTCGACATCAACGCTGCTCCTCTCGTCGTTTGGCACCTGCCTGAACACGGCAGCGTAGCCTTCGGAGCGGCCGGAGAAGCCTCGCTCAGCGGCTAACGGAGGTTGCCTCTCGCGTAGTTGAGGGCGATCGCGTAGCGGACCCTCCCCACGCCTTCGAAGTCGAGCGCTTCGCTGGCGGCTTTGGTGAAGTCCCAGGCGCGCCCCTTGACGTAGGGGCCGCGATCGATCACCTGGGTGACGAGGACGTGGCCGTGGTAGACGAATTTGACGGTGGTCCCGCAGGGCAGGCTCTTGTGGGCGACGCCGAGCGTGTGAGGCCGCAGCGTCTTGCCGCAGGCGGTCTTGTGGCCCCAGAGGCTGGGTCCACCGTACCAGCTGGCGCCGGCGTAGCGGTAGGGACTGAAGGCGAGTTCTTCGCCGCTGGAGCTGCTGGCGGTGTCGCTGGAGGCGCCGCCGGTGGCCGCCTTGGCGCCGGTCGCGGCGCCGGCCAGCAAGGCCAGAGCGGCAGCCAGGGCAAGAACCCAGCGCAGGGAAGTTTGGTTGATCGTCGGCATCTCTTTCCAGGCGCTTACGGGGTTAGCTGACGGGCTCGCGCTGAAAGAGCTGCGCTACGCGGCAATTGCCGCGACTCGCCCCAACTGCTTGGGTCCCCCGCTCTTCGCGATATGTGGCGAAGATTCAGCGGAAGTTGGCGGCAGATTAGCAAACGCTAAGACAGAAAACCGAAGGCATAGAAAAGGCCTCCATTTGGAGGCCTTTTCCTTAGCGGGCCTGTAAGCCGGATCCTGTCGTGAGCGGCCATCTATCTGTGCGGCCTACCTGGACCTCGCCGGGCCGGGTCGACGGTCCTGCTTGGCCTTGCACCGGGCGGGGTTTGCCTGGCCGCCGCGTCACCGCGACGCCGGTGCGCTCTTACCGCACCATTTCACCTTTGCCTGTACGCGGCTCACGTGAGGCCGCGCCATCGGCCGTGTCATTTCTGTGGCACTTTCCCGCGGGTTTCCCCGGGTGGGCGTTACCCACCGCCTTGCCCTGTGGTGTCCGGACTTTCCTCGAGGGGTTTTCTCTCCCCCCGCGGTCCGCTCGGCCCGCCCCTCGATGGTAGCTCGACGGGCCTTTCGAGCCAAGCGGCGCGCGGCTATGGTGCCGGGCATGCGAACGGCGGTCGTCACCGGCGCCGGCAGCGGCCTCGGCCGGGCGATCGCCGCCGAGCTGGCCGGGCGCGGCTACCGCGTCCACGTCACCGATGTCGACGCCGGCGCCGCCGACCGGGTCGCGGCGGAGCTGGGGGGCGAGGCGCGGGCCTCAGCGCTCGACGTGCGCGACGAGGCGGCCTGCCGGGCGCTGGCCGAATCGCTCGCTCGCACCGGCTCGCTCGACCTCTGGGTCAACAACGCCGGCGTCTTCTTCAGCGGCGTGCCCTGGGAACAGAGCGCCGAGCGCCGCCAGACGATGCTGGACGTCAACGCCACCGGCCTGATGAACGGCACCGTGGCGGCGCTGGGGCCGATGATCGGGGCCGGCCGCGGGCACGTCGTCAACGTCTGCTCCCTGGCGGCGATCGTCGCCGCTCCGGGGGAGGTCGCCTACTCGGCCAGCAAGCACGCGGCGATCGCCTTCACCCTGGGGACGCTCTTCGACCTGCGCCGCCGGGGGGCCAAGGGCGTCCACGTCTCCGCCGTCTGCCCGGACGGGATCTGGACGCCGATGCTCGAAGACAAGCTCGACGACCTCGACGCCGCCCCCTCCTTCTCCGGCCGCCTGCTCACCGCCGAGGAGGTGGCGAAGGAGGTCGGGGCGCTGACCGAGTGGCCGCGCCCGGTCCTGATCGTCCCCCGCCGGCGCGGCCCGATGCTGCGCTTCTTCGACCTCTTCCCGCGCCTGGGACTGCGACTGCTGCCGCTGATCATGTGGGACGCTCGCCGCAAGCAGCGGAGCTACAAGAAGAAGATCGAAACGGGTCGCTGGCCCTGAACAACGCGCCCGGGCCGCACAGGCTCAGACCTTCCTGAAAACGCCGACCACTTTCCCCAGCACCCGCGCCTCGGTGGTGAGGATCGGCTCCATTTCCTCGTTTTCCGGCTGCAGACGGATGTGGTCCTTTTCGCGGTAGATCCGCTTCACCGTTGCCTCCTCGCCGATCAGGGCGACGACGATCTCGCCGTTGGTCGCGTCGTCGCTCGGGCGCACGATCACGTAGTCGCCTTCGAGGATGCCGGCTTCCTTCATGCTTTCGCCGCGGATCTGGAGGATGTAGTCGCCGTCCTCGCCGCCGATCACGTCGGGGACCTCGAGGTACTCCTCGATGTTCTCTTCGGCCAGGATCGGCTCGCCCGCCGCGACCTGCCCGACCAGCGGCAGTCCGCTGCCCGGCGTGATCGCCTGCTTGGCCTTGTCGATGAGCAGCTCGATCGCCCGCGGCTTCGAGGGATCCCGTTTGACCAGTCCCAGCTTCTCCAGGTTGGCCAGGTGCGCGTGCACGGTCGAGGACGAATGCAGGCCCACCGCTTTGCCGATCTCCCGCACCGTCGGCGGGTAGCCGGTCTTGGCCGCGTACTTGCGGATGAAGTCGAAGATCTCCTTCTGCCGCTTGGTCAGGTCAAGGTCCACCATCGTCTCTCCGCTTTCTTCCGATGCCGGGTCGAACAGCCGCAAATTTCCTTCGAACACTTGTTCGTAGAGTACAGCGCCCCCCGGATGCCCGCAACTCGCGCGCTCCCCAGGAGCCCGAACAACTAGAATCGAGCGCCCTCGAGCGGCTGTGGCGGAACTGGTAGACGCGCAAGGTTGAGGGCCTTGTGGCCCGCAAGGGCCGTGGAGGTTCGACTCCTCTCAGCCGCATCACGAACCTCCTGCAAATGGCGCAGTCTGGGCATAGCCGCCGCCGACGGGGCGTTCTCCTCCATCCTCCTGCAGCGGTCCATCTGAGGACCATCGTCGACGGTTGGTGCTCCTCTTTCGCTCGCCGGCCCTCGCTTCCCGCTCGATACCGGGCAGCGCAAGTGCGCCGGATTTGCGCGGGTCGGCAGCCCTTTCCGCCTCCGCGATCCAGGCGTACAGTCGGCTCATGGAGCCTTCTTCAACCCTCCAAGTAGCGTCGGGCTCAACTCTCCGCCCGCGGCGGCGCAGCAACGGCACCGGCACCTTGCGCGTCCAGACCCGCGCCGATGGGCGCCAGCTCTGGTACGGGCGCTGGTATGTCGGCGGCCGACGGGTCAACCGTCGCATCGGGCCGAAGCGGCGGCGGGGCAGCGACCGCGGCCTGAGCAAGATCGAGGCGGAGGCGGAGCTACAGCGGATGATGCTCCGGGACCGCCCATACGAGGCCGGCGAGGAAGTCACGTTCGCCACCGCGGCCGAGCTGATGCTTCGCGACCTCGAGGAGATCGGCCGCAAGCCCACCACGCTCGCCAACTACCGGCAGATCCTCGCCGTCCGGCTTCTGCCCCGCTTCGGCGAGATCCCCGTCGACCGGGTCAGGCGCAGCCTGGTAGCAGCGCTGGCCAACCGGATGGTCAGCGAAGGCCTGTCGCCACACACACGCGCCAACACCTTGAAGCTCCTCTCTCAGGTCTTCAACTACTCCCGGCGCCAGCGCTGGTGCCGGGAGAACCCCTGCTGGGGAGTGCGTTACCCACGGATTCGCCCGAGCTCCGAGATCCGCTTCCTCGACAAACGCGAACTCGACGCGTTGGTCACGGCGATCGACGTCGACAAGGAGCCGTTCGGCGCGCTCGACCGGGCGATCGTGCTGACGGCGGCAATGACAGGGATGCGGCAGGGCGAGCTCCTGGCGCTCCGCTGGCTCGACGTCGACTGGACGGCGAAGCGGATCCGCGTGCGCCGCAACTACGTCCGCGGCTACATGGGCACGCCGAAGTCGCGCAGTGGCGAACGCTCGGTGCCTCTCTCCACCAGGGTCGCCGCCGAGCTGATCCGACTCCGCGATCACTCCAGCTTCCGCGAGGACGCGGACCTGGTGTTCGCAAATCCGCTCACGGGCGAGGCCCTGGATCACGCATCCCTCCTGCGCCGTTTCAAGCAGGCACTGAAAGCAGCCGGTGTGAGGCTCGTGCGCTTCCACGACCTTCGACATACGTTCGGCACCAGGATGGCCGCCTCGCCCGATGTGGCGATGCGCCAGATCCAAGAGTGGATGGGCCACCGGGACTACCGGACAACGCTGATCTATGCGGACTACGAACCCGGCGACGACGAGAGCGGGATGGTCGATCGGGCCTTCGCCTAGCCGGTTGCCCCGATGCCCGCGATGCCAAGGCCGACGCGCCCCGCGGCACGAGCGAGATCCCTATCCCAGGTGACCAACACCACTTCCTCGTCACCGAGCTCAAGGGCGGTGGCGAGGTGGATCGCGTCGTAGCCCCGCAGCCCCATGTCTTCGGCATGCCCGCCGGCGCGAGCGGCGAGCGCCTCGTCGACACCGATCGCAACCAACTCCCCGAAGAGCTCCTCGAAGGCCTCACGCGCCTCTTGGTGCGCCTTCTTCCCAAGGCGATCCATGCGCCGAGCGGCCGCGAGAGCCGCCCGTCCCTCCGGGTAGGCGAGGATGCTCGACGCCGCGGGATAGGCGCTGCCCCAGAGTTCCGCTGCCAAGTCAGAGCCGTCCTCGGCAACGACGAGCTTCACCAACGCCGAGGTGTCGAAGTAGAAGATCAGGCGCGCTGCTCGGAGACGAGATCGGAGACCGAGCCGGCGCCCTTCACCTTCGCCGACCGAGGCGAGCGCTCGCCTTGCGGCATCCGCACCAAGCCGCGGCGCGCGAGAGAGTCGAGCGGCCGCTCGCCGAGCCCGCTCAGGCGTGCGACGGGACGTCCGCGGCGCGTGACGACGATCTCGCCTCCCCCCTCCACGCGCTCCAGGTACTCGCTCAGGCGGTCGTGGAGCTCGCGGACTCCTACTTCGCTCTCGGGCTGATGTAGCGTCATTCGCGCATAGTAGCAGCTACACAGACTCGATCCGCCACCTGAGCTTTCAGAGCACAGTAGAAATGACGGTCACGAACGGCGCTGGAAACCGCAGCACTCCCAGGCGCGACATTCCGCAGGCTATGGGCGGTCAGTCAGGTTCGGAAGCTGGAGCCGCTCGGAGGCCTCGGCGGCAAAGCGCTCGCCATCTTCGCTCAGGACTTGGGCGGCGACGCGTTCGCGCTGAGCACCGAGCCAACGGAAATCGCCCCCAGCGTCGATCAGCCGGTCGTAGCCCGCAACAGCTCCGCGGCCACCGATTCGGCTGATCGTCTCGGTGGTCGGGTTGACGATGTCGTGCAGGTCAAAGCCCGACATCACACGCGGCCTCGGCCGGTCGCTCAGCTTGTAGCTGCGGCGAAGGACTTCGAAGAGCTCCGGAAGCATGACCGTCTCGGTGACGCCGTTCATCCAGCTGAGTCGATGGTCGTCGGGCAGGTTGTCTTCGTCGAGGGTGCGCTTCAGCTCCTCGAACATCTCCCGCTGGGCCTCGAGGTGGCCATGCTCGGCGAGGATTGGTGGCAGGGTCTTGGAGAATTCCTCCGAGCGCCCAGCCAAACGCCTTGCGAGGTCTTCCCGACCCGCCGTGACGAACCGCTTCGCTATCGACGCCATGCGATAGGTCACCGTGCTTGGATCGGCCGCGGCCTCGGGATCGAGACTCTCGGCGCAGCGCTCGAACAGGAGGTTCGGCAGCGGATCCTCACATGCCCCCAATAGCTGCGCCCAGCGCTCCGGGTCACCATCGGAACCGATCGCCGTGATCGCCTCATAAACACCCTCGAGCGATTGGGTCTCCTTAAGCCAATCCGACTGGTTCGAAAAAAGAATACCGCAGGTAGCCAGCTCGCCCCACTGCCTTGCCGAGAGCGAAGGCCGTGCAGCGGGACCCAGCCAGACCCAAGCAGCGGCCCCACCCTCCTGGCGCCAGCTATTGGAGTTGGTCCGCGTGATCGTCTCCGCAAAGGGCTTCTTTGGCCACCATCGCGCCAGCCGGCGACGGAGCTCGCGAAGCTGCGGTGGGCTGAGATCACCCACCTGCGGGGCGAAGTATCGGGAGTTGTTGAGGATCATCACGTCACTGCGCCGATCGTCGAGTAGCTCGCCAAGGGTGGGCTCTCGCCCCCCCTCCTCCTCTTCCTCGGGTTCGTCCGGAACTACGGGCATCGTGCCTTCGGCTTCCAGCTTTGCCGTCTCGGCTTCCACGCGCCGGCGTTGCTCAACCCTTTCGATGAATTCCTCGGGGATGCCCGCGTGGCGGAGTTCGTCGACCTCGAAAAGGAGGGTGAAGCCGAGGGCCTCATACCAGCTGAGGTCGTTCTCGGCGATGACCCTCGCCATCCCAGCCAGCGCGGCCGCTCGATCGGCTTCCCGCAGCCTGATCAGATGCTCCCGCCCGAAGCCGAGTACAACACCCACCTCGACGCCAGCCTGCAGGACCTCCCCCTTCAGCTCCTCAGAGGGCACTGCCGCGAGGATCTCCGGCGCCCTATCCCGCCTCAAGGCCCCCGGGGATTCGCTGCTCTCCCGAACATAGGCGGCCAAGAGCCGAAGGGCGTCGGCTGGATCCAGGTCATCGAGGACGATGGCGAGCACGTATCCAGCTTCCGGACCCCCCATCAGGCGCTGGTAGACCTCAAGCTGTGGCCGGTCTCCCATCAACCGCTTCAGCGAGATGATCGCGTCCTGGTGGATCACGCCTTCACTTTGGCCGAGCAGCATCTCGACGATGTCGTCGACCAGGTCGGTGAAGCCACACTCGCTCGCGGCCAGCGCCGCCTGGCGCAGGACCACACCATTTCGTTCAGGGTCACGCAGAACCTTCCGCAGCTTGGCTTCAAGGCCTTGGGGCAAGGCGCGGGAGAGGATGCGGATCGCGTTTCCCTGGTCCTGGCTCGTCCCGGAATCGATCGCCTTCCTCATCTCCCGGGCCACGCGTCCATTTGGCAGGCCCCGGACCAGACGGACCATCGCCTCCGCGTCGTCGGTCAGGCCGGTGCCACGATCCCAAACCCAAATCTGTGCAGCGATCGCTTTGTCCCAGAGTGCCCTAAGAGCGTCGGATCGCTCCCGCACAGTGGCGTCGCGAGGAGTCGCGCGGGCGGCGACGCCGAGATCACGCTCGGCGACCGCGACCCGCCACTCGCGCGAGCGAAGGCACGCGAGGCCCAGGGTCACCGCAGCATCGGGTCGCACCCCCGAGAGCCGCCCGTCGACATACGGGACCAGGCAGTCCCGAAGTGCGGGATGCGGGCCCGCCGAGACAAGCGCCTCGGCGGCCAGCTGCTCCCCCAGGAGCCGGTGCGGAAAGCGGAAGCTGCCTGCGTCCTCTGCCATCAGCAGGCGATGCTCGAGTGCCCTCGCCAGCTTCACCGGATCCACTTCCCCACCTCCCGGCGAGGAGATGCGCAAGAGGTCTGATTCCGAAAGCGTCCGCGTTCCGGCGATCGTCGCGGCGAGAGCCACGTCCCGCAGCCAGATCCTGACCGCGTCGTTGTCGAGCTCAACCGACCCCTCCTCGCGGGAGATCGCGGAATCGAGCAACGTGGCGAGAAGGTCTCCGCTGTCGCGCTGACCGCCCAGCTGCCCCTGCTCGTGAAGGTCGATGACATGGCGCAGGTAAAAAGGGGTCACGAGCACCTCGGCCATGTCGGCTAGAGCCGGCATCTCGGCTTCGAGCTCCTCGAGGCTGACGCCGCGGCGGGCGAGGTAGCGATCCCGCCACTCGGTACCGGGGGTGAGGGCGAACTGACTCCAGTCTCTTGCGACGGTCGACTCGATGCTCAGCAACTCGAGGGAGGGCAGCGGCCTGGTCGACAGCGTGAACGCATGCTGGGGTGATTCGCCCGCGACCTTGTTGATCACCCTGGCGAAGTCCTCGTGGAGGGCGGAGTCGACTTCGTCGAGCCCGTCGAGGAAGAAGTGGTAGCGGCCACTCTCGATCGCCGACGGGCTGACGTCGACACCTCGGCGCGAGGCCAGTCCCTTCTTCGCCCACGCCGCAAGGGTTTCCCGCGGCCCGAGCCCGCTGTCGAGGTCGAGCTCCGCTAGGCGGATGAAGAGACCGACCCGCGGAGCCTTCGTCCGCGAAGCCAGGGCGCGCAGCAACTCGCTCTTGCCACTGCCCGGTTCGCCGAGAATGATCGTCCGAAGCCCGTCGAGGACGTCCTCTTCGCCCGGATCGGGCATCACTTCCCTCTTCGGCTCGAGGCCGAAGGAGACCAGCGCGAGGTCCTGCGGGTCGTTCGGGCGACGACGATCACTGAGATCGTTCTGCACGTAGAGGGGGTCGGGATGCGCCAGGCCGGCGGGCCGGACCCGGCTCGCCGGCGGAAGCTCTCCCCCCAGCACCGGCCCGAGCGTGGCCGGCAGGTCCTCGAAGTGCCTGACCGTGCCGATGTAGATGTCGGAGCGACTCGGCAGGATCGGGTTGCGGCCGCCCGTCAGCTCCAAGCGATCGGACTCCCGGCACCAGAGGACGTGGGAGCCGCGGTTGGTGATCTCCTGCAGGCGCGTGAGGAAGTAGGGCTCGTCGAGCGTGGTGCCGTAGAAGGCGAGCACTCTGCGCACCGCAAGCTCGTAGAGGATCTTCTCGCTGAGCCCCGAGCTGATCCTGGCGTAGCCCTCGCCGCCGAGCACTATTTGCTCGGGCTCTTCGACGTGGCCATGGAGGTGCAACACGGTCAACTCATTGGGTGGCGAGTTCGAGGAGAGGAGCCCCAGGGCCCGCTGCAGGTCACGCCTACCGTTGCCCAAAGTCACGGGCATGCTGCCCTGCGCCGATGCGGCCGCCTCGATCGAAAGATCGAAGTTGAGGGTCACGATGAACCGGGAGGGAACTCTGATTAAGGCCTCGATCAATGGCGACGAGTGCGGGGCTCGAGCAGCAAGACTCGCGGCGAGGGCGAGCAGCATCCGCTCCTCCTCTACGCCTTGTCGCACCAGGCGGTCGACTGCAGCCGCCAAACTGAGCGCGGCGTCCTCGGGATCGATATCGAAGGTCTGGAGCAGCTCCCTGCCCAGGTCCGGGCCGTTCGGCATCCCCGCGCTAACCGACACGCCCGCGCCCAAGACGGGAACGACATCTGCCGCGGGGCGCATCAGTTCGATGACTCGCGCGTTTTCTCGCTCTCTCGCTCTCGATTCCGGCAAGGGGTACCGACGCTACGCGTGGACTCAGACGTACCGGATCAACGCCGCTGGCTTCGATCCCCCGACGCCCGATAACCCCGTCTTATGGCGACATCCGCGGGGAGTTCCTGCGACTAGACAAGCATTGAAAATGGGTCGAGGGACAGCCACTTATAAGTCGATTCCGACTCGACCGAGCTACGTTTCCTCCGTGGAGACTCGCGTGGAGGACGCTGTTTTCTGGGAGGAGCTTCCCATTCCGGGGGCAAATCTTCAGATCTATCGCGAGATCTACTTCCTTGAGCAATGGCTACGCCGGATCGCCTATGCAGCGCTCATCGCCAAGTTTGGCGCTAACTGGCCCGGGGCCCTACCAGCTGATCTCGCCTCGTCGCTAAAGAAACGGCTCCGTCAGCTCAGTGGCCGAGTGCATCTCGACAGCGAGAACAGCGACAACGCCATTTGGCTCTTAACGCTCGATGAGCTCCAGCGTCTGCTGCTCTCCGACGCGACCTGGCCGATGGTCAAACAATTGACGACCCTTCCTCAAGGGCTACTCGAAAGCAAGATTTCGGAGATCCGCGAGATCCGAAATGTTGTTGGACACAGTAGGGCCGCCGGACCCAGAACGGTCCTCATCGCCGAAGCAGCCGCCGCATCGTTGCGAGTCGGCATCGATCACTTCAAAGGCGAGCTCCTTTACGACAAAGAATCGAGAATCCACTTAGGCAATATCGAAAAAGACCCTGCAGAAGGAGCCCCAACGCTATACGCCGAATTCCTGGAGTCTGGTGAGTGGCCCTGCTTCCAGTCGATGCTCAGTGAGAGCGAGTTCTTCTTTGCGCTAACCCGCCTGCCATTTGAACCCTTCGGCACCTATCTCGCAGTCCGGCAATTCTTGGATCGTTTTCAGCCGTTGGCGCATGATGCCCTGGCGATCCTTGTCAACAAGCAGGGTGAGGAGTTCACGGTGGTATGGCCGAAGGATGCCGATCAAGAGGTTCATCAACGCATCCTGAGGTTCTTTTTCGAGCATCACGACTATGCATGGACGGAAACTCCGTACGAGTTGCAGAGCCCAAGCGCGATCTGCAATCCCTGGATCTGGTTTTACGAGAACGAGCGGCCGCGCCGAGTTTGAGGTCTCGGCGAAGCGTGGTTGCGGACCCTATCTTCGGACCTCGCGAAGTTTCGCCGACGACTGCTCAGCACAGCGATTTCACCGCCTCCGCGGCATAGCCTTCTCTTCATGAAGCGTGTCTATCTCGATCAGAACAAATGGATTGACCTGGCGCGGGCGGTCAACGACGTGAAGGACGGCGACCGGTTCGCCGACGCGCGCCTCGTATTGGAAGAGGGAGTCAATGCGGGTCATGTGTCTATCCCGCTGTCGAGCGCTCATTACATGGAGACCCAGAATCGGAGGGATTGGCGTTCGCGACGACAGCTTGCCGAAACCATGATCGCCTTCTCGAAGCTGCAGACCGTCGCTCCTCCGGACGCGATCCTGCCAGCTGAAATCGACGTTGCCCTCAAATCTCTCTTCGGCGTCCTGAGAAGGCCACGCGAGCTGCGGGTCTTCGGGGTCGGCGTGTCCCATGCCTTCAACATGCCCGTTGACCCCTACCGGATACCCGAGGAGTTGCGCGGGAACGTGTCCGACCCCGATGACTTCGAGCGACGAGCCAACGAGTTTCAGGAGCGCTACCTGCTTATAGGCCCTTCCCCTGAGATGGAGGAGGAAGGGATCCCCGACTACGACCCCTTCGCTCACCTGCAAGTCGGAGAGCGATACGCAAAGGCTAAGGAGAAGCTTCGCGACCTTCGCAAAGGCGACGGCTGGCACAAGGGCGAGCGCTCTCAGCGCATCGCCATGGCCCAAGCCCTCACTGACAACCTTCCGCAGATCGAAGAGGCGATGTCCCGTGCCGGCCTGCAGATCGACCTGCTGATCGAAAGTGGACGCCGAAGTATGGCCGATTTCGTCAGTGCCGTTCCCACGATGTTGGCCTCAAGCGAGCTGGAGAAGCTCCGGCACGCCAGCTCGCAGAAGCCCTGGGAGCGGCAAGACCTGAATGACATCGCCGCCCTCTCAGTCGCCATCGCTCATTGTGACGTCGTCGTCACCGAGCGCCTCTGGGCGGACGCAGCGCGCCGTGCGAACCTTGGCGAGAAGCTCGGCACGATCGTCATCGCACGACTAGATGAGCTGCCCGAACGTCTTCTGGCGGTGGGTTGAGGCTAAATCGCCTGCGAGGGGGCACGGCCTTCGGACGATGGCTAGCTGAATGATCGAAGGGCGAGCTGTTACTGCGAGATCCGATGCACGTCCTCAAGCACGGAAAGTTGTCGGAATCGCGCCGGAGTGCTAGGGTTTTGAGCCATGGCAACCGCATACGCCGAAGAGGCGATTCACGTTCACGACACCGGCCACCTCTCCGACCGGGACATCGCCAGCGCCACCGGCGCTGCGCCGAGCACGGTGCGCGAATGGCTCGCCGGCCGCAGCGCCCCGAGCGGGTCGCGGGCCATGCGGCTGGCCGAGCTCTCCTCGATGGTAGAGCGCCTCGCCCGGGTGATCCGCCCCACCTACATCCCGGTGTGGATGAACAAGCCGATCTCCGCGCTTGACGACGACAAGCCGATCGAGCGGATCGCCGCCGGCGACTACCGCGCGGTGGCGCGGCTGATTTCCGGCCTCGAGGACCCAGGCGCCGTCTGAGGTGGCAGTCGACGTTGCGGCGATTGCCGTGCGCGGCCGCTGGCTGAAGCACACCTACCCCGACTCGCTCGCCCTTCCCGAACGCGATCCGCCGCCCGACAACCGCTGGCAGCGAGGCGACGTCGTCGACGCTCTCTACCTCGGCGACGAGGAGGACACCGTGTGGGCGGAGTGGTACCGGCACCTGGCCGAGCAGGCGGTCCCACCGCTCGCGCAGATGCCCCGGGATCTATGGACCTGGGAGGTTGATGTCGAGGTCGCCGACCTCTCCAGCGCGGAGCGTCTCGCCGCCGTCGGTCTATCTTCACCACGACCAGGACAGCGAAGCTGGCCTGCATTTCAGCGGATCGGCGAGAGCCTTTGGAAGGACGGCTGGCCGGGACTGCTCGCACCGAGCGCCGCGCGCCCCGAGGGCGAAGTCCTCTGCCTGTTTCGCGATGCGGATGGCGTTCACGGGGCCAGGCCCCTAGGGAAACCTCGCCGGATCTCAGAGCCACCCCCACCGCCTACCGGCTTACAGACTTGAGGTCACAGCCAGGCGTCGGATTCCGCGGACCGGTTTCCGGATCGCGACATCCAAGATCCTGCGTTTCTCCGACTCGAATGGCCATAGACGGCCTATGTCGGGAATTCAGTGGAGAACTAAGGGCTCAGCGGTGGCGCGGATGGGTATGCGGCTCGGGCGCGACGAAGACTCGTCGCGCTGGGGTGGGGTCTGATTCATCACTTCCCCCGACGGCTCGCACCTCAAAGGTGTGGCGCCCGACGAGCCCGCGATAAACCTTCGGGGAGTCACAGGCGCGAAACCGTCGCCGGTCGAGCCTGCATTCGAAGGTCGCGCCAGGGCGGTTCGATTTGAAGCGGAACCGCACGCTCCGGCCCCGGCGATGTGGGCCTTCGATGATTTTCGTGTCGAGGGCCGGCAATCTCAAAGGGGTTCCCGCCGGCGGCTGCTCGACCCCTTCCGGTGGCGGTCCGGGAGTGGGCGCCAGGGCCAGTTCGGAGGTGCCCCCGTTCAACGTCTGGGTCGCGGCGAGGACCGTGCCCGCCGGGACAGCTTCGAAGTCGAGGCTCCATTCGCCTTTGCCGTTGGCGTGCACCGCGCCCAGGAAGGATTCGAGTTCGCCTTCGTCTTCGTATTCGTCGCGGAAGACCCGCACCAGCGCACCGGGCTCCGCGGTCCCGGTGGCGCCGGTGGCCGTGGCGCTCGAGAATTCCGGGGGTTCTATGCCGCCGTTTGGCCCGACCGTTTCCGACCAGTCAATCGGCTGCAGGTGGATGAATGGGCCTTCGTTTTCGAATCCATAGTTCCGAGCGACTTCGTTCTCCGTGCCTTCGCGGGCGAAAATCGAGATCGCCGGGCCGCCGCTCAGCGACAGTTCGTTTTCGGAGGCCTCCGAATTGCCGCCGATCACGTTGCCGGTTGCGCCAGCCGGCTGCTGACCTGCGACGGCGATGTCCGCGTTGTCGGAGTCGAAGACTTCGTTGCCGAGCACTTCGTTGTCGCTGTCTTCGAGGTAGATGCCCTCTTCAGAGGACTCGGCGACAGTGTTGGCTTCGATCAGGTTTCCCTGAAGACCCTGGTCACGTTGGGTGTAGATGCCGATATCCGCGCCGATGACCTCGTTGCCTGCGATCGTCGCGCCGAGGCCGCTGTTCGAGATTCCCCTCCCGCCGTCAACCACGACCTCGTTTTCGACTATCGCCGCTTCGAGAGAGGGGTCTTCGAATTCGGAATAGACGGCGATGCCTTGGTGCGCAGGAGCGAGAATTTCGCTGCCCGTAGAGTCGACGCCGATCAGATTGTTGGCGATCGTCAGTTCCGCTCCCCCCGCGGAGATCGCATCCCAAACACCGACGATGCGGTTGCCGTCCTCTGGCTCGGGTCCGCCAATGATCGTTCCCGTCGACGCCCCGGTACTTATCCCTCCGTTGGTAGGGACAGCAGCGGTACCTGCCGGGTCTAACCCGATCTGGTTGCCAGAAATTCTGGTGTCGGCCGGAGGCCCGTCCTGTCCGAAGATGCCGCTGAGCGAGGAGAGAAGCAGGGTGTATTCTGCACCTGCCATCAGGTTGCAGCCTCCGTCGCATGCCGGCGTCGCCAAAGCCGTTTCGCTCAGCGTCGTGCCGATTTCATTTTCGACGGCTTCGTGGCCGGCATTGGGGGCGGAGGTGACCTGGATGTCGATGAGATAGTGCCTTTCCGAAGCGCTCCCGTCGGGTTCGAAGCCGAACCGGTTACCCAATACCTTCACGTGGCTGGCCCCGTGGATTTCGATCCCGGTGCCTCCGGTGAGGAAGAGGTTCCCATACGTAGATTCCTTCCCGCCCACGACGCCTCCCCCCGATCCTGGCCTGATCAGAATGCCCGTCCCGTCGCCTCCCAGCAACGGCCCGCTGGGCGGCCCGCCTCCGAACCAGTTTCCGAGCAGTTCGAATTCTTCGCCAGCGGCGACTTCGATGCCAGCCGACGCGTTGAGGATGTGAAGATTCTCAATCGCCGTTTCATCACCTTCGACGGTTAGCGCGGCCGAGGAGTTGGTTCCGTTGATCGCCACGCAGGGCCCGACAACGCCAGCTTCGGTCTGACAGCGACCGCCTTCGATACGGACGGGCTGGGTGATTGGTGGCAACCCGCCGCCGAGGTCGATGGTTCCGGCTGCCTGGCCGGAGAAGACGTCGCCGTCGAACCCGATTTCGTTGAGCGAGCCGCTCGCCAGGTTCGATTCTTCGATCGCAGCGCGCAGAGTGCATTTTCCCGCCACGGTTAGGCAACCGGCGGTCCCCGGAGAGAGGTCTGCTTCGTCTGCCGTGCTGTTGACCGTAAAGACGGCAGCGTCAGCGACGCCTGAGGATGCGAGCGCGATCAGGAGCGTCGCGACGATCAATCCCCCAAACCTGCGCGCCGTTCCCCTAGCCACCTCGTCAGCATAGAGGCAGGATTGCTGATCGCGGCGAGAGCCTTGGATGCCTCCGCGTTGAGGGCGGGTGAGCAAGATTCACAGGCGGCCGTAACTGCGGACCGATTTTGCGGACCTCCAAATCGCTAACCTGCATGACCTCAGAGCACCTCAGGTGACCTGAGAGAGTCCTACGTCACCGTAAACGCCCTCAAACCGCCGGTTTGAGGGCCTTGTGGCCCGCAAGGGCCGTGGAGGTTCGACTCCTCTCAGCCGCATTGGAAGCTAGGGACGAAGCGATCCGGATACTTCCCTACGACCCCGGTTGGCCGGACAGCTTCGCCGCCGAGCGCGAGCTGCTCTCAGCGGCATTGGGGACTGAGCTGACCGACGAGATCCATCATGTCGGCAGCACCGCCGTGCCGGGGCTGGCGGCGAAGCCGACCGTCGACATCCTCGTCGGCGTTCCGGGTCTCGACGAGGCGAGGCGCCACTTCGGAGCGCTGCGACGGCTCGAGTACCGGTACGCGCCATACCTGCCCGAGCAGATGCACTGGTTCTGCAAGCCGTCGCCCCAGCGCCGTCTCTTCCACCTCCATCTCGTCCCCACCGGCTCCACCCGCTACCGCCAGGAGCTGGAATTCCGGGACCGCCTTCGCTCCGACTCTCGCCTCGCCGGGGAATACGAAGAGCTGAAGCGATCGCTGGCCGAGCGCATCGCCGCAGGCCGGGAGGCATACACCGACGCGAAGGCCGGCTTCATCCTGCGCGCGCTAAACGACGGGGCGCCCGGCGGCTGACCCCTCCCACTCTCCCGCCAGGACCCCGTAGACGATGCTGTCCAGGTAGCGCCCGCCGACCAGCTCGGTCTCGCGCAGGCGCGCTTCTTCACGGAACCCCAGCCGCTCGGGAATCGCGCGGCTGCGGCGGTTGCCCGGGGCGCAGTGGATCTCCACCCGGTGGAGCTCCCACTCGCGAAAGGCATGCTCGGCGAGAGCGCGAACGACCGCCGTCATGGTGCCCTTGCCCTGCGCCTGCTCGGCCAGCCAGTAACCGATGCTGGTGTTGCGGTTGGTCCAGTCGACCGCGTGGAAGCCGGCGACGCCGAGGATCTCGCCGCCTGGCGCGATCACCGCCTGGAAGCCGTTCCCCTTCGCCAGTTGCTCCTCTGCCTCGGCGACGAACCCTTCCGTCGCCGCCAGGTCCTGGTCCGCCGCCCAGGGCAGCCAACGCGACAGGTGCTCCCGGTTGGCCTCGATCAGGGCGTAGAGCGCTCCGGCGTCCGCCGCTTCCACCGGCCTGATGCCGAGATCCCTCAGCCGCGACGAGAGCTTCATCGCACGAGCCCAGACCGTCGTCAGCCGCTCGCCGTGCCCAGCGCCTCGTCGATGAACGGGCCGAGCAGGTCCGCCACCATCCCGGCCGCTTCTTCGGGGGCCTCGCCGGGCGTCGTCACGTAGCTGATCGCCAGCCGCACCAGGCTCTCGGCCAGGGCTTTGACGTCGGCTTCGGGCGCTTGCGGCCAGCCCTCTTCGATCACGCTGACCAGCCGCGCGCTCGCCCACTGGACGACCGGAAGGCCCTGGGTCGTCACGAAGGGGAGCATCCCGCCGGTGCCGTCGTCGCTGAGGAGGATGCGGATCAGCGGGTCTTCGCCAGCGGTGGTGAGGAAGTGGTTGAGCGCCGCCCGCACCGCCGCCCGCGGCTCGGCGACGTGTTCCAGCACCGCCTGCTCGACGTCGTCCATGAACCGTTCGGCCTCGTGGATGACGAAGGCGAAGCCGAACTCGTTGCGGTTGCCGAACTCGTTGTAGAGGGTCTGGCGGCTGACGCCGGCGCCGGTGGCGATGTCGGCCATCGTGATCTCCGACCACGGCTGCCGGTCCAGCAGCTCGCGGGCGGCGTCGAAGACCGTCTGCCGCAGCAGCTCGCGCGCCGCCTCCTGGTAGGGGGTCCTCCCGGTGGTCATCCCCCCTATCGTCGCAGCGGCGGCGGTCAGGCGTCGGTACTCGCGGGTTCGAAATCGATCTTGTCGCGGACGCCGCAATCGGGGCAGGCCCAGTCATCGGGGACCTCGGCCCAGGGCGTTCCCGGCGGGAAGCCCTCGCGCGGGTGCCCCGCCTCCTCCTCGTAGGCGTACTCGCAGTTGGGGCAGCGCCAGACGCTCATGCGGTCCTCCCGTAGCGGCCGAGGACGCGGTCGAGCTTGCGCGGGTGGATGTTCGCCCGCGTCACGTCGCCTTCGTAGTGCTCGAGCAGGCGCGGGTCCATCACCCGCCGCCAGAGCGGCGGGAACCAGGCGAGGACGATCATCCCCGCGTAGCCGGTCGGCAGCTGCGGCGCCTCGTCGACGTGGCGCAGGGCCTGGTAGCGGCGGGTCGGGTTGGCGTGGTGGTCGCTGTGCCGCTGCAGGTGGTAGAGGAGGACGTTGGAGGCGACGTTGTTGCTGTTCCAGCTGTGCTCGGGGCGGCAGCGCTCGTAGCGGCCGTCCTCGCGCTTCTGGCGCAGCAGGCCGTAGTGCTCGAGGTAGTTGACGACCTCCAGCAGGGAGAAACCGATCACCGCCTGGACCAGCAGGTAGGGCAGGACCACCGGTCCGAAGACGACGGCGAGGCCGGCGAAAAGGACGACGGTCATCGCCCAGGCGCTGAGGACGTCGTTGTGGACGCCCCAGTGCGTTTTCCCCAGCCGGTCCAGGCGGGCGGTCTCGATTTCCCAGGCCGAGTTGAGGCTGCCGGCGACGGTGCGCGGCAGGAAAGCCCAGAAGCTCTCCCCGAGGCGGGCGCTGGCGGGATCCTCGGGGGTGGCGACCTTGACGTGATGGCCGCGGTTGTGCTCGATGAAGAAGTGGCCGTAGCCGGTCTGCGCCAGCGCCACGCGGCTGAGCCACTTCTCGGAGCTGGCGCGCTTGTGGCCGAGCTCGTGGGCGGTGTTGATCGCGATCCCGCCGACCACGCCCATCGTCAGCGCCAGGCCGATCGATTCGACCACGGAGAGGTCGCCGCTCGCCCACATCCAGCAGGCGAAGACCAGCCCCGCGTACTGGATCGGGATGAAGAGATACGTGCACCAGCGGTAGTAGCGGTCTTGCTCGAGGAACTTGAGGACGCTGTCGGGCGGGTTGGTCGGGTCCATCCCGATCGCCAGGTCGAGCAGCGGGAAGAGGACGAAGACGAGGACGGGACCGAGGAACCAGAACCCGCCGAATCCCGTCAGCGACCAGTAGAGCCAGGCGAGGAACGGCGCCAGCGGAACGAGGATCCCAAGCATCCAGGCATAGCGCTTCCCGTCGCTCCACTCCGCCGGGTTGACCTCGACGTGCTCGTGATGGTGGTGATGCGCGTGCTCTGCGTGTGCCTCCAAAGCCCCTCCTTGTCAAATCCCCGTGTTCAGTACGGAAGCTTTACACAGATACGAAATTTGTCAAGAGCGGTTACAGGGCACAGCAAAATGTCCGCGGTTGCGAACGCGGAAAAACGAGGATCGAGAGGGCTGCTAGAGCTTGAGCAGCAGGATGGTGTTGAGCCCGAAGACGACGGCGAAGAAGACCGTCGCCCGGTCCAGGTTGCGCTCGACCATCGAGCCGCCGCCGATCGAGCTGCCGCCCCCGCCGATGCCGAAGGCGCCGGAGAGGCCGGCGTCTTTGCCCGAGTGGAGCAGGATCAGGAAGACCAGCACGAAGGCGACGATCACCTGGATGATGCTGAAGAACGTGAACATCGTTCGCGCAGTTTAGCTCTGCTCGACCTTTTCCGGCTCCTGGGGCCGGGCGCCGTTGCCGTTGGCGTGGCCGTTGCCGCTGCCGTTCGCCTCGGCGGCACCGAGGATCTCCAGGGCTTCGCGGCGCAGCTCGGCGTCGACCGCGGCGAAATCCTCGTCGGAGAGCTTGCCGGCGGCGTGGTCGAGCTCGGCGTCGCGGATCTCCCGGTACTTGGCTTCCTTGCGGGCGTCGGCCTCGGTGCGGACGAGGGCGCCGCGGCGCCGGCTCCGCGCCGGCCAGATCGCGATCAGGGCGCCGGCCAGGGCGATCAGCCCGCCGATCCACATCCAGGTCACCAGCGGGTTGACGATCACCTTGAAGGTGGCGGCGCTGCCTTCGGCCAGGTAGCCCTGGGCGATCCGCTGGGCGGTGATCGCCTGCAGCCTTTCGATCTGCGCGAAGGCCTCAGGGCGGAGCCGTGGGTTGGCGGCGGCGGCCCGCATCATCCCCCCCACGGCTTTGCACTGCGGTGGGGTGCCGGGACCGCCTTCGACGCAGGCTTTGAAGCCTTCGTCGGCGAGGCGCGCCTTGCGCTCGACGCCACCGATGTCGGGCTGCTCGGCCGTCCAGAAGTCCCTCTCCCAGCCGGCTTCGAGACCGATGTTGCTGTCAGATTCGCCGCTGAAGTAATCGCTGATCGAGCCGTTCCCGGCGACTCCGGTCCGTCGGTAGAAGTTCCGCGTCGGATGCAGGGTGAAGGTTTCCCCGCCCTTCGTGACCCTCAAGACCGCCCCGGCCGTGAAGGCCAGCTTGTCGACGCTGGCGGTGGGACGGACGTAGCTCACCTTGTAGCCGTCGATCGTGACGCTTTCGCCCGGCTTGAGGTCGACGTCGCGGTTGGTCTGGAAGCTCGAGGAGGCGGCGATCCCGATCAGCAGCACGGCGATGCCGGCGTGGACTATGTAGCCCCCGTAGCGGCGCCGGTTGCGGCTGACGAGGCCGACCAGCGCCGCCGCGGCGGTGCCGCCGGTGAGCCGTTGGCGCGCCCGCGCTCCCGTCCAGAACTCCTGCGCCAGCCCGGTCAGCGCGAAGGCGGCGAAGGCGAACAGGGCGAGCGCCCAGGGCTTGTGGGCGGCGTCGCTGAAGATGGCCAGCGCCACCGTCGCCACCAATGCCGCCGCGAGCGGCACCCGGAAGACGCGCCTGGCCGACTCCCAGCTCACCCGCCGCCAGGCCAGCAGCGGCCCGATCCCGGTGAACAGCACCAGCAGGATCGCCAGCGGCGTCGTGTAGCGGTCGAACCAGGGCGCGGCCAGCGAGGCCTTGTTGCCGGTGAAGAGTTCGGAGATCAGCGGGAAGAAGGTGCCCCAGAAGATCACCGCGGTGAGCCCGACCAGGAGCAGGTTGTTGATCAGGAAGACCGCCTCGCGCGAGACCAGCGAGTCGATCCGCTTCGGCGAGCGCAGGTCGTCGAGGCGGCTGACGATCAGCAGCGTGGAGCCGACCACCACGACCCCGATCAGGGCGAGGATGTATGGCCCGACGGTGTTGTCGCCGAAGGCGTGGATCGACTGCAGGACGCCGGAGCGGACGAGGAAGGTGCCGAGCAGGGCCATCGAGAAGGTGCCGACGACGAGGCAGGCGTTCCAGACCTTCAGCATCCCCCGCTTCTCCTGGACCATGATCGAGTGCAGGAAGGCGGTGCCGACCAGCCACGGCATCAGCGCCGCGTTCTCGACCGGGTCCCAGGCCCAGTAGCCGCCCCAGCCGAGCTCGGTGTAGGACCAGCGCGCCCCCAGCAGCAGGCCGAAGCCGAGGAAGGTCCAGGCGATCAGCGCGAAGCGCCGGGTCGAGCGGATCCACTCGGCGTCGAGGCGGCGGGTGACGAGGGCGCCGATCGCGAAGGCGAACGGCACCGTGAAGGCGACGTAGCCCGAGTAGAGCATCGGCGGGTGGATCATCATGCTCGGGTGCTGCAGCAGCGGGTTGAGGCCGATGCCGTCGCTCGGCGCCGGGCTCAGGGTGGCGAAGGGGTTGACGTCGGGCGCGAACAGCATCAGCCCGGTGAAGAAGGCGGCGATGCCCATCATCACCGCGGTCGCGTAGGGGACGATCTCGCGCAGCTTGTCGCGGGTCGCCCAGAGGGCGACGCTGGAGGCGATCGAGAGCACCCAGGCCCAGAGCAGCAGCGAGCCTTCCTGGCTCGACCACATCGCCGCCAGCTTGTAGAAGGACGGCGTCTCGATCGAGGAGTGTTCCTGGACGATCTTGAAGCCGAAGTCGTTCGTGGCGAAGGCGACCTCGATGATCACCACGCAGGCGGTGAGCAGGCCGCAGAAGGCGTAGACGGTGCGGCGCGAGAACTCGACCCGGCGGCGGTCGCCGCCCCGGCCGCTCAGCGCCAGCGCCGCCGCGGCGAGCGCAGCGAGGAACGCCAGCCCCAGCAGGACGCTGCCGAGGCTAGCCATTCGACTTGGTGGTGAACTTCGACGGGCACTTGGTGATCAGGGTTTCCGGTTCGCCGACGAAGGTGCCGTTCTCGACTTGACCGGTGAGGACGATCTCGCGGCCGCCGCGGAAGGGGTCGGGCACGGTCCCGTGGTAGGTAACCGGGAGGCTCTCCCTGCTGCCTTCGCGGTCGACGACGCGGAAGGCGATGCCGTCCCCCTGGTGGCGAACCGAGCCCTTGACCACCTTGCCGGTCATCTCGTAGCTGGTGCCGGGGGCGGCGCCGAGCAGCTGCGATGGTTCCTTCGCCTCGGTCGAGGCCGAGAACGAGGTGTAGATGAGCGCCACCGAGAGCAGCACCGCCACGCTGAGCGCGACGACGAGCCGGATCTTCCGCTTCCGCTGAGGGTCCACGAGCGTTTTGGATTATCGCAAGCTGCCGTCGTGGGAGAATCGAGCCCATGGCAGACGACCCCGTTCTCCTCGTCACCGGCGCCAGCAGCGGCATCGGCGCCGCCACCGCCCGAGCGACGGCGTCGCGCTACCGCCTGGTGCTGGCGGCGCGCCGGCTCGAGGAGCTGGAGGAGCTGGCCGCGGAGCTCGGCGGCGAGGAGCGGGCGATCGCCGTCCGCTGCGACGTCACCGAGTGGGACGAGGTGGAGGCGCTGGCGGCGACGGCGCTGGAGCGCTTCGGCCGAATCGACGCGGTCTTCGCCAACGCCGGGTTCGGCGCCACCCGCGGCTTCCTCGAGGGGTCGGTCGAGCACTGGCGCTCGATGGTCCTCACCAACGTCTACGGGGTGGCGCTGACGATCCGCGCCACCCTCCCCCACCTGCTCGAGCGCGGCGACGGCCACTTCCTCCTCACCAGCTCGGTGGCGGGGCGACGGGCGCTGCCCGGCTCGCTCTACTCGGCGACCAAGTGGGCGGCGACGGCGATCGGCGAGGCGCTGCGCCAGGAGCTGCGCCAGATGCACGACAACCACGGCATCCGCGTCACCCTGATCGAGCCGGGGATGGTCGACACGCCCTTCTTCGAGAACCGGCCGGGCAAATCGGCCCTGCAGGACGACGACGTCGCCCGCGCCGTCGTCTACGCGCTCGAACAACCGGAGGGCGTAGACGTCAACGAGATCCTGATCCGCCCGACGAGCCAGTCGAACTAGC
The DNA here is from genome assembly GCA_051961435.1 of Solirubrobacterales bacterium. Classification (GTDB taxonomy): domain Bacteria; phylum Actinomycetota; class Thermoleophilia; order Solirubrobacterales; family 70-9; genus VAYN01. Next base: position 40,973 of record JBQCDH010000026.1, read on the forward strand.
GGGCCACATCTCACCGCCAGCCGGGCAGCAGCAGGCGGACCGCCCGCCAATAAGCGCGCAGTGCCAGCCGCGCGGGGAGCGAGCGAGCCGCCGGGGAGATCAGCGGCGAGTCGAGGTCGGGGGTGAGCCAGGAGGCGAACTCGGCGGCGCCGACGGTGCGGCGGCGCTGGACCTGGCGGCGCTCGCGCAGGAGGCGCGGCAGCCAGCGGAGGAATTCCAGGTTCGCGAGCAGCTTCTGCCTCCCCCAGCCGCCGGCGGCGGAGACGGCCAGCAGCGCCAGCTCGGCGGCCAGGAGCGCTGGGGCCAGCAGCGCCAGCAGCGGGGCCGGGTAGGTCCTGACCAGGAAGGCGAGGCGGTTGCGCTCGAGCCAGCGCCACTTGTCGGCGTTGGCGCCGAACTCGTAGGCGTGGGCGACGACCGCCGCCGGCTCGATCCCGACCGCGCCGCCTTCCATCCGCAGCCGCACCGAGAGGTCGACGTCCTCGTGGTACATGAAGAGCTCCTCGGCGAAGCCGCCGGCCCGCCGCCAGTTGGCGAGCGGAATCGCCAGGCAGGCCCCGGAGAGGGCGGTGACCTCACGCGCGGGCGGCGCGGCGGCGAGCGGCTCATCGTGCCCGCCGGCCCAGACGATCCCGGTGAAGTGGACCGGGTTGCCGGCGGAGTTGATCTTCGCTCCCGCGCCGTCGGCGACCAGCGCCTGCCAGGCGGCCCAGCCCCGCCCCTCGCGCCAGGGCCTGCGAATCGCCTCGCCGAAGCCGTGCCGCGGGGCCGCGTCGGGGTTGAGGATCACCAGCAGGTCGCCGCTGGCGGCCGCGGCGCCGGCGTTGCAGCCGCGGGCGAACCCCGCATTTCGCCCCATCCGCACGATCTTCGCCGCGGGGGCGAGCTCGCGCACCAGCTCGGCGCTGCCGTCGCCGGCTTTGTTCTCGACGACGATCAGCTCGTCCCCCTCCCCCAGCTCGGGCAGCAGGGCGGGGAGCGTCTTCGAGAGATCGTCGCGGCTCTCCCAGGCGACGATCAGGACTGAGAGCGTCGGGCGCACCGGCGCGGAGGCTATTGGGCCAACCGCGCCGGTGCGAGCGACTTCGCCGAGCGACGGGCTACTTGTGGTGCTTGTGCTTCTTGCCCGTCTTGCCCTTGCAGGACTTGATGCTCAGCTTGAACTTGTTGTTCTTGACCTTCTTGCCGTTCTGGCCCTTGATGTTCAACACGGCCCGCTGCGGCTTCGCGCAGGTGTTGGTCGAGTTGCGCAGGAGGCTCTTCTTGCCGCCCTTCATGTTGAGGACGAACTTGCTGACCGGCACGTCCGGCGTGTTGTTGAACACCGTCTTCAGGCCACCGTGCTTGGAGCTGATCACCCCGCGCAGGTAGATCTCGACCTGGCCGCGCAGGTCCGCGAGCAGATCCGGGAGTTCGTGGTTGGAGGAGACCAGGTAGACCTGGCCCTTCAACTTCCCGCTGAGGAGCGGCGAGGTCGCTTCCGCATTCCCGTAGACCGAGGCCTTCGGGCAGGTATGGGAGGCCAGCTGCGGCCTCGTGCACACCGTCCCGATGTGGCGCTGGTCGAGGAACAGCGAGTGCGGCATCGTCAGCGCCGTCCGGGCGATGTTCGCGTCGCCCTTGCGCGCCGTCAGCGTCGCCTTCAGGCGCGGGTTCTTCGCCCGCTTGGTCGGCCCGAACAGCTGCACGTTCAGCTTCGGCTTGAAGCCGAGCTTGTTGCATTCGGTCGCCTGGAACGGATCCGGAACGATCGCGTAGGAGCTGAACGCCGCCGGATTGGTCGGATCGGCACCGCCGCCGTTGATCGTCCCCGTGGTCGCCTGCGCGGCGCAGTTCGTCGGGTTGACCATGAATTCGTGGCGGTTGATGTCCAGGTTGATCGTCCGCAGGTCCAACTTCACCCCGCCGAAGACGTCGGGGATGACGTCGGAGACCGCGTTGATCTGGGCGGTTTCCGGATTGACGTTGAGCGCCACCCGGACGACCACGGTGCCAAGGTCGAACGGACCCGCGACCGCCGGCGTGACCGTCACCAGCGAGAGCGGCGCGCCCTTGTAAGGGCCGGCCAGGTAGGCGGTGCCGCCGAGGTGCAGCGGGTTGCTCCCAGTGCCCGAGACCGTCTCGACCGTGCCGATCTGGCTGGCGCTCGAGCAGCTCGGACTCGCTTTCTCCGCGGCGCCGCTGTTGGCCGCCGCGGCGGCGATCGCCGCCTCCGAGCAGTAGGGGATGCCGGCGAGCTTGCCGGTCAGCCCTTTCGGCAGGGTGACGTTGACGACCTTCAGCTCCTGCTGGCCGTCCTTCCGCGCGATCTGCACGTGGAAGGGGCTGAAGGATCCGGCTTTGCTGCTGTCCGTGTTGGCTTTGTAGCTCGGCGCGAACTTCCGTTCCGCCAGCGTTTTCGGGCAGCTGCCGCCTTCGGGGTCGGTCGACAGGGTGAATGGTTCGCTGCTGATCTTCACCGCTTCTTCGGGCCGCGCCCAAGGAGTCATTTCGCCGGTCGTGGTCGCCGGCGAGCAGGTCGGCGGGCTGGTCAGCACCGCTTTGGCCTTGTCGAAGTGCAGCCGCACCGAGGTGAACGGCACCTGCGGCAGGCCTTTCGGCAGCTGGCCGGCGAGTTCACCGACCTCCTGTTCGTCGAACACCGCCGTCAGCTGACCCGTCCCCGGGTTGGCCTTGACGTTGCCGACGAGCCGGACGTCGATCCCCTCTTCTTCTTCCTTGGCTTCGACCAGGATCCGGAACTCTTCGCCGGACTGGGGGTCGCGGCTCTTCTGTTCGCCGACGTAGACGTCGCCTTCGAGCGGGCGTTCCAGCGGCGGGCTTTCGATTTCGACGGTCCCGACTTTGGACTCGGCGGGACATTCGTTCCCAAAGGTGCGGACGCCCTTCTTGAACTGGGCGTCGGTGCAGGCTTTGAGGCCCTGCGCCCCGGACGGGTTGAGGCCCATCCCGGCCGGCAGCGTCTCCACCGCCTTGCGCAGGTGGGACTCCTGCTGTTCGCTTTCCGCGCCGGTCAGGTATTCGAGGGTCGTGTTGACCGTCGGGCCCGCCGGAGAGTCGATTTCTTTCGTGCCGGGTTCGACTTCGACCCCGGGTTCGAACGGAACGCTTTCGCAGCCTTCCTGCTGGATCAGTTCACCCGAGGAGCTCTCGACCTTCGCCTCTACGGGCGTGGAGCCGAACGGGAAGTTCGGGTCCGGTTCCCCGTAGGACTCGGCCCGGAACCAGGTCGAGTAGAGGTGTTCGAACTGGCTCGGGTCGAAGCAGGTCGTCGGGTTGTTGATGTAGGTCCCGTCACCGGTCGTCGCGCCGAAATTGATCAGGCGGCTGATCAGCGTCGCCAGCGGTTTCGCGGCCGGCTGCCGTCCCGACGGCGGCAGTTTGATCGTGAAGCTCTCGTGGAAGTCGCTTTCCCAGGCCACTTCGGTTTCCAGGAAGACTTCCTCCTCGCCACCGACGACGAAGCCGAACAGCGCCGGTTCGCCGGGGTTCGGCTGCAGGTTGTAGACGGCCACTTTCGTCCCGTTTTCGGCGGTCGGCGGGATCACGAAGCCGCGGGGCGTGCCCGGGAACGGGAAGTTTTCTTCGTCGGTGACCAGGGTGACTTCCTCTTCGCCGACCTTCGTGGCCGGAGTGCAAAGGGGGACGTGGAAGGTTTCGCCGCTGATTTCGACGGTGTGCTGGAATTCTTCGAGCGAGCACTTTTCGAGCGTCGCGTTCGGGTTGACCGTCAGGCCAGGTGGGAGGTCGACGCGCAGCGTCTTGATTTCCCGGTCTTCTTCCGGTTCCTTGATCGGCGCTTTGACGCTCCCTTTCGGGAAAGGAGGCGATTCCAGCGGGGTGACGCCTTCGTGCTGGATGATGTACTGGGTGAACCCGATCGGCGGGTGGCCACCAGCTTTCGTATAGAAAGCCCCCGACGTCTGCGGGCCGCAGTGCACGCCGGGTGCGGGTTCGTCGGTGATGCACGTCCCCGCCTGCCAGCCATCCGCGTTGGTCGGCGGTTCGTGCTGCGGTTCGATGATGTCCGTGGTGTCCGCGTGGGCCAGCACCGGCACCACGAGCAGCACCCCCAAACACATGAGAAGCAACGCGATCGAGCGCTTTGCCATCAAAAACTCCTCCTCGTTTTCCCTTAACGAGGCGCCCCCTGTGCGCCCTTGCGAACAGCTCTCCCGCGGAAGACATTACACAGAGGCCCGCGCGGGTTTCAACTATCTCCGGGTACCCACCTCGGTAACCATGACATCGTTTTGTGTTGCAACACCGATTCGTGACTACTTCTTGTGATGCTGCGCATGACCCCGGCCGCCCCCGCAGGGCGTGCGCAGGGTCGTGTGGCGGTTCGCCTTGCGGCCGTTCTGGCCCTTGATCCGGATGATCCCCTTGACCGGCTTCGCGCAGAGGTTGGTGGAGGCCACGAGCAGGCCGTGCTTGCCACCCGGCAGCGTCAGCGCGAACTTGCTCACCGGCAGGTCGGGAACGTGGGTGAAGGTGGTGCGGATGCCGCCGTGGAAGCTGTCGATCTTGCCGTCGAGGACGATTTCCACCTGCCCCTCGAGCCGGACCACCATGTCGGGCAGCGGGTTGTTCGACGAGCGCAGGTAGACCGGGCCCTCGAGCGGTTTGCCGAGCAGCGGCGAGAAGGCCTTGGCGTGCCCGTAGACGGATTTCTTCGGGCACTCGTGGGCGGCGAACTGAACCCGGGTGCAGATCTTCGCCAGGCTGGCCTGGTCGAGGAAGAGCGCGTGCGGGAGGGCGACCGAGGTGCGGGCGATGTTGGCGCCGCTCTTTCGCATCCTCAGCACCGCCTTCAGCCGAGGGTGCTGGGCGCGGCGGGTGGCGCCGAACAGGCGCAGGCTGAGCTGCGGGCGGAACTTCAGCTTCTTGCACCCGGTCGCCTGGAACCGGTCACCGACGGCGAAGGAGGAGAAGGCGCTGGGGCTGGTCGGGTCTCCCCCGCCGCCGAGGATCGCGCCTTCGGTCGCGCCTTTGCGGCAATTGGTGCCGTTGAGGGTGAAGTTCTTGCGGTTGATGCTGAGGAAGATCGAGCGGATGTCGAGTTTGGTGCCGCCGAAGACGTCGGGGATGTCGTTCGTCTTCGGGTGGATCCGGCCGGTTTCGGGATCGAGGAACAGCGGCACCCGGACGACGACGTTGCCGAGATCGAACGGGCCGGCGATCGCCGGGGTGACGACGAGGATAGAGAGCGGCGCCCCTTGATAGCGGCCGGCGAGGTATGCGGTGCCGTGCATCTTCAGCGGCGAGGGACCGGTGCCCGCTTCGACCGTGGCGACGCCGATCTTGCTCTTGCCGGAGCAGCTCGGGTTCTTCCTCTCCGCTGCTCCGGAGCGCTTCTCCGCCTGGGCGATGTCGGCCGGCTTGCAATAGGGAACGCCTTTCAGCTTCGCGGTCGCGCCCTTGGGCAGTTTGACGTCGACGCCTTTCAGCTCCTGCTGTCCGGGCGGACGGGAGATGTGAGTGGAGAAGGGCGTGAACTTCCTCGCCTTTCTGCTGCCCGGCTGCGCGCTGAACCCGGGGGTGAACGGCCGCTGCGCCATCGTCTTCGGGCAGGGGCCACCGCCCGGCAGGGTGGCGAGGTCGAATTGGCTCGAGGGCGTCGCCGGCGGGTTGCCCGACCAGGGGAAGAGCTGGCCGCTCGTGACGTTCGGACCGCAGGTGGGCGGGCTGCTGAGAGCCGCCCGCGGGCCGCCGTCGATGCTGATGCCGAAGTCGGCGAAGGGGACCTGCGGCAGGCCGTGCGGCAGTTCGCCCCGCAGCGGATCGGACTTCGCCGGTTCGTCGAAGACGGCGGTCAGCTGCCCCGTCTGCGGGTTGGCGACGACGTTGCCGATCAGCCTCACGTCCACCCCGTAGCGGGACGAGGCCGCGTCGACGAAGATCCGGAACTCTTCGCCCGACTGGGGGTCGCGGCTCTTCTGCTCGCCGACGTAGACGTTGCCGGTCAGCGGCCCTTCGGGAAGCGCCGGGCTCGTGACCGAGGCGGTGCCGATCTTCGAGGCGGCCGGGCAGCCGACGGGGTTGCGCGTGCCGCGGCCGAACTGGGCGTCGGTGCAGGCGGCGAGCCCGTTGGCGGCGGAGGCGTTCAGGCCCATGCCCTGCGGCAGGGTCACCCGCGCGATCCTCGTCGTCGAGGTTTCCTGGCCGGCCGGGTCGGGTTCGATCGGGACCTTGATCTCGGTCGTCGCCCCCGCCGGCGAATCCACCTGTTTGGTCCCGGGGTCGACGTCGACCGACGGGTCGTAGGGGATCGTCGCGCATTCTTTCGGGCTCGTCCCCGGCGGCAGCGGCGCCTCGACGAAGGGCGAGCCGCTGGGGAAGCTCGGGTCTTCGTTCTCGTAGGAGTCGGCCCGCGCGTAGGTCGAGTAGGTATGGGCGAAAGCCGGCTGCCCCGGGTCGAAGCAGGTGCTCGGCGTGGTCAGGAAGAAGCCCTGGCCTCCCGTCGCCTTGCCGTTGAAGACGAGGCGGTTCTTCAGCAGCATCGCGCCCGGGATCGGCGGTTTCGGGACGTCGATCGTGAAGCCCTCGTGGTAGTCGTGCTCCCAGGCGACGTCGGCTTCGAGGAAGATGTCGCTGGGTTCGCCTGACGGGTTCGGAACGCTGAAGCCGAAGCGGGCCGGCTCGCCCTGCTTCGGCACCAGGTTGAAGACGGGGATCTGCGGCAGCGTCGTCGGCGACAGGGCTTCGGAGAGCGAGAGGGTGATTTCGCTGTAGCCGACGGCGGCGGCCGCGGGGCAGGTCGCCGCGTCGGGATGCTGGCCCGCTTCGAGCTTGCACTGCGGCGTCGCCCCCGGGTTGACGCTGAGCCCGACCGGCAGGTCGACCCGCAGGTGGTGGATGTCGACTTCCGGCCGTTCGAAGGCGCCGGAATGGCGGATGATGAACTGGGTGATGCCGAATGGCGGATGGCCCGCGGCCTGTTCGAAGAAGAAGGCCGCTTTCGGTTCGCTGTCGGGGGCGCAATTCGCGAGGTTGCAGGTTCCCGCCTGCCAGCCGTCTTCGGCGTTGGGCGGGTTGTGCTGGGGCGCGAAGACGACTTCGCCCGCCCGCGCGCTCGGCACCAGGGCGACGCTCCAGAGGAGGAGCGCGAGAAGGACCGGTTTCGCGATGCGGAAGCTCACCCTGAGCAGGTCGTTACCCCGCTCGCCCCGGCGTTAATCGCCTAGCGGCGAGCGCTCTTATTGCCTTTTTGGCAAGCCGGGGCCCGCAGCGGCAGCCGCTTCACCTTCAGCCGCTTGCCGTTCTGGGCTTCGAAGTTGAGGAAGGAGACGTTCCTGTGTATGCAGAGATCGCGCGAGTCGACCAGCAGCCCCTTCTTGCCGCCTTTCATGTTCAGCACGAACTTGCTCACCGGCACGTCGGGGACGTTCGAGAAGACGGTTTTCAGACGCGCTTTGGCCGAGCTGATGACGCCGCGGAGGCGGATGTTCACCTGGCCGTGGAGATCGGCGAGCAGGTCGGGGAGCTCGTGTTCGGAGGAGACCAGGTAGACCGGGCCGGCCAGTTCGTCTTCGAGCAGCGGGCTCTGCGCCCGGGCGAAGCCGTATACGGAACGGGCCGGGCACTGCGCAGCGGCGAGCTGGACGCGGGTGCAGATCGTGCCGATGTGCGCCTGGTCGAGGATCAGGGAGTGCGGCAGCGTCAGCGCGGCGCGGCTGATGTTGGCGTCGCCTTCGCGGGCGGTCAGCACCGCCTGGAAGGCGGGGTGGCCGCTGCGCCGCATCGCTTTGCGACCGCCGATCAGCTTGGTGAGCAGTTTGGGCCGGAATTCGAGCGCGCCGCAGTCGGTGGTCTGGAAGGGGACGCTGACCGGGAAGGCGCTGAAGGTCGCCGGGTCGTTGGGGTCGGCCCCGCCGCCGACGAGGGCGCCGGTGGTGGCCAGCGGTTCGCAGCTGGTCGGGTTGAGGGTGAAGTCAGGCTTGTCGAGAGCGAGGTCGACGGAGCGCACGTCGAGCAGGCTGCCGCCGAAGACGTGCGGGAACGGGTCGGAGACGGCGTGGATCTGCGCCGTTTCGGGATCGACGAACAGCGCCACCCGCACCACGACCGTGCCGAGGTCGAACGGCCCGGCCGTGGCGGGGGTGACGACTGACAGGGAGAGAGGAGCCCCGTGATAGGGGCCTGAGAGGAAGACCTTGCCGGCGATCTTGTAGGGGGCGGGACCGGTGCCAGCGGCGACGGTGGCGGTGCCGACCTGGCTGGCGGCGGGGCAGCTGGGGTTGCTCTTCTCTTCTTCGCCGGACCTCGTGCTCGCCGCCGCCAGAGCAGCCTCCGGGCAATAGGGAATCCCCTTCAGCTTGCCGGTCATCCCCGGCGGCAGGGTGATGTCGGTCCCTTTCAGCTCCTGCTGCCCGTCGGGCCGGGTTATATGGAGCGAGACCGGGCTGAAGGCCCCCGCTTTCGCGCTCGCCGGGGCGATCCCGAAGGCGGGCGCGAAGGGTCGTTCGGCTCTCGTTTTCGCGCATTTGCCGCCGCCCGGCGCGCTCGTCATGGTGAAGGCGTGGGTCGGGTGCACCGGCGAGGTGCCCGACCACGGGGTCATCGTCGTGGTCGTCTGGTTGGGCCCGCAGGTGGGCGGGCTGGTCAGCACCGCCCGGGCGCCGCCGTCGAAGGTCAGGTCGAAGGAGGTGAACGGCACCTGCGGGGCTTCCGAGATCGTCGTCGAGAGCTGCCCCGTCTGCAGGTCGGCGCGGACGTTGCCGATCAGCCGCGCCGAGATCCCGTAGCGGTCGGATTTGCCTTCGATGAAGATCCGGTACTCGTTGCCGGAGGTCGGGTCTCGGCTCAGCTGCTTGCCGGCGTAGACGTTGCCTTCGAGGACTTCTTCGGGCTGCGGTTCGGCTTTGTCTTCCAGCGGCGGCGATTCGATCTTCACGTGCCCGACGATCGAGGCCGCCGGGCAGGCGACCGGGTTCGTGGTGCCCTTGCCGAACTGGGCGTCGGTGCAGGTCTGCAGGCCGTTGGAGGCGGAGGGATTGAGACCCATGCCCTGCGGCAGCGTCACCGTCGCGTCCCTGGTGTGGGAGCTGTCCTGTTCGTTTTCTTCTTCGCCGAAGTCGGGCAGGAGATGCGGGACTTCGATGTCGACGCTGGCCGCGGCGGGCGAGTCCGTCTGCGCGGTGCCGGGATCGACCCCGATCGCCGGTTCGTAGGGGATCGTGTTGCAGTCCCTGGGTTCGGTTCCCGGGCCTTCCGTTTCTTTCATCGGCGGGATCGGCGACTCGAAGAACGAGGAGCCGTTGGGGAAGTTGGGATCGGGTTCGCCGACCGAGTCGGCGCGCAGGAAGGTCGAGTAGATGTGGCCGGAGGCTCCGCCGGGCTGCTGGCCCGCCACCCAGTCGGGGGCGTAGGCGGGGCCGAAGCAGGTGGTCGGGGTGGTGATGAAGGTGCCGTCGCCGGAGCGGCCGTCGAAGACGAGGCGGTTTTTCAGGATCAGCCCCTTTTCGCCGCCGAGCAGCCCCAGCAGACCACCCAGAGCTTCCGGCAGGGCGGCCGGGACGTGGATGGTGAAGCCCTCGTGGTAGTCGCCGGACCAGTCGACGTCGCCTTCGAGGAAGACTTCGTTGCCGGCGAGTTCGAGGCCGAAGCGGGCCGACTCCCCCGGTTTCGGTTCGACGTTGTAGACCGGGACTTCGGTCAGGGGCGCGGTCGGCGGCGACGGGATCCCCAGCGGCGGCAGCGAGACCGTCACCTCGCTCTTGCCGACTTCCGATTCTTTCGGGCAGCCCGAGGCACCGGCTTCGAAGGTGGTCGATTTGCAGCGCACGGTGGCGCCGGGGTTGACGCTGAGCCCGACCGGCAGGTCCACCCGCACCGTCTTCAGTTCGCCCACCGGGGTTTCGCCCGGCGGTTCGTTCTTGATGATGAACTGCGTGAAGCCCCAGTTCGGGTGCGCCCCCGCCGTTTCGAAGAACTGTTCGGGGGTGGCGATCGAGCAGAGGTTGGCGACTTCCGGCGGTTCGGCGTTGCAGGTGCCCGCCTGCCAGCCCGATTTGACCGAGGGATGAGCCGGATCGTTGGGGGCGATGATGTCGCCCGTGTCGGCGAACGCGGCCTGGGCCGTCGCCAAAGCCATTAGAAGGGAGACGCAAAGCAAGAGGGCCGCGCGCGCAGCACGACCCCTCTGCGGATATTTCCCCCCACGGAGCATCCTCAACGGAAATACTACCCAAAAATAATTGCTCACGTCAATAATTTTTGGTAATCTGGCTCCCATGCCAACCCAAGACGATCATTCCCCAAACGGCCATTCAGCAAACGGAAACGGCGCGGTTTTCCATCCGGAAAATGGACGAGGTGCAGGCGATTCGGTGCCGGTGGACTGGGAGCACCTGGCGCGGGCCACGGCCCACCCGCTGCGGGTCTCGATCCTCGAAATCCTCGGGATCGACGGGGGACGGGTCCTCTCCCCGAGCGACCTCAGCCACGAGCTGCAGATCCCGCTCAGCAACACCAACTACCACGTCACCGAGCTCGCCAAAGCCGGCCTGATCGAACTGGTGCGCGAGCGCCAGGTCCGCGGCGCGACCGAGCACTTCTACCGCCTTCCGGTCTCCGAGAGGGCGCGCGAAGCTCGACCCGAGCGGGCCGAGATTCGCCAGCCCGTCGCGGCTTGACCTAGGCCTCGAGTTCGAGCGCGACCTCGTACTTGTCGACGCCCACCCGCGTGCCCATGCCCTCGCCCGGCGGGCTCATCGAGTTCAGGGTCTCGTCGCCTTGCCGGTAGTCCTCCTCGTTCTCGAAAAAGGCGATCGCCATCGCGCGGCCGCCCTCGAGGTCGTGAAGTAGCAAGAGGCCTTTCGCCGGCAGGCCCTCCGGGGGACCAGACTCCGCGTCGGCGCTGATTTCCGCCGCGGTCCGCTTCAGCGTCTCCGCGTCGGCGCCTTCCCAGCGTGCAACTCGTGCGTACATGAACTCCTCCTCGTCTCGCGGGAGATCGGATACGGCTAGCCGACCACTTCCGCTCCCCTAAATCAAGGGGGCGTCGCGGTCGATGACTGGACATGGCGTCTGAACGAAGCGTGGAGCAGCTGCGGGCGATCATCCGCACGCAGACCGAGATCGCCGCCAGCGACCTCGACCCCGAAGCGATCATGCAGCTGATCGCCGACCGGGCGCGGGAGCTGACCCGCGCCAGCGCCGGCGTGATCGAGCTGGCCGAGGGGGAGGAGATGGTCTACGCGGTCACCAGCGGCGAGGCAGCTCCATATCTGGGGACGCGGCTGCAGATGCGGACCAGCCTCTCCGGCCGCTGCGTCGTCGAGGGGGAGGTGCTGCGCAGCGACGACACCGCCGAGGACCCGCGGGTCGACGCCGAGGCCTGCCGGCGCGTCCGCGCCGCCTCGATGATCTGCGTGCCCCTTGCCCACCGGGGGGAGACCGTCGGCGTGCTCAAGGTCTACTCCCCCACCGTCCGCCATTTCGACGACGGCGACGTCGAGACGCTCGAACTGCTCAGCGACCTGATCGCCGCCCACATCTCCCACGCCAACCTCTTCGAGGCCGAGTCCGACCACAGCCGCCGCGACTCCCTCACCGGCCTTCCCAACCGCCGCGCCTTCGAGGAGCGGCTTCCGGTCGAGCTCTCCCGCGCCAACCGCTACGGGCATCCGCTCGTCCTCTGCCTCCTAGACCTCGACGGCTTCAAGGGCGTGAACGACCGCCTCAGCCACCCCGCCGGCGACGAGGTCCTGCGCCAGGTGGCGGAGATCCTCCGGCGCTTCCGCCTCGCCGACGACTGCTTCCGCATCGGCGGCGACGAGTTCGCGATCCTGATGCCGGCAACGACGTCCGAGGAGGCGGGCGTCGCCGCCGAGCGCATCGCTCGCGGCATCCGCGACGCCGACCTCGGCGACGGCCGGCTAGGCGCCTCCTTCGGCATCGCCGCCGGCAGCGACCTCGAAGGCGAGGCGCTGCTGGCGGCTGCCGACGCCGAGCTCTTGAGGGCTAAGGATCGTCTCTACGAGCGCAATGTGGGCTGACTGAACCCCTCAGAGACCGCGTCAGTCGCATCTGACGAGGAGTGACCTCCTGAGGATGGCCCCTGCCAGCGTTTCGACTTCGAGTTCCCACTTTATGGTCCCCGGCGCCGCTGTGCATTTCAGCTTGCGGGTACAGCTCTGGCCGGGATTTCGGGGGCTTGGAGCGCAGGTTTCGAGCGGATTGAAGTCCCATGAGCCGGTTGCTTCCGCAAATTGCTCTGCCTTCCATTTCCACGCGACGTTCCCCGTATTCGTCGCAGTCAAGCTCAGTTCTTGCCCAGCGCTAAATGTGGGTGCCGCTTGCGAGAAGTCGAGGGTTTCGGCAATGGTTTCGCTGTCGACGTCCAGCGAGCTCGGGCTGGTGACTTTGTAGCTGCCTGTCCACGGAGCGGAGGCGCCGCAGAAAGAGCCGCCGGTGCCACCGACGCGCGGGATCGTGGCGGAGATGTCGAGTGTTGCGTTGCCACCGGTGGTCGATGAGCCTGTTAGCGTGCCGATCGTGGTGTTGCTGGTTTCGTAGATGCAGTGGACCCCGAGGTGGATCACTGTGACGCGGGCGCCGGTGGACTTGACAGTCCCACCGCTTTCGATCGTGAGGCTTCCGGTCGCGAGCGTGGTTACCGTGTCGCCCCCGCAGTTGCTCCAGCTGAGCGTCGTGATCGGGCCGTCAGCAGAACCCGCTGAATTTGTGATGTGGCCTTTGAGGTTAGATTCGCATTCGACATTGCCGAAAGGTGCATCGAGGACGACCTTGCCCTCCGATTCGGAGCTAATCGCCTGTTCGGCCGGGCACAGCGTCCCCGAGCCGCATGTGGTGGTCGCTGCAGAGGCGCTGCTGACGCCGGCGAGCGCCATCAGGACGGCTGCGGCGGCGAACGTGAGAACGAACGAATTCAGGTTCTTCATGATGCCTCTCCCTTTTTTTAGCCGCGAGCGAAGGGCTCACGGTGGTGTCTCACCCCTATCAAGCGGCGATGCCAATCGTCAAGAACATCTGAGTTTGTTGGGAAAGGATCGAGCCTGCGCCCGCCGTAGCGCCCGATCCTCGGAAAGATGGCTCAGCCGCCAGCTTGTGAATAACCGAGTCCTGCCTACAGGGGGTTCTATGTCAATCGCAATCAAACGGGGTTCTCTCCCCTTGGAACGGCCCCGCCTGGTCGCGGTCTTACGAAAACACGAAGAAGGTGACCAAGGCGACAAACTCCACACCGACGAGGACGAATAGAGCCGAGCCCCCGCTGAAGCTCAAAACGGGAGACGAAGGAGAACGCGTCGCCCGGATCATCTTGCGGAGCGATACGCGATCGACCGGGGCGCCGCCTGCGGCGCCCCGGTCACTCTTTACTGCGTCAGCCTGCCGGCGTCAGTCGCATTTGATCACGAATTTGCCTTCGATGGACGGTGTGTCCTTGGCGGTGATCGTCGCTTCGCCTGCTTTCAGGCACTTGATTTTGCGGCTGGCGCAGCTGCTTGTCGCGGCAAGGGTCCCACCGCAGCCGGTGCCCAGTGTTTCTGCGATCGTCCCGTCGCTGGTCGCTTCGTCTTCGATGTTGATCGAGTTCTCGGTGTTGTTTTTCCAGGTCACGGGAACCGTTTCGCCGACGGTAGCTGTGGTAGGCCCTCCAGAGAGCGCCTGGTCGCATTTGATCGCGAGTTTACCTTCGACAGACGGTGTATCTCTTACGGTGAGCGTCGTTTCGCCTTCTTTCAGGCATTTGATTTTGCGGCTGGTGCAGCTGCTTGTCGCGGCGATGGTGCCGCAGCTCAAGCCAAGTGTTTCGGCCACGGTTTCGCTGCTGTTGACTTCGTCGTCAATCACAGCCGATGCCTCTCCGCGGTTTTCCCAGGTAATGGTGAGCGCTTCGCCAATGATTCCTGTGATCTGTTTTCCAACAAGCCTTGCTTCCCCGGTTCCTTCACCTTCGTCGATGTTGAGGGAGCTCGGGGTGGTGAATTTGAGGCTGCCTGTCCACGGAGCGGAGGTGCCGCAGAAAGAGCCGCCGGTGCCACCGACGCGCGGGATCGTGGCGGAGATGTCGAGTGTTGCGTTGCCACCGGTGGTCGATGAGCCTGTTAGCGTGCCGAGGCTGGTGTTATTGGTTTCGTAAATGCAATGAATGCCGACATGGGTCATTGTGACCTTTGTGCCAGTTGACCTGAGAATTCCATTGCTGCTGCCGGCGCTTTCGATCAACAGGCTGCCCTTTTCGAGCGTGGTTACCGTGTCACCTCCGCAGTTGGAGAGGGTGAAGGTCGAGAGCGGCGCCGTAACGGTGGTTTTGCCCGTCGAGTTTTCGGTCGTACCTTCGACGGTCAATTCGCATTCGATGTTTCCGAAAGGCGCATCGAGGACGACCTTGCCCTCCGCAGTGGCTTTGATCGCCGTCTGTTCTGCACATTGCGTCCCCGAACCGCATGTCAAAAAGGTCGCCGAGGCGCTGCCGGCCCCGGCGAACGCCATCAGCGCGGTCGCAGCGGCTACCGCGAGAACGAACAACTTCAGGTTCTTCATGTCTTTCTCCCTGTCTGGCCGTGAGCGGGAGGCTCACGGCGGTGTCCCGGTTCCTATCAGGCAGGGAGATGACTAGTCAAGAACATCTGAGTTTTTGAGAAGAGAGCGGACGACGGGTCTCGAACCCGCGACCTCAAGCTTGGGAAGCTTGCGCTCTACCAACTGAGCTACGTCCGCGTGGAGTGGATTCTAGGGCGTGAGGAGGGTGCCGGGGCGCCGCGGGATCTAGTCTTCCGGGTCCGTGAGCGTTCGCTCTTCCATAGCGGTCCTGGCCGTGCTGGCCGTCGTCGGCCTGCTCGTCTACGGCCTGGTCAGCAAGGGGTCCTCCGGCGTGTCGGTGGGCGACCCGGCGCCGACCTCGGCCCTGCCCCGGCTCGAAGGCGGCGGCACCGGCTCGCTGGCCGAATACAAAGGCCGCTGGGTCCTGGTCAACATCTGGGCCTCGTGGTGCGGTCCCTGCAAGCAGGAGGCGCCCACCCTGGAGCGGTTCCAGCGCCAGCAGGGAGGTCCGAAGTTCACGGTGCTGGGCATCGACAGCCGCGATCTCAGCGACGACGGGCGCCGTTTCGTGCGGCGCTACGGCCTCAGATACCCACAGCTGCGCGACGGCGACGGCGCTGCCGCGCACGAATACGGCACCACCGGGGTGCCGGAGAACTTCCTCGTCAGCCCGGCCGGGAAGGTGCGGCTGCTGGTACGGGGGCCGGTGACCGCGGAATACCTGCGCGAAGCGGTGGCGCCGCTGCTGCCGAAGGAGAAGTCGTGAGGGGCCGGCTGGCGCTCGCCGTCCTCGCCGCCCTCCTCGTGCTGGCGCCGGCGGCCGCGGCGGAGCAGCGCGCCTCGCTGATCGAAATCGAAAAGCAGGTGATGTGCCCCGTCTGCGGGACGCTGCTGCAGCTGGCCGAATCGCCCCAGGCGCAGCGCGAGAAAGCCTTCATCCGCCGCCTCGTCGCCGAAGGGAAGACCGAAGCGCAGATCAAGGACGCGCTGGTCGCCGAGTACGGGAACGAGGTGCTGGCGCTGCCCAAGGGGTCCGGCTTCAGCCTCTCCGCCTACGTGGTGCCGCTCGTCGCCCTCCTCCTCGCCGCCGCGGCGCTGGCGATCGGGGTCCTGCGCTGGCGCCGCAGCGGCAGGGGCGGCGACGCGCCACCCGCCGATGCCCCGACCGGCGAGGACGCCGAACGGCTCGACGCCGACCTCGCCCGCTACGACCTCTAGCGGCGAAAGCCTCAGCCGACGGCGATGGTCCCCAGCGCCGGGACCGGCAGCGCGTCGATCGCGGCCCGGACAGCCCTGCCGCCGCGCCCGGTCGCCTCGGCGGCCGGCAGCGCCGCCAGCGCGGCGTCCGCCTGGCGGGCGGCGGCGAGGCACGAGCCGGGTTCGGCAGCCGCCGGCGGCGCGGCGAGGAGGACGAGCTCGTAGGCGCCGCGCAGCTTCGCGACCATGTGGGCGAAGCTCTGCAGGCCGAGCAGGGTCTCGGTCTTGCTCGCCGGCCGGCCGCCGCAGACGCAGACCAGCGGCTCGCTCGCCCCCCCGGCGGCCGAGCCCGCCAGCACCACCGGCTGCAGCACGTCGGCCGGCTCCGCCTCCCAGCGCAGGTACTCGTGCAGGCCCGGCGCCGCGGCGAGGCCGATCTGCGCCGCCAGCCGCGGCGAGGCCAGGTCGCACTCGACGAGAATCGTGCGCCGGCCGGCCGCCGCGGCGGCCGCGGCGAGGCCGATCGCCGCCAGCGGCGCCTCCTCGCCCTCGCCGCCGACCAGCGCCACGCGCACTCCCGCCAGCCGCCCCAGCGCCTCCTCCAGGCTCCTGAAGTCCGAGCGGCGCAGCGCCCAGGCGCGGGAGGTATCCGGCGGGCCCGAGATCTCCGCCAGGACGGGCAACCTGGCGCGGCGGCGCAGCATCACATCCGCTCGGGCGCGGATATCCCCAGCAGGCCCAGCGCCACCGCGATCGTCCGCTTCGTCGCCAGGCACAGCGCCAACCGCGAGCTTTCGACCCCTTCGCCCTCGGCTCCGACCACCTGGCAGTCGCGGTAGAAGGCGTGGAAGTCGGCCGCCACCGCGGTCGAGTAGGCGCAGATCCGGTGCGGCGCCCGCCGCGCGGCGGCGGCCCGCACCTCCTCGGGGAACTCGAGCAGGCGCTTGATCAGGGCCTTCTCGCCTTCCTCCAGCGGCGGCCGCCCGCTCGCCGCGGCGAACGCCTCCGCTTCCGCCCCCTCCCCCGCTTTGCGGAGGATGCTGGCGATCCGCGCGTGCGCGTACTGGACGTAGTAGACGGGGTTCTCGCTCGACTGGCTGCGCGCGAGCTCGAGGTCGAGGTCGACCGTCGTCTCGTGGCTGCGCCAGAGCATGAACCAGCGGGTCGCGTCGACGCCGATGTCGTCGAGCAGCTCGTCGAGGGTGATGAAGTCGCCGGTCCGCTTCGACATCTGCACCCGCTCGCCCCCTTCGACGACGTGGACGAGGCTCATGATCAGCGCCTCGAAGGCCTCCGGGTCGCCGCCCAGCGCCTCGATCGCGGCGCGGATCCGCGCCACGTAGCCGTGGTGGTCGGCGCCGAGGACGTCGATCAGGCGGTCGAAGCCGCGCTGCAGCTTGTCCCAGTGGTAGGCGATGTCGGGCGTCAGGTAGGTCGCCTCGCCGTTGGAGCGGACCAGGACCCGGTCCTTGTCGTCGCCGAAGTCGGTCGTCCGCAGCCAGAGCGCGTCTTCGCTGTGGTAGGTGTGGCCGCGCTGCTCGAGCTCGGCGAGGGCGGCGTCGACCTCCCCTTTCGCGTAGAGGCTGCGCTCGGAGGAGAAGGTGTCGAAGCGGACGCCGAAGCGCTCCAGCGTCCGCCGCACGCTCTCCAGCACCAGCTCGACGCCGCGCGCTTCCAGCCGCTCGCGATCGGCCGGCTCGACACCCTCCTCCCGCAACTGGGCGGCGATCTCGGTCACGTACTCGCCGGCGTAGCCGTCCTCGGGCGGCTCCTCCCCCACCATCCGCGCCGCGATCGATTCGGCGAAGCGGGCGATCTGGCTGCCGCCGTCGTTGACGTAGTACTCGCGCTCCACCGCGTGGCCGGCGGCCTCCAGCAGCCGCACCAGCGAGTCGCCGTAGGCGGCGTGCCGGCCGGTGCCGACGTGGATCGGGCCGGTGGGGTTGGCGGAGACGAACTCGACCAGGACCCTCTCCGGCGCCTCGGTCGGCGCCGGGCCGAGCTCCTCGCCCGCCTCCGAGAGGCGGCTCAGCGCCCGCAGGTACCAGGAGTCGGCGAGGAAGAAGTTGACGAAGCCGGGCCCCGCCACCTCGATCCGCTCGAGGTCGGGGGCGAGCTCGGCGTCGGCTTCGAGCCCGGCGCGCAGGCGCTCGGCCACCGCGCGCGGGTTGTCGCTGAGGTAGCGGGCGAGCAGCATCGCCGCATTGGAGCTGTAGTCGCCCAGCTCGGGCTTCGGCGGGCGCTCCAGGGTGGGGCGGGGCTCGGTCGGCTCGCCGTCGCGCAGCGTCCGCGCGGCGCCCTCGACCGCGCCCCACAGCGCGGCAACGGAATCGGTGGCGGTCACGGGCCAATCGTATGGACCGCGGCCCGGCCCAGGTACGCTGCCCGCTTGCGCGTCGCCGTGATCAGCGACATCCACTCCAACCTGCAGGCCCTGGAAGCGGTCCTCGCCGCGATCGAGGAGGCCGGCGTCGAGGAGACCTGGTGCCTCGGGGACCTCGTCGGCTATGGCGCCGACCCCGACGCCTGCACCGCCCTGGCGCGCGAGCGCTGCGACGCCTGCCTGTCCGGCAACCACGACCTGGCGGTGCTGGGGGCGATCGACGTCAAGACCTTCTCGGAGACGGCGGCCACAGCGGTCGAGTGGACGCGCGACAACGTCGACGAGGAGACGCTCGAATTCCTCGGCTCCCTCGACCCGTACGGCTCCCGGCAGGAGGTCGGGCTCTTCCACGCCTCGCCGCGCGATCCGGTCTGGGAGTACGTCCTCGCCACCGACCAGGCCGAAGCGGGGCTCGACGCCCAGGAGGAGCGGGTGGGGCTGATCGGCCACTCCCACATCGCCCTCTTCTTCGTGCGGCCGGTCGGGATCCGCCCCAGCTACGCGCAGGGCGCGCAGGCGGGGGACGGCACGGAAATCGAGCTGGTCGACGGCAAGTGGCTGCTCAACCCCGGCAGCGTCGGCCAGCCCCGCGACGGCGACCCCCGCGCCGCCTGGCTCGAGCTCGACACCGAGCGCTGGGTCGCGCGCTACCGCCGCGTCGCCTACGACACCGAGGCGGCGGCCGCGGCGATCCGCGCCGCCGGCCTGCCGAACGTCCTCGCCGAGCGCCTGGAGGTCGGCCGTTGAGCGCAAAATGCAGGGGAAATAGGGATTCCAGGAGTTTCTCTAGACTCGGGTCGCGATGGCCCGTCTGAGCGCATTCCTGCTCGCGCTCCTCCTGGGCGGCGCCAGCGGCGTCGCCCTCGCCTCCTGCGGTGGCGGCAGCGACGCCAAGCTGCTGCCCGGGAAGACCGCGAGCGAGATCGAATCCAACCTCACCCAGGTGAAGCGGCTGGCCGCCGAAGGCGACTGCATCGGCGCCGAAGACGCCGTCGCCAACGTCGCCGCCGAAGTCGAAGAACTGAGGGAAGTCGACCTGAAGCTGAAGGCGGCGCTGCAGGAAGGGGCTGCGAAGCTGGGCGAAGTGGTGAGCCACTGCGAAGAAGAAACGGCCGAAGAAACGGAACCATCGGCGGAATCCGATGTTGAAGCCGAAGAACTGGAAGAAGCGGAAAAGGAACCAAAGAAGGAAAAGCCGGAGAAGGAACCGGCCGAACCGAAGGAAGAGCCCACGGAAACCGAAGAAGGACCCGAACTGCCGCCGCAGTCGAACGGCAAAGGCGAAGAAAAAGGCAAAGGCGGCGGTCCGGTGGCGCCCGAACCCGAAGAAGTGGCGCCCTCGGGCGGGGTCGGTCCCAACGTGGGGGTCGAAGAATGACGGCGGGAGCAGGCACCCTCTCGGGCCGCTACGAGACCGGCGAGAGACTCGGCACCGGGGGGATGTCGAACGTCTACAAGGCGACCGACCTGATCCTCGAGCGGACGGTGGCGGTGAAGGTCCTCGCCGAGCACCTCTCCGACGACGAGCGCTTCGTCGCCCGCTTCCGGCGCGAGGCGCTGGCGGTGGCGAAGCTGATCCACCCCAACATCGTCCAGGTCTACGACACCGGCGTCGACGAGGGCCGCCACTACATCGTCATGGAGTACGTCGAGGGGCGCTCCGGGGCGCAGATCCTGCAGCGCGGCGGACCGGTGGAGCCGGAGGTGGCGGCGGAGATCGGCGTCCAGGCCTGCGCCGGGCTCGACTACGCGCACCGGCGCGGCATCATCCACCGCGACGTCAAGCCCGGGAACCTGATGGTCGTCGGGGGCCCGGTCGGCGGCGGCGAGATGATCGTCAAGCTGACCGACTTCGGGATCGCGCGGGCGATCGAGCAGACGCGGATCACCCAGGTCGGCTCCGTGGTCGGCACCGCCGCATACCTGTCGCCCGAGCAGGTGCGGGGCGAGGAGGCGACGCCGGCGACCGACGTCTACGCGCTCGGCGTCGTCCTCTACCAGTTCCTCACCGGCCGGCTGCCCTACGAGGGCTCCTCGCTGGCCGAGCTGGCGGTGCGCCAGCAGAACGAGAAACCGCTGCCGCCCAGCACCTATGACAGCGAGGTGCCGGAGACGCTGGGGGCGGCGGTGCTGCGGGCGCTGGAAGGGGACGTCAACCGCCGCTACGCCAGCGCCGACGAGCTGGCGGCGGGGCTGCGGCTCGGCCTCGAAGGCGGCGACGTGACGCTGCCGCTGGAAGAGGGCACTTCGGCGACGGGCGTGCTCGGCGGCGAGACCGCCGTCACCCGCCACATGGGCCGCGACACGGCGGCGACCGAGTACCGGCCGGCCTCGCCGACCCGGCGGCCCCAACCGCGACCGGCGGCGCCCGCCCCGGCTCCGGTCCCACCTCCGCCCCGCGCCGCCGAACCGCGGAAGCGCGGCGCCTTCTCCCGCTTCTTCCGCTTCGTGATGGCGGCGATCGCGCTGATCCTGGTCGCCGCCGCGGTCGCGACCGCGGTCATCGTCACCACCGACAAGGCGGCCGGCGTCAAGGTCAGCAAGGTCGCCGGCGACACCGTCGAAAAGGTGGTCGAAGAAGTGAAGGACCTGGTCAGGAAGAACACCGAATAGCGGCGTCCCAGGGCGTGGCGCCGCCGAGCACCGCGGCGCGGTAGTCGTCGAAGCGCCCCGCCTCGATCGCGGCGCGGGCGCCGCCGGTCAGCTCGCGAATGTAGGTGAGGTTGTGGAGCACGATGAGCCGGACCGCGGTCAGCTCCTCGGCGCGGGAGAGGTAGCTGACGTAGTCGCGGTCGTGGCGCCGGCAGGCCGGACAGGGGCAGCCCTCGACCAATGGCTCGCGGTTGCCGGCCCAGCCGCCCTTGCGCATGTCGAGGCGCCAGCGGGTCTCGGGCGAGGGCGCCAGGGCGACGCCGTGGCGGGCGAGGCGGGTCGGCACCGCGCAGTCGAAGACGTCGAGGCCGAGGGCGATGCCGCCGAGCATGTCGTCGACCTCGCCGATCCCCAGCAGGTGCTTCGGCGCCTCCTCCGGCAGCAGCGGCGCGGTCAGCGCCAAGACCCCCGCCATCTCCTCCTTGTCGCGCCCGAGGGTGCCGCCGATCGCGAGGCCGTCCACCCCCGCCGCGGAGACGCGCTGCGCCGATTCCCGCCGCAGGTCCTCATGGGTGCCGCCCTGGACGATCCCGAAGACCGCCTGCCGCTCCGGCCCCTCGCGCTCGTGCCAGGCGAGGCAGCGGTCGAGCCAGCGGTGGGTGCGCTCGGTCGAGCGGGCGGTGTAGTCGCGGTCGGCGTGGAAGGGCGTGCACTCGTCGAAGACGAGGGCGATGTCGGAGCCGAGCGCCGCCTGCACGCTCATCGAGACCTCGGGCGAGATGAACAGCTCGGAGCCGTCGCGGTAGGAACGGAAGCGCGCTCCCTCCTCGGTGATGTCCACGCGCGAGCCGGGCTCGCCGCCGGAGCGGCCGCTGCCCTTGACCTCGTCGGCGACGCCGCCGTGGGCGAGCGAGAAGACCTGGAAGCCGCCGGAATCGGTGATCAGCGCCCGCTCCCAGCCCATGAAGCCGTGCAAACCGCCGGCGGCGGCGATCCGCTCCGGTCCCGGCGAGACGAAGAGGTGGTAGGTGTTGCCGAGGACCAGCTCGTAGCCGAGCCCGGCGACCTCGGCCGACTCCAGCCCGCGCACGGTCCCCTTCGTCGCCAGCGGGATGAAGGCCGGCGTCTCGATCGGGCCGTGGGCGGTGTGGACGACGCCCGTGCGGGCGCTGCCGTCACGGGCGCCTATCTCGAATCTGAGCCGCTGCGGTTCGTCGCGCACGCCCGCAGCGTATGGGTCTCTCGGCCTAGCCGCCCGCTCCGGCCGCGGCGAGCTCTCGGTCCCCGGAGTCGCGGTGCTCCTCGGACTCCATCACCGGCTTCTCGTCGCCGCTCTGGATCTCGATCCGGGTCGGCTTGCGCTCCGCCGGCTTCGGCATCCGCACCTCGAGCACGCCCCTGTCGAAGCGGGCCTCGATGCTGTCGGCCTCGATGCCCTTCGGCAGCTCGAGCGAGCGGGAAAAGCGGCCGAACGAGCGCTCGACCCGGTGGTAGCCCTCGCGCTTCTCCTCGTGCTGGGCCTTGCGCTCTCCCGAGACGGTCAGCACGCCCTCCTTGACCTCGATGTCGATGTCACCGCGGTCGACGCCGGGCAGGTCGGCGCGCAAGACGAGGTGGTCGTCGGTCTCGATCAGGTCCATCGGCGGAATCCACCGGCGCGAGCCGTATCCGTTCGCGGCGGCGCCCTCGCGACGTCCGAAGAAGCCGTCGAAGAGCCTGTTCATGTCGCCCTGGAGAGCATCCAGCTCCCGGGCCGGATCCCATCGAACAAGTGCCATTTCCATACCTCCTGATTCCTCTGCCCCCGCGCCCTCGCGGCGGAGGCTGCACGTCAAGGATCTTCCTTGCCAGAAGTATAGAAATCTAAGTCTTTCTGTGTCAAGTCTTTTCGCTCAACCCGGGATGCACGCCCTTGCCGATCGCCTGTTCGTCGACCATCTTCTGCAGTAGGTCGACGAGGCGCTTGCGGTCGGCCGGTTTCATGCCCTCGGTCAGTTCCTCCTCGTGCCGTTTGGCGATCTCCCGGCCGCGGGCGAGGCAGCGCCTGCCCTCGGTGGTAAGGAAGAGGGCGCGGACGCGACGGTCCTTCGGGTCTGGCCGGCGTTCGACCAGACCGCGCTGCTCGAGCTCGTCGACCAGGGCGACCATGCGGCTGGGAGGAATTTCGACCCCCGCGGCGATCGCCTGCTGCGAGGTCCCCTCCGCCGCGTCGATCAGGTTGAGCACCCGGAACAAGGGCGGTTGCAGGCCGACGGTCGCGATCCGCTCGGCGAAGCGCTTCGACGCGTGGATTCCCACCTGCGAGAGCAGGAAGGCGAGGGTCGACGGGGCGCGGTCGCCGTTAATGCCAGGGGGGTTCATGGCCCGATGATCCTACCCGTTCGTTTGTGATATGAATCGTTTCAAGTTTAAACCTTTATAGACGTAAACGAATTTTTTGCAAAAGGAAGGACCGGTCATGACCCGTCGTCTCGCCCGCCTCGCCGACATCGCCTACCGCCGCCGCGGCCGCATGGTCCTCGCCTGGATCGTCGCCACCGTCGTCCTGATCGGCCTCGGCTCCTCCTTCGCCGGCGAGTACCACGCCGACTACAACACGCCCGGCTCCGAGTCGAAGGCGGCCAGCGAGCTGACCGAACGCGAGTTCAGGGGCTACTCGGGACAGGAAATCTACGTCGTCTGGAAAGACCCGGCGGGCGCCGCGAGCCCGGCCGCGAAGAAGCGGATGGACGCCTTCTTCGCCGCAGCGGAAAAGGTCGAGCACGTCGAGCGGCGGGCGGCGATCCGAATCTCCGCAGGCGGCAAGATCGCGACCACGACCCTGCCCCTCAACGTGCCCGGCTGGGAGGTGAAGAAGGAGCAGGGCGAAGAGCTGATCGACGCCGCCGAAGCGAACAGCGGCGGCGGCCTGGAGATCAAGCTCGGCGGCGAACCGATCTACGCCGCCCAGGAATCGACCAGCCCCGAGGGCATCGGCTTCCTCGGCGCTGCGATCGTGCTGCTGATCGCCTTCGGCTCGCTGGTCGCCGCCGGCCTGCCGCTGGCGATCGCCCTGGTCGGCCTCGGCATCTCCTCCGGCGGGCTGATCGTCCTCCTCGCCAACGTGATCGACGTCCCCAACTGGACGACCGCCGTCTCGGGCCTGATCGGGATCGGCGTCGGGATCGACTACGCGCTGCTCGTCCTCACCCGCTTCCGCACCTCGCTGAAGGCCGGCAACGACCGCCACGACGCGGTCGTCGAGGCGGTCAGCACCGCCGGCCGCAGCGTGCTGATCGCGGGCAGCACCGTGGTGATCGCGATCCTCGGCCTCTTCATCACCGGCCTCCCCTACATGTACGGGGTGGCGATCTCGGCCTCGCTGGCGGTGCTGGTGGTGATGCTCGCCTCGATCAGCCTGCTGCCTGCTCTGCTCTCCTACCTCGGCCCGCGCGTCGACCGGCTGCGGATCCCCTTCCTCGGCCGCAGCCTCGACCGCATCGAAGGGGACGGCCACTCGCCGGCGGCGCGCTGGAGTCACGCCGTACAGCGGCGGCCCTGGACGGCGGCGATCGTCGCCACGGCGATCCTGCTCGCCCTCGCCGCCCCCGCCCTCGGGATGCGGCTCGGCTTCCCGGACGCCGGCAACGACAAGCAGGGAACGATGACGCGCGAAGCCTACGACCTGATCAGCGAGGGCTTCGGGCCCGGCGCCAACGGTCCCCTGGTGATCGCCGCCGAACTGCCCGACCCCGGCGCCAAGGCCGACGTCGAGCGCCTCGCCTCGCAGCTGCGCGAACAGCCCGGCGTCGCCTACGTCCCGGCGCCCCGCTTCAACGCCGGCGCCAGCGCCGCGATCCTGACCGTGATCCCGACCACCTCCCCGCAGGACGCGGCGACCTCCGAACTGGTCGACGAACTGCGCGGGACGGTGATCCCAGAGGCACTCGGCAACTCCGGCGTCACCGCGCTGGTCGGCGGCGTCAACGCCGCGCTCGAGGACCAGAGCGAATACATCACCGACCGCATGCCCTGGTTCATCGCCGGCGTCGTCGGCCTCTCGTTCCTGCTCCTCCTCGTCGCCTTCCACTCGCCCTTCATCTCGCTCAAGGCGGGCGTGATGAACCTGCTCTCGGTCAGCGCCGCCTATGGGGTGATGACCCTGGTCGCCAAGGGCGGCGCGGTGGGCGAATTGATCGGGATCGACCACGAAGTGCCGATCGCCCCGTTCATGCCGGTGATGATGTTCGCGATCCTCTTCGGGCTCTCGATGGACTACGAGGTCTTCCTGGTCTCGCGGATCCGCGAGGAGTACCTGAAGGACGGCGACACCCGGCGCGCGGTCGCCGACGGCCTGGCGAAGACGGCGCGGGTGATCACCGCGGCGGCGGCGATCATGGTCGTCGTCTTCCTCGCCTTCGTCGCCTCGCCCGAAGTCTTCCTCAAGCTCTTCGGCATCGGCCTCGCGTCGGCGATCTTCCTCGACGCCACCCTCGTCCGCATGGTCCTCGTGCCCGCGGTGATGCAGCTGCTCGGCCCCCGCAACTGGTGGATCCCCGACTGGCTCGAGCGGATCCTGCCGCGGATCGAGGTCGAGGCCCGCGAGCCGGAGGCGGTCCTCGAGTAGGGCCTAGCGTCGTCGTGACGTGGAGGTTTGCCGCTAAATCCGAAGATCTCGGAGACCGGGATGGGGAGACTTTCTGTCCGCGGAGCCTTTAAGCTGAAAGACGTGAAGTTCAGCTTGAAGCAATCCGATACTCGCAGCCAAAGAAATCGCCCCTCCCCCGGGCCGGGGGGAAACCGGCGCCGATTGTTCGGCAACCGGCTTCGTTGGGCTGCCCAGACGATCCGCGAAGAGCGGGCTCGTCGCCGCGGTCGGTAGCAGCACCCTTCCCTCGAGGAGGGTCGGTGTCTGAAGACCTGATCCGCCTGATTACGCAAATTTGCATCTCCGGCGCTCTCCTCTTCACCGGGCTCGGCATCTTGGTGCTGGAAACGGCGGAACCGGACGTCCAGAAACTCGCCGCCGGATGGGTGGGGGCCGTCGTGGGCTATCGGCTGCGGTAAAGCCCGCCTAGGCGATCAGCGAGCGGCCCGTCATCGCCTCCGGTTGGGGGATGCCGAGGAGGTCGAGGGCGGTGGGGGCGACGTCGGCGAGGATGCCGCCGTCGCGGAGGTCGAGGCCCGGCTCGGTGACGATCAGGGGGACTGGATTGAGCGAGTGGGCGGTGTTGGGTGAGCCGTCGGGCTCGAGCATGTTGTCGCAGTTGCCGTGGTCGGCGGTGACGATGCAGGCGCCGCCCTTGGCGGTGACCGCCTCGACCACCTCGCCGAGGTGGCCGTCGACCGCTTCGACCGCCTTGACGGCGGCCGGGATCACCCCGGTGTGGCCGACCATGTCGGGGTTGGCGAAGTTGATGATCCCGAAGCGGTAGGTGTTGGCGCTCCAGTGCTCGACGAAGGCCCGCGCCGCGGCGGCGGCGCTCATCTCCGGCTTGTGGTCGTAGGTCGGCACGTCGCGGGGGGAGTCGACCAGGCAGTGCTCTTCTCCCTCCAGCTCCTGCTCGCGGCCGCCGTTGAAGAAGTAGGTGACGTGCGCGTACTTCTCGGTCTCGGCGACGTGGAGCTGGGCGCCGCCGGCGTTCGCGATCGTCTCCGCCAGCGTCGTCTGCGGCCGCTGCTCGGGGAAGGCGACCGGGTAGGGCCAGCCCTTGCGGTACTTGGTCATCGTCGTCAGGTCGAGCGGCGAGGCGCCGGCGCGGGAGAACTCGTCGAAGCCCGGCTCGGCGAGGGCGCGGCTGAGCTGGCGGGCGCGGTCGGGGCGGAAGTTGACGAAGATCGCGACGTCGCCGTCGGCGGCGCCGTCGTAGTCGCCGATCACCGTCGGCTTGACGAACTCGTCGGTCTCCTCGCGCTCGTAGGACTCCGCGATCGCCGCCGCGGAGGTGGGCGCGTGCAGTCCCTGGGCGTGGACGATCGCGTCGTAGGCGAGCTTGGTCCGCTCCCAGCGGGTGTCGCGATCCATCGCGTAGTAGCGGCCGCCGACGGTGGCGACGCGGCCGGCCGCCCGCAGCCAGCGCTCGAGCTCTTCGAGGTAGCCCCTGCCGCCGTGCGGGAGCGTGTCGCGGCCGTCGGTGAAGGCGTGGAAGACGACGTCGGGCACGCCCTCCTGGGCAGCCAGCTCGATGCAGGCCTCGATGTGCTCCCAGCCGGAGTGGACGCCGCCGTCGGAGACGAGGCCGAGCAGGTGCAGGCGGCCCCGCGGGCTGTTGCGGGCGCGCTCGCAGGCGGCGACCAGAATCTCGTTGTCGAAGAAGCTGCCGTCGGCGACGGCGTCGTCGATCCGGGCCAGGTCCTGCTTGACGATCGTGCCGGCGCCGAGATTGAGGTGGCCGACCTCGGAGTTGCCCATCTGCCCGTCGGGCAGGCCGACGTCGCGGCCCTGGGCAGAGAGCCGGGTGCGCGGGAACTCGTCCCAGAGGCGGTCGAAGACCGGCGTCTCGGCGAGCGAGATCGCGTTGCCGGGCCCCGGCTCGGCCAGCCCCCAGCCGTCGAGGATGATCAGCGCGAGGGAAGGGACGAGCCGACTCATCTGCCTACCCTGCGGCGTCGACGATCGCGGCGAATTCCTCGGGGTCGAGGCTGGCGCCGCCGACCAGGGCGCCGTCGACGTCCGGCAGCGCCAGCAGCTCGGCGGCGTTGCCCGGCTTGACCGAGCCGCCGTAGAGGATGCGGACCTTGTCGGCGGCGGCGCCGCGGGCGCGCAGCACGTCGCGGATGAAGGCGCACGCCTCCTGGGCCTGGTCGGGGGTGGCGGTGCGGCCGGTGCCGATCGCCCAGATCGGCTCGTAGGCGATCACCACGTTCTCGATCTGGCCGGTCTCGAGCCCGCCGAGGTCGGCCTGCAGCTGGCGCTCCAGCACGGTCTCGGTCTCCCCCGCGTCGCGCGCCTGCTCGCTCTCGCCGACGCAGAGGATCGGCTCGAGGCCGGCCGCGAGCGCGGCCGGGACCTTGCGGGCGAGTGCCTCGTCGGTCTCGGCGAAGTGCTGGCGCCGCTCGGAGTGGCCGAGGACGACCGCCTCGACGTCGAGCTCGACCAGCATCGGCGCCGAGACCTCCCCCGTGAAGGCGCCCGAGCCCTCCTCGTGCATGTTCTGGGCGGCTACCTTGACGGCGGTGCCGTAGCGCCGCTCGACCACCGCGGTCAGGGCGGTGAAGGACGGGCAGATGACGACGTCGCTCTGGGTGGCGGCGATCCGCGGCAGCAGCGCGTCGACGAACTCGGCCGCCTCGGCGACCGTCTTGTGCATCTTCCAGTTGGCGGCGATGTACGGGGTGCGATCAGGCATCGGTCCCTCCCTCTTCGGCGTCGAGCAGGGCCTCCACGCCCGGCAGCTTCTTTCCCTCCAGCAGCTCCAGCGAGGCGCCGCCGCCGGTCGAGACCCAGTCGACTTCGTCCTCCAAGCCGAACTGGTTCAGCGCCGCGACCGAGTCGCCGCCACCGACCACCGTCGTCCCCGGCGCCGCGGCGACCGCCTCGGCGACGGCGCGGGTGCCGGCAGCGAAGGGCTCGAGCTCGAAGGCGCCCATCGGCCCGTTCCAGAGCACGGTCCCGGCCTCGGCGACCGCCGCGGCGTAGCCCTTCGCGGTGCGCGGCCCGATGTCCAGCCCCATCCAGCCGTCCGGCACCTCGACCCCGTCGCTCTCCTTGCGCTCGGTGTCGGCTGAGAACTCGCGGCCGAGGACGAGATCGACCGGCAGCGCGAGCTCGCAGTCGGATTGCTCCGCCCGCTCCAGCGCCTCCTTGGCCAGCTCGACGCCCTCGACCAGCGAATTGCCGGTCCCGATTCCCTGTGCCTTGAAGAACCCGAAGCACATCGCGCCGCCGATCAGGATCCGATCTGCGACCTCGAGGAAGCGGTCGATCACCCCGACCTTGTCGGAGACCTTGGCCCCGCCCAGCACCACGACCAGCGGCCGGCGCGGCGACTCCACCACTCTCGTCAGCTCCGCCACCTCGCGCTCCAGCAGCAGCCCCGCGTATGCGGGCAGGTGGCCGGCGACGCCGGCGGTGCTGGCGTGCGCGCGGTGCGCCGCCCCGAAGGCGTCGTTGACATAGACGTCGCCGAGCTGGGCCAGCGATTCGGCCAGCTTCGGGTCGTTCTTCGTCTCCCCCGGCTCGAAGCGGACGTTCTCCAGCAGCAGCACGTCGCCGGGGCCGAGGGCGCCGCAGGTGAGGTCGACGTCGCCCTCGATCACGCCGGGCGCCAGCTTCACCTCGGTCCCGAGCAGCTCCGAGAGCCGCTTCGCCACCGGCGCCATCGAGAGCGCCGGGTCGCGCTCGCCCTTCGGCCGGCCCAGGTGCGACATCAGGATCAGCGCCGCGCCGCGTTCGCGCAGCAGCTCGATCGTCGGCAGCGCCGCGCGGATGCGGGTGTCGTCGGCGACATGACGACCTACCTCCTCCGCTTCGCGTCCAGGGGCGTGGTCCGCCAAGGGGACGTTGAAGTCCACCCTGACGAGGACGCGACGCCCCTTGACGTCGGCGTCGCGGACGCTTGCCTTGTCGAAGCCCATCGAGCGCTCGGACGCGGCGCCTACGGCAGGACCTTGCCGGCGAGCTCGACGCAGCGGTTGGAGTAGCCCCACTCGTTGTCGTACCAGCTCACGGCCTTGACCAGCTTGCCGTCGCCGATCACCATCGTCTGGGCGGCGTCGAAGATCGACGAGTGCGGGTCGCCGACGATGTCGGTGGAGACGATCGGGTCCTCCGTGTAGGAGAGGATCCCCTTCAGCGGGCCCTCGGCCGCCTCCCTGACGGCGGCGTTGACCTCCTCCGGGTTGACCGCTTTCGCGGCGTCGAAGGTGAGGTCGACGACCGAGCCGGTCGGCACCGGCGCCCGCATCGCGAACCCGTTCAGCTTGCCGTTCAGCTCCGGCAGGACCAGGCCGACCGCCTTGGCGGCGCCAGTCGTGGTCGGGATCAGGTTGAGCGCCGCGGCGCGCGCCCGGCGCAGGTCCTTGTGCGGCATGTCCTGCAGGCGCTGGTCGGCGGTGTAGGCGTGGATCGTCGTCATCAGGCCCTGCTCGATCCCGAACGCCTCGTGCAGCACTTTCGCCAGCGGCGCCAGGCAGTTGGTCGTGCAGGAGGCGTTGGAGATGACGTCGTGCTGCTCGGGGTCGTAGTCGCGGTCGAAGTTGACGCCGAGGGCGACGGTCACGTCCGGCTCCTTGGCCGGGGCGGAGATGATCACCTTCTTGGCGCCGGCCTCGAGGTGCTTGGCGGCGTCCTCGCGGGCGGTGAAGAAGCCGGTCGACTCGATCACCACGTCGACGCCGAGGTCGCCCCAGGGCAGGGCGGCCGGGTCGCGCTCGGAGAGCACCTTCAGCTCCTCGCCGTCGACCACGATCGCGTCGCCGGAGACGGTCACCTCGCCCGGATAGCGGCCGAGGATCGAGTCGTACTTGAGCAGGTGGGCCATCGTCGCCGTGTCGACGAGGTCGTTGACGGCGACGAACTCGATCTCGGCGCTCGCCGCCTTGGCGGCGCGGAAGACGTTGCGCCCGATGCGGCCGAAACCGTTGATGCCGACCTTCACAGCCATGAACTCATTTCCTCCTGGATGTCGTTTGGGAAAGCCGATCCTATTGGGGTCGGCACGCGGCGCCGGCTAGTCGGAGCCGATGGTGATCTCGATCTCGTACCCGTCCGGGTCCCGCAGGAAAGCGGAATAGGAGCCGGAGCCGTGCGAGCGCTGCTCGCCCGGGTCGGCGACGCTGACGCCCCCCGCTTTGACCCCGTTCTCCCAGGCCGCCTTGACGGCGACGATGCCCAGCGCCGAGAAGCTCAGCAGGCCGAAGCCCGGCGCCGGATCGTGTTTGCCGGAGACGAAGAAGACGGGTTTGGCGATGCCCCAACCGATCGTCTGGTCCTGCTCGAAATGCCGCCGCCAGCCCAGCGGGGCCAGCATCGAGTCATAGAAGGCGGCGCTGCGGTCGAGGTCGCCGACCTCCAGGAGGACGTGGTGGAGCATCAGACAGCGGAGGCTATAGGAGGGCGCTCCCGTAATGACCGCGGCGCGGCTGAGGCCGAATGACCGGCGCGATACGGCCCTTCCTCGGCATCCCGCGTAGCGCTGCTACGCGGGAGCCTCGTCATGACCGTCTCGCTTGGTCCTCGACCTCCCCGCCCTCGCGCTCATTCCGGTCGCGCCCTCCGTGTCTTTTTGGAAAGCATCAGCTGGCTTGATCAAGGTGCTCCCGTCATTTGCACCGCTATGCGGAACAAATGACCGGCGCACCTCAGCCGGACCTGGGGGTCCAGCGGAAGAACTTGATCGCGAGGAGGAGGCCGGCGATGCCCCAGGCGGATACCACGGCGAGGTTGTCCCAGGAAACGGCGGGGCCGCCGGCGGGGACGTAGGCGTCGAAGAAGGCGTCGAAGAAGTGGCGGACGGGGAAGACGCCGGCGAAGGCGATGACGCCGTTGGGCAGCTGGTCTTCGGGGATGAAGACGCCGGAGAGGAAGTAGAGCGGCAGCAGCAGGGCGTTGACGATCGCGGCCGCGGCGTCCTGGGAGGGGATCAGCGCGGTGAGGGCGATGCCGAGGCAGCAGAAGGAGGCGGCGCCGACGACGAGCGCGAGCAGGATCGCCGGCAGGCGTTCCCAGGGGACGGAGACGCCGTAGAGGGCGGCGCCGATCGCCGCCAGCAGCACCATCATCATCAGGGCGACGACGATCGAGTTGCCGACGCGGCCGGCGATGAAGACCCAGGGCGGCATCGGGGTGCCGCGGCCGCGCTTGAGACGGCCGTCTTCGCGGGCGATCACCAGGGTCATCGCCAGCGTCTGCATCGTCGCCGAGATGATCGCCAGCGACATGATCGCCGGCACGTAGTAGGTGGTCGCCTCCACCCCGCCCCGCACGTTCACCGTTTCGCCGTTGAAGACGACGGCGAGGATGAGGAAGACGATCACGGGGAACATCACCGTGAAGAAGACGGAGGCGGGGTTGCGCCAGAACGCCTTCTGGTCGTAGCGGAACTGGTGGGCGACGAGGGCGAGACCGTTCACTCGGCGGCCTCCGTGGCTGGAGCCTCGGCGTCCCGTTCGGCCTCCCCGGTCAGCTCGAGGTAGACGTCCTCGAGCGAGGGGCGGGTGACTTCGAGCCTCTCCAGCTCCTCGCCGCGGGCGAGCGCTGAGCCGGTCAGCTCGTGCAGGACCTTGACCGGCTCCGTCGTCTTCGTGACCACGTCGCGACCGTCCTGGCGGTAGCGGATCGTCGTCTCGCCGCTCTCGCGGTCGCCGAGGTCCTCCGGGGTGCCGCGGGCGACGATCTGGCCGGCGGCGATGATCGTCACCCGGTCGGCCAGCCGCTGCGCCTCGTCCATGTAATGCGTGGTGAGGAAGACGGTCTTGCCGAGGTCGCGCAGGCCGGCGATCACGTCCCAGGCCTGGCGCCGGGCGGAGGGGTCGAAGCCGGTGGTCGGCTCGTCGAGGAAGAGCAGCTCGGGGTCGCCGACCAGCGCCATGCCGACGTCGAGGCGGCGCTGCTGGCCGCCGGAGAGCCGGCTCGCCCGCTCGTCGGCTTTGCCCTCCAGCCCTATCAACGCGATCACGTCCTCGGTGGGCAGCGGGGCCCGGAAGTAGCCGGCGTAGAGGTCGAGCGACTCGCGCACGGTCAGGTAGGGGTCGAGGCGGCCGCTCTGAAGGACGATCCCGATCCGCTCTCGCCACTCGCGCCCGGCTCGCTGCGGGTCCTCGCCCAGCACGCTCACCTCTCCCCCGGTCCGCCGCCGGTACCCCTCGAGGATCTCGACCGTGGTCGTCTTGCCGGCGCCGTTCGGCCCGAGGAACGCGAAGACCTCGCCCCGGTTCACCTCGAGGTCGATGCCGCGGACAGCCTCGGTGGCCCCATAGGACATCCGCAAACCGCTGATGGAGATGACAGCCTCAGCCAAGAGAGGGCGATTCTAGGCCGGGGGGGGGGGGGGGGGGGGGCCCCGCCCCCCCCCCCCCCCGTGTGGGGCCCCGGCCCCCCCCCCCCCCCCGGCCCTCAATCACCCAGCTCGACGTCCCGGTGTTTCACGCTGATGATCACGTCCTCGCGCGCGGCGAGGTCGCGCCGGATGCGGTCGGCGACGGTGATCGAGCGGTGGCGGCCGCCGGTGCAGCCGACCGCGATCGTCAGATGGCTCTTGCCCTCGGCGACGTAGGCGGGGACGAGGAACTCGAGCAACGGCAGCAGGCGGCCGTAGAACTCGCCGGCCTGGGTCCCCTGCTCGACGTAGGCGCGGACCGCTTCGTCCATCCCGGTCAGCGGCCGCAGCTCGTCGTCGTAGTGGGGGTTGGGAAGGAAGCGGACGTCGAGGGTGAGGTCGGCGTCGCGCGGCGGCCCGTTCTTGAAGCCGAAGGTGAGCAGGGTGAGGGCGAGCTTGCCGCGCTCCTCCCGCCCCAGCAGCTCTTCGGTGATCTGGCGCCGCAGCTCGGCCCCGGTCAGGTCGCTGGTGTCGATCACCTTGTCGGCGCGCGCCCGCAGCGGCGCCAGCAGCTCGCGCTCGGCCCGTATCCCCTCGACGATCCGCCCCTCCGGCGCCAGCGGGTGGCGGCGGCGGGTCTCCTTGTAGCGGTCGAGCAGCGTCTCCTCGCCGGCCTCGAGGAAGAGCACCATCGGCCGCAGCCCTTCGGCCTCGAGGTCGTCGAGCACCTGCAGCAGCTCGTCGAAGTACTCGCCGCCGCGCACGTCGGAGACGATCGCGGCGCGCTCGACGCCGCTCCCTTCGTGGCGGAAGAGCTCGCCGAGGCCGGCGATCATCCGCGGCGGCAGGTTGTCGACGCAGAAGTAGCCGCCGTCCTCGAAGGCGGCGATCGCCTCCGACTTACCCGCCCCCGAGTGGCCGGTGATGAGGACCAGGGTGACCGGCCTGGCGGGCAGGCCGTCGCCCCTCGTGCCCTCGAACTCCGTCTCCACCCGCTCCGCCATCTGGCTCTCCCTAGTGGCTTTCCACTCAACTGGTCCGGTTGAGCTGCTCGTGTATCTCCCGACCTACTTTGCCAGGCAGACCGGGCACTGCCTCGAGCTCCTCGCGGGTGGCGGCGAGGAACCGCTCCGGCGTGCCGAAGTGTTGCAGCAGCGCCCGCTTGCGCGCCGGGCCGATCCCCGGCAGCGAGTCGAAGACCGAGCTTTCCAGCAGACCGCGGTCGCGGCGGCCGCGATGGTGCTCGATCGCGAAGCGGTGCGCCTCGTCGCGCACCCGCTGCAGCAGGCGCGAGGCCTCCGAGTCGGCGGCCAGGTCGAGTGGCTCGGAGCGGCCGGGGACGTAGACCTCCTCCAGCCGCTTGGCGAGGCTGAGGATGGTGACGCCGCGCTCGGCGAACGGCTGCAGCGCCCGCACCCCCGCCGCCAGCTGCCCTTTGCCGCCGTCGATCAGGATCAGCGAGGGCAGCGAGGAGAAGCTGGCGTCGCGCTTGCCGTCGTGAGGGGAGAGGTCGGCCTGTTCGAGGTAGCGCGCCATCCGCCGCGAGAGCACCTCCTCCATCGAGGCGAAATCGTCCGGGCCGCCGTTGCCGACACCGTCCTCGCGCTTCTCGCCGCGGACCTTGAAGCGGCGGTAGTCGGACTTCTTCGGCGCCCCGCCCTCGAAGACCACCATCGAGGCGACGGTGTGCTCGCCGCCGATCGTCGAGATGTCGAAGCCCTCGATCCGCACCGGCAGCTCCTCCATCCCCAGCGCCGCGGCCAGCGCCGCCAGCGACTCGACCCGACGGGTGCGCCGGTGCTCGCGCCGCAGCTTGTCCTGGTCGAGAGCGAGCTGGGCGTTGCGCTCGGCCAGCTCGCGCAGCCGCCGTTTGTCGCCGCGCTCGGCGGCGCGAACCTCGACCGGGGCGCCGCGGCGCTCGCTCAGCGCCTCCGCCAGCACCGCGGCGCGGTCGCGCAGGTAGGGGCCGACGACGATCGTCCGCGGCATCGACGGCGAGGCGGCGTAGTACTGGGAGACGAACTCCTCGGCGACCTCGGCCGGCTCGCGTTCGCCCTGGTTTTCGAGGTAGAAGCTCTGGCGCTCGGCGAGGATGCCGTCGCGGACCTGGAAGACCTGCGCGTTGGCGTCGGCCCCCTCGACCGCGATCCCGATCAGGTCGGCGGTGCCCATCGCCGCTCCCGCCACCCGCTGGCGCTCGAAGAGCGAGCGGATCGCCTTCAGCCGGTCGCGGTGGACCGTCGCCCGCTCGAATTCCTGCGCGGCCGCCGCCGCCTTCATCTTCTCCTCCTCCTCGCGCTCGACCTGGCGATAGCGGCCCGAGAGGAAGTCGACGATCGCCTCGATGTTGCGGCGGTACTCCTCCTGGGTCACGTACTCGACGCAGGGCGCCCCGCAGCGCTTGATGTAGTAGTCGAGGCAGGGACTGCCGGAGCGGCGGCCGGGCTCCCGGCCCTCGCAGGTGCGGAACTGGAACAGCTTGCCGAGCAGGTCGAGCGTCTCCCGTACCCGCTTGGCGCTGGAGAAGGGACCGAAGTAGGCGCGGCCGGAGCGGTGCTTCTCGCGGGTGAAGTACACGCGCGGGTAGTCCTCGTCGAGGCTGACGGCGACGTAGGGGTAGGACTTGTCGTCGCGGAGGCGGATGTTGAAGCGGGGCCGGTGGCGCTTGATGAAGCTCTGCTCGGTCAGCAGCGCCTCCGCCTCGTTGGCGGTGACGAGGCTCTCGATGCGGTCGATGCGCGAGGTCAGGCGGGTGTCGCCGCCGGAGAAGTGGGAGGAGATGCGCTTGCGGATCGAGCGCGCCTTGCCGACGTAGAGCAGCTCGCCGTCCTTGTCGTAGAAGAGGTAGACGCCGGGTTGGTCGGGGAGGGATTTGCGCTGCTGCGCGATCCGCTCGGCCCGGCTCTGGGCGCCGTTCTCCTTCGCTTGCTCGTTGCCTTTTGCCACTGGTGTAAGGGTAGGCTGCTGGCCACCCGGCCAATCCCGACCCGACCAGAGAGCGAGAGAGCGAATGACCAGCAGCAATGCCATCAACCCGCCGCAGCTGAACACGATGCGGATCGAGATCGACGGGGAGATCGGGACCCTGACGCTCGACCGCCCCGACGCCTTCAACGCGATGAGCCCGGAGCTGATCGGGGAGATGACGGTGGCCTTCGCCTGGCTCGCCGACCGGGCGCCGCTGCGGGCGCTGATCGTGACCGGCGCCGGCAAGGCGTTCTGCGCCGGCGGCGACGTCACCTGGTTCCGCAAAGGGGTCGAGGCCGAGGAGATCGACCTGCCCTCCGAGGTGCGGCGCGGCGCCGAGGTCCTGCACCAGGCGATCGTCGACCTGCGGCGGATCCCCTACCCGGTGATCGCCGCGGTCAACGGGCCGGCGGCGGGAGCCGGGTTCTCGCTGGCGCTCGCCTGCGACATTCGCATCGCCGCCAGCACGGCCTTCTTCGCCCCCGCCTACGGGCGGATCGGCGCCTCCCCCGACGGCGGCATGACCTACTTCCTGCCGCGCGTGGTCGGGCCGAGCAAGGCGCTGGAACTGCTGCTCGAAGACCCGAACCTGGGCGCCGAGGACGCTAGGGCGCTGGGGCTGGTGAGCGAGGTGGTCGAGCCCGACGAGCTGATGGAGGCGGCGCGGGCAAAGGCCGGCGAGCTGGCGAAGAAGGCGCCCCACTACGTGCGGATGGCGAAGAATCTGATCGCGGTCAGCATCGAGAACTCGATCACCGACCATCTGCAGCTGGAGCGGCACGGAATCGCCGACTCGATGGCGACCGAGGACCTGCGCAACGGAGTCGAGACCTTCTTCAGCGGCGGCACCCCGGAGTTCCACGGTCGCTGAACCGGGTAGCGACGAGTTGCGTATCGCGACTACAGTCAGATCTGATCTATCCCAGTCCTCCGCGGGAAAGGAATGAGATGAAGCAAATTGCAGCCCTGCTGGCCATGGCTCTCGCCGCCCTGGCCCTCGTCGCCTGTGGCGGCTCCAGCAGCAACACCACCACGAACGAAGAAACCGCCGGCGGCGCAGGCGCCGGTAAGGAAGAAACGTCGGAAGGCGGCAAGGAAGCCGAAGGGGGCTCCGGCGGGAGCCTGAAGGTCGAAGCCAACCCTGAAGGCAACCTCGAATTCGTCCAGAAGTCGCTCACGGCGAAGGCCGGCACGGACACCCTCGAATTCACCAACGAATCGCCGGTCCCCCACGACGTCAAAATCGAAAACTCCAAAGGCGAAGAAGTCGGCGGCACCGAAATCGTCTCCGAAGGCAGCGAATCCGCCTCGGTCGAACTCGAACCCGGCACCTACACCTTCTTCTGCTCCATCCCGGGCCACCGCCAGGCCGGCATGGAAGGCACCCTGACGGTCAAATAGCCGTTTCGAGCACAGCGGTGCGCCTTTTTGGCGCCATACGCCCATAAGGCGCACCGCTGATTACATCCTGCGCACGCTCCGCGGGAGCCGTGCCAGCAGGACGAGGTCCTCCCTTCCGGGTCGGCAGTTGCGATGTCCGGACGAATGCGCGTCCTGCCGATTCCGACGCGCGCGTAATTCCACCCTCCTGATTTGCAGGCGACTTCGACTGCCATCTGCTCACTCGCCAGCTCATGCATCGATTTCTTGATCCTTTGGAGCGGGCGCATTAGTAATAGCGACAGTGTGTCCGCACCAGATAGAGGAGGAACGATGAAGTACGTAAAGGGCCCATGCGCAGCATTCGTGGCTGCTGCATTGCTAGCAGCGTTGGTCGTGGCGGGGAGCGCTTCCGCGACCGAATTGACATGCGGCACCGTTGACCATACGCGCTGTCCCAAAAACTCGGAAATTCATGCTGTGTCGGAGGGAAAGGTCGTCATCGATACCCCCTCCGGCAACGTTGAATGCGAAATGACAATTCAAGCCCTCGTTGAAAACGCCGGAAGCTCCACGGAAACAGCGACCGCGACCATTACCGTCGGGGGCCTCGTATTCGTCAACTGTGGTGGCGATACCGTCACCCCGCTTGCAACCGGCATCCTCGAATTCCATACAGACACCGTGAACAATGACGGCAATGGGATGATCACATCCATAGGGATGCGCATCACAGTGATACATCTCGGCGTGCATTGCATTTACGAAACGAACAGCACTACCTTTGGCACAGTGACAGGATCGACAAACACCCACGGCAAGGCGACAGTGGACATGAAAGGCACGCTTCCGCGGGTCGGCGGCACCGGCGGCGCTTTCTGCGGCTCCTCTGCTCCGCTCACAGGAAGCCTCACAATTACAACGCCTCAGACATTCGTCGTGAACTGACCGATCTCTGAAGCCGGCCAAGCGCTAGCGCTTGGGCCTCCAGCAGCGCGACCGCCTACGGGTGGCCGCGCTGCCTTGGCGAGGCT
Organism: Solirubrobacterales bacterium; assembly: GCA_051961435.1. GTDB lineage: Bacteria > Actinomycetota > Thermoleophilia > Solirubrobacterales > 70-9 > VAYN01. The sequence continues at coordinate 78,997 of JBQCDH010000026.1, forward strand.
AGGCCGGCGCCAGCACGCGGGTGACGCTGTCGCCCACAAAACACGGCTTCTCGCCGCCCTCTACTTCGAGGGTGAAGCGGGTGACGACCTGGTACCAGCCGCCGCCTTTGTCTTCTACGGAGACGACCTCGGCCTTGGCCCGAAGCTTGGAGTCGACGGGGACGGGGGACGGGAAGCGGATCTTGTCCCAGCCGTAGTTGAGGCCCATCGCGAAGCCGGAGGAGGAGATCAGCCGCTGGCGGAAGCCGTCGACCATCGAGAGGGTGAGGTTGCCGTGGGCGATCGTGGTGCCGAAGGGGCTCTCGGTCTTCGCCCGCTCGGCGTCGACGTGGATCCACTGGTGATCGCCGGAGAGGTCCGCAAAGGTGTCGATGTCGGCCTGGGTGACGGTCCGCCAGTCGCTGGGGCCGATCTCCCGCCCCACCAGCGCCTTCATCTCCTCGATCCCGTTGACCTCGACGGCGGCCATCGCCGGGCAGTCTATCCGCGCGACGCCGATCGGTCGCCTTTTGGCACGCTACCCCGGGAGGGTAGCCTTGACGCGTGCCCACTCCAGTCGCCCGCTCCCTCTCGAGCAGCCAGCTCGCGACCCTGGCGGAGCACGGCGAGGAGCGGACGGCGGCGGTCGGGGACGTCCTCTTCCAGATCGGGGACGAGACCTATCCCTTCATCGCGATCCTCGAGGGCGAGGCGGCGATACTCGACGGCGCCGGGCAGGAGATCGTCCGCCACGGGCCCTCCGGGTTCCTCGGCGAGATGAACCTGCTCTCCGGCCAGACGGTCTTCCTCACCGCCGAGGTCACCAAGCCGATGCGCTACGTCGCCGTCGAGCGGGAAGAGCTGCGCAAGCTCCTGCTGGAGGACGCCTTCCTCTCCGACATCCTCCTCCCCGCCTTCGTGCAGCGGCGCGAACTGCTGCAGGAACGGCAGGGAATCGGGGTCGAGATCGTCGGCCCGCGCGACTCGGCGACGACGCGGCAGCTGGTCGACTTCGCGAAACGGCAGCGGCTGCCCTTCACCTGGATCGACCCGGCCGAGGACGAGCGGGCGGCGCGGATGCTGGAAGGGGTCGAGCCGGCGGAGGTGCCGATCGTGCGGCTGCCGGGCGGGACCGAGCTGCGGGCGCCCAGCGACGGCGAGCTCTCGCGGGCGCTCGGGATCGGGCTCGAGCTGGCGCCGCGGGAGGAGGTCGACCTGCTGGTCGTCGGCGGCGGCCCCGCCGGCCTCGGCGCCGCCGTCTACGGCGCCTCCGAGGGGCTCGACACGCTGGTGGTCGAGAGCACCGTCCTCGGCGGCCAGGCCGGGACCTCGCGGCGGATCGAGAACTACCTCGGCTTCCCGGCCGGGATCACCGGCACCGAGCTGACCAGCCGCGCCGTCACCCAGGCGCGCAAGTTCCGCGCCCGCACCGCCACCCCCTACCGCGCCGAAGCGCTGGAGCCCGGCGAGGAGCGCCACCTCGTCAGGCTCGAGGAGGGCCACGAGATCTCGGCTCGCGCCGTCGTCCTCTCCACCGGCGCCGAATACCGCAAACTGCCGGTCGCCGACCTGGAGCGCTACGAGGGCTTCAGCATCTTCTACGCGGCCGGACCGCCCGAGGCGCAGATCTGCGGCGGCCAGCGCGTCGGCGTCGTCGGCGGCGGCAATTCCGCCGGGCAGGCCGCCGTCTGGCTCTCCCGCGGCGGCGCCCTCGTCACCCTCCTGCACCGCCGCGCCAGCCTCGCCGAGACGATGTCCAGCTACCTGATCGAGGAGCTCGACCGTTTCGGCGTCAGCGTCCGCGACCGCAGCGAAGTCGCCGAGCTCCACGGCGAGCACGGCCAGCTCGAAGCCGTAACCCTCACCGACGGCACCCGCCTCCCCTACTCGTTCCTCTTCCTCTTCCTCGGGGCTTCGCCCTGCACCGGGTGGCTCGACGGAACCGTCGACCGCGACGAGAACGGCTTCGTCCTCACCGGCCCCGACATCGGCGCCCGCGACCTGCTCGAAACGAGCGTCCCCCGCGTCTACGCCGCGGGGGACGTCCGCTCCGGCTCGATCAAGCGCTGCGCAACCGCCGTCGGCGAGGGCGCAGCGGTGGTGCGGGCCGTGCACGCGCACCTGGAACCGGTCCCCTCATAAGGGCTCCACGAACCACCCGGTCGGCCCTGACGATTCGTAGTATTTGGGCGGCGTTTCGAAGGAGAAGACGAGGGCGGCGCTCGACCCGCAGAGCGCCCCGGATCTACCACCGGTCCTGGCGATGGTTCCTATCCCGACCAACTTGGCCGGGTCTCCTCCTTGCAGTTCGGCGAATTTGGCATTCGCGGCGCCCCAGATGCAGTGGACGCCGTTGCATTCGGTTGTGAATTCGAATTTTTCCGCGCTCAGGGTGCCCTTCCAGGTGCCGGAAATCCATGCGAGCGTCCCTTTCCAGGGAGCATTGATCCAGGTGACGGTGCAGTTGCAGCCCGTCAATTCGAATTTCTCGACTTGCATCGGGAGCGGTTCGCCAGAGACCGCGGTGTTTTCCATCATCATTTTGCCGCTGCTGCATTCGGCGTTGCCGGAGATGGCTTCGAGCTTGAAGCCTTTGCCTTCGAAGCCCATTTTCGATTCGGCGGGGTAGCGGCTTTCGGCGGGACAGGAGGTAGGGATGCCGTTTTCTTTTTCCGACTTGACTTTGCAGAGGACGGTGGACGTCGCGAAGGCGGAGCTTGCCCCAATCGCCATCAGCGCCAGCAGGCCGGTGATCAGCAGGACGGCTAGGTACTTCATGGGGGACCTCATCTCTCTCCCTACCTCCGGGACGAAGCTATCCCCTTCATGCTTTTAGTCAAGCCTCCTTAACAAGTCAGCATTTCCACCTGGGAGGAAAGCGTGCCGTCGCTAAAGACGTGGAGGGCGAAGCCGGGCGGGCCGACCATCTCGACGTCTTCGTCCTCGAGGTCGAAATCCGGTCGCGCCTGCAGGTAAGTGCTGGGAGCGGAGAGGACGGGGCGCCCGGCGAGGCTGGCGCCGGCGATCCGGTGCAGGTGGCCGCCGACGATCGCCCGCAGCTGCGGATGGCGAGCGACGACCTCGGCCAGGGCTTCGCGCTCGGCGCCAGCGAGGTTGATCGCGTCCCAGCCGGGGAGGCCGGTGGCGAGGGGCGTGTGGTGCACAGCGAGCAGCGCCGGGCGCTCGGGCTCCCTCCCCAACTCCTCGTCCAGCCAGGCGAGGTCGCGCGGGCCGAAGCGCCCGGGGTCCCGGCCGGGGACGTTCGAGTCGAGAGCTAGAAGGCGGAGCTCGCCGACGTCGACGCCGTAGTTGACGGGGTCCGCCCCGCGTCCGGGCAAATCGAATGCCTCGCGCAGCCGGGCGCGGTCGTCGTGGTTGCCGGGCAGGACGTGGACCGGGCACTCGAACCGGTCGAGCAGCGGGCAAATCACCCGGTAGGAGGCGGCGCTGCCGTCGTCGCTCAGGTCCCCGGAGACCAGCACGGCATCGACCGGGTTGGGCAGATCCCGGACCGCCGCGACCACCGCCTCCAGGCGAGCGACCGGGTCGGCTTCCTCTTGGGTGGCGCCGACGTGCAGGTCGCTGAGCTGGGCGAGCAGGACGGGCCGGGCCATGGTCGCCGGCAACTATGGCGCAGAGGCGTGGGCGGCGATGTAGACGACCTTGTAGTCGCGCTCTTCGTCCGGGACCTCGGAGAGGATGATCCGGTCGTCCTCCTCGCTCATGCCGAGCGTGGCGAGGCAACGGAGGCCGTTCGCCTCCAGAGCCGCCTCGATCTCCTCGTCCCGCCAGTGCCGCTGCCGGTGGACGTGCGGCTCGACCTCCCGACCCGAGAGGTGGGCTTCATGGATCCCCCCGGGCTTCGGCTCGTCACCGAGGCCGCGCCACTCCAAGCCCCGCGCGCTCATCTCCTCGTTGACGCCCGGCGCGTAGAGGTGCCGGTACAGCAGGAAGGTGTTGGCGTCGAAGGCGACGAGGCCATGGTCGCGGCTGAGGTTCGCCTTGACCCCGGCGAAGGCCCGCTCGAGGTCGCCGTCCTCGGTCATGTAGTTGACGACGTCGTTGAGCAGGAGCACCAGTTGGAAAGCCTCGCTTCCCGGCGAGTCCGACAACGGAGACACCGGCGGGACGCTGCGAGCATCGAGATGGAGGAGCTGGACCCGGGAGCCGTATTTGCGCTCGGCCTCGGCGAGCATCCCGGCTGAAACGTCGCAACCGACGAGCTGCCAGCCGCGATCGAGCAGGGGGTCGAAGGCGCGGCCGGTTCCGCACCCGATGTCCAGTGCCCACCCCTTTTGCAGCCCGCGCTTCTCCAGCTCGGGAAGGATGGTCCCGCCTATCCACATCTCGTAGTCGTTCTGCGCGTTCACCTCGTCGTAGATGCCGGCGAAGCGATCGTAGGCGTCCCTCGCGGATTCTCTCCCACCCATTGGTCAAAGGAAGATAGTGCTGCTCGGAAGACTTCGTCCGCTCATGCCACCAAGCGCACTTCGAAGCTGGGCATCGCAATCGCGCCGGCGCCGCCGATCAGGGCGAGGATCCGGGTGACGTAGGCCTGGGTCTCGGGATAGGGCGGGATGCAGTGGCAGGCTTCGACCGGAGCCGGACCGGCGTTGTAGGCGGCGAGGGCCAGCTCGGGAGAGCCGAACTGGCGCAGGAGGTCGGACATCAGGTGGGCCTCGGCGTCGATCGCGGCCACCGGGTCATAGGGGTCGTCGAGGCCGTAGGCGGCGGCCGTACCGGGCATGAATTGCGCAATTCCCTGTGCCCCGGCGGGCGAGCCGACATTGGGATTGAAGCCGGACTCGGCCATCAGCTGACCCGCCATCAGCGCCGGCGGGACGCCCCAGCGGGCGGCGGAGCGGAGGATCGGCTTCCGGTACTGCGAGGGGACGAAGGACGGCAGGGCAGTCGCGGAGATCGCGGTCGTCTCGCCCGCCCCGCCGATGGCTTCTCCGGCGGGCGAGCAGGGCGGCGGACCGGCGACGAAACCGAAATGCCAGGCCTCCCAGGAGTAGCGCTGGACGAAGCCGAAGCGCCCCGCGTGGGCGGCGAGCCAAGCGTAGGCAGAGGAGGGGCCGAGGTCGAGCTCGGTCGCGCAGCGGTGCAGCGAATGGCCGGGCGGAGCGACCCAGGTCGGGTCGGGATGGGCGGCGAAGAGTTCCGCCTGTTCGGCGTCGGAGCGGAAGCCGGAGACGACGAGGAGGACGATGCCCTCGGCGCGGGCGGCCGCCGCCATCCGATCGTAGGCGGCGGCGACGTCGGGGCGCATCCCCTCGCCGTCGCGGTAGACCAGCGGCCCGCCGTAGCCGCCGCCGCTCGCCATCCCCGTGACCCCGCCCGCGGCTGGGCCGTAAGGCGCGGCGGCTTCGGCGACGGCGCTGGCTTCGACCCGATGGCGCTCGACTCCGCGCAGTCCCGCGACCACCGTCGCCTTCGCCCGAACCGGAGCGAACGAGGCGGCGTCGGGGAAACGGAGTTGGACGCGGCCGGGATCGATCCCGTTCCCGCGCCCAGCCGCCAGGGCCGCGCTCCGCGCCCGCGCCAGATAGGCCGGCTTGGCGAGGTGCCTCGGGTTCGGTTGCCCACTCGCCAGTCGCGGGGGCGAGAGCAGCCGCGGCAGGTCGTCGCGCATCGAGCGCACCGCGGAGATCGCGATCAGGTCCGCCGCCCGCTGTACCCGGCCCTTGCCGGTGATCGCCCCGGCGATCGCGACCAGCGCCAGCGCGGCGGCGACCAGCACCAGCGCCCCGCCCAGCGCGAGGATCAGCGCCTGCCCGGACTCCTGCCGATGTGATCTCCCCATCCCCGCTCGCATCGACCCGACCCTGACCGGCGGCGGCGCACGCGTGGCGCGCAGAAGGAAAATCCTCTCGCGCGGCTTTCGAACTTTTCCGTGACCGGCCGCGTAGGACGGGGCGACGCAAGCGACCAAGGAGCCCGACCGATGCCGCCAACCGCGCCCGATCGTCCGAAAAGCCCACACTCCCGCCCGCTCTCGATCCGCATCGCCCTGCTGGCGATGGCGCTGGTGGCGCTGCTGGTGCCCAGCGCCGTGCAGGCGATGCAGAGCAAGCGCGTGGCCAAGGAGAGCGAAAACGCCACCCTGGGCGAGACCGTCCTGACCACGAACAAGGGCAAGACCCTCTACAGCCTCAGCGTCGAGAAGAAGGGGAAGTTCATCTGCACGGGCGGCTGCCTTTCCCTCTGGAAACCCCTCGTCGTGCCGGCTGGAGTGAAGCCGAAGGGCCCCGTGAAGCTGGGAACCGTGAAGCGACCGGACGGCAGGACGCAGGTCACCTACAAGGGCCTCCCGCTCTACAGCTTCAACGCCGACAAGCCGGGCGAAGCCAACGGCCAGGGACTGAAAGACGTCGGCACCTGGCACGCGGCCAAGGTCTCGAAGGTCAGCTCGCCACCGCCGGCTCCACAGCCGGAATCGCCTCCGTACCCGTACTGACGACGCCGAGACGGCGAACCAGCCGCGCGGGCAGGCCGCCGGGGGAACCCGGCGGCAGGGCGCCGAAGAGCGCGCGGCGCTCGACCACCCAGCTCAGGCGCCGCTTCAGCACGGCCACGCCGAGATCGCGGGCAAGCAGGCTTCGCACGGCGAGCGCAGCCAAGGCACGGTCGTCGGCCAGGTCCACCCGCAGGAGAACGCCGCTGGGACGCAGCCCAGACGGACAGGCCAACGTCTCCTGCAGCAGCTCGGGCGGGACGTTGAGAACGGCAGCCGCTCCGCGCGCCACCGTCACCGCCGCCGCGGCGGCCTCCAGGCCCTCCGCGTCGGGTGCGACCGCGAGGTGGCAGACCTGCCCGCGGGCAGCCGCCCGCTGTTGCGGGAGGTGGGCGGTCAACCGCTCCTCCAGCTTTTGCGCCGCAGCGGAGGCGAGCAGGGCCGGGCGGGGCGCCCTGCCGCCCACGTCCACCAGCAGCGCCGCCCGGTCGGCGTCTGAGCCGGCACAGGAGAGCGCCGCCGCCGCGCCGCGCGCTCCCTCGGCCTCCGCCACCGCGGTCACGGCGATCACCGGTCCTTCCCGCAATGGGTTGAGGTGACTCATCGCGCCACCCTCGCGGTGGCGCTGCCGCTGAGCGCCAGCCGGTCGGCGAGGGCGGCGATCGGCGAGGGCGGCCGCAGGCGCACGGAGACGGTGCCGCCCTCGATCGCGACCGCGACGTCGTCCCTCGCCCAGCCGGGCAGCGCCTCGCGAGCCGCCTGCGCGGCCGAGCCGCCAGAGGCAAGGGCCAGCGCCCCCGCCTCCGCCGCCCCGTCGGCCAGCGTCATCGCGTAACCGGCCACCAGCAGTTGCAGCGCCACCGCCGCCGCCAGCAGCAGGGCCGGCAGGGCCGCGACCAGCTCCACCGCCGCCTGACCGCGCTCATCCATCGCCAGGCTCCAGCCCGGTGCCAGCCCCGACGCGCACCTCGGGCAGCGACGGGATCAGCCGCGGAACCTCCACCCGCACCACCACCCCTTCCTCGTCGTCCACCTCTGCACCGCGGCGCAGCGACGGCGGCAGCGCCGCTCTCGCCGCCGCCGTCGCGTCCCCTCCCACCAGCGCCGCCCGGGCTCCCGCCCGCGCAGCCACCCCCGCCGACCAGAGCGCCTGGCCGGCGAGCGCGATCTGCGCAGCCGCCACGAGCGCCAGCAGCAGGAAGGGGACCACCGCGACCAGCTCGACCGAAGCGGTCCCCTCCTCCCCGCGCACTGCTCTCCTGGCGCTCGTCGACGGCATGGCCGGCACCGTCCCAGGTCACGACGCACGCGTGGCGCGCAAAAAGAAAATTCTCTGAGCCAGCTCGAGCGCAGAACTGCGCCACCCACTTCCGTGGTTCCTTTGTCCGGATATAGAGGACAAAGGAACCACGCAATTCGAGGCTCAGCTGTAGGTATTGGCCTCCATCCAGATCTTCCAGATGGCCGCTATCGATGCCGCCAGCAGGAGGATCCAGAGAAGGGTGCCGCCGCCGCTGGAGAAGAGCTTGTCGCTGCCGGCGATCAGCAGGAGGATCATCCCGATCGCGCCGTAGAGAACGGCGCGGCGGCCGTCGCTGAGGGTCGCCAGGGTGAGCTGGTTTTCGCGGCTGAGCACGTAGACCATCCAGGTGATCCCGGCCAGCAGTGCCATCGTCAGCGCGGTGAGGACGGCTTCGGCGAGGTTGCCGCCGCCGGGCAGGAAGGCAACGCCCAGGGCCAGCAGCATCACGATGCCTACGTTGCGAGCGGTACGCACACGTCCAGTGTACGCCGCTCGAATCGTCTCTACCGGACTACTTGTGGGTCATCACGATGATCCCGACGATCACCGCGGCGGCAACGACGAGGAGAGCGATGCCGACGACGATCGCCGCCCCGGCCGCCGCCAGCGACCGATCGTTGCGGGTCAGCTCGGCGAACTGCCCTCCCCCCCAGATCGCGACCGAGAAGGCGAAGGTGATACCCACTCCGGCGGCCACGGAGGCGACGACCGTCTGCCACAGCTCCTTGGTCTGGACGATCGTCGCGATCATCCGCCCGCCGCCGTAACGGGAGCGCCGCGCTGCGCCCGGCGGGCGAAGGCGGCGACGATCAACGAGAGCGCCATCAGCGTCACCAGCACCGGCCCCAGCGCCCCGGTCCCGAAGATCCGAGTGAAGCCATAGGTGATGCCGCCGATCAGGGCCGCGGCCGGCAGCGTCAGGATCCAGGCGACGACGATGTTGCCGGCGACCCCCCAGCGCACCGCCGAGAGCCGCTTGCCGGCCCCCGCCCCCATCACGCCGCCGTTGATCACGTGCGTGGTCGAGAGCGGGAAGCCGAAGTGGGTCGAGGCGAGGATCACCGCCGCGCCGGCCCCCTGCGACGAGAACCCCTGCGCCGCGTCCATCTTGATGATCCGGGTGCCGGTCGTTTTGATGATCCGCCACCCGCCGCTGTAGGTGCCGAGCGCGATCGCCGTCGCCGAGGAGACGATCACCCAGGTCGGCGGGTTGGCTTCGGCGCCGAGCTTCCCTGCCGCGATCAGCGCCAGGGTGATCACGCCCATCGTCTTCTGCGCGTCGTTGGTCCCGTGCGCCAGCGCCAGCAGCCCGCCGGAGAGGATCTGCCCATAGCGGTAACCGCGGGTGACGATGCCGGGCCGCTGCCTCCCCACCACCCGGTAGGAGAGGCCGATCGCCAGCGCGGCGACGGCGAAGGCGACGATCGGCGCCACCACCGCCGGGATCAGGACCTTGCCGACCAGCCCTTCGGCGAGGATCACGTCGAAGCCCGCCGCCGCCACCGCCGAGCCGACGACGCCGCCGATCAGCGCGTGCGAGGAGCTCGACGGCAACCCGAAGTACCAGGTGATCAGGTTCCAGGAGATCGCCCCGATCAGCCCGGCGAAGACGATCGTCGGCGTGATCACTTCCGCGTCGACGACGTCTTTGGCGACGGTCGCGGCGACGCTGATCGAGATGAAGGCGCCGAGGAAGTTGAGCAGCGAGGCGAACCCGATCGCCACCTGCGGCCGCGCCGCCCCGGTCGAGATCGAGGTGGCGACCACGTTGGCGGTGTCGTGGAAGCCGTTGGTGAAGTCGAAGGCCAGCGCCGTGCCGACGACGATGACGAGGATTAGGTCGGAGCTCACGGCCTCAGCTGTTCTTGATCACGATGCCCTCGATTATCTGCGCCGCGGTCTCGGTCGCGTCGATCGCCTCCTCGAGCACCGCGAACATGTCCTTCCAGCGGATCACGACCATCGGGTCGATCCCGTTGGAGAAGAGCGAGGCGACGGCGTCGCGGGAGATCCGGTCGCCGTCGTTCTCGAGCCGGTGGATCTCGATCCAGTACTTGTCGAGGTCCTTGAACGAGGGCAGGCCCTCGAGCCCCATCGCCAGCTGCTCGCAGGAGGCGACGAGGACCTTGGTCAGCGCCTGGGCCTGCTCCATCGGCGCCTCGATCTTGTAGAGGCCGAGGAAGTCGGCGGCCTCCTCGGTGAAGTCGACGATGTCGTCCATCTGCGTCGCCAGGGCGTAGATGTCCTCGCGATCGATCGGCGTGACGAAGGTCGAGTTGAGCCGTTTGATGATCTCGTGAGTGATCCGGTCGCCCTCGGCCTCGGCCTCGACGATCTGCCGCGAGAGCCCCCCGCTTTCCGGCCAGCTGTGCATCATCTCGTCGAGCAGGCGCGAGGCATGGACCGTGTTCTGGCCGGCCTCGATGAAGAGGTCGAAGAACGTCCGGTCGCGAGGGAGGAGCGAGAAGCGCGCCACTGGGACGGCATCCTAGTGACGAGACGGGCGTCTGCGCTGCAGGCTTCCCCCTAGGCGGCCGAAGCGGCCAGATGCTCTGCGGCACGTGCGGAATGACGCGCCATCAGCTCATCCTGGGCGCTGCGCAGTTCCCCGTCCGGCCGGCGCCGCGTCCAGTCCCCGTCGGAGCCGAGCTCCCAGGTGTTGGCGTTGTCGGCGAAGCAGCGCTCCAGCACGTCCAGCAGCTCCGCCTTCACCGCCGCGTCCTCGACCGGCGCCACCAGCTCCACGCGGCTGTCGAGGTTGCGGGGCATCAGGTCGGCGGAGCCCATCAGCACCCGCGTCTCCTCGCCGCGGCGGAAGGCGTAGATGCGCGAGTGCTCGAGGAAGCGGCCGACGATCGAACAGACGCGGATGTTCTCCGAGACCCCCTCCACCCCCGGCCGCAGGCAGCAGATGCCGCGCACGTTGAGGTCGGTCCGCACCCCCGCCTGGGAGGCCTCGTACAGCGCCCGGATGCAGCGGGCGTCGACCAGCGCGTTCATCTTCAGCGCTATCCGCGCCTCTTCGCCGGCCTCGTGGGCGGCGACCGTGCGCTCGATCTCCGCGACGATCTGGTCGCGCATCGTCGTCGGCGAGACCAGCATCTTGCGGTACTCGGCCGGGCGCCCGTAGCCGGTGAGGAAGTTGAACATCTCGGCGACGTCGGCGCCGACGTCGGGGTCGGCGGTGAAGAGGCCGAAGTCGGTGTAGAGGCGGGCGGTCTTCGGGTTGTAGTTGCCGGTGCCGATGTGGACGTACTCGCGCACCTGCTCGCCCTCGCGGCGGGCGACGAGGACCGCCTTCACGTGCGTCTTCAGCCCGGGGATGCCGTAGACGACGTGGACGCCGGCCTCCTCCAGCGACTTCGCCCAGTGGATGTTCGCCTCCTCGTCGAAGCGCGCTTTCAGCTCGACCATGCAGACCGCCTGCTTGCCGCGTTCGGAGGCACGGATCAGCGACGGCACCAGCGCCGAGTCGTCGCTGGTCCGGTACACCGTCTGCTTGATCGCCAGCACGTCGGGGTCGGCGACGGCCTGGGCGACGAAGCGCTCGACCGAGGTGCCGAAGGAGTCGTAGGGGTGGTGGACGAGGAGGTCGCGCTGGCGGATCTCGGCGAACATGTCGACCGGCTCGTCCTCCTCGCCCTGCAGGCGCGGCTGCGTGACCGGCGTCCAGGGCGCGTAGCGCAGCTCGGCGTGGCCGGGGACGTCGGCGATCGCCGTGACGTCGGCGAGGTCGAGCAGCCCGTCGATGTCGTAGACCTCGCGGTCTTCCAGCCGCAGGGCGCTGACCAGCTGCTCGCGCAGCTTCGGGTTCATGCCGCTGGCGATCTCCAGCCGCACCACCTCGCCGAAGCGGCGTCGGCGCAGCTCGTCCTGGACCGCCTGCAGGAGGTCGTCCGCCTCGTCGGAGACGGTGAAGTCGGCGTCGCGGGTGACGCGGAAGTAGCCGTAGTCGATCACCTCGATGCCAGGGAAGAGGGCGTCGAGGTTGGCGGCGATCACCTCCTCCAGCGGCACGAACGAGGTCCCGCCGTCGCCGACCGGGAGGAAGCGGCCGAGCAGCTCCTTCGGGACCTTGACCCGGGCGATGATCTCGCCGCTGCTCTCGGGGTCGCGCAGCAGCACGCCGAGGCTGAGCGAGAGGTTGGAGATGTAGGGGAAGGGACGGCCGAGGCCGATCACCAGCGGCGTCAGCGTCGGGAAGACCTGCTGTTCGAAACGGGCGTCGATCTCGCGCCGCTCCGCCTCGCTGGCGGTGTCGAGCGAGACGATCTTGATTCCCCGCTCCGCCAGGGCCGGGCGCAGGACCGCACCGAAACAGTGGCAGAGACGGTCGTCGAGCTCGAGCACGCGTTGCTGGATCGCGTCGATCTGCTCGCTCGGGGCGAGGCCGTCGGGACCGCGGGCATCGATGCCGGCGTCGAGCTGGTCGAAGAGGCCGGCGACCCGGACCATGAAGAACTCGTCGAGGTTGGAGGCGTAGATCCCGCAGAAGCGGAGCCGCTCCAGCAGCGGCACCTCCGGATCCTCGGCGAGTTCGAGGACCCGCTGGTTGAAGTCGAGCCAGGAGAGCTCGCGATTGAAGTACAGGGCGGGATCGTCGATGGTCCCATCGTACTGCCGCGCCTCCGGCGGCCCGGCGGGTTCAGGCGGCACGGGCTGGCGCCTGCGGGGGAGCCTCGGCTGCCGCGTCGAGAGCCCGCCGGTAGCCGGTGGCGAGCTGGGCCATCGAGCGCTCCCAGGAGCGCTCGCGGGCGGCGCGGGCGGCGGCCTCGCCGAGCGCTCGGCGCAGCTGCGGCGAGGCGGCGAGCTGCAGCAGGGCGCCGGCGAGGTGGTCGGCGTCAGGCCGGCAGAGAAGGCCGGTGTGGCGGTTCTCGACCAGCGCCGCCGGGCCGCCCTCGGCGACGGCGACGATCGGCAGGCCGCTGGCCTGCGCCTCGAGGATCACCTGTCCGTAGGTGTCGGTGCTGCTGGCGAAGAGGAAGGCGTCGGCGCTGGCGTAGGCGCGCGGGAGCTCCTCGTCCTCGAGCCAGCCGAGGAAGGTGGCGCGCTCGCCGAGGCGCTCGCGCAGCTCCCCCTCCTCGGAACCGCCGCCGGCGACCAGCAGGTGCAGGCGCGGGTCGGAGGCGTGGGCGCGGAGGAAGCTCTCGGCGAGCAGGTGGACACCCTTCTCGCGGGTGAGGCGGCCCGAGTAGAGGACCTTGACCTCGCCTGGGAAGGCGTCGCGATCGGCCTTGGCGGGGTCGAAGCGCTCGATGTCGACCCCGCGCTCCCAGCGGCCCAGGGTGGACGGGTCGGCGCCGAGGTCGATCACCGAGGCGTCGGCCGGGGGGCTCGGCGAGAGGACGACGGAGGGGGCCGAGTAGAAGGCGCCGAGGCCGGCGCGGGTCAGCGCCTCGAGGTTCTTGTCGGTGCTGCGGATGCCGACGTAGGTGGCAAGCTCGGTGTGGTAGCTGGCCAGCAGCGGCACGCCGGTGACGCGGCCGAGCAGGGTGCCGGCGATCCCGGCCGGACCGGGCGCGGTGACGTGGACGAGGTCGTAGCGGCCCTCGGCGAGGGTCTCGACCAGGTCGGGCAGGCCGGGTACGCCGAGGGTCATCCCCTCGTAAAAGGGCACCTCCAGCTCGGCCGCGGCGGGGAGGCGGCGGTCGACGCCCGGGTCCGTGCCGACGACCTCGACCTCGAAGCCGGGGACGCCGCGCTCGCGGATCTGTTCGAGCGTGTGGGTGACGCCGTGCATCGAGCCGATCCCGTCGGCGAGGATCGCGACGCGGGGCCGCTCGCCGCCGCGGTCGCGCAGCCTCGCCTTCTCGGCGCCGAGGAAGGCGGTCGCCGGCGCGTAGGGGATCGCCGGCACCAGCGCCTCGAAGATCGAGCCGACGGCGGCGCCGGGATCGCCGCCGGCGAGGGCCTCGGCGCCGGCGCGGACCGCCCTGCGCAGCTTGCGGTCGTGGATGCGGCGAGCGCGACGGTAGAGCTCGGCATGGGAGAACTCGTCGGCCTGCAGATACGCGATCAGATCGCGCCCGCGCAGCTCGAGCTCGATTCCGTTCAACCAGGCCCCCAGCAGACCGCGGGCGTCCTCGGGGCCGACGTCGGCGGCGATCCTCCCTTCCCGCGCCGCCCCCTCCCGTATCACCCGTTCGGCCATCTTCATCACCGCCGCCGGGTCGGGCTGGGCACCCGGCTCGTCGTCGGCAAGTGCCCGAGTCGCCAAAGCCATAGCCGCGTGGGTCCACTTGGCGGCGCTGCCCTGTTCTCCACCAGCTTCGGCAGAGCCGTTGAGGACATGGCGCAGAAACTCTTCCGGCGAGCCAGCGGCCGGCGCCTCGGTGAAGGTGCGACCGATGTCTACGCCGGCATGGTCGTCGGAGCCGCCGATGCCGGTGCCGCCGTGGGTCTCGACGTAGACCGCGGCGGGCATGTTCAGCTCGGGGGCTCGCGAGCCGTTGCGGACCTCCCAGATCGGGAACAGCTCCGCCAGTCGCCGCCGGTGGCGCCGGGTCAACGGAGCGGCGACGTTGAAGAAGGGATGCGCGAGCGCGCAGACGATCTCGCCCTCGCGAAGGTAGGCGGCGCAGGCCTCGACGTCGCCGGAGTGGGCCTGCAGCCACTCGTGGTCTCCGGGAGTGATCCCATAACAGAGGACGTGAACCGCCTGGGGCTCGCCGGCGAAGCGGGCGGTCAGCTCCTCGGAGACGAAGCAATCGGGCCGATCGGACAGCTCCAGGCAGCCGTCGATCGTGTCGTGGTCGGTGATCGTGACGAAGTCCATCCCCCGCCGCCTGGCCAGCTCGTAGACCTCCTCCGGCGGGGTCGCGCACTCCGGCAACCCAAGCGACCTCTGGACGCCCAGCTTCGAGAAGTGCGACGCGGTCGAGTGGCAATGCAAGTCAACACGGGAAGTCATCGGTGCTCTCCCTATCTCGAAATCTCTCTGTCCCCACAGAGTTCGGGATGAGCCGGAAAAAGATGTGAAAAGGCGGAGAACGCGGGCTATTGCGTGAGCGCGGCTTTGCCGAGGGGGAGAATCGCGGGCGCCCAGAGCTCCTGATCACCCCGGCATTCTCCGGAGTGATCGGCGGGCGGCTGCCAATCGAGATATCGACCCGAGGCGCGAGGTTCGCCGAAGGGACCGAGTGGTCGGCCGATCTGGATGAAGCGGCGATCATGAAGTTGGAGGCGACGATCCGTGATCTTGCCCGAGGGCTCGCCGCCTCCCAGATCGAGATCGAACCGGCTGAGCGAAGAACAACGTGACAGCAAGCAGCAAGGGGTAGATTCAAAGCGATGACCGAGCGAGAAGAAAGAGACTTGGCGCACCGCCTCACCGATGGCTCGAACGTCTTCGACTTCGACCGGGCACTCGAGCTGGTGAAGCGCAGGCCGGCCGAAGCCGAAAAATTGGTTCGCATGGACGAGGAATTCGCGAAGCGACAGGAAGAACGCGCACGCGCCCGCGAACGACGACGGCAAGCCTACATCGAAGAATTCGGCTAAGCCGCGACGCGTTCTGGCGAGCTGCCGTTGGCGCTGCCGTTGAGGAGGTCGAGGATGATGCCCTCGCGGAGGCCTCCCTTGCCGATCTGGAGGGGCTGGCCGAGGAGGTCGGAGAGCTTCTCGAGGAGGAGGATGCCGGTGGGCAGGATGCGGACTCGGGTGGGATCGAGCTCGAAGCGGCGCGCCACCTCGGTGGCGGGGTCGCCGCAGAGGACGCGGATGCCGCGCTCCAGGGTCTCGTACTCGAGGACGGCGCCGACGAGGCGGCGCAGCGAGGTGGCGGAGCCGCCGACGGCGACGGCCTGGGCCGGGCGCTGGACCTCCACCCCTTCGAAGATGTCGTCGATGCGGTCGCGGGTGCGGCGGATCTCGGCCGCCGAGGGCGGGTCGGAGGAGATCAGCTCCTCGGCGAGGTTGCCCGAGCCGACCGGCCAGGAGCGCACGCTCTCGGCACCCCCGGGGACGGTGCCGAGGATCACCTCGCTGGAGCCGCCGCCGACGTCGACGACGCCGACCAGGCCCTCGACCGGGTGGCCGAGCGTCTTCGTGGCGCCGATGAAGGAGAGCCGGCCCTCCTCTTCCTCGCTGAGGATCTCGATCGGGATCCCGGCCGCCGCCCCCACCCTCTCGGCGACCTCCTCGCCGTTGCCCGCCTCGCGGATCGCCGCGGTGGCGACGGCGCGGATCTCCTTCGCGCCCAGCTCGCGCGCCAGCCGCACCTGGGTGCCGACGACGTCGCCGACCTCCTCGATCTTCTCGGACCGGATCCGGCCCTCGCCGTCGACCGCCTTGCCGATCCGCGTATAGGCCCGCTGCTCCATCACCTTCTTCAGCTGCCCATCCATCGGCTCGGCCACGAGCAGCCGGGTCGTGTTGGAGCCGATGTCTATCGCCGCACAGAGAGTCATGGACGCACCACCTGCATCTTCCCAGTCGCATCGGACTTGAACCAGCCGAGGATCACCGCACTTTGCCGCGGCCCGGCTGCGCCAAGGGGTGTCCGAGCATCCAGCGCAGGACGCCCCTTGGCGCCCAGCGGTCCCGAAGCTCAAGCGTTCGGATGCGACGCGTCCTCGAACTCCCGGAACAGCCCCGTGACGACGAAGGCGACCTGCTCGCCGATGTCCACCGCGTTGTCCGCCGTCCGCTCGATCGCCCGCGCCGCCAGCAGCATCGTCATCGCCCACTCGCGCTTGTCGATGTCGTCGCCGATCTCCAGCGCCAGCCGGAAGCAGTCGCGGTTGAGGTTGTCGACGGCGTCGTCCTGGCGGACCAGGTCCTGCGCCATCTCCACGTCGCGCTCCTCGAAGGCCCGCTTCGCCTGCGCGATCAGCGTCTTCGTGTGCCGCCCCATCGTCAGGATCAGCTGCACCATCTCCTCGTCGGCCGGCGGCTCGTGGCCGGAGAGCGGGATCAGCTTGCAGACGTTGACGCACTGGTCGCCCATCCGCTCGACGTTCTTCAGCACGTGCAGCAGCGAGGAGATCAGCCGCAGGTCGGTCGCCACCGGCGACTGCGTCGCCAGCAGCGTGATCAGCGCCTGGTGCACCTCCAGGTAGCGGCCGTCGATGCGGTCGTCGTCGGCAACCACGAGCTGGGCCAGCTCGATGTCCTGATGCTCGACCGCTTCCAGCGTCCGCGTCAGGGCGCCGTTGACGAGGTCGAGCCCGCCCAGCGCGCTCGCCTCCAGGTTGGCCAGTTCCTCCAGGTATTCGGTCCGCGCTACTTCCGGCATGTTCCCGTCCCCTAGCCGAACCGGCCGCTGACGTAGTCCTCGGTCTCCTGCTTGCCCGGTTTGGTGAAGATCTCCTCGGTCGGACCGACCTCGATCAGGTGCCCGGGTTTCCCCGTGCCCTCGATGTTGAAGAAGGCGGTGACGTCGCTGGCCCGCGCCGCCTGCTGCATGTTGTGGGTGACGATGACGATCGTGTAGCGGCTCTTCAGCTCGCCGATCAGGTCCTCGATCGCCAGCGTCGCCACCGGGTCGAGCGCCGAGCAGGGCTCGTCCATCAGCAGGACCTCGGGCTCGATCGCGATCGCGCGGGCGATGCAGAGCCGCTGCTGCTGGCCGCCGGAGAGGCCGCCCCCGGGCTTGTCGAGCCGGTCCTTGACCTCGTCCCAGAGGTGGGCGCCGCGCAGGCTGCGCTCGACCACGGCGTCCTTCTGCCTCTTCGGCACCTTCTTCGCGTTGAGGTCGAGGCCCGCGGCGACGTTGTCGTAGATCGACATCGTCGGGAACGGGTTGGGCTGCTGGAAGACCATCCCGACCAGCTGCCGCACCGCCACCGGATCCACCCCGGCGCCGTAGACGTCCTCGCCGTCGAGGGTGATCTCGCCCTTCACGCTCGCCCCCGGCGTCAGCTCGTGCATGCGGTTGAGCGAGCGCAGGAACGTCGTCTTGCCGCAGCCCGAGGAGCCGATCAGCGCCGTCACCTTGTTCGGCTCGATCGTCATCGTCACGTCCTCGACCGCGTGGAAATCGCCGTAGAAGAGGTTGACGCCGCGCGCCTCGATCGTCTTCGCGGGCCGCCCGGCGGCGGTCACCGGCCCGGTCGAGGTAGCGGTCACCGCGCTCGCGTCGCTCATCGTTCCCTGTCCTTCCCCGGCGGCCTTGCGTTTGGTCGCTGCTCCCAGCATCGTTCTCAGTTTCCTTCCCTCCACTGGCTCAGCGGATCTCCGTTTTGTAGCGGCGGTAGACGAAGCGGGCGGCGACGTTCAGCAGCATCACGATCGCGATCAGGGTCAGCGCCGCGGCCCAGGCGCGGTCGTAGGAGGCCTGTTTCATCACCCCCGGCGAGCGGTACTCGTTGAAGGCGTAGACCGCCAGGTTCTGCATCCGCCCGTTGAACGGGTCGGTGTTCATCGAGTCGACCACACCGGTGGTCACCAGCAGCGGCGCCGTCTCGCCGACGATGCGGGCGATCGCGATCATCACCCCGGTGACGAGGCCGGCGAAGGCGGTCGGCAGCACCACCTTGGTGATCGTCCTCCACTTCGGCGTCCCCAGCGCGTAGGCGGCTTCGCGCAGGTGGTCGGGGACGATCTTCAGCACCTCCTCGGCGGAGCGGATCACGATCGGGATCATCAGCACAGAGAGCGCCACCGAGCCCATCACCCCGAGCCGGATGCCGGGCCCGAGGAAGATCTCGAAGAGCGCGTAGGCGAAGAGGCCGGCGACGATCGAGGGGATGCCGGTCATCACGTCGACGAAGAAGGTCAGCGCCCGCCGCAGCCGCCCGGTCCCGTACTCGTTGAGATAGATCGCGGCCATGATCCCGATCGGCACCGAGATCGCGGCGGCGACGGCGGTGATGACCAGGGTGCCGACGATCGCGTGGGCGGCGCCACCGCCCCCGACCACCCCGCGGGCGTCTTCGGTGAAGAATTCGACGCTGAGGCCCGGGATGCCGCGCTTGGCGACTTCGAAGATCAGCGAGAAGAGCGGGATCATCGCCAGGCCGAAGGCACAGGCGATCGCCAGCGTCATCACCCGGTCCTTGGCGCGCCGCGGGCCCTCCACCGCCCGCGACCAGGCGTAGAGGACGACACCCGAGAGCAGCGACCCGAAGACGAGCGTCAGCGCCACCGTGAAGGCGCCGGTGGCGAGCAGGACCGCGGCGACGGCGGCCGCCGAGCCGCCGACCGTCCCCCAGGCGCCCCAGCCGGGCAGGCTGCCGCCGCCCCGCAGCTCGAGGCGGCCGGTGGCGTGGACGGGATAGGAGGCGCTCTCCACTCCCGGCTCCTATTCCTGGTTCGAGCGGGCGATGATGGCGCGCGCGCCCATGTTGGTGACGAGGGTGATCGCGAAGAGGACGAGACCGGTGGCGATCAGCGCATTGATCGCCAGGCCGCTCGACTCGGGGAAGTTGAGGGCGATGTTGGCGGCGATCGTCGAGGGGTTCGCCTGGCCGATCAGGTTGAAGGTGACCGCGCCGGAGACCGAGAGGATGATCGTCACCGCCATCGTCTCCCCCAGCGCCCGGCCGAGCCCGAGCATGGCGCCGCTGACCACCGACGATTTGCCGAACGGGAGGACGGTCATCCGGATCATCTCCCAGCGGGTCGCGCCGAGCGCCTGCGCGCCTTCCTGCAGGCGGCGCGGGGTCTGCATGAAGGCCTCGCGGGCGATCGCGGAGACGATCGGCAGGATCATCACCGCCAGGACCAGGCCGGCGACGAGCATCGTCCGACCGGTGGCCGAAGCCGGGCCTTCGAAGAACGGGATCCAGCCGAGGTGCTCTTCCAGCCATTTCAGCACCGGCACCGCGGCCGGGCCGAGGACGAAGATCCCCCAGAGGCCGTAGATGATGCTGGGGATCGCCGCCAGCAGGTCGACCAGGTAGCCGAGCGTGAGCGCGATCCGCGGCGGCGCGACGTGGGTGATGAAGAGCGCCACCGCCACCGCCAGCGGCACCGCGACGAGCGCCGCCAGCGCCGCCGCGAGGACGGTGCCGAAGGCCAGCGGCGCGACGTAATCGACGAAGGTCTTGCCCTCCGGCAGTTCGGAGGCGCCGGCGGTGAGGGCGGGGAAGCCCTCGGAGAGGAGGAAGATCGCGACCCCCGCCAGCAGGGCCAGGATCGTCACCGCGGCGACGACCGCGGTGCGGGAGAAGACGCGATCGCCGAGGCGGCGGCGCCCTCCGGACGCCGCCGCCAGCAGTTGGCCTGCGTTGGTCGTGGTGTCGACCGAGGCCACTACCTACCTAGCCGGCTTCGATCGCTTCGACGGCCGGGGTCACTTTCTTCGTCAGCGCCGGGGAGAGCGGAGCGGAGCCGGCCTGTTCGGCGGCCAGTTCCTGCCCTTCGGGGCTGACGACGTATTCGGCGTAGGCCTTCACCGCTTCGGCTTCGCTCGTGTTTCCGTATTTCGTGCAGGCGATGAAGTAAGAGACCAGCACGATCGGGTAGGTCCCCTGCGATTCCGTCTTGCGGTCGAGTTCGAACGCGATGGTGTGCTTGCCGGGGCTGAGTTCCTTGTCGAGCGGAGACTCCTCGACGATCTTCGCCGCGGCTTCGGCGGTCGGTTCGGCCCATTCGGAGCCGACCTTGACCTTGGCGACGCTGAGTTCGCCTGCCTGGCTGGCGTCGGCGTAGCCGATCGCGCCTTCGCCGGCGCTGACCGCTTCGACCACACCGGAGGTGCCGGAGGCCGCTTCGCCGCCCTTGACTGGCCAGTTGCCGCTGACTTCGAACTTCCAGACGCTCGGGACCACCTCGGAGAGGTATTCCGTGAAGTTCTGCGTCGTGCCCGACTCGTCGGAGCGGTTGACCGGGGTGATCCGGGTGCTCGGCAGTTCGACGCCGGGATTGTCCTTGGCGATCGCCGGGTCGTTCCAGCTGGTGATTTCCTGGGCGAAGATCTTCGCCAGGGTTTCCGGGTCGAGTTTCAGTTCTTCGACGCCCGGCAGGTTGTAGATGATCGCGATCGGCGAAATGTAGTCCGGGACCTCGATCAGTTCGCCCGGTTCGCAGCGCTTTTCCGCCTTTTCGAGTTCGCTTTCTTCGGTCGCGAGCGCCGCGTCGCTGCCCGCGTAGGCGACCCCCCCGGCGATGAACTGTTCGCGACCGCCGCCGGACCCGACCGGGTCGTAGGAGATCGTCGCGCCGGAGTTTTCGTTCTCGAATTCGGCGATCCAGGCTTCCTGGGCCGCCTGCTGG
Source organism: Solirubrobacterales bacterium (assembly GCA_051961435.1). GTDB lineage: Bacteria > Actinomycetota > Thermoleophilia > Solirubrobacterales > 70-9 > VAYN01. The sequence continues at coordinate 99,894 of JBQCDH010000026.1, forward strand.
GCGGTCGAGCCGGCGCCGGCGATTTCGCCGGAGACTTCGCCGCCGCCGGAGGAGCCGCCGGATTCGCTGCTGCTGGAGCCGCAGGCGGCGACGCCGAGGGCGAGAATCGCCGCGCAGGCGATCACCACAAGCCATCTAGAGCTGGACATCGTTCTCCTTGGGGTTCGTTTCGACATCGGTTGCGCGCAGGCTCCCAGCGGTCGATGCCCAGCTTGTTACTCCGCTGTGGCGAAGATGTGAAAAGGATGTAAAAGGAGCCGCTGGGCGATCAGCCGTCCGGGGAGAAGCGATAGCCGATCCCGTTGTGGGTGTGGATCAGCTGCTTGCCGGGCAGGGCGGCTCCGAGCTTGGCGCGCAGGCGGCTGACGTAGACGTCGACCGAGCGGTCGTCGGGACGCGGCCGGGCGCCCCAGACCTCGGCGAAGAGCTCCTCCCGGGTCATGATCCGCTGCGGGTGGCCGGCCAGCGTCACCAGCAGCTGCAGCTCTCGCATCGTCAGGCTGAGCGGACGGCCGTCGACGAGCGCCGCGTGCTCCTCCGGTTTGATCTCCAGCTGCCCCACTGGCCGCCGAGGATGGCGGCCGGTTCAGCCGCAGCGGTTACCCCGCGGTGAAGGTGTTGTGAACGACCTGTGAAGAGCCGGGCTGCCGCTCGGCCTCGGCGGCAGGCCGAGACCCGGGCTGCTCCGGCGCCGCCGGCCGCAGCTCCTCTTCGACGATCCCGGCCGGTTCGGGCTCGAAGCGGTAGCCGATGCCGAAGTGCGTGTGGATGTAGGACCAGCTCGGCGAGCGCTTCTCCAGCTTCTGGCGCAGCTTGCGGACGAAGACGTCGACGGAGCGGTCGCCGTGGGCCATCGCGTAACCCCAGACCCGCTGGTAGATCTGCTCGCGCTCGAGCACCTGGCCGCGTTCCTCGGCGAGCAGGTAGAGCAGCTCGAACTCGCGCCGGGTCAGCTCGAGCGGCTCGCCCTTGACGAATGCCTGGAAGCGATCGGGCCGGACTTCTATCTCTCCCGCCGCCAGCGGCGAGGCCTCGTGCTCGTGGCGACCGCGGGTGCGGCGCCGCGAGACGGCTTCGATCCGCGCCATCGCCTCCTCGGGATGGCACGGCTTGGTCATCCAGTCGTCGACCCCGAGCCGCAGCCCGCGCACCCGCTGGGCGACGGTGGAGCGACCGGTGCAGACGACGAGGCCGAGGTCGGGCAGCATCGAGGCGACGCGCTCGAGATAGGACCACGCTTCGTCGCCCAACAGCGCCGGGTCGATCAGCAGCGCGTTCAGCTTCATCGCCACCAGGTCCCGCGGCGGGACCGCGCCGGCGCTCTGGCGGAGGTGCCAGCCGGCTACTTCGGCGCGCTTGGCGAGGACGGTGACGAAGCCGCTGTCGTTGTCGATGACGGCGATTCGGATGGACAGATTGTATGCATCCGCGAGGCGTAAACCGCCTGCTGTTCACCAGATTTTCACAGGTCGGGAAACACGCACCCCGAATTTGCGGGAACCCGCCTCAGAAGGCGGCGGCGTCACTTCCGTGGTTCCTTCGTCCTCTATGGGCGGACAAAGGAACCACGGAACCGCCGGGCGCCCCTCGGTGCGCTAGATTCCCGCCCGTGAAGCGCACCGTCGCAGCCCTGCTCTCGGTTTGGGCCCTGATGCTGGTCTTCGCTCCGGCGGCCCTCGCCGACGAGGGCGTCGGCCTCGCCGGCCCGACCACCGACAAAACGGTGACCTTCTTCTGCTTCGGCGTGATCGCCTTCTTCGCCGCCCTCGTGATCATCCTCTCGCTGATCCAGGGCAAGCTGGAGAAGCGCAAGGAACAGCGCCGCTCAGACCTCGCGCGCTTCAACTAGCGAGCGTCAGGAAAGCCGGAAGCCGCTCAGAAGGCGTTTCTCGGTCTCGCCCTCGATCTGGGCGATTACTTCGATCCGGCCCTCGAGGGGGGTGCCGCGGATCTTGGTGGCGAGGAGGTCGTCGACCTGGAAGATGCCGGCGGAGTTGTTGAGCTGGATCACGATCCGCACTGGGTGCTCCTCGCCGGCCTCGATGCGGACCTCGTCGATCGCCGCGGCGGAGATCGAGTGGATGCCCTCGTGGCCCGATTCGAGCGGGATGCGGGTGCGGCCCTGGGCCATGTCGAGGGCGTCGGCGACGCGGACGACGCCGGCCTCGACCGTGTAGGGCTCGCCGCGGCGGCGGTGGCCGATGATCGCGTGGAGGATCTCGGAGGCGACGACGGTTCGCTCCGGCTCCCTGTAGGCGTCGGCGAGGAGGCGCTGCAGGGCGTCGCTGGCGAGGAAGAGCGAGTAGGCCTCGTGGTCGGCGCGGTGGATCGACATGCCGACGTCGTGGAGGAGGGCGCCGCCGGCCACCACCACTTCGGCGTCGCGGTCGCGCATGCCGTGGTCGGCGACCATCGCCGGCTCGACCCCCGCCCGGACCAGCAGCCGCAGCAGCCGCAGGGCGATGTTGAGGACGATCTGCATGTGGACCCAGGAGTGGTCCGACATCCCCAGCCGTTCCGAGTGGACCTGGGTCATGTACCACCAGGCCCGCACCTGCTCGTCGCGGTTGACCGCCTCGAGGAAGCTCTCCAGCCGGCGGTTGCCGCGGGTCGGTGCCCGCACCCGCGCCTCGGCGATCGCCTCATTGGGCGGCTTGCGCTTCGGGCCGCTCGCGTCGGGCGCCGGTACCTGCTCCTCGCTCACACGGCTGATCGTAAGCTCAGCCGCAGACGGGCCAGGGGCTGGAACCGGCGCGCGCGTAGAGCAGCGCGGCGCGGTAGTCCTGTTCGGCTTCGGGCGCCGCGGCGGGGTCGCCGTGGCCGCCGACCGATTCCCAGGTCCCGTAGTCGAACTGGTACTTGCCGCGGTAGGTGCCGTCGGCGGAGACCGCGGTCGGGTCGCCGCCGGACTCGCAGGCGGCGATCGCGTCCAGCGTTTCCAGCGAGACGCCGCCGGGGAGGTCTTCGAACCGTTCTTCCCGTTCGCGCCGGCGCTCGCGCGCTTCGGCGCGTTCTTCGGCCTTGATCCGGTGGGAGATCGTCCGCACCAGCCGGTGGAACCGTCGGCCCGGCTGCTGCAGGACCGAGACGGGCGCGACTTCGGCCTGGCCGACGTGCGGCGCCGTACCGCCGAGCGCGCCCCCTCCCCCCGCCGCAAGCGCCGCGGTCGGGAAGGCGAGCAGGATGAGCAAGATCGTGGTGAATTGTTTGCGTTTTGTGAGCAAGCGCAAAACCGTGGAGGTTCGCGCCGCTCCCATGTGTGGGCGCCGTCACACTTATCCCTTCTATGTAGAAGCTCAGGCACGGAGAAAGCCGAGGAAATCGGAGGTATCGCCCGCCTGGGCGGGAACTTTCAGCGCGGGAAGGGCGGCGTAGGCCGTGGGTGACCGAGCGCTACAGGCCGCCGACCTTGCCTTGAAGGACAAGATCGAGGCGTTGCAGGGTGAGGTCGATCAGTTCGGCCATCTGGGGCATGAGGTCGTGGCGGATCGTCACCTCTCCCGTGCTGAACTCTATGCGGCCGGGGATCTGGCCCTGCACGTCCACCTGCGGATCTGGCCCCGTGACGACCGCTCCAAAGCGAGCGATTGGTGTTTCGTTGTCAAGCCGGTCCCCCAGCTCAACGAGGACAGTCGGCTGGGTCGTTTTAAGGATGTCGTCGTCGTGGCCAATGCCAAGGTGGAAGGTGCCGGTCCCTATGGCCGTGACCTGGCTGACGAGCAGCCGGTGCTTGTCCTCGTTAGAGAGTTTCCAGAGAGCGCGGAGCGGGTTTGCCTCCCAGGGACCTCCGTGTCGTTGCAGTTCGCGGACGATTGCCTGGGAGTAAGGATCGAGCCAAATATAGGTGGAAGTTGCCTCCAGCTCGGTCAGCTTGCGCGTAAGGGGAAACTGGATTGTGCGTCGCTCCTTAGCGGTGAGCGACTGCCCGCGCTGGGTTCGCATGATCATTGCCCACATGGCGTGATCGAGAGCGCCCCGCAGAGAATGGATCGCGTCCCCGAGGACAAGCGGCCAGTGGGGCGGCGGGGAGTCCATCAGTGGATAGACCAGATATCCCTCTCCGTCGAATTCGGTCCTGAGGGATCGAAGATTGGCATCGAGGAAAGTGGCGATTTCATCGCTGAGGCGTTCTACGTGGAGTTCGCCCCACCGGAGCTTCTTCCACGCGCCGCTTAAGACCCCTGACATAGCAGCGAAGCCTACGCCCTCTGGATTCGGAGTGTCAAGACGACTTGACAGTCGCCCTTCTGTCAAGTATGGTTGACACATGCCACCGGCAAACCGCCACCAGCCAATCAGGGCGCAGTCTTCGACCTCCGAGTACTCGGTCCATGAGTTCCTGGCCGAGTTCCCCGACGACAACGCCTGCCTCGAATACCTCTGGCGGACCCGCCACGCGCCCGATGGCGAGCATGCCCACTGCCCCAAGTGCGACTGCCGCCGCGCCTTCAAGCGCTACGCAACGAAGCAGCAGCGGCAGTCCTGGACCTGCACCGGTTGCGGGCACCACCTGCACCCGACCGCCGGGACGATCTTCCATCGCTCCTCGACCTCGCTGCGGCTCTGGTTCTACGCCATGCACCTCATGACGAGCACTCGCTGCGGAATCTCCGCCAAACAGCTAGAGCGGGAGCTGGGCGTCCACTACAAGACCGCCTGGCGGATGTTCAACAAGATCAGGACCGAGCTGATGTGCGACCCCGAGCCGGCGCCCAAATTGAAGGGCGAGGTTGAGATAGACGAGACCTCTTGGGGCGGCAAGGCGCGGCGTCCGTTCAAATCGCGCTCTGAGGCGACCAAATTCGCGGAAGCCAAGCCGACGATCCTGGGAATGGTCGAGCGCGGTGGGCGGGTGCGTCTGCGCGTGATCGAGTCGCGCCGGGGCGAGCCGCTCAGTCGAGCGGTGCGAGCGCATCTTGACCCGGCCGCGTTCATGCTTACCGACGACTGGATCGCCTACAAACCGCTGCGGCGGGAGTTCGACCATGCCGTGATCAACCACTCGGCTGGCTCCTACGTGGACGGCAACGTCCACACCAACACCGTCGAGGGCTTCTTCGGCAACCTCAAAACGGGAATGCGCGGCGCCTACAAGAAGGTCTCTCCCAAATACCTTCAGTCCTACCTAGACGAGTTCGCCTGGCGCCACAACAACCGCTACCACGGGCAGCGCTCCATGTTCCACGCTCTCGTCAGGGAGGCGGCGCGGCAATGACCGAGGCGACCGCGATCCGCCGCATCCAGGCCGCAGTCAGAAAGCGGGCGAAGGCCGATGAAGCCAAACGGGAGGCGACCGAGCAACTGCGCCGCTCCTGCCGCGAAGCTCAGGAGGCGGGCGTCCCGATCACTCGGATTGCTTCTGAGGCCGGTCTTTCTCGTCAGGGCGTCTACGACCTACTGGCGGAGCGACCTTCCGCATAGCGGCGTCGAACTCGCCTTTGGTCGGAACGGGGACCTCTAGTCCCTTGGGCGTTTTCTCCGTGCGGCGGGTGTCGGTCATATCCAAAGGCTAGCTACAAAATCCGGCCGACCCCGACCGTAACTTGGGGGAGTAGTCAGAGCAGTTCTGTCATAGACCTCCCCATTCGCCGCGCCGATGGCTCGTTCGTCGCTCCGCGGAACTTGCGAGCCATCCCGGCCGCAAGGTGAACGGAAAGGAGGTTCAAATGGCATCGACGGTTCTGACGATCACGTTGCTGGTTGCCTTGCTGGTCATTGACCGCTTGGCTCGCTAGCAGCTAGAGGTTCGACGGCTTCGCTTGCCACGTGGCCGTCGGACCTCGCTATGTGCGAAGGGGTTCGGGCATCCGGCCCAAACCCCTTCTGCAAACTGTGCTCACGGAACAACCTTTGAGCCTCTTCAGTTGTCTCATCGCACGGTTCTGACCCTACGGAGGCTAGCAGCGATTCCGGCGATTTTGGGCGTTTTGGGCAACCCGGCACTCAAGGGTATAGACGGTGCAGGTTGAGTCCCGCTGCGCGGCCCGGAGCCTCCGCCCCGAGCCGCGCAGCGGATACGCCCTACCCGATCCCGTAGAGCAGGTCGCGGACCTGCACGCCGATGGCCTGCGCCAGCCTGACGACGAGATCGAGGCGCGGGAGGCGGTGGCCTTGCTCCAGCCGGGACAGGGCGGCTCGGGTCATGAATAGCTCGGCCGCAAGCTGATCCTGCGTGAACCCGGCCTCTCGCCGCACCGCAGCGAGGTTGCGGCCGAACTTCTCTGCCACATTCATCTACGCCACCCCCACAAGCAGCTCGTAGGCCCGCAGGGCGGTTCGGGTCGGCAGAACCGCCCCTACGTGGCGGAACAGCAGGCCGCCCGCGACGAGTTCCCGCACCGCCCGTTCGACTCCGTCGCGCTTCCTGAAGTCCTTAGAGCCGCCCAGTTCCCGGATCAGATCCGAGAGCAGGAGGGTCTGGGGGAACGTCTCTACGACGTGGACAAGGACCGCCCGTTCGTCTCTTAGGTCGTCGGCGGCGTTGGGCGCTGCCCTACTCTGATCCTGCATGGGAAAGACCCCTTTCCTGTGCCAGGCCGGGGGCTGTTCACGCAGCGCCCCGGCCGCTTCGTTGATTGCGAAGCGGCAGATTCGCTACTGACGCAGGCGGAAATCGCTTCTACAGAGAAGGGATATGTGTGGGCGCCGTCACACAGTAGGTAGCGTTTGTGCGGCTCTGCACGAGCTCAGGCGTGGGTACCGGCCCGGCCCGGGGTGACTGGCTGCGATCTTGCGGTCCTAGACCGCTTTCGCGATCAGCAGACGCAGGTCCGGCAGCGTCCGGAACGACTTCAACTCGACGCCCCCGTAGCCGCTCTCGCCCAGCCAGCGAGAGACCTCGTCGGTCGTGTAGGTGTCGGCCCCGGAGGTGAGGTGGAAGAAGAGGCCGAGGATCGAGGCGAGGTTCGCCCGCTGCCCCTCCGGCCGGTCGTAGAGGTCGAGCACGCAGAGCGGTGAGCCGGGCCGCAGCACCGCGCGGATGCGAGCGAACAGCGCCCGGATCTGCTCGGGCGAGAGGTGGTGGATGATGTTGAACGCCAGCGCCCCGTCGTAGTGGCCGTCGTAGTCGACCTCGAACATGTCGCCGACCAAGTGGCGGACATGGTCGCCCATCCCCGCTTCGGCGACGATCTCCTCCCCCACCCTGGCGCTCCCGGGCAGGTCGACGATCGTCGCCCGCAGCCCCTCGTGGCGGCGGCAGAGCGCCATCGAGTACTCGCCGTGGGCGCCGGCCACGTCCAGCACCGCGTGGGCGCCGCGTGCGAGCGGGATCGCCTTCGCGACCTCGGCGCTGGAGAGCCGCGCCACCTGATACTGGCCGCGGATGTAGGAGCGCCAGTAGGGGTCGTCCGGCCCTTTCCCGTGCAGCTCGACGTGGCGGCCGTCGCGGACCAGGTCCTCGAGGCCCGCGTACCAGTCCCAATAGTGGGCGGTGTCGGCGAGGAAATCGCCGAGGTAGGTGTCGGAGCGCGGATCGAGCCAAGGGCGGCCGCTGGAGGTCATCTCGTAGCGGCCGTCGGGGCGCTGCTCGACGTGGCCGAGCGAGGCGATCACGTCCAGCACCCGTTCGGTCCCGGTCTTCTGCAGGCCGAGGTGCTCGGCCAGCTCGCCCGGCTCGCGCGGCCCCTCGGCCAGCGCGCCCAGGATCCCGGTCCGCTGCGCCACCTGCAGCGAGCGCGCGATCGGCATCGAGTACATCGCCTCGCCGATCGGCGTCGGCAGCTTGTTCAGGAGCAGCCCGAGCCGCTCGATCGGCCCGTCGGGAACGGCGGCGATACGCATCGAGAGGACCCTATCCGCGATCATCGACGGATGGGAGAGATGCCGACTTCGAGGCTGCTGCTCGCCTGCCCCGACCGCCCGGGGCTGATCGCCCGCGTCAGCGGCTTCCTCGCCGAGTCCGGCCTCAACATCGTCGACGTCGACCAGCACTCCAGCGCCGAGGGCCGCTTCTTCATGCGGATGGTCTTCGACCACGTCCCCGACGGCGAACGCGAGGCGCTGGAGCTGCGCTTCGCCCGCGAGATCGGCGAGCCGTTCGAGATGGACTGGGAATTCCACGAGACGAGCCGGCCGAAGCGGGCGGCGATCATGGTCAGCCGCGAGGACCACTGCCTCTCCGACCTGCTCTGGCGCTGGCGCAACGGCGACCTCGGCGGCGAGCTGGTCAGCGTCATCTCCAACCATCCCGACCACGCCGCCCAGGCCGAAGCGGTCGGCCTGCCCTTCCACCACGTCCCGGTCGAGCCGGGCGCGAAGGCGGAGGCGGAGCGGCGGATCATCGACCTGCTGGAGGGAGTCGACCTGCTCGTCCTCGCCCGCTACATGCAGATCCTCTCCGAGGACTTCCTGCGCGCGCTCGGGGCGCCGGCGATCAACATCCACCACAGCTTCCTGCCGGCCTTCGTCGGCGCCGACCCCTATCACCGCGCCTACGAGCGCGGCGTCAAGCTGATCGGCGCCACCGCCCACTACGTGACGGCCGAGCTCGACGCCGGCCCGATCATCGCCCAGGACGTGACCAGGGTCGACCATCGCGACGAGGTCGCCGACATGATCCGCCTCGGCCGCGACGTCGAGCGCCTCGTCCTGGCGCGGGCGGTGATGGCCCACCTGGACGACCGCGTCCTCCTCGACGGCGACCGCACGATCGTCTTCTGAGATGGCCGCTCCGCCGGGGTCGAAAGCGCCGGCGCTCCTGCAGGCGCTGCGCTACGCACGCGACCCGCTCGGATTCCTGGCCGGGCAGCAACGCCGCTACGGCGACATCTTCAGCGTCCGCTTCCCCTTCTTCGGTCGGATCGTCTACGTCGCCCATCCCGATCTCGTCAAAGCGGTCTTCACCGGCGCGCCGAGCGACTTCCACGCCGGCGAGGCGAACGCGACGGTGCTGGAACCGGCGCTCGGCCCCCACTCCGTCCTCACCCTCGACGACGAACCGCACATGCGCCAGCGCAAGCTGCTGCTGCCGCCCTTCCACGGCGAGCGGGTCCATCGCTACGGTGAGCTGATCGTCGAGATGACCCGCCGGGAGATGGAGAGCTGGCCGGTCGGCGAGCCCTTCGCGATGCGCCCGCACACCCAGCGGATAACCCTGGCGGTGATCATGCGCGCGGTCTTCGGCGTCCACGACGAGGAGCGGCTGGCGCGCTTCGAGCGGCTGATCGACGACTTCGCCAGGCGGGTCGGCGTCATCACGTCCTTCCCGACGCTGCGCCGCAACCTCGGCCCCGGCAGCCCCTGGCCGCGCTTCGTCCGCTCGCGCGCGGCGCTCGACGAATTCATCTACGAGGAGATCGGGCTGCGGCGCGCCGAACCCGACCACGAGAATCGCGACGACGTCCTCTCCCTGCTGCTCGGCGCCCGCGACGAGGCGGGCGCGCCGATGAGCGACCAGGAATTGCGCGACGAGCTGGTCACGGTGCTCGGCGCCGGGCACGAGACGACGGCGACCGGGCTCGCCTGGGCGGTCGAGCGGCTCATCCGCAACCCGGCGGTGCTGGCGAAGCTGCGCGACTCGCTCGCGGCGGGCGAAGAGGGCTACCTCGGCGCCACGGTCAAGGAGACGCTGCGGGCGCGGCCCGTGATCGTCGACGTCGCCCGCAAGCTGAAGGCATCAGCGACGATCGGGGGCTACGAGCTCGGCGAGGGCAGCTTCGTGCTGCCCGCCATCGCCGCCCTCCACCACCGCGAGGACCTCTTCCCCGAGCCCGAGGAGTTCCGGCCCGAGCGCTTCCTCGACGGCAAGGCCGACAACTACGCCTGGATCCCGTTCGGCGGCGGCGTGCGGCGCTGCATCGGCGCCGCCTTCGCCGAATACGAGATGCGGACGATCCTGCGCGAGTTCGTCCAGCGCGCCGAGCTGCGGCCGGCCGGCGCGGAGCCGGAACGGGTGAAGGTCCGCAACATCACCCTGGCGCCCGCCAAGGGCACGCGGGTGGTTCAGCTCGCCTCGGCAGCGGCCTGAGCCCTCTCCCATTCCGCGTAGAGCCCTTCGACCTCGGCCTTCGCCTCGGCGTGGCGCTTGCTCGCCCGCTCGACCCTGGTCGGGCTCGACCAGGCGGCCGGGTCGGCCAGCTCGTCCTCGAGCTCGCGCAGCGCCGCCTCGGCCCGCTCGATCCGCTGCTCCAGCTTCTCCGCCTTGCGCGCCGCTTTCTGCGCCGGCTTGGTCGCGCTGTATTTCTTGCCGCCGCCGCCCTTCGCCTTGAAGGCCGCGGCGGCCGCAGCTTCGGCCGCTTCGTCGCGCCGGCGCTGGTACTCGGCCCAGCCGCTCGGGTGGCTCTCCAGCCGGCCGCCCTCGCTGACCAGGGTGCGGCTGCCGACCGCCTCCAGCAGCGCCCGGTCGTGGGAGACGAGCAGCACCGCCCCCTCGAACTCGGTCAGCGCGTCCTCCAGCGCCTCGCGGCTCTCGATGTCGAGGTGGTTGGTCGGCTCGTCGAGGATCAGCACGTTGGCGCCGGAGGCGACGAGGATCGCCAGCGAGAGCCGCCGCTGCTCGCCGCCGGAGATGTCGGAGAGTTGCTTTTCGACCTCCTCGCCGGAGAAGAGGAAGCCGCCGAGCAGCGCCCGCGCCTGGTTCTCGGTCAGGCCGGTCTCGCGCTTGGCCGCGTCGAGCACGGTGCCGGAGCCGGCGGCGGTGTCGGCGTGCTGGGAGAGGTAGCCGAGGTTGACGTTGTGGCCCGTGCGGACGCTGCCGGCGGCGGGCTCGCGGCGTCCGGCGAGGGTCTCGATCAGGGTCGTCTTGCCGGTCCCGTTGGCGCCGACGAGGACGACGTGCTCGCCGCGCTCGATTTCGAGGTCGGCGCCGGCGAGCAGCGTCCGCCCCGGCACCTCGATCGTCCCGTTGACCAGTTTCAGCACCACCCGCCCCGGCCGCTCCGGCGGCTTGAAGGAGAAGCGCAGGTGGCGTTTGTCGCGGCGTTCGGCGACCGGGCCGTCGCGCTTGGCTTTCTCGATCATCTTCACCCGCGACTGCGCCTGGCGCGCCTTCGTCGCCTTGTAGCGGAAGCGCTCGACGAAGCGCTCCATCCGGGCGATCTCCGCCTGCTGGCGCTCGATCGCCTTGCCGAGGGCGATCTCCCGTTTCGCCTGTTCTTCGCGCCAGGCGTGCCAGGGCCCGGCGAAGAAGCGGGCGCGCCGCGCCTCCAGCTCCAGCACCGAGGTGCCGACCGCCTCCAGGAACCAGCGGTCATGGGCGACCAGGACGACGGCGGCGTCGAGCTCGACCAGGTAGCGCTCCAGCCACTCCAGCGAGGGGATGTCGAGATGGTTGGTCGGCTCGTCAAGCAGAAGTAGGTCGGGGCGGGTGGCGAGGGCGCGGGCCAGCGAGGCGCGGGTCAGCTCGCCGCCGGAGAAGGTCGAGAGCGGCCGCTCGGCGTGCTCGGCCTCGAAGCCGAGCCCGCGCAGGACCGAGAGGACGTCGTCGCGCCAGCGATAGCCGCCGCCGGCTTCGAGCCGCTGCTGGGCGGCGGCGTAGCGGCGCATCGTCTCCTCGTCGCCGCCGGCGGCCATCTCCGCCTCCAGCCGCGCCAGCTCGGCCTCGGTCTCCAGCATCTCGGTGCGGCCGGAGAAGACGTACTCGCCGAGCTTCGTCTGCGACTGGCGCGGCGGGCGCTGGTCGTGGAGGGCGACGCGGGCCCCGCGCTGCACCGACAGCGAGCCGCCGTCGGGCGCCAGCTCGCCGGCCAGCACCCGCAGCAGCGTCGACTTGCCGGCGCCGTTGCGGCCGGAGAGCGTCATCCGTTCGCGCGGCTCGAGCTTGAAGGAGACGTCTTCGAAGAGCAGCTTGCCGCCGACGTAGACGTCGAGCGAGGTTGCGGTCGCGATCGCCATTGCACCGTCCAAGGTAATGGGACGGCCCGAGCGTGAGCGCCTCCTTCGTTTGTTCCGCTTTGCGAAACAAACGAAGGAGGCGCTAGCCGTGCTTGGCGGCGATCTGCTCGATCGTCCCAATCGTGCGCATCGTCCCGGGTCCGAGCGCGACGTCGATCGCCTTCAGGTCCAGATCCGATTCGCTGATGCCGCCGCTGGGGAGCCAGTAGAGCTCGCGTCCCTCGATCGCCAGCAGGTCCTCCTCGGTGGCGAGCCCCAGCACCTTCTCCTTCGCCGCCGCGCCCGGCTTCTCCATCAGCAGTGAGACCTGGAGCTTGCCCTTGGACCTCTCGACGCGTTCGGGGTCGAACGGCCGCTGCGCCGCGATCGCCGCCACCTCCTCGATGCTGCGCAGGAAGACTGGCACGTCGTAGCCGAGCCGCGCGTCCAGCTCCGCTTCGACCCGCCGAGCCAGCTCGCTCTCCGCCTCGCGTTTCGGGTCGGCGAAGACGACGTTGCCGCTGGCGCGGAAGGTGGCGACGTCCTCGAACCCCATCTCCTCGAAGTGCCGGCGCAGCTCCTCGTTCTTGATCCGCCGCCCGCCGAGGTTCATCCCGCGCAGGAAGGCGACGTAGCGGTCCATGCGCGCCACCCTAGCTAGGGTCGTAGCGTGAGCGATTACGCCGCCCTCCCTCCCGACCTGCCTGTGCCGGAGGACGACGGCGCCACCGACCACCTGCCCGGGACGAGGCTGCCTGCGCTCTTCGGGCTGGACGAGCTCGGCAGAGGGCGACTGGTCGCCTACCTCTATCCGCGGACCGGCGTGCCCGGGGTGCCGCTGCCGGAAGGATGGGACGACATCCCCGGCGCTCGCGGCTGCACGCCGCAGAGCTGCTCCTACCGCGACGCGCTCGCGGAGTTCGAGCGCCTCGGCGCGACGGTGGTCGGGATCAGCGCCCAGAGCCCGGCCGAACAGGCCGAGTTCGCAGCCCGCGAGCACATCCCGTTCCCGCTGCTCAGCGATCCGGGCCTGCGGCTGGCCGAGGCGCTGCGGCTGCCGACCTTCGAGGTCGAGGGCACGAGGCTCTACAAGCGCCTCACCCTGGTCGCCGAAGTCGGCGAGATCGTCAAGGTCTTCTATCCCGTCTTCCCGCCCGACCTCGACGCCGCCGCGGTGCTCGGCTGGCTGCGGGCGCAGCGATCCGGCGCCCCCTCTTAGGCCGCGTCCTCCTCCAGGCGCTCCTCGAAGTACTCGGCCAGGGCCGCGAGCTCGCGCAACTCGACCCCCAGGGCGGCGGCGATCCGCCTCGCGGTGGCCCAGCGCGGGTTGCCCTTGCCTTTCTCGTAGTCGGAGATCTGGCTGGGATGGAGCTCCGTCCGCCGTGCCAGCTCGGCCTGTGTCAGCTCGGCCTCGGTGCGGATCTTCCTCAGGGCCCTGCCGAAGCCCCGCTGCGGATCGGGCGTCTCTCCCACCCCTGAAGCAAATTCTCAGGGGCGCAGAATTTCCATAGAGGCAAACTCAAATTCGCCGAAGGCGACTGCCGCGTGAGCTGCGCTCCCGGTCCTGGCGACTCCGGCAGGGACTCGGCATCGTCCTCAGCCTCGCCAGTTGCTGGTCCCGGCGCCACTCTCCCGGGGTCCGGATGCCCTTCGCCTTGTTGCACGGCCTGCAGACGGCGACCAGGTTGGCGGGGGTGGTCGAGCCGCCGCGGGCCCGCGGATCCACGTGGTCGACCTCGGTCGCCTCGCCGCCGCAGTAGCGGCAGACCCACCGGTCCCGCTGGAGGACGGCGCCGCGCAGCAGCGGATGGATTCGCCGCTGGGCGGGATCGGCAGCGGCCGGGTCCCAGTGGAGGAGGGGATTGGAAGGTGAAGGAGCTCTCACGGAGGAAACGCGCGGCAAGGCCGCGGTCGAGGGATCAAACCCGCCAGAGGCGGCTTCGTTGCGCTCTCTGTCACCCGCCGGCGACGCTCAGTGCGGATGGTGGTGGTGCCCACCCCGCACCGTCCACCACGAATCCCAGGTGATCTTGAGGATCACGGCGGTGATCCCGAGGCCGATCAGGGGGTCGGCGACGGGGAAGCCGAGGGCGACGACGATGGCGCTGGCGACGACCGCGAGGCTCACGTAGGAGTCGGCGCGGGCGTGGTTGCCGTCGGCGAGCAGAGCGGGACTGTCGAGGCGCCGACCGGCGCGGGTGCGGATGATCGCCGCGACCCAGTTGCCGCCGAAGCCGATCAGCCCCGCCAGCGCCAGCGCCAGCAGGTCGGTCGGGTTGCGCGGGTGGATCAGCCGCGACACGGCCTCGATCCCGGCCACGCAGGCGGAGACGAAGATCGCGAAGACGACGAACAGCCCCGCCACCCGCTCAGCCCGCTCGGAGCGGAGCAGGAAGGCGATCCCCAGCGGGATCGCCGTCGCCGCGTCGCCGAAGTTGTGGATCAGGTCGGCGAGCAGGGCAACGCTGCCGGTGAGGACGTAGATCGCCAGCTGCGCCGCCGCCGTCACTCCCAGCACCAGCAGCGAGAGACCGACCGCCCGCAGCCCCGCGCGGGACCGTTTGATGCTCGGGTCGATCAGCCCGTGGCTGTGGCCGTGCCCGTGATCGTGCGTATGGCCGGGCGCGGCATGGGCGTGATCGTGGCTCATCCGGAGGATGTATACCCGGTCGGAAGAGACCCCGGTGGGGCTCTTCCTGCCGATGGAGGCGCCGAGATTCGAACTCGGATCCGCGGACGCGGTGCGAGGGTCTCTACAGGTTTAGCCGGCGCTTGGTTCTCGTCTCCCGGGGTCCGCGCCGGCGGGCACTGCGGGAGACAGAGCCCCTTTGGTTTCCCCCGGCGGTCGGGGCGGGCCGCCTGGGTGAGCCCGCTGTTGAAGCCGGAACCCCTCCCCGCGGGCGAAGGAGGGCCGACTCTCATCGCTTAGCTTCTAACTAAGCGGCGAGGGCGAACTCATGGTCCGCACGTATTGGTTTGTGACGGGGTTTAACGAGGCCTCCGTCAACCTCGACCTGCAACCGTTCGCACGAGTCGACCACGTCGAAGCCTGTCGCCCCCGTGCTTGGAATGCGCTTCCAATTGTACGGCCTCGGGTAGGGCGGCCTGGGATGATGGCGGCGGTGAACGAGCGCAGCTACGACGCCGTCGTCCTCGGCGCCGGCCCCGCGGGCGAGGTCTGCGCGGGGCGCCTGGCCGCCGCCGGCTGGCGGGTGGCGATCGCCGAGCGGCACCTGATCGGCGGCGAGTGCTCCTACTACGCCTGCATGCCCTCGAAGGCGCTGCTGCGCCCGGCCGGCGTGCTGGCGGAGGCGCGGCGCATCCCGGGCGTGCCGACCGGGCACGGCGAGCTGGAGCCGCAGGCGGTCCTCGACCGCCGCGACGAGGTGATCCACGGCCTCGACGACTCGGTCCAGCTGCCCTGGCTGGAAGAACGCGGCATCGACCTCTTCCGCGGCGAGGCGCGCTTGGGAGGCGAGCGGCGCATCCTCGTCGGCGACGAGGTCCTCGTCGCCGGGCGGGCGGTCGTGGCCGCCACCGGCAGCAAGGCGGCGATGCCCCCGATCGACGGCCTCGACGAAGTCGAAGCCTGGAACAACCGGCACGCGACCACCGCCGAGCAGGTGCCGGAGAGCATGATCGTGCTCGGCGGCGGGCCGGTCGGCAGCGAGCTGGCGCAGGCGTGGGCGAGCCTGGGTGCCAGGGTCACCCTCGTCGAGGGCGAACCGCATCTGCTGCCGCGCGAGGAGGCCTTCGCCGGCGAGGAAGTCGCCGCGGCGCTGCGCGAGCGCTTCGGCGTCGACGTCCGCACCGGCGCGCTGGTCGAGAGGGTCGAGGCCGGCGGGGCGGGAGTGGTGGCGACGCTGAGGAGCGGCGACAGGGTCGAGGCGGGCGAGATCCTGGTCGCGGTCGGCCGCGTTCCCAACACCGCCGAGCTCGACCTCGGCGCAGCGGGCATCGAGCCGGACGAGCACGGCTTCCTCGAGACCGACGAGCGGCTGCGGGTCGGCGGTAGCGACTGGCTGTATGCGATCGGCGACGTCAACGGCCGCGCGCTCCTCACCCACATGGGCAAGTACCAGGCCTGGGTCGCCGCCGACAACCTGCTCGGCCGCCCGGTCAAGGCGGTCGCGGAAGGGATCGGCTCGCCCCGCGTCACCTTCACCGACCCGCAGGTCGCCGCCGCCGGCAAGACGCTCGAGCAGGCTCGCGAAGCCGAGATCGACGCCCGCGCCGTCGACGTCCCCACCGACGGCACCCCCGGCGCCAGCTTCCAGGGCAAGAACACCGGCGGCAGCTCCCGCCTCGTCGTCGACCGGGCGCGCGACGTGATCGTCGGCGCCACCTTCACCGGCTTCGAGACCGCCGACTTCCTGCAGGCGGCGACGTTCGCGATCGTCGCCGAGATCCCCCTCTCAAAGCTAAGGCACGCAGTCGCGGCCTACCCCACTCGAAGCGAGATCTGGCTAAAGCTGCTGGAGAAGCACGAAGGCGGCTGATGGGCGCCTAGATAGTCGACCGACTCTCCCCGGCTCCCTAAACGGTTGACCTGGACTTGAGATCGTCCAGCAAGTCCTGCGGGAAGCCGGCGACCTGGTCGAGGTCGTCGGTCGACTTGAAGCCGCCGAGCCGCTCGCGGTGGGCGAGCAGGCGGGTCGCCTGGGTGACCGAGAGGCCGTGCTCACGCAGTTGCTCGAAGGTCACCGTGTTGAGGTTGAGCCCGCCGGCGCCTCCACCGGCCTGCTCGCCGAAGCCCGGCGTCGGCTGAGCGGGCACGGCCGGCGGCGTCGAGGGGGCACCTCCGAAGGCCTGCGGTTCGGCCGGCGGCGGGGGTGGCGTCGGCGGTGAGAAGGACTCGGCCGCGGGCGGCGGGCTCGGCGCGGCTGCCGGCGCGGGCGGTGGCGTCGGAGGTCCCGCCTGCTGCGGCGGCTGCGCCGGGGGCGGCGGTGGCGCCACGGGCTGCTCCTGCACCGGCGGGGGTGGAGGCGGCGTCGGCGCGCCCTGGAAGGTCTGCAGTTCGGCCGGTGGCGGAGGTGGTGGCGTCGGCGGCGCGAACGACTGCTCGGAGGCGGGCGCCGGCGCAGGGGGCATCGCCCCCCCGCCACCGCCCTGGACCGAGCGGACGATCGCCTGCTCGGCTTCGGCCGCGCGCTGCTCGGCCTCGCGGGCGCGCGCTTCGGCCTCGGCGACGTTGCGGCGCATCTCCTCGAGGCGACGGTCGCGGGCTTCCTCTTCGGCCCGCTTTTCCTCCAGCCGTTTCGCCTCGGCGGCTCGCTCTTCGGCCGCCCTGGTCCGCTCTTCGATCTGGCGCAGGCGCTCCTCGGCTTCGGCCATCTCGCGCTCGCGCGCCTGCCGTTCTTCCTCGAGCTTCTGCTCGACGGCGGTTTTCAGGTCCACCTGCGGCGGCTGCGGCGGCGTCCCGGCGCCCGCGCCCTGGACCGGCGGCGCACCGACGGGCGGCGCGCCCTGCTGCATCTGCTCGGCCGCGGCGAGCCGGCGGTCGGCCTCGGCGGCGATCCTCTGCTGCTCCTGGCGGACTTCGGCGACCTTCTCGCGGACCCGCTGTTCGGCGGCCGCCGGGTCGTAGTCGCCGGGCGCCGGGACCCCGCCCGGAACCGGGGGCGGCGGCACCGGGGGGACGGCGGCGAGCTCGCCGGTCGGCGGCTGCACGGTCGTCGCCTCCTCCCACGGGGGCAGTTGTCCCGAAGGCGGCACCTGGCCGCCGGCCTGGGCGTCGGCGACGGCGCGTTCGTTGGCTTCGCGAGCGGCGGCCAGGCGCTGTTCGGCCAGCTCCGCTTCGCGGATCTTCTTGCGCGAGCCGAGGGTGATCCCGAAGATCTTCTTCGGCTTCTGCACTTCCGCCTGCGGCGCTCCGGAAACGGGCCCACCCCCGGGCGGTGCGGCGGCAGGAGCGGCAGCGGGGATGCCCGACGCAGGAGCGACCCCGCCCTTTCTCTGCGCCTTGCGCTGGGCGCGCTCTTCCTTGCGCCGCTGCAGCTCGGCCCGGCGCGCCTCGCGCAGCTGGGCTCGTTTCGCCTTCTGTTCCTCGCGCTGGCGGCGCTTGCGGTCCTTGGTGCTCTCGTTGGCGGGCGGAGGCGACTGCCCGGGCACGGGCGGTGCCGCCGACTGGCCCGGCGGCGGCGCCTGGCCAGGAGGCGCGGACTGCCCGGGCGCCGCTGCCGCAACGGCGGCACCCGCGGGCACGGCGGCCATCTCGGCGGTCTGGGCGGCGCCCGGGGGCGCGCCCGGGGCCGGCTGGGCTCCGGGCGGCGGGGCCTGACCGCCGGGCGGCGCGGCAGCCGGCCGCGCCGGCTGCTTCTGTTCCTTCTCCTTGGCGCGGCGCTGGGCGATGCGGACGATCAGCAATAGGAGCAGGATCGCCGCCAGCAGCGCGGCGACGAAGTAGCCGGTGTGATCGCTGACGTAGTTGCCGGCCTTTTCCGGGAAGGATCCGGCGCTCGCCTGCGCCGGCGCGGCCATGGCCAGCACGATAACCCCTGCGATGGCCGCGGGGAGACTCTTCCGGGTCAGCATCGCCCTGCATCCTTGCACGTAGTTCGACAGTTTCAACTTCAACGCATCCTTCCCTTGAACTCGCGTTCCACCTCTCTGCGGACGTCGCGGTCGGCGATCTCCCGCCTGCGGTCGCGACCCTCCTTGTTTCGCGCTAAAGCCAGCTCCACCTTCGCCCGCCGGCCTTTGAAATAGATCCTGGTCGGGATCAGGGTCAGCCCTTTTTGCGCGGTTTTCCCGACCAGGCGCTCGATCTCGCCCTTGTGCAGCAGCAGCTTGCGCGGCCGCTCGGCGTCGTGGGCGTCGGCGGTCGCGTACTCATAGGGCGGGATATGCAGCTTGCGAAGCCAAACCTCGCCGTCGTCGACGACCGCGTAGGCGTCGGTCATCTGCGCCTTGCCGCCCCGCAGCGCCTTCACCTCCGAGCCCCGCAGGACGATCCCCGCCTCCATCTTCTCGACCAGCTCGAATTTGTGGCGGGCGCGCCGATTCGTGACGACGTCGCCGGAGGCCGGGTCTCGTTTCTTCTTCTGCTTCTTGCTCATTTCGGTGGCTCCGCCAGCTCCAGCAGGGCTCGACCGCGCGGCGGATCGACCCCGGCGACCCGGACGGATATCGGATCGCCGAGGTTGACGCGGGCACCCGAGCCGCGCCCGACCAGTGCCACCTCGGCCTTGTCGAGCTCGTAGCGCTCGCCCGGTAGGAGGCGCGCCGGCAGCATCCCCTCGTAGACGTCGCCGAGCTCCCCCTCGAAGGAGACGAAGGCGGCCGAGCGGATCACCCCGGACACCTCCCCCGCGAAGACCGCGTCGAGACCGCGCTCGCCGAGCTCGCGTTCGAGCAGGAAGGCGGCGCAGACGTCGTCGGCGGTGCGCTCGATCTGCGCCGAGGCGCGCTCGCGCGCCGAGCAGTCGGCGGCGGCGTCGCGCGCCTCGGCGAGCTTCGGCGCCGCCTCTCCCTCCCCCAGGTGCGCCAGCAGCGCCCGGTGCACGACCAGGTCCGGGTAGCGCCGGATCGGCGAGGTGAAGTGACAGTAGGCGGGGCTGCCGAGGCCGGCGTGGCCGAGGTTGCGCTCGCTGTAATAGGCCTGCTTGAGGGAGCGCAGCACGAGTGAGGTGTAGGCCTCGCGGCCGTGCCCGCGCCGGGCCGCCTCGCGCCGGGCCAGCCGGCTCGCCTCGGCGGCTACCCGCCCCGCCTCCCGCGGCGCCAGCCCCTGTTTCAGCGGCGGCGTCGGCACCCCGAGCGCGGCGAGCTGCTCGAGCAGCCGCTCGATCCGGGCCGGGTCGGGCTGGGCGTGGACGCGGTAGACGGTCGGCACCCGCTCGCGCTCCAGCAGCGCGGCGACCTGCTCGTTGTTGAGGATCATCAGCCGCTCGATCAGTCGGTGCGCCTCGGTCTGCGCGACCCCGTGGGCGGCGACCACGTTCCCCTCGGCGTCGAAGCGGAACTCGGGCTCGAAGGATTCGACGTCGAGGCTGGCCTCGCCGCGGTGCTCGCCGAGCCCGGCGGCGACCTCCCGCGCGGCGGCGAGCGGTTCGGCCACCTCGGCCGGCGGTCGCCGCCGTCCGGCGAAGATCTCGTCGAGCTGGTCGTAGTCGAGGCGCGCGTCGGAGCGGATGCGGCTGCGGTAGAAGCGCGTCCGCCGCGGCTCCATCCCCGGCCCCAGCTCGATCTCGGTCGTGACCGCCAGCCGCTCCACCCCCGGCGCCAGGCTGCAGGCGTCGCTGCTGAGCGCGTGCGGCAGCATCGGCTCGACCGCCCCCGGCACGTAGGTGCTGTTGCCGCGCCGGCGCGCCTCCAGGTCGAGCGGCGAGCCCGGCCGCACGTGGGCGGCGACGTCGGCGATGTGGATCCAGACGCGGGCGCCGTCCCCCTCGATCTGGGCGGAGACGGCGTCGTCGAAATCGCGCGCCGTCACCGGGTCGACGGTGAAGGTGGCGAGGGCGGTGAGGTCTCGGCGGCGCCCCGGGTCGCGCTCCATCCGGTCGGCCGCGGCGCGGGCTTCCTCCTCGACCGCCGCCGGGAAGCCGCGGAAGCCGAGCTCGGCGCGCAGCAGCTCCTCGACCGTCTCCCGGGCCGGGCGCTGCTCGGGCTCGCGCCGGCGCGGATGCCGCTCCGCCCGCGGCGCCCCTCCCCGCCTGCCGCGTCGCCGCGGCGCCTCGCGACGGTTGCGGTCGCGCCGACCCCTTCCCGGCATCAGGAGCCGACCTGGCCGGCGAGGACGCCGAGCGCCCGCCGCTTGGCCTCGTCGACCTTGGTCGCGGGGTCGTCAGCGACCTCGACGTCGGGATGGACGCCGTGGCTCTCGGCCAGGTTCACCCCCTTCGGGGTGTAGAACTCGCCCACGGTCAGCTTCAGGGCGCCGCCGTTGGAGAGGCTCTGCTCCTCCTGGAAGACCCCCTTGCCGTAGGAGCGGGTGCCGACCACCTTCGCGCCGCCGTCGTCGGCCAGCGCGGCGGTGAGGATCTCCGCCGCCGAGGCGGTGCCGCCGTCGATCAGGACGACGACCGGCTTGCGCCAGATGCGGCCGCCCGAGGTCTTGTGGACGCTGTCGCCCTGCGTCCGCGATTTGGTCGAGACGACGACTTCCCCCTTCGGCAGGAAGATGCCGGCGCAGAGGACAGCCTGCTCGAGCAGCCCGCCCGGGTTCTGGCGCAGGTCGAGGACGATCCCTTCCGCCCCTTCGCCTTCGACCTTGCGCACCGCTCTGGCGAGCTGCCCGTTCGCGTCTTCGCTGAAGCTGAGCATGCGGACGTAGCCGAGCTCGTGCCCGTCTGCCTTCTCGACCCGGCCGCTGACGTTGGGCAGCGTCACCTCTGCCCGGGTGATCGTCAGTTCCCGCACCTTGCCGGTCTTCCCGTCGCGCACGCCGATCGTCACCTGCGTGCCTTCCGGCCCCTTGATCTCGTTCGTCGCTTCGGTGCTGCTCTGGCCGGCGATCGATTCGCCTTCGACCGAGACGATGGTGTCGCCGGCTTCGATCCCCGCCTGGTCGGCGGGGGAACGAGGGAAGACCGTGGACACGCGCAGGCCGCGTTTGACCGGGACCACGGTCAGCCCGATACCCGAGAAGCGGCCTTCGATCTCCTGGTTGAAGCTTTCGAGGCTTTCCGGCGAGAAGTATTCGGAGAAGCGATCGCCGTGGCGACGGCGCAACTCCCTCACCATCCCCTGCAGCGAGGCGTTGCTCAGTTCCGTCCTGCCCACCGGACGGAAGTAGTTGTCTTCGATCACTTCCGCCGCCTCGGCGGTGAGGCCGCCGGGTTCGGAGACGAAGATTTCGCGCACCGGCTTGGGCAGCGAGCCCGGATGCCCGCCCAGCCAGAGCCCGGCGACGAACAGCGCCACCAGCGCGGCGGCGAAGGCCACAGCCCCGCGCCAGCTCACGCGGGCCTCAGACCTTGAGGAAACGACGCAGGGTGACGCCCGAGCCGACCGTCGAGACGAGGATCGAGGCGGCGAAGAGGATCGCGATCAGCGCCGGGAAGCCGAGGGTCGAGCTGTTCTGCGCCGCCAGCAGGCCGATCGAGCTGCTGAGCGGGTCGACGATCGTGATCTTGCCGATCCACAGGATCAGTATCGCCAACAGGCCGCCGACGAAGCCGACCACCACGCCCTCGATCATGAACGGCCAGCGGATGAACCAGCGGGTGGCGCCGACCAGGCGCATCACCTCGACCTCGCGGCGACGGGTGTAGATCGAGAGCCGGATCGTGTTCCCGACCAGCATCAGCGAGGCCAAGACCAGCAGCGCCGTGATCACGGTGAGGACGATCTTCAGCGCGCTCGTCACCTGCTCGATCTTCGCCGAGGCCACCTGGCGGTCGAACGGTTTGACGATGATCGGCGAGATCGGCTTGCCCTTGGGCCCGTTGGGATAGACCGCTTCGCGGATGCCGGGCAGGTTGGAGGCGTCGTCGGCCTTGACTTCGAAGCTGTTGGGGAGCGGGTTGGTGTGCAGCTCTTCGACGATCGACTTGTCCTTCAGTTCGCTTTTCAGCGTTTCCAGCGCCTCTTTCTTGCTGACGAAGTTGACTTCGGAGACGTGCGGGATCGCTTCGAGCTGGCCGCGCAGGTGGGCGATTTCGGCTTTGGTCGCGTCGTCGTAGAGCTGGTACTGGACGTTGAGCTGGCTGCGGACTTCTTCGCTCTTGCCCTGGGCGGTCTGGAAGATCGGGATCAGCATCCCCAGCAGGACGACGGTGACGACCGTGGTCACGATCGCGGCCAGGCTCGGGGCGCCGTTACGCTTCAGCGCGCGCAGGGCCTCCTGGAAGAAGAAGACGATCCGGCCCATGGCCTAGCTCAGGGCCTCGTGGTCTGCGTGGCCGTTGGTCTGGGTGCCGCCCTCGGGGCCGACGCCCATCTCGGCCCGCATCCGCAGCCCGAATTCGGTCGTCGACTCCTCGGTGTAGCCGCCGGAGACCTCGTCGCGGACGACGCGGCCCTCGTAGAGCTCGACGACGCGGCGGCGCATGTTGTCGACCATCTCGCGGTCATGGGTGACGACGAGGACGGTCGTGCCGGTCTTGTTGATCCGGTAGAGCAGCTGCATGATCCCGATCGAGGTGACCGGGTCGAGGTTTCCGCTCGGCTCGTCGGCCAGCAGCAGCGGCGGGTGGTTGACGAAGGCGCGGGCGACCGAGACGCGCTGCTGCTCGCCGCCGGAGAGCTGGTCGGGGTAGCTGTGGAGCTTGGTCGAGAGGCCGACCAGGCGCAGCGTCGCCGGCACCTGCTCGCGGATTTCGGCCCGGCTGGCGCCGATCACCTGCAGCGCGTAGGCGACGTTGTCGTAGACGGTGCGGTTGGGCAGCAGCTTGAAGTCCTGGAAGACGGTGCCGATGTTGCGCCGCAGCTGCGGGATTTTCTTCTCCGGCAGCTTGCCGATGTCGCGGCCGGCGATCTTGACCGAACCTTCGGTGGCGGCCAGCTCCCGGATCAGCATCTTGATCAGGGTCGACTTGCCACAGCCCGTGGGGCCGACGAGGAAGACGAACTCGCCGCGGCCGACCGACAGGTTGACCCGGTCGAGCGCCATGTGGCCGCCCGGGTAGACCTTCGTGACGTCGTTCAGCTCGATGATCGGGACGCGGCGCCCACGGGGACGCCGCGGCTCCTCGGGGCCGCGATTTCTCTTCTTCGATCTGCGCATGCGGGGGTGCCTTCTGCGAAGACAGGGTGACTCCTTCGCCACCCCGACCCCGCAAGATCCCGCCCACGCAGGCGATCTTTCAGACGGCGCTCGCGCTCAGGCGGCGACGGCTTCGTGCGAGGGTCGACCAGGGAGTGCTCCCGTCATTTGTGCCGCTATGCGAAACAAATGACGGGAACACTCGCGGTCACGTGAGTAAGCACGACCAGCCGGTGCGCCCCAGCAAAGACGCTCGCTATCCCCCAAAGCCGACCAAGCCTCGGGGGCATGGGCAAGAGGACCGCGGATTACGTCTCTGGAGGTCGGCGCTGACGCGTCAGATTGAAGGGGAGGGTAATGGCCAGCCAAGGCGCTCGGCCACAGCGATCATCACAGCGTCGCCACCAGGATCGACGACGAGGGAACGGGTCAGAGGAGCTCGGGTCGTCACTTCGAGTGCGTCGGCGCCAGGGACTGTGAGCGTCCAATTCCGAACCAGGTAGATGCTGTTGCCCCGTTGATTGGTTTCGCGTGCAGAGACTAGATCGAGGCGGGCGCAGTTGCGAAGTGGTAGCGCCGAAGCACAGACCGATGGCTCGGTCAAGTCGGCGGCTCCCTCAATCCGAAGACGTACAAAGCAATCGTGGTCGAGCGCGAGCACGACGAGATGGTTGGCTTCGAACCCAATTCCAGCGAGCGCTTGATCGGAAAGCGCTAGCCGCGAGCCAGGGGCAATCTCTCGATATCCGTCATCCGGATAGCCAAACTCCTCAGCCACCTCGAGCCAGCCGTCGGCGATCTGTCGCGCAGAACCCTGCTCCATCGACAAGAGATTAGGAGCGACTTCGGCCGCTACTAAGCGGCGACGGCTTCGCGCTCCGGCGCCTGCCACCGGTGGGCGGTCACCTGGATGACCGGGAGGTCGATCGAGCGTCGCAGGCGGGCGGGCAGGCCGAGGGCCAGCCACTTCGAGAGGCCGTGGGGCAGGACCGAGACGACCACCTCGTCGAACTCGCGGGCGTGGATGACGTCGCCGACCGCGGCGAAGGGGTCGGGGTCGCCGACGATCACGTCCTCCAGGCCCAATCCCTCCTGGCGGACCCGGGCGGCGGCGCGCTCGGCCCGCTCGACGGCGTCGGACCAGCCCGCTTTCATGTCGGCCGCCCAGGCGAGGCCATGGGGCACGGCGGGGACGAGAAGGGTGAAGCTGGATGGCCCGCTCTCCGACCGGCGGCGCAGCGCCTCGATCAGATCCGGCGAGTCGGCGGTCTTGTCGGCGACGACGAGAACTCTTTTCTTCGCTTGCATGAGGATCACCTGTCCTTCCTTGCCGAGGGGTACGGAGACAGCCTGCCCCGGGTTCGGCAAAGGAACCGAAAAGCGATCTAAAAAACGCGTGAAAGAGTCGGCGGCGGTGCTAGCCGCGCCTATCCGATCGCGACCATGCGCTCGATCGGCAGCCGCGCCCGAGCGGCGATCTCCGCCGGCACGCTGACCTCGAACTTCATCTCCTGCAGCGAGTCGCGCAGCCTCGGCAGCGTGATCATCTTCATGTACTTGCAGAAGGCCATCCGGTTGGCCTCGATCAGGCGCGCCCCCGGCGCCGCCTGCTGCAGCGGGTAGAGCATCCCGTTCTCGGTGGCGACGACGAACTCGCCTTCCGGATTGGCTTCGACGTGCCGCTGCATCCCCGAGGTGGAGAGCATGTGGACGCCCTCGGGGTCGATGTCGCCGGAGGCGACGTACTCCATCGCCTGGGTCGAGCAGCCGCACTCGGGGTGGATCAGGAACTCCGCGTCGGGGTGCTCTTCGCGGGTGCGGGCGATGTCGAGCGGCTTGATCCCGGCGTGGACATGGCACTCGCCGTCCCAGATGTGGAAGCGGCCGCGGCGCTCGGGTTCGTCGATCAACCCGGTCTCGCGCTCGACGAAGGCGCCGAGCCACATGTCGGGGCCGAAGAGGATCTCGGTGTCGGGACCGTGCTCGGCCCAGATGTGTTCGACGACCTGGACCGCGTTGGAGGAGGTGACGCAGTAGTCGGTCTCCGCCTTCACCTCGGCCGAGGTGTTCACGTACATCACCACCAGCGCGCCGGGATGTTCGCCCTTCCAGGCGCGCAGCTGGTCGGCGCCGATCGAGTCGGCGAGCGAGCAGCCGGCGTCGAGGTCGGGGATCAGCACCTTCTTCTGCGGTGAGAGGATCGAGGCCGTCTCGGCCATGAAGTGGACGCCGCAGAAAGCGATCGCCTCGGCGTCGGTTTCGGCCGCCTGGCGGGAGAGGCCGAGCGAGTCGCCCAGGTAGTGGGCGACGTCCTGGATCTCGGGCAGCTGGTAGTTGTGGGCGAGAATGACGGCGTTGCGCTGCTCGGCGAGCAGGCGAACTTCGTCGCTGATCTCAGCGATCTGCTCCGGGCTCAGCTCCGGCGCGAGCGTAGGTTGGATCGTCGGGAGCTCCTGCATGAGCCCTTCCTTTCCTGATGTTCGCCGGCGGGACTGGGTCCGGACCGGTCGAATGAACGTGGAAGAAGTCTAGATGATCGAAGCGCCCCTCTAGCCTTCTCCGGGATGCCGGAGCTACCCGAGGTCGAGATCGTCACCCGCCGTCTCGGCGCCGCCCTGGCCGGGGGCGAGGTGGAATCGGCGCTGGCGCCGGGGATGAACGTGATGAAGACTTATCAACCGCCGTTGGAGGCGCTGGCCGGGCGGGAGGCGACGGGGGCGCGGCGGATCGGCAAGATGATCGTCGTCGAGTTCGGCGATCTGGCGCTGCTAGTCCACCTGATGTCGGCGGGCAAGCTGCGCGTCTTCGACAAACGCGCCTCGCTGCGCGACAAAGCCTCGCGGGTGCTGGTCCGGCTCGGCGACGGCCGCGAGCTGCGCCTGCGCGAGACCGGCACCAAGCAACGGGCCTGGGCGAAGCTGCTGCCGGCCGACGCGGTCGCCGAGGACGAGATGGTGGCGAGCCTGGGGCCGGACGCCTGGCCTCCTCCCCCGCTCGACGAGTTCGCCGCCGCGGTCGACCAGCCGCGCCACCTGCACCCGCTCCTGCGCCACCAGAAAGACGTCGCCGGCATCGGCCGCTCCTGGGTCGACGAGATCCTCTGGGAGGCGCGTCTCTCTCCGTTCAAGAAAGGCTCCGAGCTGGAGCCCGACGAGGTCGAGCGCCTGCACGCCGCCCTCCACGTCCTCGGCGACGCGATCGACCACTACGAGGAGACGATCGGCCCCGAGATCCCCGAGAAGTTCGACAAGCCCCTCAAGATCCACAAGCACGAGGGCGACTCCTGCCCCCGCTGCGGCACTCCCATCGAGGCCGTCTTCTTCTCCGAGTACCAGACCAACTACTGCCCCGAGGAGCAAACCGGTGGGCGCATCCTCAAGGACAGGCGTCTCTCCAAACTGCTCAAGTAGCGCCAGCGTAGAGAGAGCAGGTACCCCTCCGATGGAGGCTTTGGGTCAAGCTGCCAGCAACCCGGCGTCCCTACTGCCACATACGGTCTCCGGCAGAGGGGGTATCCCCGGTCCCCAGCGCCGGCTTCAGATCAGCTCGAGCAGCATGCTGAAGTCGAGGGTGGGAGCTGAATGGGTCAGCGCTCCTACCGAGATGAACTCGACCCCCGTTTCGGCGATCTCGCGGACGTTGTCGAGGGTGATGCCGCCGGAGGCCTCGAGGGCGATTTCGTGGTCGCCGGCGGTTTCGTCGCGCAGGCCGGCGACGGTGCGCATCTCGTCGGGGGTCATGTTGTCGAGCAGGAGCCGGTCGGCGCCCGTGCCGAGCGCGTAGGCGGCCTCTTCGGCGTCGCGGACCTCGACCTCGATCGCCATCTCCGGCCGGGCGGTGCGGGCGGCATGGACGGCCTTGGCGAGGCCGCCGGCGGCGGCGATGTGGTTCTCCTTGATCAGGATCGCGTCGTAGAGGCCCATCCGGTGGTTGATCCCGCCGCCGGCGGCGACCGCCGCCTTCTCCAGCCAGCGCTGGCTCGGGGTCGTCTTGCGGGTGTCGAGGATGCTGACGCCGGTCCCCGCCACCGCCTCGACGTAGCGGGAGGTGAGCGTCGCCACCCCGGAGAGATGGCCGAGGAAGTTGAGGGCGGTCCGCTCCGCCGCCAGCAGCGCCCGCGCCGGCCCGCTCGCCAGCAGCACCTCGGCCGGCACGTGCTCGCGCCACTGCCCCTCGACGACGAGGTTGTCCACGTCCTCGGCGCCGCACTGGCGCATCGTCTCGGCGACCACCTCGAGCCCGTAGACGACCCCCGGCTCTTTCTGCACGATCCGCGCCCGCGCCCGTGCCTCCTCGGAAACGGTCGCTTCGGAGGTGGCGTCGCCGGTGCCGAGGTCCTCCTCGAGCGCGCGGGCGACCTTCTGGCGCAAGGCGTCGGCCGGGTCGATCATCGCGGCAGCCTATTCCAGCCCGATCTCACGTTTTGCCTCGCCGACACGTTTAATCCTCAGAGTGACCGCGCCGCCGCCGTTTCAAACCGTCCTGGACGAGCATTCCGGTGCCGTGCTGGCGGTGCTGCGCGGGGCGGTCGGGCGCGAGGGGGCCGAGGACTGCTTCCAGGAGACCTTCCTGGCGGCGCTGCGGGCCTACCCGCGGCTCGACGACGACCGCAACCTGCGCGGCTGGCTGCTGACGATCGCCCACCGCAAGGCGATCGACCACCACCGCGCCAGGGGCCGGCGGCCGGTCCCGGTGGCCGAGCCGGCGGAGGTCGCGGTCGAGGACGGCCTTCCCGAGAGCGACGAAGGTCTCTGGGCGGCGGTCGACGCGCTGCCGCCGAAACAGCGGGCGGCCGTGGCGCTGCGCTACGGCAGCGACCTTCCCCATAGCGAGATCGCCGCGGCGCTCGGCTGCTCGCCGGAGGCGGCGCGGCGCAGCCTGCACGAGGGACTGAAGCGACTGAGAAAGGAGCTGGGATGAAAACCGCAACCGACGCCGCGATCGACAGGTTCAAGGCACGGGCCGCCGAGGAGGGACTGCTCGACGTCGCCTACGCGAAGGCCGACTCCCCCTTCGGGCCGCTGCTGCTGGCCAAGAGCAAGCGCGGGCTGGTGCGGGTCGGCCTCCCCAATCAGGACCCCGACGAGCTGCTGGCCGACCTCGCCGAGCGGATCTCGCCGCGGGTGCTGGAGGCGCCGGCCGAGCTGGACGAGGCCCGCCGCGAGCTCGACCTCTACTTCGAGGGCAAGCTCGACCGCTTCGGCCTGCCGCTCGACTGGAGCCTCAGCGGCGGCTTCCGGCTGCGGGTGCTGAGGGCGATCGCCCGCATCCCCTACGGCAAGACCGCCAGCTACACCGAGATGGCGCGGAAGGCGGGCAACGAGCGCGCCGTGCGGGCGGCGGGGACGGCCTGCGGCAGCAACCCGATCCCCCTCGTCGTCCCCTGTCACCGCGTCCTGCGCACGGGCGGCGCCCTCGGCGGCTACGGCGGCGGGCTGCCGATGAAGCGGGCACTGCTCGAGCTCGAGGGCGTCGTGGACGAATAGACGAGTTTCTCAAGGACCAAACCGCTGGCTCCGACTAAGGAGGAGCCATGCGGAAGCTCTCCCTGCTCCTCTTCCTCGCGCTCCTGGCGCTGCTTGCCGTGGGCGGCACCGCGCAGGCGCTGACCGTCTCGCCGGCGGTGGCGCCATCCCTCTCGGCGGTCCAGCCCGAATCGGAAGAAGAAGAAAGCGAAGAAGGCGAAGCAGAAAACGAAGAATGCGAAGCCAACGCCGAAGAAGGCGAGGAATGCGAAGAAGCTGAAGAAGAAGGCGAAGGGGGCGCGGCAGAAGAATGCGTGATCGAGGATGCCACCGCCGAGGTCGCCGCCGACCCCGGCAACGACACGGTGCGGCTGACGATCCACTACCGGACCTTCGAGCCGGCCGCCGTCGCGATCGACTCGAGGCTGCGCGGCGCCAAGGGCGGCCTGCACCTCGGGGCGAGCCACACGCGCTTCCGCCGCACCGGCGTCTTCCACGACAGCTTCGGCCTCTCCGCGAAGAAGATGGCAAAGGCGCTGGCCGCGCGAGAATTCGCGATCGACCTGCACGCGGTCAACACCCCCGCCTCCTGCCGCATGCACCTGACGGCCCACCGCGGCGGCACCCGCAAGCTGCGCTGGTCCTAGCGTCCGGGCGCTAAGCGCGCGGCGCGCCCTGCGCCGGCAGCACCTCGCCGAGCCAGGCCTGCGCGTCGCGCAGGTGCGAGGGGTCGATCTGGTGGCCCAGCTCCGAGGTGCGGTAGGTGACGTCGAGGCCGCCCCCTTCGAGCAGCTCGCGGGCGCGCTCGGCGAAATCGATCCCGATCACCGGGTCACGGCTGCCGTGGCTGACGAAGGCACGGGTGCCCCGGCGGTCGGCCAGCGAGGGCTCCCAGCCCTCGACCGTAGGCACGAAGCCGCTGAAGGCGAGGATCCCGGCGACGGCGGCGCGGTCGGCGCCCAACCCCAGCGCGTAGCTCATCACCGCGCCCATCGAGAAGCCGCCGAGAACCGTCCGCTCCGGCCCCACCCCGCTCTCCTCCCAGAGCCGGTCGTGCAGCCCGGCGAGCGCCGCGCGCGCCGCCTCGAAGCTCTCGCGGTCCGGGTAGCCGACCCGCGGGACCAGGTACCAGTGATAGCCGGGCGAGCCGGGCAGAGTCAGCGGCGCCCGCGGCGTCACCACCAGCAGGCGCCTGGCCGGGTCGAGGAAGTCGGCGAGGCCGATCAGATCGCGCTCGTCGGTGCCGCGGCCGTGGTGGAGGACGAGCAGCCCCTCCGGATCGCCCGCGGCCGCCCGTTCGAGCTGGAAGAGCTCCGCCATCTAATTGGCGGAGGACGCCGCGGTCTTGTTCAGGTAGTCGCGGACGAAGTCGTCGAGGTCGCCGTCGAGCACCCGCTGCACGTCGCCCACCTCGTGCTCGGTGCGGTGGTCCTTGACCATCGTGTAGGGGTGCAGCACGTAGCTGCGGATCTGCGAGCCCCAGGCGACGTCTTTGACCTCGCCGCGCTGCTTGGCCAGCTCTTCGGAGCGTTTGCGCTCCTCCAGCTCGATCAGTTTCGAGCGCAGCAGCTGCATCGCCACCGCCTTGTTCTGGGTCTGCGAGCGCTCGTTCTGGCACTGGACGACAACGCCGGTGGGGACGTGGGTGATCCGCACCGCCGAGTCGGTCTTGTTGACGTGCTGGCCGCCGGCGCCGGAGGCGCGGTAGGTGTCGATCCGCAGGTCGCCCTCGTCGATCTCGACGTCGACGTTTTCGTCGACCACAGGCCCGACTTCCACCTGGGCGAAGCTGGTGTGGCGGCGCGAGGAAGCGTCGAAGGGGGAGATCCGGACCAGCCGGTGGACACCGCGCTCGGCGGCGAAGAGGCCGTAGGCGTTCTCGCCGCGGGCGATGAAGGTGGCCGACTTGAGGCCCGCCTCCTCTCCCGGCGAGGCCTCGACCATTTCGACCTCGAACCCGCGGCGTTCGGCCCAGCGCAGGTACATCCGCAGCAGGATCTCGGCCCAGTCCTGGGAGTCGGTCCCCCCAGCTCCGGCATGGACGGTGACGACGGCGTCGCCGGCGTCGTACTCGCCGCTGAACAGGCGCGCCTCTTCCAGCTCGGCGAGCCGGTGCTCGACCGAGCCGAGCTGCGACTCGAGCTCGGCCGCCATCTCCTCGTCTTCGGCGGCCATCTCGGCGAGATCGCCGAGATCGGCGACATCGCGCTCGAGGTCGCAGAACATCTCCAGCCGCCTCTGGGCGCGGGCGTGGGCGGCCGAGGTCTTCGCGGCGGCCTCCTGGTCGTCCCAGAACCCGGGGCGGCCCATCTCCTCCTCGAGCTGAGCCGCTTCCTTCTCTAGCCCAGCGGGGTCAAAGGTAGTCCGCGAGCAGGGACAGCTGCTCCCGGACAGCGGCCAGGCGTGGCGCGATCGGTTCGCTCTGCGTCTCGGCCATGGGCACAGGTTATTAGGCGCGGGGCGGTAGGAGAGAGCAGATGCCCCTTCGTCGGAGACCGTATGTCCTCCAGGGACCAACGAGCACTGGCAGCTTGACCCAAAGCCTCCGCCCGAAAAGGCACCTGCTCTCTCTCGGTCAAGCACCCAGGGACGCTGTGCTCGCGTACTTCTTCGCTCAAGCTGTTGAACCCTGAGCGTCAACCGGAGCTCTGCGGTGGAGGGCCCGGCACTCCTCCGCAGGAATGTTCGGCGAAATGCAATCTGATGTTTGCGGGCGAAGCCCGCTCCAGGTTCTCCCCGACCGTAGGGAGGGGAGGTCAATTCCGGAGGAGGAGTGCCGGTCCCCTTTACCGGCAGACCTCAGTCCCGCGGCGCTTTGGCGCTGATGATCCAGGTCGAGGCTGGGGCGAAGACGCCCTCTGGGGTCTCGAACTCGGCCAAGGCCTCGCGCAGGCGGGAGGCGATCTCGGGGCGGATCTCGTCGACCCGGTCGCCCCACAGCCGCAGCACCTCGCCGGCCGGCCCCAGCGCCATGTTGAACTCGATCGCCTGCTCGAGGTCGTCGCCGATCTTGAGCGGCAGGTCGGAGCGCTGCACGGCGACCTCCTCGAAGCCGGCGATCTGCAGCTGCTCGGTGACGGTGTCGGCGTTCGCCATCGAGAAGGGACCGGGGCCGCAGGTCGGTTCGTCGGTCTCGTCGGGGTGCTCGAGGTAGTCGTCGACGACCAGCTCGGCGCGGTGGACCCACTCGTTGTCGAGCTTGCGACGCCAGACGACCGCGCAGAAGCGTCCGCCGGGCACGAGCGCGTTGCGGACGTTGCGCAGGGCCGCGACCGGGTTGGCGAAGAACATGATCCCCATCCGGGAGAAGGCATAGTCGAACTCCCGGGGAAGCTCCAGCGTCTGCACGTCGGCGACGAGGAAATCGACGTTGACGACGCCTCCCTCCCCGGCCTCCTTCCGCGCGGCGGCGATGAACGGCTCGGAGACGTCGACGCCGAGCGCCGATCCCTCCGCTCCGACCAGCTCGGCCAGCCGCTGCGTGGTGTCGCCGAAACCGCAGCCGAGGTCGAGGACGCGGTCGCCGGGTCGTGGCGGGTTCGCCCGCATCGCCTTCTCCCCGTGGGCGCCGAGCCCGGCGGTGGTCAGCTCGCGGTACTCGACGAACAGCTCGAAGAGCGGGCCGCTCCAGGCCTCGGTTGCCTCGGCGTTGTCGGGGGCTACCGAGCTCATGCGCCCCATCGTATGCCCGGTGGGCCGCTCAGCCAAGCGCGTGGGAGAAACCGTTGTCGCGCAGCGCCTCGTCGCGGTCGTCGTAAGGGCGCCAGCCGAGGACCCTGCGGTCGCGCAGGTCGAAGGCCCAGGCCATCTCGTCGACGCGGGCGAGCGAGTCGTCCTCGGCCCAGCGCCAGACCCGGCGGATCAGCGCCACCGCTCTGCCCCCTCCCCCCTCGAGCCCTTCCTCGTAGAGCTGCTCGAGCTCGATCGTCTGCTGCACGCCGCCGGGCTCGCGCGTCGCCCAGACCCGCGCCGCCTCGATCCCCTTGCGCAGCCCCCGCCCCGAGTGCAGCTCGACCTCGGGGTCCAGCACCGCCGCGAAGGCGTCGAGATCGCGCTCGTTGAAGGCGCGGATGAACTCCCTAACGGGATCCAAATCCATGGGGATGTGAGGGCGCGAAAACCAAGCAGCTCGGTGGACGCAGGGAGGCCGGCGACGCGAGCTTAGTTCACTAAGTGAGCTAGCCGGCCGACCGAGGACGCCGAGATGCGCCGGTTTGCAGCGTCCTCACGCCCCATGGCACTTCTTGTACTTCTTGCCCGACCCGCACCAGCAGGGGTCGTTGCGGCCGATTTTGTCGTGCTCGTCTTTGACCACGGTCTCGACCACCTCGGAGCCGCCGTTGTCGGGCGCGGTCGCGCCCGCCGCGGCGATGTCGGCGGCGCCGGCGCCGCTGGCGGCGACGACTTCCCGCAGGGCGGAAGGCTGGTTCTCCGCCGTCCCGCCCGAGTAGGCGAGGTTCGCCGTCTGGGGCTCGCCGTCGGCGGTCGCGACCGCCCCGACCTGCTGCGGCTGGACTTCGACTTCGGCGCGGAAGACCAGTTTGCTGAACTCGTCCCAGATCGAGTGCATCAGCTCTTCGAACATGGCGAAGCCCTCGTTTTTGTAGGCGACCAGCGGGTCGATCTGGGCGAAGCCGCGCAGGTGGATGCCCTCGCGCAGGTAGTCCATGTCGAAGAGGTGTTCGCGCCAGCGGTTGTCGATCACCTGCAGCAGGATCGAGCGCTCGAGGAAGCGCATCAGCTCCTCGCCGAGCTGGTCTTCGCGCTCGTCGTAGGCGTTCATCGCGTCGTCGTCGAGCGCCTCCTTCAGCTTCTCGCGGTCGACCGTCTCCGGCGCCAGGCTCGCGACCTCGACGCTCACCGGCCAGATCTGGCGCAGCTGCGTCTCCAGCTCCTCGAGGTCCCAGTCCTCGAGGATTTCGCCGGCGGTGTACTCGTCGACGAGCCGCTCGATCACGCCCTCGATTTCGTCGCGGGCGTTCTCGGAGATGTCGCGCCCTTCGAGGATCTCGCGGCGGTAGCGGTAGACCACGCGCCGCTGCTCGTTCATCACGTCGTCGTACTCGAGCACGCGTTTGCGGATCAGGAAGTTCTGTTCCTCGACTTTCTTCTGGGCGTTCTCGACCGTTTTCGTCAGCATCTTCGCTTCCAGCGGCACTTCCTCGCCTTCCTCGCCCATCGGGCCGAGTTTGTCGAGGATTTTGTAGATGCGGTCGCCGGCGAAGAGGCGGATCACGTCGTCTTCGGCGGAGAGGAAGAAGCGGGACTCGCCGGGGTCCCCCTGGCGGCCTGAGCGGCCGCGCAGCTGGTTGTCGATCCGGCGCGACTCGTGGCGCTCGGTGCCGCAGATGAAGAGACCGCCCAGCTCGCGCACTTCCTCGGCCTCGGCCTTGCACTGCGGCTCCAGCTCGGCCGTCTTCGCCGCCAGCTCCTCCTCGTAGTCCTCGCTCTCGTGGGTGATCCCCCGCTTCTTCAGCTCGGCGATCGCGAGGTGCTCGGGGTCGCCGCCGAGCTTGATGTCGACGCCGCGGCCGGCCATGTTGGTGGCGATCATCACCGCGCCTTTACGGCCGGCCTGGGCGATCAGCTCGCCCTCTCGTTCGGCGTGCTCGGGTTTGGCGTTGAGGACCGCATGCTGGATCCCCTGGCGTTTGAGCGCTTCGGAGATCATCTCCGAGACCTCGACCGAGACGGTGCCGACCAGGACCGGCTGGCCCTTCTCGTGGCGGCCGACTATTTCGTCGATGACGGCCTGCCACTTGCCGTCTTTGGTTTTGAAGATCTGGTCGTTCTGGTCGAGCCGGACCATCGGTTTGTTGGTGGGGATCTCGACCACCGGCATCTCGTAGATCTTCATGAACTCGGTCGCCTCGGTGAGGGCGGTTCCGGTCATCCCCGAGAGCTTGTCGTAGAGGCGGAAGTAGTTCTGGAGGGTGATCGTCGCCAGGGTCTGGTTCTCCTCGCGGATCGCCACGCCCTCCTTCGCCTCCACCGCCTGGTGCAGGCCCTCCGACCAGCGACGGCCCTCGAGGATGCGGCCGGTGAACTCGTCGATGATCATCACCTCGCCGTCGATCACCGCGTAGTCGACGTCCTTCTTGTAGAGGGACTCGGCCTTCAGCGACTGGACGAGGTGGTTGACGAGGCTGCCGTGCTCGCCGAGGTAGAGGTTGTCGACGCCGATGTAGTCCTCGGCCTTCTTCACCCCGCGCTCGGTCGGCGCCACCGTCTTGTGCTTCTCGTCGTACTCGTAGTCGTAATCGACGTCGGAGGTGTCCTTGTTTTCGCCCAGCGATTTCAGCTTCTCTTTCGCCGGTACCCCGACCATCTGTTTGGCGAGGCGGGCGAAGGTGTAATAGGTCTGGGCCGCCTGTTCGGGGGCGCCGGAGATGATCAGCGGCGTCCGCGCCTCGTCGATGAGGATGTTGTCGACCTCGTCCACGATCGCGAAGTGGTGGCCGCGTTGGACGCAGTGCTCGAGCGCATTGGCCATGTTGTCGCGCAGGTAGTCGAAGCCGAACTCGGAGTTGGTCCCGTAGGTGACGTCCATCGAGTATTTGCGCTGGCGGGCGTCGTGGTCGTCGAAGTCCTGGACGGCGGAGACGCTGACGCCGAGGGCGTCGTAGATCGGTTTCATCCATTCCGCGTCGCGGCGGGCGAGGTAGTCGTTGACGGTGACGACGTGGACGCTGTCGCCGGCCAGCGTGTTGAGGAAGACGGCCAGGGTCGCGGTCAGGGTCTTCCCCTCGCCGGTCTTCATCTCGGCGATGCCGCCGTCGTGGAGGACCATGCCGCCGATCAGCTGGACGTCGTAGTGGCGTTGGCCGGTGGCGCGGCGCGAGGCCTCGCGGGTCAGCGCGAACGCCTCGGGCAGGAGGTCGTCGAGCGACTCGCCGTTGCGGGCGCGCTCGCGCAGGGAGTCCGCCTCCCCGCGGATTTCGTCGTCGGAGAGGGCTTCCATCTCCGGCTCGTAGCGGTTGATCGCCTCTGCGCGCTTCTGGTAGGCCTTGAACTTCCGCCCCTCTCCCGCGCGCAGCGCCTTCGTCACTAGGTCCATCGCTGGCATTGGTCAAGGGTAGCGGTGCGGGATTGGTGGCCGGTGTCCCCCTCGCCGGAGACCGTATGTCGCCGGAGGGTTCAGGCCGTCTGGGGGCGTGAGCCAAAGCCCCCGGCGAGGGGACATCGGCATCTACTTGTTTCCGGGTAGAGAGGAGCGTACGATCGGGACGAACCCACAAGGAGGCACTCATGCGGATTGAGATTCGCGGCCGGAACGTAGAGATGACGGACGACCTGCGTGAGATGGTGCGGAAACGCTTCCAGCGGCTGGGACGACAGGTCTCGCCGCTTGCGACCCTGGAAGTGGTGCTTTCAGAGGAGCGCAACCCTCGAGTCGCCGACAGCCAGGTGGCGGAGGCGACCTTCTACTTGAAGGGAGTGACGCTGCGGGCACGGGAGTGCTCGCCGGAGATGACCCATTCGGTGCACGAGCTTGCCGAGGACATGTTCCGGCAGGTGAAGAAGCACCGCGACCTGCGCCGCAAGCGCCGACGTACGCGGAGGCTTGTGGGCCAGATGCGGGGCCGACCGGCCGAGGCACGGCCGTAGGGCCGCGGAGAGCCAACTAGAGGCGCCGGGCAAAGGTCACCGCAACCACCCGAGACGACCCCGCGGCCCGCAAGGCTCTTGCGCAGGCCGTGAGGGTCGCTCCGGTGGTCAGCACGTCGTCGACGAGCAGGGCGCTGCGGGGGCCCTCGCAACGAGCGACGATCCGCGGCGGGTGCCCGATCCGCTCGGCGCGGCGACGGCCGACCTGCCTGCCACCGCCACGCCGTTCGAGGCAGAGCGCGAGCGGCGCTTCCAGCCGCGCGGCCAGCGCCGCCGCCAGCTCGCCAGCCGGATCGAAGCCGCGGCGGCGCAGCCGCGGCGGCGCCGGCGGCACCGGGACGACCGTCCCGCTCAGCATGTGGGCCGGCGCCATCCACTCGATCCGTTCCGCCATCAGGTCGGCGACCGGCAGCAGGCGGCGGAACTTCAGCGCTCCGACCAGGTTGCGCGCCACGCCCTCATAAGACGCCGAGGACCAGGCCCGGTCCAGCCCGGCCGGCCCGTTCCCCAGCAACGGCTCGGCATCTGCCAGCCGCCGCGCGCAACGCGTGCAGACGATCGCCTCGGGCCGGCACGAGCGCCCGCAGGAGGCGCAAAGCGGCGGCACCAGGGCGGCCGCGAACGTGGGCACGAGCTCCATGCCCTGAGCCTGCCCGGCCTCGACGCACGCGTGGCGCGCACAAAGCAAATTCTCTGGGCCAACTTTGTCTAGAAGGACAAACGTCGCCGGTACGGGGTCCGGTCGTCCCCTGAGCGAATTCGTCGCGGACATTCGCCCAGGGGACGACCGGATCCCTCTCTCGACACGGTGCGTGGTTCCTTTTGCACCGCATAGGTGCATAAGGAACCACGCAACTACTAGGAGCTGCCTTTCGTGGGCTGGCGTCTAACGGAGCTCTTTTGTGGAGGGGACCGGCACTCCTCCGGAGGAATGTTCGGCGAGATGCAATCTGGTGTCTTGCGCGGGCGGAGGCCGCGCTCCAGGTTCTCCCCGACCGCAGGGAGGGGAGGTCGATTCCGGAGGAGGAGGGCCGGTCCCCTGTGCCGGGTGGGGTCGGTCCCCGAACGTCAGGGCTGCGAAGGCAGGTATTCGTTGTCGAACAGTTCCGAGGCCGGCCAGGTGCGCTTGATCATCCCTTCTTCGCGCATCCAGTCCATGAGTTCGCTCGCCTCTTCGGGGTTCATGTGCATGTCTGCGGAGAGCAGGGGAAGCGTCGCCTTCACTTCGGCTTCCGTCGCTTTTCGTTCCCTTTCAGGGCTCTTGTTGATGCTTTCTTCGAGCACTTCGACCATCGCCTTGGGGTGCTTGATCGCCGCTTCGATGCCGTGAGCCAGCGCCGACATGAAGACCTGATACGGCCGCGGATCTTCGGCGACGCGATCGGACCGGGCGATCACCACCAGTTCGTCGTAAGACGGAAAGCCGAGGGACTGCACGCGGGTGATGACGGGATGCAGGCCCCGCACTTGGAGCTGGACACCCTCGGTGTTCCAGCTGCCCCCGAAGATGGCGTCGACGCGCCCTTCGGCCAAGGCCGGAACCAGGTTGTACCAGACCCTTTTCACTTTGACGTCGCCGAGCGTCAGTCCGCCCTGCGCCAGGAAGCTCTTGAGAAAGCTTTCCTGGAAGGAGAGGCCGGGAATCGCGATGGTGCGCCCCTTCAGGTCGGCGATGCTCCGGATCTTCGACTTCTTCAGCCAAATCATCGCCATGGTCGGCCGCGAAGTCAGAGCGCCCAGGGCGACGATCGGCGCGCCCTTTTCCTTTGCCAGCACGACCTGGGGCTGATGGGAGACCCCGATGTCGTCGGTCCCGTCGACCACGTACTCGACGGGGCGGCTCGGGGTCGCCGGCCGGAAGATCACCGGTTCGATGTTGGCTTTGCTGAAGTAGCCGAGCTTGTCGGCCATCAGAAAGCCCGCGGTCTCAGGGCGGTCGAAGCCGTCGAGCGTGACGTGGAGTTCCGTTGGCTTCAGAAGACGTTCCGGCTGCTTTTCCGCCGTCGCCGAACCGTTTCCGGCCGTCGCCGACCCGCCCCCGCACCCGGCCAGGAGCATGGCCGCCACCCCCACTGCCGCCACCCAACAGCAAGCCCTCATTGCTCAAAGTCTAAACCGACAATGGAGATGCTCAACGATCCCTGCGCGACTACGCGACGTGGAGGGTGAACCTGATCCGGGTGCCGGGGTCCCCCTGCTCGAGCCAGATGCGGCCTCCGTGCGCCTCGACGATCGCCTTCGAGATCGCGAGGCCGAGCCCGGCGCCGTCCTCCCCGCGGGAGGCGTCGCCCCGGTAAAAAGCCTCGAAGACGTGCTCGCCGTCGGCGAGGGAGATCCCCTCCCCCTCGTCGTCGACCTCGATCTCGACCCCTTTGCCCAGCGGCCGCGCCCGCACGGTGACGCTGCCGTCGGCGGGGGTGTGACGGATCGCGTTCTGGATCAGGTTGAAGAGGACTCGCTGCACTTTCTCGGCATTGGCCCGGGCCACGAGGCCGCCGTCGGGCAGCTCGGCGCCGAGCCGCACCCCCCGCTCCGCCGCCGGCGCCCGCATCGCCGCCACGGTGTCGTCGATCAGCTCCCCCAGCTCGACCTGCCGCATCGTCCAGGAGATCTCGCCGGCCTCGATCCGGGAGAGCTCGAAGAGGTCGTCGATCAGGTCGCTGAGGACGCCGACGTGGGTGCGGATCTCCCGCAGGTAGCGGTCGCGGGTCTCCCCCGTCGCCACCCCGTCGTCGATCGACTCGACCAGCAGCCGCAACGAAGCGAGCGGCGTGCGCAGGTCGTGCGAGGCGGCGGCCACGAGCGCCCGGCGGGCCTCCTCGACTTCGCGGTTGGCGCGCTCCTCCATCGCCAGCCGGGCCGCCAGCGCCCCCGCGAGCGCGATCCCCGCCGCCGCCGCGAAGGCGAGCAGGACCTGCTCCGCGCCCATCCCGTGCGGCACCGCCACCGCGGCGGCGCCGGCGAGGAAGGCGACGACGGCGATCAGGGCCGCCCGCCTCACGGCTTGAACCTGTAGCCGACGCCCCAGACCGTCTCGATGAAGCGCGGCTCGGCCGAGTCGTCGCCGAGCTTGGCGCGGAGGCGGCGGATGTGGACGGTGACGGTGCTGGTGTCGGTGAAGAAGGGGTATTCCCAGACCGCTTCCATCAGCTGGTCGCGGGAGAAGACGCGGCCGGGACGGGCGACGAGGTAGGCGAGCAGGTCGAACTCGCGCATGGTCAGGTCGAGCTCGGCGCCGTCGAGGAAGACGCGCCGCGTCGCCGGCTCGACCCGCAGCGGCCCGTGCTCGATCGGCGGCGCCTCGGCCTCCTCCTCATCCGGCGGCGAGACCCGGCGCATCACCGCCTCGACCCGCGCCACCAGCTCCGCCGGCGAGAACGGCTTGACGACGTAATCGTCGGCGCCCCGCCGCAAGCCGACCAGCCGGTCGGACTCCTCACCGCGGGCGGTGAGGAGGATCACCGCGATGCGCCGCCCCGGCCGCTCCTGCAGGCGGCGCATCACCTCGATCCCGTCCAGCCCCGGCAGCATCACGTCGAGGACGACGAGATCGGGCCGGTGCAGCTCCGCCAGCCGCAGCGCCTCCGGCCCGTCCCCCGCCTGGTAAGCCTCGTAGCCGGCGCGCTCGATGTAGCGGGCGACGATCTCGACGATCGTCGGCTCGTCGTCGACGACGAGGACCGTCGCGGTCTTCTCCGCGCCGGCGGGCTTATCCGAAGGTGAAGGCATATCCCTGCACGCCTTCTTCCGGGACGAGTTCGAGCACGCGGTGTTCCACCCGCGGCAGTTCGACCAGGTTGTAGAGGCGTTCGTCGGTCACCTTGACGTAGCCATTGTGGACATCGGTGCCGTCGTCGGCGGTGGCGATCGGCTTGCCGTCGAGCAGAACCTTCACCCGGCGCGGCTTGCCGGGGGAGCCGAGCACGAGGGAGACGCGCCGGGCGCCGAAGTTCAGCGCCAGCCGGGCGCCTTTCTTCGCCGTCACCGGCTGGTCG
>JBQCDH010000027.1:0-100237 GCA_051961435.1 Solirubrobacterales bacterium
GCGCCTGGCGGCGGCGGACACCGCGCGGTGCGGCGTCCTCGGTCGGCCGAATAGCGCTGCTATTCGGCCTCCCTGCGTCCTTGCCCCGCTTGGTCCGGCGCTCGCCAGATCGCATACGCGGGTTTCGCCAATCCCTCCTAGGCGTGGCAGAAGAGGGGATCGGTACCCCCTCTGAGATGCGCTACGCGCTGGGAGTGTTTTCAGAGGGAATATCGATCCCCTCGTCGACGGGCTGCCGCAGGCCCAGCAGGCGGAAGTAGAGGATGGCGGCCACCAGCGCCGTGATCGGGGCGGTGACGGTCGAGGCGAGGGCGCCGAAGACGATGCGGATCAGGGGGCCGTCGGCGATGCCGTTGGCGAGCTCGGCCAGGGCGATCGAGACGACGAAGGTGATCAGGTAGGCGACGAGGAGCGTCCCGAGGACGGGCCAGCCGTTGCCCCTGACCAGCTGACGGGAGCGACCGAAGGCGTCGAAGGCGCCGCGGCGCTCGATCACGATCGCCGGCGCGATCACGGCCCAGATCGTCGCCAGGTAGAGGCCCGGCACGACGAACAGCACGAAGCCGGCGCCGATCCCGAAGCCGGCGAGGATCCCGGCTCCGAGCAGCGGCCCAAGCACCGGCAGCGCCGAGCGCATCAACTCGCCGACCGAGGAATCGCGGCGACCGTCCTGGACGTCGTCCACCAGCCCCACGACCATCCCCTGGTAGAGGGTGCCGACGGCGAGGCCGACCACCAGCCCCAGCCAGAACAGCGAGAAATTTTCCCCGGTCAAGCCGTTGACGATGGCGACGACGAGGAAGAGCCAGAAGGCGACCGGCAGCAGCACGCCGGCCTGGTCGCGGTAGGTGTCGAAGACCTCGCGCAGGGTCGCGCCGACGTCGAGCTTTCGGTCCATGAGGGTCGCTTTCTACCTGATGCCGGCGGACCCTCCCAAAAACG
This sequence comes from Solirubrobacterales bacterium, assembly GCA_051961435.1. Lineage (GTDB taxonomy): Bacteria > Actinomycetota > Thermoleophilia > Solirubrobacterales > 70-9 > VAYN01. The sequence continues at coordinate 943 of JBQCDH010000027.1, forward strand.
CAGAATTGGTGGGAGTATTCGGCCAATGAACTCGGACCAGTCGATCGAGCACGTCGACGAGGACCGCTTCCGACGACTGATCGACGTCGGCAGCAACCTGCTCTCCGAGCTCGACCTCGAGGCGGTGCTGCAATCGGTGGTCGAGGCCGCCCGCGAGCTGACCGGCGCCCGCTACGCCGCCCTCGGCGTCCTCGACCCCGAACGGCGCGAACTCGAACGCTTCATCAACGTCGGGATCGACGAGAGGACCCGGCGCCAGATCGGCAACCTGCCGCGCGGCCGCGGCGTCCTCGGCGAGCTGATCCGGGAGCCGGCGCCGCTGCGCCTGCGCGACGTCAACGCCCACCCCCACGCCTACGGCTTCCCCCCCGACCACCCGCCGATGAACTCGTTCCTCGGGGTGCCGATCACCGTCCGCGGCGAAACCTACGGCAACCTCTACATGACCGAGAAGCAGGGCGCCGAGGAATTCGACGCAGGCGACGAGGAGGCGGCCATCACCCTCGCCAGCTGGGCCGGGATCGCGATCGAGAACGCCCGCCTCTACACCAGCCTCAGCGAACGCGAGGCGCAGATCGAGCGGGCGTTGCGACGGGCCGAGACCTCGGTCGACATCGCCCGCACCGTCGGCGGCGAGACCGACGTCAAACGGGTCCTCGACCTGATCGTCAAGCGCGCCCGCGCCCTCGTCGACGCCCGCGCCCTGCTCGTCCTCCTGCGCCGCGGCGACGACCTCTTCGTCGCCGCCCACGCCGGCTCGATCGACGAGGACATCAGCAAGGTCACGATCCCGATCGAGGATTCGGTCTTCGGGGCGGCGATGGAAGACCAGGTCTCGCAGCGGCTCGACCGCGACTCGCCCCCAACCGAGGGGCGGCTGCGGGAAAGGGTCGGCGCCGAAACCGCCCTGGTCGTGCCGCTGCTCTTCCGTGGCCGCGCCGTCGGCACCCTGGTCGCGCTCGACCGCGAAGCGGGCGGGATCGAGTTCGACCAGGAGGACCTGCGGCTGCTGCAGAGCTTCGCCTCCAGCGCCGCCACCGCGGTCGCCACCGCGCAGACGGTCGAATCCGAACGGCTGCAGCAGCAGGTCGAGTCGGCCGAGCAGGAGCGCGAGCGCTGGGCGCGCGAGCTGCACGACGACGCCCTGCAGGGGTTGGCGGCGATCCGGATCTCCCTGGCGACGGCGCTGCAGAGCAAGGGAGAGGACCGGGCCAGGCGGATCGAGTGGGCGGCCGAGGACACCATCGCCCGCCTCGAGCAGCAGATCAACGAGCTGAACCGGCTGATCAACGACCTGCGGCCGGCGCCGCTGGAACGCCTCGGCCTCGCCGGGGCGCTGCGGGCGCTTGCCGAGGAGAGCTCCGTCCGCGGCGGCCTCGAGGTGGAGGCGACGATCGAGCTCGAGGACGAGCCCGACCGCGACTACGAGCGGCTGATCTATCGCCTGGTCCAGGAGGCGCTGACCAACGTCGTCAAGCACGCCTCCGCCTCGCGGGCCGGCGTCACCGCAAAGCAGAGCGACGGGGAGATCTGCATCTCGATTCGGGACGACGGCGCCGGCTTCGACAGCGAGGGCCCCACCGGCCGCGGCCTGACCGGGATGCGGGAACGGATCGAGCTGCTCGGGGGCAGGATCGAGGTCGCCTCCACGCCCGGCGAGGGCACCGAGATCACCGCCTGGGTCCCCCTGCGCGAAGGCTGAGCTCTACTCGCCGTTCCCGCCGGTCTTGACGACGCCGTTGGCGATCGCGAAGCGGACCAGCTCCGGCCGCGTCTCCAACCCCAGCTTCTCCAGCAGTTTCGCCCGGTTGACCTCGACCGCGCGCACGCTGAGGTAGAGCTTTTCGCCGATCTCGCGGTTGGTGTGGCCGAGGGCGAGCAGCCGCAGCAGCTCGCGGTCGCGCTCGCCCAGCTCCTCCAGCGGGTCGGCGCCGAGCTGGGCCACTTCGCCCCCCAGCTCGGGGTCGATGTAGGAGCCGCCGCCCGCGGCGATGCGGATCGCCTCCGTCAGTTGCCGCTCCGCCGCCTGCTTCAGCACGTAGCCGGAGGCGCCGGCGCGGAGCAGATCGCGGGCGCTGCGCGGATCCGCCCGCATCGTCAGGACGACGATCGCGGTCGCCGGAGCCTCCTCGCGCAGCGCCGGTACGTCGCGGACCGGCTCGGCCGCCGGCATCTGCAGGTCGAGGACGAGCACGTCGGGCTGGCGGTCGCGCACCAGCTTCCTCGCGCCCGGGGCGTCCTCCGCCTCGCCGATCACCCGCAGGTCCCGCTCGATTTCCAGCATCGCCCGCAGGCCGGCGCGGATGACGTTGTGGTCGTCGGCGAGGACGACGGTTATCTCCTTCTCGCCGCTCTCCATCGGACGCTCTCCGCCGCCCAGTCTGCCAGGTGCCGCAGCGGTGCGAATCCCGCAACGAGAAGTGTGGGTTTCGGCCGATGGGAAAAGGGCTCGATCGCGCAATCCTCTAGGCATGAGAATCGTGCTGTCCCTGGGCGGGAACACCCTCGTGCGCCCCGTCGGACCGAGCTTGAGCCCGAACCAGCGTCGCGAGGTGGAAACCGCCGCCGAGGCGCTCGCCGAGATCGCCACGGGAAACGAGGTCCTCATCGCCCACGCCCATCCCGCTCCCGCCGGCCACCTGCTCGAGCTGGCGCTGCGCAACGCGCTGCCCGAGCGCGACGTCGTCAGCGTCCTCACCCAGGTCGTCGTCGTCCCCGATCGCTCCTCGCTCGCGCCGCACGCGATCGCCGAGATCCGCAGCCTGCGGGTGCTGCTCGACTCCGGCGCCCTCGTCGTCTGCGCCGGCGACAACGGCATCCCGGTCGCCCTCGACGGGCTGGGGAAGATGCGTGAGGTCGGAGCGACGGTCGACGGCGACCTGACCGCGGCGCTGCTGGCGCGGCGGCTCGACGCCGAGCTGCTGATGATGCTGGCCGATCCGCTTCAGAGCCCTCGCGCGAGGGAGGCGAAAGAGGAGGCGGCCCATCGCTTCGTCGAGGCGACCGGGCGGCGAGCCGTCACCGGCTCGCTCGCCGAGCTCGTCGGCGCGGTACGGACCGATACCCTCGCTGCGTGAGCGAGCGGGGTGAGGGGAAGACCGGTGTCGTCCTCGTCGACGACCACCCGGTCGTGCGGAGCGCGCTGAAGGCGCTGCTGGAGGGACAGGAAGACCTGGAGGTGGTGGGCGAGGCCGGCGACATCGCCTCGGCGCGGGCGGCCGTCGCCGAGCTGGAGCCGCGGGTGCTCGTCCTCGACGTCAACCTGCCCGACGGCCTGGCGGTCGACGCGGTGCCGGAGCTGCGCGCGCAGGCGCCGGGAACGGCGATCGTGCTGCTGACGATGGAACGCGACCTCTCCCTGGCCCGCCGCGCCCTCGACGCGGGCGCCAGCGGCTACCTCTTCAAGGACTCCGCCCACCTGGAGCTGATCGAGGCGGTCCGCGCCGCCGCCGCGGGCCGGCGCCATCTGGCGCCCGCCGTGGCCAAGGGCCTGAGAGACGGCAGCGGCGAGGATCGCCCCGCGCTCTCCCCCCGCGAGGCCGAGGTCCTCAAGCTGATGGCCCTCGGCCACACCAACCGCGAGATCGGCGAGCAGCTCTCCCTCAGCGTCCGCACCGTCGAGACCCACCGCGCCCACATCCAGCAGAAGCTGGGCCTCTCGAGCCGCCCGGAACTGACGCGGTACGCGCTGGCGAACGGGCTGATCGACACCTAACCCTGCCGTTCGGCCTCTTCGACCCGGCGGATCAACTCGGGCAGGGAGAGGCCGAGCCCGTGGCTGAGCTTGCGGACCGCCCCCCAGGTGGGATTGCGGCGGCCGCTCTCGATGCCGCCGACATCGCTCTCCCCCAGGCCTGCCCGCTCGGCGAGCTCCTCCTGGGTCAGCCCTCTTTCCCTGCGGATCGCGTTGACGACCCGGCCCAGGGCGACGAGCGACTCATCCTGGTCCCAAGAGGTGGGCGGCATGCGGTGAAGCTACATTGCCGCGATGCTGTATTTCAGTCATCCCGCCTGTCTCGAGCACGACCCGCGGGAGGGGCTCCCCGGCCACCCCGAGAATCCCGACCGGTTGCGGGCGATCGCCGCGGCGCTGGCGGCGCGCGACTGGCTCGGGTGGGAGCGGCGCGAGGCGCCGCGCGCCTCCGAGGAGGAGCTGGCGCTGATCCACCCGCGCGAGCACGTCGAGGCGATCCGCGAGCTCTGCCGCTCGGGCGGCGGCGCGATCGACGCCGACACCTACGCCGGCGAAGACTCCTACGAGGCGGCCCTGCGCGGCGCCGGCGGCGCCTGCGAGATGACCCGCGCCCTGCTGCGCGGCGAGGCCGAGGTCGGCTTCTGCGCCGTCCGCCCGCCCGGCCACCACGCCGAGCCCTCGCGGGCGATGGGCTTCTGCCTCTTCGGCAACGTCGCGACCGCCGCCGCGCTGGCGATCGCCGAGCTCGGCCTCGAGCGCGTCTTCGTCCTCGACTGGGACGTCCACCACGGCAACGGCACCGCGGCGGCCTTCCACAGCCGCGCCGACGTCCTTTTCGCCAGCATCCACCAGGGCGGGATCTTTCCCGGCACCGGCGCCCGCGCCGACACCGGCTCCGGCCCGGGTGAGGGCTACACGGTCAACCTGCCGGTCCCCGCCGGCAGCGGCGAGGACGTCTGGCTCTCCCTGCTCGAGGAGGAGGTCCTCCCCGCCGCCTCCCGCTTCGCCCCCCAGCTCGTCCTGGTCTCGGCCGGCTTCGACGCCCACCGGGACGATCCGCTGGCGGAATGCCGGCTCGAGGCCGCCTCCTTCGGCCGCATGGCGGCCCTCGTCCGCACGGCCGCCGCGGGCTGGGGCGCGCCGGTCGGAGCGGTGCTGGAGGGCGGCTACTCCCTCCCCGCTCTCGAAGAGTCGGTCGTGGCGACGCTGTCGGCGCTCGGCGGCACAGACGCGGGCTGAGGGCTCAGGGGAAACCCGCATCCGGAACGTGGTTTTCCCCCGATGAGCGAACTCAGCCGTAGGTGAAGACTCCCCTGGATGAACCATGCGGGGTCCGCCAGAGTCCTGATCGTCGGCGGCGGCGTCGGCGCCCTGGAGGCCGCCCTGGCCCTGCGGGACCTGGCCGGGGAGAAGGCGCGGGTCGAGCTCTGCGCCGGGCGCGGCGACTTCGTCTACCGCCCCTTCGCGGTCGGGGAGCCGTACGGGACCTCGCGCGTCCTGCGCTACGACCTCGCCCGCCTCGCCGATCTCTGCGGGGCCGAGTTCAGGCTCGAAAACGTCGCCTCGGTCGACCCGGCGCTGCGCTGCGCCACCACTCACGACGGCGAGGAGATCCCCTACGACCACCTCGTCGTCGCCTGCGGCTCGCGGCTGCTGCTGTCGATTCCCGGGGCGACGACCTTCTGGGGGGTCGCCGACGAGGGAGAGGTGCAGGAGGTCGTCCAGCAGCTGCGGGAAGGCCGGCTGCGGCACCTGGTCTTCACCATGCCCGGCGGTCAGGGCTGGGCTCTTCCCGCCTACGAGCTGGCCCTGCTGGCGGCGCACGAGCTGTCGCGCTGCGGCGTGTCGGGAACCCGGCTGACCGTCGTCACCCCCGAAGACGGGCCGCTGCTGATCTTCGGCCGGCGCGCCTCCGAGCAGGTCGGGGAGCTGCTCGCCGAACACGGGATCGAGGTGGTCACCGGCGCGACGCCGGTCAAGTACGAGGGCGGGGTCCTCTCGACGGTCCCCGGCGAGCACGTCGAGGCCGACGCGGTGATCGCCCTGCCCCGGCTCGAGGGCCGGCGCATAGAGGGCCTCCCCTACGACTCCAGCGGCTTCATCCCGGTCGACGACCACGCGCGCGTGACGGGCATGGCCCACACCTTCGCGGTCGGCGACGTCACCAACTTCCCGGTCAAGCAGGGAGGCATCGCGACCCAGCAGGCCGACGTCGCCGCCGAAGCGGTCGCCGCCGAGCTGGGCTGCGACGTCGAGGCCAACCCGCTCGACCCGGTCCTGCGCGGCGTCCTCTGGACCGGCGCCAAGCCGCGCTACCTGTTCGGCTGGCTGGCCGGCGGGCACGGCGAAACCTCGGTCGCCAGCGAGCGGCCGCCGTGGCCGGTCGACAACCCGAGCAAGCTGATCGGGCGCTACCTGACGCCGTTCCTGGCCGAGCTCACGAGCCGGCCTTCCTCAACCGCAGCCTGACGACGCGGCTGCCGGCCGTCCCTCCCGTCGGCGCGAAGCCGACGGTCAGCCGCAGGTGCACGCTGCCCCGGCGCCCCAGCACCCGACGTTGCGCCGTCCGGGGGACGATCCGCAGGACGATCGTCTCGGCCCCGGCCGCGTGCCGGTGGCGGGGAACGGCGCCGAGGAGGCTCACCTCCCCCGGCCCCGGCACGGTGACCGCGAGGGTGGCGGTCCCGAGCCTGCGGTTGAGGCGGGGGCGACCGAGCCGGAACGAGTTGTCAACCGGCTTCGAGGTCGACCGCGGCCCGGTCGACCCGGAGGATCCGGTCGGCGGCGGGGGCGGCGGTAGGGGGACCGTCTTCGACTGGACGACGTCGGCGGCGCCGTCGTAGCGGCTCCAGGCCATCGCCAGGGCCCCGTCGCCGCCCCATGAGAGCGTGGGATAGCTGGCGCTGCGGCCGGCGGCGGAGAGGCTTTCGGTGGCGGAGAGGGTGCCGTCGGGCTCGAGGTCCCGGCGCTGGACGATGAAGCTGGAGCCGTCGAAGCGGCTCCAGAGCACGGTCGCCGTCCCGTCGGGGGAGATCGCGAGCGCGGGCTCCGCAGCGTCGCGGCCGCCGGCGGAGAGCTGAACCGCAGGTCCCGCCGGTTCCCCCGCCGGATCGAGGCGGCGGGCCTGGACGACGAAGTTGCTGCCGTCGAAGCGGTCCCAGACGACCGTCGCCGCCCCCGCCGGGCCGAGCGCGAGCTGCGGCTCGGCGGCGCTGCGCCCCGCCGCCGAGAGGTCCTGGGTCGCGCCTTCGGGCAGGCCGGCGGGAGAGAGCCGCTGCGCCTGGACGATCCAGTTCGAGCCGTCGAAGCGGTTCCAGACGACGGTCGAGGCGCCGTCGGCCGCCGTCGCCAGCCGCGGCTGGATCGCGCTCTCGCCAGTGGCCGAGAGGGTTTCCGTCGCCGGTTCCGGTTCGCCGTCGGGGGCGATCTGCCGCGCCTGGACGACCGACTCGGAGCCGTCGTAGCGGCTCCAGACGACCGTCGCGGTGCCGTCTTCGGCGACTCCCACCTGCGGTTCGACCGCGTCCTGCTTGGCTTCCGACAGGGTGTGGGAGGAAGCCTCGCGCGTCCCGTCGCCGGCGATCCGGCGCTCCTGAATGAGGTAGTGGAAGCCGTCGAATTTCTTCCAGACCACGGTCGCGGTGCCGTCGGGGGCGACCGCCACCTGCGGCTCGTAGGCGTCGTGGCCGGTGGTCGAGAGGTTCTTGGTGCTTTCTTCCGGGGTGCCGTCGGGGGCGATCCGGCGCGCCTGGACGAGGAAGCTGGAGCCGTCGGAGCGGGTCCAGGCGACGACGGCGGTGCCGTCGGGCGCGATCGCCACCTGCGGGCTCAGCGCGTCCTGGCCAGAGGCCGAGAGCTGCTGGATCGGCCCGGGGGTGCCGTCGGGGGCGATCCGGCGCGCGAAGACCCTGAATTCGCCACCGCCCTGGCGGGCGCTCCAGACGACGGTCGAGGTGCCGTCGGGGGCGACCGCGACGTCCGAGCCGCCCACCACTTCGCCCGGCGGCGAGAGGTCGGCCGCCTGCGGCGGGTCGCCGCTCCCGGGCGAGGGGGGCATCACCTTGGTCAGCGCCGGCAGCGAGACCGGCGCCGGCACGAAGAGGCTGCTCTGGATCGCCTGGCGGAACTGCTGCTGCGCCGGCGCCGAGGACTCGATCGGCCAGTCGTGGCGGAGCCCGTTCTTGGGGAAGTTCCAGTTGAACCAGAGGTAGGCGGCGATTTCCGGGTGGTGGGGCAGGTAGGTCGTCAGCATTTCCCGGATCCAGTCGGTCTTGTTGCCGCCGTACTCGGTGGAGGCGCTCTCGACGATCGCCACCGGCTTCCCCGGGCCGAGTTCCTTCAGGATCTGCAGGGTCGGGTCGACCGTCTGCGCGGGGTTGAGCCAGCGGTCCGGCTGGGCCGGGTTGCGTCCCCAGTTGTAAGTGTCCATGCCGGTCCAGTCGACGTAGGCGTTGCCGGGGTAGTAGGGGGTCGGGTTCGATTCCGGGTCCGACCAGATGCCGTTGACGATCCAGGCCCAGGTGACGTTGGTGGCGCCCTGGGCGGCGACGACGTCGTGGAAGTGGCGCCAGGCGGCGACGAAGTCGGGGCTGCGCCCCCAGGCGTACCAGTCCCCGTTCATCTCCCACCAGGGGGCGAAGAGGAACGGCCGGCCCCAGGCCTTCGCTTCCTGCGCCCATTTCTTGATCGCCGCGTCCTGGCTGCCGTCGGCGACGCTTTCGAGGGTCACTTCGCCGAGCCCCATCGTCACCAGCGGGATCGCGCCGCGGGCGGCGGTCGCGTTCATCTCGGTTTGGTCGAAGCTGGCCCAGGATTGGCCCTGGTTGAGGATCGCCACCTTCTTGCCGGCGTGGCGCTCGAACAGGTTCCAGGCGGTTTCGTTGCGCGGCGCGTTTCCGGTCTGGCCGTAGGTTTCGCCGCTGATCGTGGCGCCGAAGTACATCGCGGCGGCGGCCGGCGCGGCGAGCGCCAGCAGCAGGCCGAGCGCGCACAAGCAGATGGCGCCCGCTTTCGCAATGCCCCCCTGGACCATTGTTCGATGCTGGCGAAGAAGCGCCGGTTCGTCAAGCGATGGGAGCCCCGCCGCTCCTTCAGGAGACGGCGGGGCTGGACCCATTCAGGGTGACGTCAGGACTGCTGCTGTTCTTCCTGCTGCTGTTCCTGCTGTTCCTTGTGGACCTGGGCCGCGGCGACCACGCAACGGGAGAAGGGAGTCCCCTTCTCGCCTTTGACGTGCTTGCGGCTCATTTCCTTGCAGGCCTGACGAGGAGTCACGCTTTCGTCGTTGGCGGCACGGGCCATCGCCGTCACGCACTGGCTGAAGGGAGTGCCCTTTTCGCCTTTGACGTGCTTGCGGCTCTGGTCCTTGCAGTGGACGCCGTAGGCCTTCGCCTTTTCCGGCAGCGGGGCGTTCGGCCCCGGAGTCGGGTTGGCGGGGGTTTCCGGCGTGTAGTGCGGGCCTTTGCCTTGGCCCTGGCTACCCGGTTCGGTCGGTTGGCCGCTGGCCAGCGCCATCGCCGGCGCGACCGCGAGTGCGAGCGCACCGAGGAGAACGGCGAGCTTCATGCGGAGCTTCATCGAGCCTCCTTTGATCGGGGGCGCCCCTGACTGGCCCGGGGCTTCCGTTTCCGTTTACCGCCTCTGAAACGAGGCAGAGGACCCCCGCGTCAGGACCTTTTTCCCGCTTTAGGAATCTTTTTCGACCGAGGGGCCGGTTTCGCGCACAGGCGCCGGGGCGATCGTTTCGATGCTCGGCTTCGACTGCGACGGCGCTTCCGGGGCCGCGGCCGGCGGGCTCGCGGGCGGATGCGCAGGCGGTTCGGCCGCCGGCGACGGATGCGGAGAGGAGGCGGGCGGAGACGCCGCATGTTCGCTCTTGCCGCTGCCCGATCCCTGCTGGACGGGCTGGTGGGCGGCCGCGGCTTCCTGGCCCTGCGTGGCGGCGGCGGGGTGCTGCTTTTCGTGGCCGCGGCCGGAGGGATGTTCGGCGCTCGGATCCGAGGCCACCGTGCCGGCGCGGCCATGCTGATGGGCCTGCCCGTGGCCTCGGGAGTGCGAGGCCGCATTTCCCGCGCCGGCCTTGGCCCCGGCCTGAGCGCGGCCGGCGTTGCCGGCTCCCGCCGGGCTGGCACCGGCCGCCCCAGCCGATTCGCCGCGAGCGCCCGCCGTGCCGCCCTGCGTCGCCGTGCCGCCCTGCGTCGCCGAGCCGCCCTGCGTTGCCGAGGTGCTCGACTTCGCCGCCCGGTCGCCGGGCAGGCCGAGGTGGATCACCCCGCTCTTGTCGGCGGCCGTGACCCCGATCGCGGCCACCACCGCCACCGTCGCCACCCCTTTCGCCACGACCGATACGCCGACCGTTTTCGCCGCGCCGCCGCCGAGCGTCGCCGCCAGGCCGCCACCGGCGCTCGCGCCCTGCGTACCGCCGAGCAGGCCGTGCAGCATCCCCGCCGCCGCCACCGCCGGCAGCGGCGAGAGCGCCGCCAGGTCCCGCTCCCGGGTCTCGATCTCCTCGCCGAAGCGGCGGCAGTCGGCGCAGGCGCGCAGATGCGCGCGGACGTCGCGGCGCCGGATGACCCGTCCGTCGCCGTCGGAGAGCGCCTTGGTGACCGCCGTGCAGCTCATCTCACGCCCCTCGTCCATCTGCCGCAGGCTTTGCCGCGCCTCGTAGAGCGTCTGCCGCGCCACCGCGTCGGAGGTCCCCAGGGCGGCGCCGATCTCCTCGAAGTCGAGGCCGGAGAGCTCGCGCATCACCAGCACCTCGCGCTGCCGTTCGGGCAGCTCGCGCAGATCGGCGAGCAGCCCTCGCAGCCGCTCCCTCGTCGCCACGTCCTCCGCCAGCCCGTAGCCGGGGGCGACCTGCTCGACGTCGAGCTCGCGGGTCTCGCGCCGCCGCCGCAGCAGGTCGATCGACTCGTTGTGGGCGATCCGGTACAGCCACGGCTTCAGCTCGATCTCGCGCTCCTCGCCCGGCAGCGCCCGCAGCACTTTTGCCATCGTGTTCTGCAGCGCTTCCTGGGCGTCGTCGGGGTTGCCGACGATCGCCAGGCAGAAGCGGTAGAGGGGCTGGTGGTAGCGACGGAAGATCGCGGCGAAGGCGCGTTGATCCCCCGCGACCGCCCGGCGGGTGAGGCGGTCGTCCGAGAACAGCCGGTTGAGCCCGGCAGTTGCCGCTGCTTCGCTCATCGGGGAATCTTCCCATCATCGCGAGCCATCCAGTCAAGGGTTGCACCAAGTGACATCTCCTAAACGGATGTTTCCGGCACGTTGTCAGCGCTTTTCTAAATCGGCCTGACGGGTAAAGGGGCGGGGCCGTTCCTTAGGGAAACCGATCCAAAGGAGGGACTCACAATGGTTGGAGCGTTGATCGGACTGATCATCATCGTCGCGATCGTGCTGGTGCTGCTGAAGGTGGCCGTGGCCGGAGGGATCCTCGGCCTGATCGCGATCATCCTCCTCATCCTCCTCCTGCTGGGTCGGCTCTAAGAGCGGCGTCGCCGGCGGCTCCGCATGAAGCGGGCCGCCGGCGGGGAGCAGAGGAACATGAGCGATCTCGTCCTCGGGCCGCTGCTGCGGCACGTCTCCGAGACCCAGGCGACGGTCTGGGTGGAGACCAGCGACGCCTGCGAGGTCGAGGTCCTCGGCCACCGCGAGCACACCTTCCGGGTCGAGGGCCACCACTACGCGGTCGTCTGCATCGAGGGCCTCGAGCCGGCCTCGCGCTACGAGTACGAGGTGCGGCTCGACGGCGAGCCACGCTGGCCCGAGCCCGGCTCCGAGCTGCCGCCGAGCGCGATCCGCACCGTCGACGCCGACAAGGCGCTCGACATCTGCTTCGGCTCCTGCCGGGTGGCGGTGCCGCACGAGGCCCCGTTCACCGAGTCGAAGGACGCAAGCGAGGAGGGCCATGAGGTCGACGCGCTCTGGGTGCTGGCCAAGCAGATGGCCGAGGGCGAGCGCGAGGACTGGCCCGAGCAGCTGTTCCTGCTCGGCGACCAGGTCTACGTCGACGAGGGCTCGCCGAAGACGCGCGAGAAGATCCGCCGGCGGCGCGGCACCGAGACCCCGCCGGGCGACGAGGTGACCGACTTCGAGGAGTACACCTGGCTCTACCGGGAGAGCTGGGAGGAGCCGCTGATCCGCTGGCTCTTCGCCAACGTCTCGGTCTCGATGCTGTGGGACGACCATGACATGAGCGACGACTGGAACATCTCCCGCAGCTGGCTGCTGGAGATGCAGGAGAAGTCGTGGTGGCACCGCCGCGCCGTCGGCTGCGTCGCCAGCTACTGGATCTACCAGCACCTCGGCAACCTCTCGCCGCGCGAGCTCTCCGAGGACGAGCTCTACCAGCGGGTGCGCGGCAACCAGCACGCCGGCGAGGAGCTGTTCGACTGGGCGCGCCGTACCAGCGTCCACGGCGCCGGCACCCGCTGGAGCTTCTGCCGCGACTTCGGCCGCACCCGGGCGATCTTCGTCGACTCCCGCGCCGGGCGGGTGCTGGAGCCCGACCGCCGCGCGATCGTCGACGACGAGGAGTGGGAGTGGATCGTCGCCAGGACCGAGGGCGACTTCGACCACCTGCTGATCGCGACCACGGTGCCCTGGCTGCTCTCACCCGCCTTCGACCGGCTCGAGGCCTGGAACGAGCGGGTAGCGGACGGCGCCTGGGGCAGGCCGACGGCCTGGGCGGCCGAGAAGCTGCGGCGCGCGGTCGACTTCGACCACTGGGCCGCCTTCGGCGAGTCGTTCGCGAAGCTGCGCGACCTGCTCGGCGAGGTCGCCGCCGGCGAGCGCGGCAAGGCGCCGGCCTCGATCGTCGTCCTCTCCGGCGACGTCCACCACGCCTACCTCTGCGAGGCCGCCTACCCGAAGGCGGCCGACGGGCGATCGGCCGGCCGCAGCCCGATCTACCAGGCGGTCTGCTCGCCCTACCGCAACCCTCTCGCCGAGAAAGAGCGGCGGGTGGTGCGGGCCGGCTTCCGCCGCCCCGCGATCGCCGTCGCGCGGCTGCTGGCGCGGATCAGCGGCGCCCTCGATCCGGGCATCCGCTGGCGTCCCCTCGACGGCCCCTGCTTCGACAACCAGGTCGCGACCCTCGAACTGGAAGGCCGCAGCGCGACGATGCGGCTCGACAAGACCGTCCCCGGCGAAGAAGGCAAGGAGTCCCTCGAGGAGAGCTTCTCCCGCCGCCTCGCCTGAGCGTTCGGCACAGCGGTGCGCCTAATCCATGCATGACAGGGAAAAGGCGCACCGCAAAAAGGGGATGCCTCGCGAAATCAAGAGTCAAAAACAAGCACGAGTTCGTACTTGAAGAGAACGGAACGCTCGATGTAGGGACCAAAGGCGCCCCTTGGGAGCTTGGAGAGAAAGGCTGGGACATGCCCGGCGCTCCCAGCGTTGACTTCCGCAAGTTTCGTTTTGACCGAGGTCTGGTTGCCTTCTCCTGCATTCGGGTAAAAGCACAGCGCTTTGTCGAGGAGGCGCGTTCACGCAGAGGAGACGCGGGATTTGAGCGTAGAGAGAGCGAGGTGGATGCTGGGCGCGGTCGCGGTCGCCCTGCTTGCCGCCCTCACCGTCGTCCCCGCGGCGCGCGCGGATTTCTCCACCCTCTACGGCGGCGACCTCAGCTGCGCGGTGCAGCCGGCCAACGGCAACGTCCGCCTCTGCGGCGGCAAAACGACGACCTGGGACGGCGAAACGAAGATCGACGTAAACGTGATCCTGCCGCCCGCCCCGAGCGAAGGCGCCGACGGTCCCTATCCCGTGATCGGCGACTTCCACGGCTGGGGCGGCTCGAAGATCGGGCTGAACGAACAGACCCAGGGCTGGGCCGAACACGGCTACGTCGTCTTCAGCATGAGCGACCGCGGCTGGGGCGAATCGTGCGGCAGCGCCGACCCGGAAAAATCGGCGCTCAACCCCGCCTGCGCCCACGGCTACAACCATCTGATGGACGATCGCTACGAAGTCCGCGACGCCCAGTACCTGATCTCCGTCCTCGCCGACGAAGGGCTGGCGCAGCCGCAGAAGATCGGCGCCACCGGGATGTCCTACGGCGGCGGGATCTCGATGGCGCTGGCGGCGCTGCGCAACCGGACGATGCTCCCCGACGGTTCGCTGGTCCCGTGGAAGAGCCCGAAAGGGACGCCGATGGAACTCGCCGCGGCGGTGCCGCAGTGGCCCTGGACCGACCTCGCCTACTCGCTGATGCCGAACGGGACCATGCTCGACTACGTCGCCGACTCCCCCTACCTCGGCCCGAACGGCAACGCCCCGATCGGGGTCGAGAAGGCCTCCTACGTGACCGGCCTCTACGGGCTCGGCCTCGCCGACAGCAACTACGCGGCGCCGAAAACCGACCCGGAAGCGGACCTGACCACCTGGTACACGCTGATCAACGCCGGCGAGCCGTATGGCACCAATCCGCTCGCCGCCGAAGTGGTGCACCAGATCACCACCTACCACTCCTCCTACTACATCGACCACGGCCAGCCGCCGGCGCCGCTCCTGATCCAGAGCGGCTGGAACGACGACCTCTTCCCGCCCGACGAGGCGATCCGCTTCTACAACCGCACCCGCACCCAGTTCCCGGGCAACCCGATCTCGCTCTTCTTCATGGACGACGGACATGCCCGCAGCCAGAACAAGCCGGCCGACGAGGCGCTCTTCCGCGCCCGCGAGGAAACCTGGTTCGACCACTACCTGAAGGGCGAAGGGCCGGCCCCGGCCTCGAGCGCGACGGCGCTGAGCACCGTCTGCGGCGGCCCCTCCGAAGGCCCGTACACGGCCGACTCCTGGAAGGACCTGGCGCCGGGGGAGATCCGCTTCGACAGCGCCGCCCCGCAGACGATCCTGCCGGCGGCGGGCGATCCCACCATCGGCAAGGAATTCGACCCGATCGCCACGGGCAACGCCTGCACGACCGCCTCCGGCGCCGACCAGCCGGGCGCCGCCAGCTACCGGCTGCCGCCGGTGCCGGGCGGCGGCTTCACCCTGCTCGGCTCGCCGACGATCATCGCCGACCTCGCCACGACCGGCAGCGAATCCGAGCTCGCCGCCCGCCTCCTCGACGTCAACCCCGAAGGCAAGGAGCGGCTCGTCGCCCGCGGCCTGCTGCGCCCCGGCAGCGGCGGCAAGACGGTCTTCCAGCTCCACCCCCAGGCCTACCGCTTCGCCGCCGGCGACGTGGTCAAGCTCGAGCTGCTCCCGAGCGACGCGCCCTACTCGCGCCCGTCGAACCTGCAGGCGCCGATCACCGTCAGCAACCTCGAGCTGCGGCTGCCGGTGCGCGAGCAGCCCGGCTCCCTCGGCGGCGTCGTCCAGTCCCCCGCGCCGAAGGAGCTGCCGCCGGGATACGAACTGGCCGCCGGCTACGAAGAACCCGGCGCCGTGCCGCTCAAAGGCGGCTTCGGGCTGACGACGGTGCGGTCGGTCGCCGCCACGCGGCGGGCGCTGCTGGTGCGCCTGCGCTGCGGCCGCGGCGGCAACTGCTCCGGCCACGTCTCGATCGGCGCCCGGCGGAATGGCAAGCGGCGCTCGCTGGCACGCGGCGGCTACTCGCTGACGCAGGGGCAGCGGCGGACGCTGCGGCTGCCGCTCGGCAAGGGCGGGCGCAAGCTGCTGGCGACCGCGCGGCGCCACGCCAGCCGCCTGAAGGTCGCGGTCGAGCTCGAAGACGCGGGCCGCTCAGGGGCGCTGCGGCTGCAGCGAAACATCCGCCTGCGGGGATAGTCCCGGCGCGCGGCGGCGCTCCCACCAGCTCCATGCCGCCACCACCGCGCCGGCGTAGATCCAGCCGAGGAGGACGTCGAAGAAGTAGTGCTCGCCGGTCGCCATCAGCGTGATCCCCATCGCCAGCGGATAGAGCATCAGCAGCGGTCGCAGCCAGGGCCGCACTCGGCCCCAGAGAAAGAGCGCCACCAGCATCGTGAAGCCGGCGTGCAGCGAGGGGACCGCGGCGACGAGGTTGACCCCCGCCTGCCCCTCGGAGAAGAGCGAGGCGGTGCCCGTCCCCAACACCTCCCACCCCCTGCTGGTGGTGCGCTGGACTTCGCCGAGGATCCCCATTTCGCCGGCCAGCCACGGCGGCGCCGCCGGGAAGACGACGTAGGTGGCGAGACCGGCCAGGGCGAGGGTCACCAGCCGGCGGCTGAAGCGCTCGAAAGCGAGCCGGTCGCGAGCCCACAGCACCCCGGCGAGGACGAACGGGACGATGAAGTAGGAGGTGTAGACGAGGGTGAAGAGGACGTCCCACCAGTGCACCGCCTGGGGGTCGTAGAGGTGCGCCTGCAGCCATTCGGTCGGCACCTCGCCACCGAAGAGGAAGCGGTCGAAGTCGACCATCGGGTGGACGTGGACGCCGGTCCCCAGCGAGTCCGCGGCGCCGCGACTGAAGTCGTAGGCGCAGAGCACCAGCACGATCGGCAGCCAGTCGCGCAGCAGCTCGAGGATTTCCCGCGGCGGCCGCCCGATCGAGGCGCAGGCCAGCGCGCCGCAGATCCAGAGGATCACCAGCTCGCGCTGGACCGGGATCCCGTAGTGCGCGCTCCAGAGCACCAGCGCGACGAAGTACAGAGCCAGCGCACAGGGACGAACCACGGCACGCATTCGGCAATGGTGCTGGTCAGCGTCGCGGCGGCGGGATCGGGCTACGGTGAATCCGTGCGAAGGCATTCCCTTCGTAACCATGATCCAACCCTCGGGCGAATGCCTGGGTGACGGCGGCGGAGGTCTCCAGCGGCCAGTCCACTCCGCGGTCGACCTTGTCGAACCAGGCCAGCCCGTGGATCTTCGCGAAGCCGCCGCGCAGGGCGCCGAACATCCCCCGCACCCAGTCCGCCTTGGCCGCGGCGGCGCCGCTGGAGGCGACCTCGGCGATCAGCATCGGCTTGCCGGGGGCGATGCTGCCGGTGATGCGCCGGTAGGCGGGGGCGAAGATCTCGCGGAAGCTCCGCCACGGCGCCGGCTCCGGCGCGTTCGGTCCCCAGTTGTAGCCGTCGAGGCAGGTCCAGTCGACGTAGCGCCCGCCGGGGTAGAACCGGCGCAGCGGTTCGTCGCGCGCGTACGGGCACCAGACCCAGGTCGCGTTGTTCGCGCCGACCCGGCGGAAGACGTCGTGGACGTGGCGCCAGGCGGCCCTGAATTGCCCCGGCCGGTTCCCGTTCGTGCCGGCGCCCCAGGGGAACCAGTCGCCGTTCATCTCCCAGTCGAAGCGGAGGAAGAAGGGGTGCCCCCAGGCCTTGGCCGCGCGGGCGAAGCGGCGGATGTAGGCGTCGTAGCGGCCGCGGCGCAGGTCGGCGAGGCGGAAGGCGCCGTCCCTGCCGCTGGCGCCCGAGTTCCAGCTGAAGAGCGGGATCGCGCCGTGGCGGCGGATCTTCTCCATCTCCTGGGTCGGGAAGGGGTAGAAGCTGCAGCGCCGGCCGCCGCAGCTGGCGAAGGGCGAGGAGAACTCGAGCAGCGAGAGGCCGTGGTGGACGGTCGCTTCGAAGCGGCGCGCCGCCGCCATGTCCCAGGGCGGTTCGGAGCCGGTCAGCTGCGGGCCGATCCAGGCGCCCCAGTAGAGGGAGCGCGCCTGGGCGACCCCGCCCGCGGGGAGAAGCAGCAGCGCCAGCGCGAGCAGGGCGCAAGCAACGGAACCCCGCACCACCCCCGCCAGCTCCTTGCCGATCCGCGGCCAGGAGTAGCGGCTCGTCGCCTCCTGCCGCGCCCGCTCGCCGCGCAGGCGCCGCTCGTAGCCGTCGCCGATCGCCGCGCTGATCGCCGCGGCGAGGGCGTCGCGGTCGTCGGGCGGCACCAGCCAACCGGTCTCCGGGTCCTCGACGATCGCCGCGGGACCGCCGCGGTCGACGGCGATCGCCGGCAGGCCGCAGGCCATCGCCTCGATCAGCACCTGGCCGAACTGCTCGCGCACCGAAGCGTGGACGAGGAGGTCGCCGGCGCGCAGGAACGCCGGCAACTCCTCGTGCGCGTGCCAGCCGGCGAGGAAGACGTTGCGAGCGCCGCTGCGCCGGATCGCCTCGTAGGGGTGCTCGCCCTCCCACTCGCCGGGATGGCCGCCGATCAGGACCAGCGCCGCCGGCTCGGCCAGCTCCGCCTCCACCTCGGCGAAGGCCTCGATCAGCAGCGGCAGGCGCTTGACGGCGGTGAAGCGGCCGACCGCGAGCAGAACCGTCCCGTCCAGCGCCCCGAGGTCGCGCTCCGCGTAGGAAACGCTGCCGGGACCGCCGCCCGGCCGCCACCCCAGGGGCCGCTCGACCAGGTGGCGGCGCCAGTGGGCGCGGCGGTCGATCGGCCCGGGCGCGAAGTCGCCGTCGAAGCCGTTGGGCACACAGGCAAAGTGCTCCTCCTCGAGGCCGAGCAGGCAGGCGGCGCGCTGCAAACCGCCGCGGTCGTTGACGACGATCCGCTTGCAGGCGGCGGCCCAGCGGTGCAACCGCCTCCCCCACTCCGCCGCGCAGGCCCAGCCCGGCGGCGGTCCCGCCTCGATCCGCTCGAGCATCAGCAGCTCGGTGCCGTGGACGTGGCCGACCACAGGGACCTCCGGCAGGACCCGCGCCGCCGCCTCGTTGAGCGGCGTCAGGTGGTGCAGGTATAGGGCGTCGATGCCGGGCGGGGCGGCCGCGGCCAGCGCCGCCGTCCAGGCCCGGGCCTGCAGCTCGAAGGCCTCCTCGTCGAGGCTGGCGAGGACCGGGTCCTCGGCGCCGGGACGGTCCTCGTAGGAGCCGTGGATCGGCGCGGTCCCGGCCGGGCCCCGATAGCGCAGGGGATCGGCGGAACGGACGGCGGGGGTGAAGTCGACCGTGCGCAGGTCGATCTCGTCATAGAAGCCCTCGGCCAGCGCCGCCTCGCCGAGGTCGGAGCGCGAGCCGGCGAGCAGGGTGACCTCGATCCCGTCAGCGCCCAGCTCGCGGGCGATCGAGCGGCAGACGTGGGCAGAGCCGCCGCGGGGATAGAAGTAGATCCCCATCAGCACTCTGTCGACGGTGACGCTCACCACCTTCGAGGCTAACGCCCGCGCGAAGCCTGGTCAGAGAGCGCGGCGGGGAGCGAGGTGGATGGCGGTGGCGACCTCGCGGCCGCCGAGCAGCTCGATCCCGTGCTCCTCACGCGGGGTGTTGACGAGCGCGCCGCCGACGACGAGCGAGGCGGAGCCGCCGCCGTCGAGGTTCATCGCCGCCTCCGCTCCCAGCTCGATCATCGCCGCCGCCAGCTCCTCCATCGTCAACCCGGCCTCGTCGTCGGCGCGGCCGTCGCAGGCGACCGCGATCAGCTCCCGCCCGCCGAGGCCGAGGGCGGCGCGGGGATAGCGGCCGGCGGTGATGTCGGAGTCGAACTGGCGCGCGCCGGCGGAGAAGCCCTCCGGGTCCGCGCCCGCCCGTACCTTGGAGCGTCCCTTCGCGACCAGCATCGGCCCCGCCTGCAGCAGGTCGCCCCGCGGGACGTCGCCGAGCTCGCGCCGCGGCGCCAGCCGGGCATCGCCGCCGTCGACGTGCAGGCAGGCGCGCTTGCGGTGCCAGGGCGCGTCGAAGGGCTCGGTCGCCAGCGCCTCCCCGTCGATCCAGACGTCGCCGAGGGCCGGCCCGCCCGGCCGCATGTAGAAGCCGCCGACGATCGCGTGCTCGGCGCCGCTACGCTCGCACCAGCCCTGCACCGTCGAGCACGGGTCCAGCGCGACCACCCGCGGCGCGAACTGCTCCCGGCCGAAGCGGGCGACGTGCAGGGTGGTCTCGGCGCCGTCGCGGAGGCGCAGCCGCCGTCGCTCGACCAGCGGCCGTGGGACCTCTAGGCCCGTCGACGGGCGCGTTGGGGATGAGACCGGCATCTGATGACCTAACCCTCTCCGCCCCGAATGGAACAAGACGCCCAGGACGGCGATGTTGCGCGGTTGACAAAGCCGCGCTCAGCGCAGGCGCAGGACCCGCATCGTCTGCGCCGCCATTTCGGACTCGCCCAGGGCGTTGGGGTGGACGATCACGGGGTTGGTGCCCTGGAGGACGGGCTCGATCCAGCGGACGCCGATCGGCTGGCAGGCGTCGTGGCCGGTGGAGACCCGGTTGAAGTTCACGTAGGTCGCGCCGGTGGCCGCGGCGGCGCGGCGGACGGCGTCGTTGAGCGTCGCCTGGATGCCGTGGACGTAGGGGACGTCCCCTTCGGCGACCGGCATCTTGTCGAAGCAGCCGCCGCTCGCCGGCATGATCCACGGGTAGCCGAGGATCGCGACCCGCGCCCGCGGCGCCCTCGCGCGAACCGCGCTCAGCGCCCTCACCAGCGAGGGGTAGGTCTTGTTCTCGATCGTTTCTTCGAAGGAGGAGCCGTAGCGGTCCTTGCAGGGGCTGCCCTGGCCGAGGGTCGAGAGACCGGCGGCGCCGCAGGCAAGGACGGTTTCGATGAAGACGTTGCTGTCGTTGCCGCCGATGGTCATCGTCACGAGCTGGGTGCCGGAGCTCAGGGCGTCGAGTTGCGGTTCGACCCCTGGATACTGCGCTTCGAAGAAGTGACTGGTCTCGGCGCCTCCGCAGGTGACGTCCTGCAGCTGCGCCCCGATCGCGCCGGCGATCACGTGCGGGTAGTTGCGGAGCGAGCGCAGGCACTCGGGCGGCGCCAGGGGGTCGGGCGGCAGCACGCCGGAGGCGGCGCTGTAGGAGTCGCCGAGCGCCACGTACCGCAGCGGCGCGGCGGCCGCGCTCGCCGCCTGCGCGAGGAGGGCGAGGGCGAGGATCGCTCCGACCGCGGCAACGGCGGCGAACTTCCGGGTGCGCGTGAAGGTCGGACTGGCAATCATCGATTTTCAGTACTCCCGACCGCAACTCTGCCCGGAGCAGGCGCCGCCCAAACATCGGCGCCCCCTCAGGCGGTGGCTTCGATGATGCAGAGCGCGCCGGCGCCCGGGTCCTGGCCGGTCTCGGCGGCTGCCGCGTGCTCGTCGCCGCGGTGCAGCCGGACCTGCTCGAAGCCGGCCGCGAGCAGGGTCGCCTTGGCGGAAGCCTCGTCGCCGCGGTAGGGATGGACCCTGCCCCGGACGAAGGCGCCGAGGAGCAGGTCGAAGGCGCGCTCGGAGGCGCCGCGACCGGGACGGGCGTAGCGCAGGTCGGCCAGGTAGGCGCCCTTCGAGAAGGGGCGCAGCACCCTGGCCAGCCGCGCCCACAGCGCCTCCACCGTCCCGTCGTCCAGGTAGGTCAGCAGGCCCTCGGTGACGATCGCCAACCCCTTCGCCGGGTCGAGGGTCTCGACCAGGGACTCGAGGCTGTCCGGCCCGCCGTCCCGGAGGAGGTCGAGCTCGACGACGCGGTGGCGGTCGCCGAGGGACCCCATCTGCGCCAACGCCTCCCGCTTGCGCCGGGCCATCGCCGGCAGGTCGGCCTCTATGTAAGTGAGCTCGTCTCCATGGCGCTCGCTGAAGCGCCAGCCGCGCGGCGACATGCCGCAGGCGGCCTCGACCACCTGGCTGACGCCGCCGCCGATCAGCTCCCCGAGGCAGGCGTCGATGATGCGGTGCCGGGCGAGGAGCGCGCCTTCGAGGCTGGGGCCGCCGAGCATCCTGCTGGCCGCGTTCGGCAGCGCCATCGTGCGGTGGAAGAAGCGGCCCTGCCAGGTCCCGAGCTGGGGGTGGGAGAGGCCGTTGCGGACCCAGGTCTCGCCGGTGTAGTGGGCGGTCGGCGAGATCGCCCCCGATCCCTCGTTCTTCGCCATGACCGGTCCATCTTCCCCTTTTTTCGCTCGCGCGTCGGCGCCGCGCCTTCTACCGTTGACGGGGATGAGGCTCCCGGAGAGCGCGCACACCTCGCATCCGTGGCGGATCCACGAGCTGACGCCCGACTTCCGCGTCGAGGACGTCTGGGCCCTCCCCACCCCCGGCGGCCCCGGAGACTTCCCGCGGCTGCTGCGCCTCGCCTCCTCGCTCGACCCGGCGCAGAGCCCTTCCGCCGCCGTCCGCGCCCTCTTCGCGATCCGCTGGAAGATCGGCGGCCTGCTCGGTTGGGACGAGCCCGGCACCGGCCTCGGCTCCCGGGTCCCGACCCTGCGGGACCGGCTGCCGGCGGACCTGCACGACGGCCCCTCCGGGCCCTCCCCCGAGGCGCTGCCGTTCTCGCCGCTGTACCTGGCCGACGACGAGTACGCCGCCGAGGTCGCCAACGGGACGATGCACGGGGTGCTCCACCTCGGCTGGGTCCCCGACGAGAGCGGCGGCTACCGCGGCCAGATGGCGGTCCTGGTGAAGCCGAACGGGCGCCGCGGCGAGGCCTACATGGCCGCGATCGCGCCCTTCCGCCACCTGATCGTCTACCCCCGGATGATGCGCGAGCTCGGGCGGGCCTGGCGGCGGCAACCGGCGGGCGCCGAGCCGACCTGAGCTAGGCCGCGGACGCGTTCAGCGCCACCGCGGCGCGGATCAGCTCCTTCAGCGCCGCCTCGTCGATCTCCTCGCCCTCGTGGAAGTCGATCGCGCGCCTGACGTTGCCCTCGAGGCTGGAGTTGAAGAGGCCCGACGGGTCCTCCAGCGAGGCGCCCTTGGCGAAGGTCATCTTCACGACCTTCTTGTAGGTCTCGCCGGTGCAGACGATGCCGTCGTGCGACCACACCGGGACCCTCCATTTCCACTCCTCCACCACCTCGGGGTCGGCCTCCTTGACGAGAGCCCGGATCCGGGAGAGCGTCTCGCCCCGCCAGTCGCCCAGCTCCTCGATCCGCGCATCTATCAGCTGGGAGGGAGAGCTTCCCTCTTCCGCCTTCGAGCCGCTCTTCTTCCCACTCACTCCCGGAACTCTAGTCAGACGATCTGGTCAGAAGGCATCGGCGGAAACCGCGCTGCCCCAGATCAGCGGCTTGACGATCGCCGGCATCCCCCGCCAGCGGCCGCGCCGCACCGACTGGACCCGGAGCTGCGATTCGATCGTCGCCAGCGTCGGCCGGTCGCAGCGGCAGCCGTCGGCGAAGGCGGCCCAGGGCCGCACCGAGCGCCGCTGCAACGCACGCCGCCAGCCCGACTCCGCCCCCACATGCTCGCAGAAGAGCAGGCGGCCTCCCGGCTTCAGGACCCGGGTCACCTCCGAGATCGCCCGAGCCGGGTCGGAGACGGTGCAGAGGACGAGGGTCGAGACGACGGCGTCGAAGGCTCCGTCGGCGAACGGGAGCTGCTCGGCGGGGGCGCGGACCACTCTGGCCGGCACGCCGTCCGGAGCCCGCGAGAGGTCGATCCGATCCGCCATCGGCTCGCCGGGCTCGACCAGCACGAGCTCCTCCAGCCCGGGCGGGTAATGGCGGAGGTTGAGCCCGGTCCCGGCGCCGATCTCGAGCACGGCGCCGCGGGCATCGGCCAGGAGCTCCCGCCGGCGCGCCGCCATGCCCAGCCTCTCGCCCAACCAGAGGAAGGGGTCGTAGAGGGCCGCGGTGAAGCGGCTTTCGGCGATCTCGACGGGCGGGTTCTCCACGGTGTAGGTAGTCATGCGGTCGATTCAAGCGGCGCGCTCCCGTCACCGCTTCGCCCATCCCGGCCAACTTCGGATGGCCTTTTCGGGCCATGGCACTGGCTCTAGGCTGGGTCTGTGGAAGACCCGGAGATCCGCTTCACCAAGGAGGGAGGGCGCCGCATCGCCTGGGCGCGCAGCGGGGACGGGCCGCCGCTGGTGCTCTGCGGCTGGTGGATGAGCCACCTCGAGCTGAACTGGCGCGACCCGCGCTTCCGCGCCTTCGTCGAAGCCCTCGGCCGCCACCGCACGGTGCTCCGCTACGACCCGCCGGGAACCGGCGTCTCCGCCGACGGCGCCGCCTCGGGGGCGACCGTCGAGGGGGAAGCGGCGGCGCTCGCCGCCGTGGTCGAGGCATCGGGGGCGCCGTCGGTCGACCTCTTCGCCGGCTCCTCCGGGGCGCCGGTCGGGATCGCCTTCGCCGCCGGCCGTCCCGAGCGGGTGGACGGACTGGTGATCTACGGCGGCTACGCCTCGGGGGCGGCGATCGCCGACGCCCGCGCCCGTGCGGCGATGGTCGAGCTGGTCCGCGAGCACTGGGGCCTCGGCTCGCGGGTGCTGGCCGACGTCTTCATGCCGAGCGCCGACGGGCCCGAGCGCGACGCCTTCGTCGCCTACCAGCGCGAGGCGACGAGCGCCGAGCAGGCGGCGCGCTCGCTGGAGGCCGTCTACCGGTTCGACGTCGCCGCGCGCCTCGGCGAGGTGACCACGCCGGCGGCCGTCCTGCACCGCCGCGAGGACCGCGCGATCCCGTATGGGCTCGGGCGCGAGCTGGCGGCCGAGTTGCCGGGGGCGAGCTTCGTGGCGCTCGAGGGAGCGGACCACTTCCCCTGGCTCGGCGACTCCGGCGCGGTCCTGCGCGCCACGCTGAACGCGCTCGGCGTCGACGGCGCCGCCGCGGTAGGGGCCAGGGCCGAGCCGGATCGGGGCACGCCCGCCGAGGGGCAGGACCTGACCAGCCGCGAGACCGAGGTGCTGGCCCTGGTCGCCGGCGGACTCTCCGACCGCGAGATCGCCGAGCGCCTCGTCCTCAGCCCCCATACGGTCCACCGCCACGTCGCCAACGTCCGCACCAAGCTCGGCCTCCCCACCCGCGCCGCGGCGGTCGCGGCGGCGGCCAAGCGCGGGCTGCTCTGAGCAGGCCGCGCGGGTCCGGAGGAGGGCAGCCATAGGATCGCGCCATGCCGTTCACTCTCAGAAACCTCAAGCAGGACCTGGAGGACGTCGGGCCCAATTTCGACGGCGCTCCGGACCTGGAGTTCCGCCTGGCGACCCGGGCGCTCGAGCTCGAGAAATCCGGCCTGGGCTACCAGCGCATCCCGCCCGGCCATCGCTTCCCGTACGGCCACACGCACAAGGAGCAGGAGGAGGTGTACGTGGTCCTGCGCGGGAGCGGGCGGATGAAGCTCGACGAGGAGATCGTCGAGCTCGAGGAATGGGACGCGGTGCGCGTCCCGCCCGGCACGTGGCGAGGCTACGAGGCCGGGCCCGAAGGCCTTGAGATCCTCGTCATCGGCGCGCCCAACCTCGGCGGGTCTCCGCGCGAGGACGTCGAGGGCCGACGCGACTGGTGGATTGACTAGCGCCGCTTGGACCAGCTATCTTTACCTAAAAGTTGGTAGAGACGCGACTCTAGGAGGCTGGCTGATGCGGCGAGGGCGTGCGATGAGGGTGCTTGTCCTAGGTATGGCGATCGCCGCATGCGGTGTTTCCGCCGCCCACGCAGACGTCCTGCGGGTCGGCACCTGGAACCACGTCCCGGGGCAGTTCAGGACGATCCAGGCGGCGGTCGACGCCGCCCATCCGGGCGACTGGATCCTGGTCGGCCCCGGCGACTACAAGGAACTCGGCAATCCCGGCGGCGAAGAGCCCGCCGGAGTGCTGATCACGACGCCGAACCTGCACCTCCGGGGCATGGACCGCAACGCGGTCGTCGTCGACGGCACGAGGCCGGGGACGCCGCGGTGCTCTTCGAGCCCGCTCGACCAGGGGCCGCTGAACCGCAACGGCATCGACGTGTTCAAAGCCGACGACACCTGGATCGAAAACCTCACCGTCTGCAACTACCTCAACGGGGGCGCGGAGGGCAACCAGATCTGGTGGAACGGCGGCGACGGCACCGGCCACATCGGCCTCAGCGGCTTCTGGGGCAACTACCTGACCGCCACCTCCAGCTACTCGAGCACCGTCCCGGGCGCCATCAGCCCCTGCTGCGGGGTCGATTACCCGGCCGGCGACTACGGGATCTTCTCCAGCAACGCGACCAACGGCTTCTTCAAGCACTCCTACGCCAGCAACATGGCGGACTCCGCCTACTACATCGGCGCCTGCCAGCAGGTCTGCGACCAGGTGATGGAAGACGACCGGGGCGAAAACAGCGCGCTCTGCCTCTCGAGCACCAACGCCGGGGGTTACCTGCTGGTCAGGAACAACGAATGCAACGACAACAAGAGCGGCCTGGTCTCGAACTCGCAGAACAACGACGACTGGCCATCGCCGCAGATCGGCCTCTGCCCGCCTGACCAGAGCGGGCCCCTCGGCACCCAATCGTGCACGGTCTGGGCGGACAACTACATCCACGACAACAACAACCCGAACGTCCCCGGCAACGGCTCCGGCCTCTCCGGGGGCTCGCCGGTCGGCACCGGAATGGTCCTGGCCGGCAGCACCTACGTCACGCTCTCGGGCAACACCGTCACCCACAACGGCTCCTGGGGCGAGCTGATCGCCGACCTGCCCGACCAGGAGACCCCGCCCGCCGACGTCACGACCCCGTGCCAGGGCGGCGTCTACGTACCGGTCCCGGAAGGCGAAACCTGTTACTTCCCGGCCTTCGGCAACGTCAGCGAGAACAACACGTTCTCCGGCAACGGCTTCTTCGGCAATCCGAGCAACGGCGACGTCGGCCTCGCGACCGCCCCCCACGACCCGGGCAACTGCTTCTCCGGCGACAGCGTGCCCGACGGGACCGATCCGCCCGGCATCGAGACCAACCCGGCCTACCAGCCCTCGGGGGGGATGTGCGAAAGCCCGAACTCGGGCGACCAGACCGTGCTCGCCGCCGAGGTGCTCTGCGCGAGCCAGCTGGTCGCCCCCTGCCCGGGGCTGCCGGGGGCGAGCTACCCGCGCCCGGCCGCCCAGTTCTCACTGCCGCCGGTGCCCTCGAACCTGCCGAGCATGCCCGAACCGTGCGCCGGCGCGCCGAAGAACCCCTGGTGCCCCTGACGGACGAGCGGCGCTCGGAAGCGACCAGACGCCGCCGCCGTGACTACCGAGCGGCCGCCCCTCCCGGCTCGGGGTGGGGCAGCATGACCTCCGCCGCCTCCTCGGCGCTGAGGTCGGGGTAGAGGGTGCGGATCACCGCGATCGCTACGCCCCCGCCGAGGAGCTGCACGACGACGAAGGCCGGCACCGAGGCCGGGGCGATCCCGGCGAAGGTGTCGGAGAACATGCGGCCGACGTCGATCGCCGGGTTGGCGAAGCTGGTCGAGCTGGTGAAGAAGTAGGCCGAGCCGATGTAGGCGCCGACCGCGGCCGGCGCCAGGTTGCCGCGCTCGCTGCGCGCCAGGGCGAAGATCACCAGCAGCAGGCCGAGGGTGGCGATCACCTCGGCGAACAGGTGCGAGCCCGAGGCGCGGTGGGTCGTGGCGATGCTGATCGCCGAGAGGTCGAACATCAGGTTCGCGGCGACCGCCCCGGCGATGCAGCCGGCGACCTGGGCGGGGATGTAGGCGAAGGCGTGGCGCCAGCGCAGCCCGCCGAAGGCCGCGTCGACGAGGGAGACGACCGGGTTGAAGTGGGCGCCGGAGACCGGGCCGAAGATGAGGATGAAGGCGGCGAGGCCCGCCGCCGTCGCCGTCGCGTTCTCCAGAAGCTGGAGGCCGGTGTCGCCGGGTGAGAGCTGCGCGGCGGCGATCCCCGAGCCGATCACGGTCGCGGCGAGGAACGCGGAGCCGAGGAGCTCGGCGAGAAGGCGCCGGGGCAGCGGGGCGGGGTCCATGCGGCGGCGATCCTATGTATTGACAGTCATGATTTCAATAGATATATGTAAATAGATGGCTGTCGATCTGGAGCTCGCCCCGAAGACCAAGCGCCCAGCAGGCGAGCCCTGCTGCGAGCCGGTCGTCTACCCCGACGTCGATCGCGAGGAGGCCGCGCGGATGGCGGCGGTCGCCAAGGCGCTCGGCGACCCGATCCGCCTCCAGCTCGTGGACGTGTTGCGAAAGCACGCCGGCAAGGTCTGCGTCTGCGAGCTGGTACCGCTGTTCGACCTCTCCCAGCCGACCGTCTCCCATCACCTGAAGGTCCTGCGCGAAGTCGGGATCGTCGGCTCGGAGCGACGGGGGCTGTGGGCCTACTACTACGTCGTCCCCGGCGCGCTCAAGGAGGTCGCCGCGTGGCTGGGCTGAGGGATCCAGAGGGCCGCCAGTCCGAGGCCGAGGTATAGATGGCGCGCGCCCTCTTCGTCTGCCTCCACAACGCCGGCCGCTCGCAGATGAGCCAGGCGCTTTTCGAGCGCGCGGCCGGAGGTCGCCACGAAGCGCGCTCGGCGGGGACGACCCCCGGCGAGCGCGTGCACCCCGAGGTCGTGGAGGTCATGAACGAGATCGGGACCGACCTCGCCGATCGCAGGCCGAAGCTGCTCAGCGCCGAGGACGCCGAATGGGCCGACGTCGTGGTGACGATGGGCTGCGGCGACGAGTGCCCCTACCTGCCCGGCGTCCGCTACGTCGATTGGGACCTTCCCGATCCGAAGGGCCAGCCGGTCGAGGCGGTGCGGGCGATCCGCGACGAGATCGCGCGCCGGGTCGAGGTCCTGGTCGCAGAATTCGACACCTCGTGAGACTGGAGAAAGCAGCGTGAAAGTGTGCGACACTCCTCGGAGTATCTACCCGTACCGAAAGGTGAGGACATGGAGTACTCCGAGCGAACCGTCGACATTGCGATGAAGTACGACATGAGCGCGGTCATGGAGCGTTATGCCGAAGAGACCCGGCTGCCCCAGGAGGCGCTCGAGGAGCACGAGCGGGAGATCAAGCGGTTCCTCGCGCTCTGCTCGATGAACCCGGGCAAATATGGGATGCGCGGGCCGATGGACGAGCTCTGGCACACGTTCATCCTCTTCACCTCCTCCTATGCGGAATTCTGCCGGGAGCTGGGCGGCGGCTTCATTCACCACCTGCCGGCCAGCCCGAAGGAGCGGCGCTCGCACGAGCCCGGCAAGAAGAACGGCTACATCGAGTTCCTCGAGGATTACGAGAAGGCGTTCGACGAGGCCCCGCCCGCGTCCGTGTGGCCACGGCCGGGCGGCAAGGTGGCGGACCCCTCCTGCGACCAGTGTGGGATCTGGTGCGCGGAAACGTGCGCCGCGATCGAAGTGATGCCCGCCGTTCAGCGCTACTGATCGCAGCGGCCGGCCGGGGAACGTGAGGCTGCTCGTCCTCGGGAAGGCGCCGCCGATCCAGGGCGGCGTCAGCGCGCAGACCTTCTGGCTGGCTCGGGCGCTGGCCGAGGCCGGGCACTCGGTCGAGGTCGTCACCAACGCGACCGAGGTGGAGCCGAGCCGAGCGCAGCTCCACTACGGCGACGACGAGGCGAGATGGCTCGACGGCAGCCTGCCGGGGCTCCGCATCCACCGCACCACGCCGCTGCGCGCGGACAGCTTCATCCCCTTCGCACAGCCGCACGCATCCAAGCTGATCGGGCTCGCGCACGCGGTGCTGGAACGTCACTCCTGCGACGCGATCCTCGGCTGGTACCTCGAGCCCTACGGAGTGGCCGCCGCCGCGGTCGGCCGGGCGACCGGCGTGCCCTACGTGCTTCGTCACGCGGGCAGCGACATCGGGCGCCTCGCCGAGCACCCGGACCTCCGCGTCGCCTACGGCCGGGCGCTGGAGGGGGCGGCCGGGCTGATCGTGACCAACGAGCGGGAGCTGGAGGCGCGGTTGGGTGAGACCGACAGGCCCCGCATCTCCGTCCCACGGCCTCGGCTGCCAGAGGTCTTCACGGACCCACCCGAGCCCTTCGACCTGGACGGGCTCGTGGCGGCGTCGGGGGACTGGCTCCGTGCAGCGGGGGCTCCGCCCGACCTCGACCGCTCCCACTACCCCCCGGCGGACCGGGCTCCCGAGCCCGGCGTCCCCGTGATCGGAACCTACGGCAAGGTGGGCGTGACGAAGGGCAGCTTCGACCTGCTCGCGGCGCTCGCCCGGCTGGCGGACGAGGGGGTGCCGTTCGCCTTCCTCAGCCTCAGCTGCGGCTCGAAGGACGTCCTGCGGGCCTACTACGAATCGATCCGCCAATCGCCGTCGCTCCTGGAGCGGACCTGGGTCCTGCCGGCCGTCGGGCCATGGCGCATTCCCGGCTTCCTGCGCGAGTGCGATGCGGTCTGCTTCCTCGAGCGGGACTTTCCGATCGAGTTCCACGGCCCGCTGGTGCCGCGCGAGGCCCTCTCCTCGGGCTCGTGCCTGGTCTGCTCCGCCGAGGCGGCCGCGAAGCCGGCGCACGGAGGCAACCTCGTCGACGGCCGCAACGCCGTCGTGATCGCCGACCCCCGGGACCACGCCGCCCTCGCGGCGCGGCTTCGCACGGTGCTCTCCGATCCGGTCCAGGCGGAGGCCATCGGCGGCCAGGGCCGGCTGCTGGCGCGATTCTGGGACGAAGAATGTCCCAGCCTCGGCGAGGCGGCGCTGGCGCTGGCGGCCGGGATCGGCGACGTCGTCGCTTGAGTCGGCGCTGAACCTCGGGCCGCCACCGGTCGTAACCACCACGAGAGATGCGAATCGCTGCGAAGAAGCGAGCGCAGGCCGTACGAGCGAGTCATCGAACCCGACGGGCGCGAGCCGCGGTCGCGCTGCTCTTCCTCGCCTTGCCGGTCGCCTCGGGTTGCGGGAGCGCCATCCCGTCCTCGCAGGGCGGGCCGGCAAGAGTCAGCGCCGATCGCTCTGGCGCGATGACCTACCTCGTCGATGGAGAAGGCCACTCGCTGTACCTGTTCCTCGCCGACGGGAAAGGACGCAGCGCGTGCACGGAAGCCTGCGCCTCGGTCTGGCCTCCGCTGGAGACCAGCGCGCCGCCCGTGGCCGGTCCGGGGGTCTCCCAGGCCAAGCTGGGGACGGTGAGCCGCGAAGGCGCCTCGCAGGTGACCTACGCCGGCGTGCCTCTCTACTACTACGCGGGAGACGGCAGCAGCCCTGGCGCGACCAGCGGTGAGGACATCGAACAGTTCGGCGCTCCCTGGTATCTGGTCTCACCGAATAACGCGGAGCCGGCGGAGGCAGGCGGCGGCGGCGAAAGCGGCGGCCAGAGCTATGGCGGCGGAGGGCACGGCTCCTGATGACGCAAGCCGAAGCACGCCGCCCTCCGTATCTCCTGCGCCTTCTGGCGGCCGTGGCGCTCCTCGGCATCGGGGCCGTGCACATCGATCAGTACTACGCCGTGCATTACGAGGTCGTGCCGGTGATCGGGACGCTCTTCGTGCTGAACCTGGTCGGCGCCGTCATCCTGGCCCTGCTCCTGATCCTTCCCACCGACCGGCTCGTCGACTGGCTCCTGGGCGTAGGAGGGGAGCTCGCCCTCGGCGCCGTCGCCCTCGGGGGAATCGCGCTGGCGGCCAGCTCTGCCGTTTTCCTGCTGATCTCCGAGCAAACCGAGCTCTTCGGCTTCATGGAGCACGGCTACCGGACCGCGATCGTGCTCTCCTTCGTCGCCGAGGCGATCGCGATAGTCCTCCTGCTCACGTACCTGGTCCTGCTGGTGCGCTCGCAGCGGCCGGCCTCCATGCAGAGGGCCCGGCCTGGGCCCGCCGCAGCGCGGTCCTGATTCAAGGCTCGGGCGTAGCCCTCGAGACGCCGACATCGAGTCGATCGCGCCCAGCTCGGCGATGATGTCCGCGCTCCGCAGCAAGGAACCGATCTCATCGCATCCGAATCCACATTCAGCGCGGTCGTCGTCGCCGGCACCCACAGCGGCGTCGGCAAGACGAGCGTCACGCTCGGCCTGATCGGAGCGCTGGCGCGCCGTGGGCTGGCGGTGCAGCCGTTCAAGGTCGGCCCCGACTTCATCGACCCGCTTCACCACACCAGGGCCGCCGGCCGCACCTCGCGCAACCTCGACGGCTGGATGCTCGACCCCGACGCGAATCGGGCCTGCTTCGCTCGTGCCTGCACCGGAGCCGACGCGGCGATGGTCGAGGGCGTGATGGGCCTCTTCGACGGCAGCGAGGGAGGGAGCGAGCGCGGCAGCACCGCGGAGATGGCGAAGCTGCTCGGCCTGCCGGTCGTGCTCGTGATCGACGCCGGCGCGATGGCCCGCAGCGCGGCGGCGCTGATCGGGGGCTTCGCGAGCTTCGACCCGGCGCTGCGCGTCGCCGGGGTGATCCTCAACAACGTCGGCGGCGAGGCCCACGCCGAGATGATCCGCGAAGCCATGGCCGGGGATCCGCCGATCCTGGGTGCCATCCCCCGCGCGGCCGATCTCAGCCTGCCCGAGCGCCACCTCGGCCTCCACCTTCCGCACGAGGCGCAGGAGGACCACGCCGAGCGGTTGGCCTCGCTGGTCGAGGCGCACGTCGACCTCGACCGATTGCTCGAGGTCGCCGGCTTGGAGCGGCCGGCCCCGGTGGCGCCTCCCGTAATCGCCGCGGAGCCGGCTGTGCGCATCGGGCTCGCCCGCGACGAGGCCTTCTGCTTCTACTACGCCGAGAACCTCGAACTGCTCGAGCAGGCGGGGGCCGAGCTGGTCGAGTTCTCGCCGATCGCCGATCCGCTCCCGGCCGGCCTCGACGGTCTCTGCATCGGCGGCGGCTACCCCGAGCTGCACGCCGAGGAGCTGGCCGCCAACGAGGCGACGCGGTCGGCGCTCCGCGATTTCGCCGCGGCGGGAGGGCCGGTCTACGCGGAGTGCGGCGGGCTGATGTACCTGGGGGAGGCGCTAGAGCTCGATGCCGGCTCCTATCCACTCTGCGGCGCCCTTCCCCTGACCACGAGGATGCCGGCGGCACTGAAGATGGGATACGTCGAGATCGAGACGACCGGCGGCCCGTTCGGGGCGGGCCGCTCGGCTCGCGGCCACGTCTTCCACCACTCCGAGATCGTGGGCACGCCCAGGGTCGAGCACCACTACAGCCTGCGAAACAGCGGTGGCGAGGAGAGCGAGGAGGGCTACGGCGTCGGCAACGTCCTCGCCAGCTACGCCCACCTCCATTTCGGCAGCGGGCCAGATCTGCCGAGAGCCTTCGTCGACCGCTGCCGCGAATTCCGCGCCGCGGGTTGAAGGACCGCGACCCGGGCGGCGCGCAGCCGCGGCTAGCCGACCTCTAGCCGCGCCGGCGGTAGCGCAAGTACACGGTCGCGCCGAACCTGCGGGTCTCGACCGGCTCGAGGTCGATCTGCACGTCCGGCGGGAAGTACGGCGTGCCGCCACCGACCACGACCGGGATGACGAACAGCTCGAACTCGTCGACCAGCCCGCGCCGCATGCATTCCGCCGCGAGGCCGGCGCCGCCGACCGCGATCCTCCGGTCCCCGAGCGCGGCGATCTCGTCCTCGAGCGTTCCCCTGGCCAGGCGGTTGCTGCCCTCGACGCTCGTCAGCGTGGTCGAGAACACGATCTTCTCCAGCGGCCGCCAGATCTCCGCGAACTCCGCCATCACGGGCTCGGAGAACTCCTCGGTGTCCCACACGAGCATCGTCTCGTAGAGCCGCCGACCGAGCAGTTGAACGTCGGTCTCAGCGACCCGCTCGTTGTGGAACCGGTGCAGCTCCTCGCCGGGCACCGCCCAGTCGAAGCTTCCGTCCGGTCCCGCGACGTAGCCGTCGGCCGACAGGCTCATGGAATAGGAGATCACGAGAACACAGTGAACCGGGTCGAGCCGACAGCCTTCTCGGCGACGAGCCGGCTCAGCCGTACTTGGCGCCGTAGGTCTTGAAGGCCTCCTCGATCTCCTCCCGGCTGCTGACGGTCGCCAGTGCGTCGCGCACCGAGGGCTCGGTCAGGTCGAGCAGGAGAAACTCGTTGCCGGCTTTGATCACCGCGATCACCCGCGAGTAGAGCCCACCGTGCGCCTCGGCGTAGGCGCCGAGACCGCGCAGCTTCGGCCCAGCGTCGGAGAAGTGATGCCCGTGTGGGTCAATGATGCTGACTTGGATCTCGCCGGCGCCGTCTTCGTGGAAGAAAAGGAAGTCGGGGTAGAGCTTGCCGAAGCCGCTGGGCTTCTCGTAGGGGATGCGAAGCGCGCCCTCTCCCCCCGTCGGGTTGCGATACCAAGCGAGGAAGCCGTCGCGGTTCTGCTCGGTAGCGATCACGTGCTGCTCCCAGGAGCCGAGCTCCTTTGGGGGCCGGAACTTGCCCTCGGAATCAGCGAAGAGATGCCCGGTGGCAGCGGGGACATCGTCGGTGCCGGCCATCGTGATCACGCTCGGCAGGGTCGGCGTCACCGCCTCCGGCCGTTTCGCCATCGTTCGCACCTGTGCATACCTGGCCTTCTTGTCAGCCGAAAGCGTGGAGATCTCGTCGCCGTAGCCGGCCAACCACTGCTGCACCCGTGCTTCGGCCTCCGCTTCCAGCCGCTGCGACACGGTCGGCTCCCAGGAGAGGGCGACGGTGAGGACCTTCGCGCCGTAGGGGTCTTCGCCGTGCGCGCTCACGCGCTCGCCCCAGTAGGTGCTTGCGATCCCGTCGCGGAATTTGCGCGCGGCGCCGCGGAAGAGGCGGTCGACGTCGCCGCTGTCAGTGGTCAGCTCTATCCCCTGGGCCGAGTACTCCTCACCGCTGTAGAGAGCGACGTCGAGCACTTCGACGCTGGCCTTTTCGACGTCGGCGCGCAGAGTGGCGAGGGCGCCGTCGGCCTCCAGCCGCGAGCGCTCGGATTCGAGCACGGAGACGAGGAAGGCGTCGGCCTCGCCGACGGCACCGGCGAGCAGGTCGTCACCGGCCAGCAGGCCGGCGAGCTTGTGCAGGCGGGCGACCTGGGCCCGGGGCGTGGAGCTCGGGACGATGTAGGAGGGCAGCTCTTCGCAGCGGTTGAACACCGCGGCCGGGATATCGGCATTGCGGGCCGCCTCGACCGAGTTGACGACGACGTCGGTGATCGGCCCCTCTGGGTCGGCCTCCAGCTGCTCCTTCACCTCGAGCACCGCGTCATGGTTGAAGTGCGGCAGGTAGAGGAAGACCCGGTTCAGTGACTCGACGGACTCGATCCGCCGGGCCAGCGGCGTCCGCACCATGCGGCCGATCAACTGGGCGATGTAGGTGTCGTCCTCGGCTTTGCGCAACGAGAACATCACCTCGGCGCGGGGGCAGTCCCAACCAGTAGTCAGCGCTTCCTTGAAGAGGACGACGCGGATGCTGGGATGGTCCTGGATGTCCTGGGGGGCGACGTAGCGGACCGTATGCTGACCGAACTCCTCGGCGGTGTGGCTCTCGAGCGAATGCGCGACCGCCTCGGGCGCCAACTGGCCCCACTCCTCGAAGCAGACATCGAGCAGCTCACCTGACTCCTCGTCGGCGAAGCGCGAGGGAATCTGGATTACCAAAGCCGGGCTGACCGGCGGCTCCTCCTCCACCTCGGCGTAGGCGGCCCAGGCCGCATCGATCTCCTTCAGGTTGCGAATCGCCTCGCGCAGCAAGGTCGTCTCCATTACCTGCTTCTCGGCCTGGTGGTGAATTGAGAGCACGTCCTTCAGTAGTCCGCTCTCGCGGACCTCCTCCACCGGTACCGGTACCTTGCGCATCGTCCGTACCGGGTTCGCGTCGTCCATCGCTTCTTCGAACCGCTTTGGGGTCGCCGAGATCCCCCACACAACCGGCGAGGGGGGATTGCTGCCCTCCCTGCCGGAGATCAGCCGCTGGGCCAGGGTCCCGCGGTGGCGGTACCTCGTCCCGGTGCCGCGGTGCGCCTCGTCGATCACCAGGTAGTAATGAGCGCCGGCGCCATCGACACTGTTGGTAATCGTCTCCCAGATCGGAAAGTCGCGCTTGCCCTCGGCGCGCTTCACCAAGTTCGAGCTTTTCGCCAGTTTCTGGATGTTGAGGAAGTAGACGCAGCCGGGCTCAAACCTCGCCTTGTCGAACTCATCGTCGATCGTTTTCAGCTGACCCGGCTGCAGCCGGTCGGAGGCCGAGAGCAGCTTCTTGCGGGTCTGCGCGTTAAGGCTCGGGTCGTCGGTCAGCCAGAGGAAGATTGCCTCCGGGTCGGCGGGTGTCGCGCCCTCGTCGCTCCCATAAAGCATCCGCTCGATCACGGCCGCCGCGATCACCGTCTTGCCTGAGGCAGTTGGGGCGGCCAGCGAAACCGCCGTGTACTCACCGTCGGCGACGAACTCCTTGCTGCCGTTGCGCAGGTGAGCGAGGATTCTCGCCGCGGCGACCTCCTGATACTCCTTCAGCTCCAGTTTCATCGCTCCCCCCGCCTGATCACGGTGAACGAATCGACATAAGACTCATAAAGGCGCAGGACGTCGACCTCCGCCGGCATTTCCGCCGCCGCCGTCTGGAACAGCGACTCAGAGTCGGTGACAATGAAGGCGACCCGCACATGCGAGTGAGTGGCGAGCGCCTCGGCGAACTCCGCCCAACGATCGATATCGAACAGGACCCCGTAGCGGCCGTCCTCGGGTAGCGCCCAAGCACCTTCGGGAGCAGTGATCACCGGGCCCTCGCCGCCCGCTTTCAGCCACAACAGCGGCGCGATCGCCGCGAAGGAGGCCCCTAGCCTGATGCTGTCGCGGTCCTCGTAGGTAAGCGAGAAGAAGGTGACGTTCTCCTCGAAACCGTCGGCAATCGGGAACTCGTCATGGAACCGGTACGAACCCTCGATCGGCTCCCCCTCCGGCGTCTTCCCGGTTACCGCGGCTTCGATCCGGGGCCGAGTAATCAGCTCGAAGATGCCCTGCTCCTCCCACTCGGCGTCGCCGGGCCGGTGCCCCTGTTTGGTCAGCGCTTTCGCCTCGCCGACCGAGACCTCGTTGTTGGTGACGGCAATGCTGCGGCGCCGCCCACCGTCCCCGTGGTTCAGTCGCATCACCGCGTGGGTGGTCGTACCCGAGCCGGCGAAGTAGTCGAGGACGAGAGCGTCCTTCTTGTCACCGATGTAGTAACGCAGCGCCTCTTCAACCATGTAGAGCGACTTGGGGAAGGGGAACTTGCGCAGCGGCAAGAAGCTGTTGAGGAGCGTCGAGCCATGCTCGGTGGCGCTGTACGCACCGTTGGTCCAAATCGTCTTCCCGACCTGACTGCGCAACCGCCCCTCCGCGTTTTCGACAATCAAAGTGCCATTGCGGTCGGTACCGGTGACGACCAGCTCACCGTTCTCGATCGCCTTCATGTGCCCCTTGGTGAGGAAGGAGATGCCCCAGCGACCAGTTTCCCGGCTCTTGCGGCCGAGCCTGATCCTGCCTTCCTCCAGGTATTTGCGGAAGGTCGGCGGCGAGAGCTGCCAGCAGGCCTCGGACCCGTTCGTCTTCAGCGGCCACTGCTGGATGGCGCCGGCCGGCGGGTCGGGGGCGTCCTCGCGGTCGGCGTCGAGCGGCAGTGAGTCGCCGCAGCCGACGATCCGCGCCTCCTCCTCATCGATGTAAATGGAGAAGAACTTGGCTTTGGTGTCCTGGCGGCGCGAGTTCCCGCCCGAGCGCAGCAACGACTCCCACTGGAATTTCTTCGGTTTGCCCTCGGCGTCGGCGAGCGTCGAGGTGCCGGGCGTCGTATCGCTGGTCGTCCGCAGCGGCCGGGCGGCGCCGACGTGGACGAAGAAGAGCTGCTCGTCGACCCGCGAGAACTGGTCGATGATGCTGGCCCCGGCCGGATTGATCAGCGCCGTCACCATCTGGATTTTGCTGCCGCGGAAGATCTGCTCCAACAGCAGCGCCAGCCGGTGTACCTCGTTCTCGTCGATCGAGACGATCAGTACCGAGTTGGACGGCTTTAGCAGCTTGCGCGCCAGCAGCAGCCGCCGCTCCATCATCGCCAGCCACTTGCTGTGTCGGTAGCGGTCGTCAGGACTGACGTAGTTGTTGTTGTACTTCCAATCGCGGGCTTCGGTGTTGTAGGGCGGGTCGATGAAGATCGCGTCGACTTCTCCCTCGCAGGCGTAGATCAGCGCCTCCAGCGCGTGGTAGTTCTCGCCATTGATGACGGCGTGGTGGGGCCGCGAGCCGCCCCGCTCCAAGCTGCCGACCGCCTTTAGGCCGGGATAGATCGCTTCGCCGAACTCGCGCACGACGACCAGCTCCTCGAGCGCCCGCGTCTCCTCCTGGATCTCGTTGTTCGAATCCCGACGCCGCAGCTCGGCGACGCCGGCGTCAACCCGCCCCACCCGCCAGCGCGGCGATCCCTCCTCGGCCAGCACTTCGACTGTGAGGCCGCGCCGGACCGCCTGCCCGAAGAGCCGCACGCTCTCCGGCAAATGCCGCTCGAACACCAACCCCAGGGACTGATCCCCCCGCAACGGCGCGATCTGCCGCTCGATGTCAGCTCGCAGCGCTGGATCCTCGATCCGCGCGAGCAGATCGTCGAGCGCCGCCATCTCAGGCCTTCCCCTGGATCATGAGGCCGCGAATCTAGCGTGAGCGCGAGATCGCACCCTCAGATGGCGCGGGATGGAAGCTGCCTCGACGAGTCGCCCAGGCATCATCGGGCCCAGCGAGAACTCCCTGGTTTGCACCGGCGACGGGCGGTGCGAGGCGCCTTGCCGGGTCGCACCTAGGACGCGCAATGGTTGAAAGCTACGCAGTCCAAGAATCTGCCGCCCCACGACTCCGGAAGATCGGCAAGCTGGCGTAGGCCAGGGCCGATGCACCCTTCGCGGTGGCATTTTTCCCTCGCACCGAAGGCTCGTATGCCCAGGGTGTTGACGCGCGTCGCCGGGCTGGCTCATTTGCGTTCCCGCGGGCGAATGCGGGCGCCTGACAAGGATCTCGGCAGTCCCTCCGAAGCTCATGTTGCCGTACACCTTGCCCCTGGGGCCTTTCGCACCCCTCTGTCTGTGCCCCCAGGAAATGCGAAAACGGGGCGGGATGCGAACCCGCGACCTTCGGGTTATGAGACTGATCTGCTCACTCGGCTGGACTACGTGGGGCTAGAGTTCAAGCCGAATTCGCGGGATCGAACTACGTGGAGATCGGCTGGAATCTGTGGGGCATGTTGCCCCATTCGTTGCCCCAGCAGATCGTGGCCGAGAACATACAATCCTCGAGATGGCCAAGGATCCCTGGAAAGGCGCCGATCCCCAGCCCGGTGACTTCGACGCCGAGCTGGACCAGGCCAAGGTCGAGATCCACGAGGGCAACCCCGGCGCAAAGCTGTCGATCCTCAGCCGCCGAGTCAGCCGAGCGACGGAGATTCGGGCCTTGCTGCGTCACGCCCGCCCCGATGGAGGCAACGCCGCCGAGCGGGTGAAGCGGGCACGGCCTCGCAGCACGCGCGACTGAGACCTTCAGCCTCTTGTCGGGTCAGGAGAGCTCGGCCGGCGTGACGACGAATCCCAGCCAGTCCGTACCCCGACGCAGTCTGCTGTCGAGGGTGACGAGGCGACAGCCTTCGGCCCGCGCAAGCGCTACGTACTCGGCGTCGTAGGTCTTCGCCCAGCCAAATTCCTCGGCCACCTCCCAGGCCGCCGTAGCGAGACCCTCTGGACGTTGCTCGCCGATGGACAGCTTGTCCGACAGGAAGCGTTGCAGCGCAAGCTCCGCCAGCGCGTTCGAGATTTCGCCACGGAAGGCCATCTCGTGAAGCGCCGAGGGAACCTCGCTCCAAAGAAGCGGCGGCGCGATCAGCTGACCGCCACGGTCCAGGTCGGCGCCGGCCTGCTCGCCGATCCTGTCGAGCGAGAGCTCGACCACCAAGCTCGCATCTACGACCAGCACGCTCAGTGAGCTTCGCGGGAGCGCCGAACCGCAGCGGCGACGTTGGGCATCGGCTCACCGGTCAGCGTCTCCCCCCACCCCGCCGGCAGCGGTGCCATCTCCGGCTCCTCAGCAGGCCCGGTGGAAACGACGATCCGCGCACGCGCAGCCTCGGCCTCATCAAGGTCGAGGATCTCGCGCAGCAGCTTCTCCTTCGCGGTCACAGTTCAAGAGTACCGCCCGCACCCGCGTCTATTGAGAGCGCTCACGCCGAGACCTCTGCCAACGCACTCGATCGGCTGGACTACGGTCCAACCGGAATCCCGTGAGATTGAGCTACGTGGAGATCGGCTGGATCTGTGGGGCCAATCGCCCACTCGTTGCTCAGACTAGGAGGGGTTGGCGAAACGATTGGCGAAAGTCTTGACCCGCATCGCTGATCCTCCGTAGGTTCGCCCGGTCCAAATCAAAAGTGGCCGGGCGACTGCGCAAACAGCCCCCGGCCGTGACACCAGGAGGTCTAGTCCTGATGCACGACCAGAGTAAGGCAGCGCCTACCGCTGCCGAAGACCAGCGCGACGAACGGGCAGTTCTCGTCCACGTCGTAGAGACTCACCCGACGACCCTCAAGCTCTCGGACCTGATCCGCGAACTGAGCGACCCGGAGGACTTCCAAGAGCGCGACCGGATCGAAAGGGCCGCCAGAGAACTCGTCAAAGGCGGGCTCCTGTTCAAGAGCGACGGGGCGGTGCTGCCGACGAGGGCGGCGCTGCGGGCCTACGAGCTGTTCGTAGAGGCGGCGTAGATGGAGGTCAAAAAGCAGGTGGGCCGCAACATCGCCGAAGCTCGAAGGGCTGCGGGGCTGTCGCAGACCCAACTTGCGGCACGGCTGGCGACGGCCTCGCAGGAGATATCACGGCTTGAGTGCGGGCAGCGAAGCTGTCCGCGCCTGACGACGCTGCTGCGGGTCGCCCGTGCCCTTGAGATCCCCCTTACCGACCTGCTGGAAGGGATCGAGTAGAGCGGGCGCGCGATAGCGCGCAGGCCAGCTTGGTCAAGACGGTGAGGTCGGCGTGGAGTCGGACGCGCTCAAGCCCACGGACCCGCAGGGGTCCGAGTCCCCATTCGTGCTTGAGCCGTCCGAACTCCCGCTCGACCGCCGCCCGCTTGCGGTAGCCAGCCTTCCAGCGCTTCGTCTCTCGCGGGATCAACGGGTGCAGCCGAGAGGCGGCGATCCACGTCGAGGCCGGGGCGCAGTCTCCGGTCGGGCAGCGCCACTTGGTCGCGCCCCTCTTGCGGTCGGCACCCGCGAAGGTCCAGACGCCGTGCTGGCATTCGGGCGGGCGATCAGCGCCGCGCTTCACGTCCGGGGTCTGGCGCAGCGGGATCAGCGGCAGGCAGTCGCGCTCGGCGCAGCGCTCATAGACCGGGCGCTGGTCGTAGCCCTTGTCCATCGCTGCGGTCGCCGCCATCGCACCGCGCCGCCGCGCCGTGTCGAGCAGGTCGGCCACGAACCGGGTTTCGTTCGCCTTCGCCGTCTCCACCGTCCACGCAATCGGAAGGTCAGTCGCAGCACACGTCGCCATGTGGAGGCGGTAGCCGAAGAAGCCACCGCCGCGCCGCGTCGAGACCGCCGAGCGATGTCCCCAACTCGCGTCGGGGTCGGTGTGCCAGTTGCGTTCGACCTCGCTGTTCTTGGAGACGTAGCGCTGGCCGTTCGCGTAGGCGGGCATGTCGCTGGCGTCGATGGCGAGGTCCCTGCCGTAGGTCGGGAGCTTCGTTTTCAGCCTTTCGACCACGGCGTCGATGCAGCGTTCGACCGACTCGCCGTTGTCCCGCAGCTTTTCGGCGAAGCGGTACGCGGCCCACTTCGACGGCGGGTCGCCCTCGCAGCCGAGGACGCGCTGGAGCTTCCAGTGCTCCGCGACGAGGTTGACCACCTTCGTCCAGGTCGGCAGCGCGTAGAGGCTCTTGGCGAGTGCCAGCCCGATCATGGTCCGGATCGGATAGCCGGGGCGGCCCGTCCAGCGGGTTTCCTCCAGCTCTCGGATCAAACGCCCAATCTCGGGCGAGTCGAGAAGATTTGCGACCGCTTCAACCGCAGGTCGCGGTGCTACCTTGGGAACTGCCATCGAGCTTCTACCTCGTTTGGCCTGGCCCTCGGACGCTCCAACGTCGCGGGGGCCGCTTTTATGACTGGGAAGAATGCGATACTACGGCTCAGATCGGACGGAAAAAGCGCTCTAGAATGCGGAAAACGGACAAATGAGCGACACGGTTACCCTCGCCCTGCAAGGGGAGGTGTCGCTGGCCGAGTTCTCTGCTGCGGTCACTCGATTCAACGCTTTGATAGCTGCGCTCACCGCCGATTCCCACGTCGAGGACGTGGAGTGGCAGATCGACGCCCTGGAGTACAGCAGCGCCATCACTACCGCTCGCGGCGTCCCTTTGAACGGCGGCGATCCTCAGCGAATTGAGCAGGTGGTGGCCGCTTACCATGAAGTCGGGGAGGCCCTTGAACGAGGTACCACGATTCCGTTCTCCGAACCCGTCCAAAAGGAAGCTCGGGGGATCGCGGAACTTCTCAAGAAGTCTTCTCACATCGAAGCAGTTCGATTTGAGACCGCTGAGGCCGACGCAACGATCCGCGAACTGGTTGACCAGGACGACACTCCACAGAAGGCTGTTAAACCCAAAGGCTCTTATGGCTCAGTGACGGGCCGAGTCCAGACGCTTACCAGTCGCAACGCACTCAGGTTCACTCTCTATGACCACATCTATGACCGCGCCGTCTCTTGCTACCTCGTCAAGGGGCAAGAGTCGATGATGCGCCAGATGTGGGATCGAGTTGCAACGGTCGAGGGCTGGGTAAGCCGCGACCCCGTGACTGGCCGCCCCCAGAACGTGCGGAAGATCTCGGCGGTGACTCCATTGACGGAGGTTGGACCCGCCGACTACCGCAAGGCTCGCGGCGCAATCCCACATGGGAAACAGGATCAACTGCCAGAGGCACAAATAAGGCGATTGCGCGATGCCTGACGCCCCCCGCCGCATCTATTGGGACGCGAACGTGCCCCTCTCATTTCTCAATGGCTTGCCCGACCGGGTTCCGACTATCGAAGAGTTGTTCAAGCAGGCTCGGGCGGAAGAGATCGAGTTGCTGACCTCTTCCGTCAGCCGGGTCGAGGTCGCGTTCGCCAAGAGCGAGAAGGAGAGCGGATCGCTGGACGAGGGTGCCGAGGAAGCAATCGAGGCGTTCTGGGCTCCCGGCTCTCCGCTTAAAACGGTCGAGTTCTACGACCTGATCGCGGACAACGCGAAGGCGTTAATCCGGCAGGGGATTGAGCAGGGCTGGGGTGGCTTGAAGCCGATGGACGCAATCCACATCGCGACGGCTCAACGTATGGGCGCCTCCGAGATGCACTCCTACGACGACCGCGTAAAGAAGTGGTCGGGCAAGCTCGGGTTTCCGATTACTGATCCCCAGACCGCTCAGGGCGTCCTCGGTTAGGAGCCGGAGAAGCTGGCCAGCGCCTTAGATCGGCCCCTCGGTCGGTGGCTGCTCTCGGGGGCTGATCTCCTCGGAGGCGGCGTTGTCGAGGTCGTACGCCTCGACGGTCAAGCCCTCCTCGGTCATCCACCGGATGAT
Source organism: Solirubrobacterales bacterium (assembly GCA_051961435.1). GTDB lineage: Bacteria > Actinomycetota > Thermoleophilia > Solirubrobacterales > 70-9 > VAYN01. The sequence goes on from JBQCDH010000027.1 coordinate 43,585, forward strand.
TTCCTCCAAGCGCCTGCCCGCGTCGTGCAGAGAGCCTGGGATGCTGAATTTGATCCGTGCTTCGTGCTTCTCGGCCATCGGAACCAGCGTAGCGACTCCGGTTTTTCGGCCTCGACCGAGGCTGCTTCTGTCATAGCCCCGGCCGAGGCTTTGAGAACTATGCGCTGCCGAGTCCTCCCCAGTCAGTGCGCCTGGCGACAAGAACGAATGACGCCAAGGCCAGCATCAAACCGAGGGCTGCGATCAGCATCTCTACTTCGTCTGCATTCATGCATCGACGGTAGCGCCACTCGCGCCGATCTTCTACTTCCTGGCCGGAAGCCACGTTGTTATTCGTGTTGATGACCACGCTTTCCGTGCTGCTGCTGACCACAATGCCGCTGGATCTGTCCCCGGCCTGTTGCTGGCAATGGGGTAGAACCAGCCCGAACAGGAGGTATCCGTGAAATCACCGACCCGGCAAACCCGCATGGCTATTGAGCCTGCGAGTTTCGCCAATCCCTCCTAGCTAGGCCTCAACAGCCTGAACCGAACATCCAGACGCTCAATTAGGTTCGGGTCGCTTGAACAGCCTGAGCGACTCCCAAACCTCCTTGTCTGAGAGTCCGCTGGAGCGGCGGGCGATCAACTCGGGAGCAAAATGGATCATTTGTTGCCGCTGCTGCCAACTAGTGAGTAGTTCATAAGTTCGCGCTGCAGCTCGCGCAGCCGACTCAAGAGTCGTTGCGGCGAGCACGTCGATCATGAGGGAAATCCAGCCATGCTCCGAGCAAGCCAGGCCAGCGCAGTCCGCGTCGTCAAGCGGCGCACCTAGCTTCAATCGCAGCAACGCTCGCGCTGCCGGGTCCGCGTCCTCGGGGTGGAGTAGATCCTCGTTGCCGTCAGATACCCACTCGCCGCGCTCGTCCCTCGCGCCCTTAGGGTGGTCCTGCATGGGAAGCCTGCCTTCCTGTGCCACGCCCCCGGCTGCACCAACAGCGCGGGGGCACTTTTGCGATTTCGGCGGCGACCGTAGGTGGACCGGAGGCCCGTTTCAAGGGCCGGAATCGACCTCTCTCGGACCTCACCTTGCCCCAGGGCTTGCCCCAGGGACGATTTTGAACCCCTTTGTCTACACTCCTAGAAAGACAAAACCCCGCATTTGCGGGGCTTTCGTGAAATAGCGGGGGCGGGATTCGAACCCGCGACCTTCGGGTTATGAGCCCGACGAGCTACCTGGCTGCTCCACCCCGCGGCGGACGCTCGATGTTAGCAATTCGGCGGGGGTCTTTTGGGGGGAGCTGGGGTCTAGAGTGGCCGGGTGCGCGAAGGGGGGAAACGGGTCGCGGTGATCGACGTCGGGACGAACTCGACGCGGTTGCTGGTGGCCGACGTGGAGGGCGGCCGGGTCTCGCCGGTGGAGCGGCGCAGCACGGTGACGCGGCTGGGCCGGGGCGTCGACCTCTCCGGCCACCTGGCGCACGAGGCGATCGAGGACGTCTGCGCGGCGATCGCCGGCTACGTCGGCATCCTCGAGGAGCTGGGCGCCGAGACGGTGGAGGCGATCGCGACCAGCGCCGTCCGCGACGCCGACAACGGCGGCGCCTTCATCGCCGAGCTGCGGGAGCGCTTCGCGCTCTCGGCCCGCGTCCTCGACGGCGAGGAGGAGGCCCGGGCCACCTACCTCGGCGCCACCTCCGAGCGCCCGCCGAGCGAGCCGACCCTGGTGATCGACATCGGCGGTGGCTCGACCGAGCTGGTCGTCGGCACCGGCGGCGAGATCTCCTTCCACGACTCGCTGCAGGCGGGCGTCGTCCGCCACAGCGAGCGCTGCCTCCCCAGCGACCCCCCGACCCCCGGGGAGCTGGAAGCGCTGGCCGCCGACGTCCGCGGGTCGATCCTCGGCTCGGTCGGCGAGGGCGTCGAAGCCGAGCGAGGGATCGCCGTCGCCGGCACCCCGACCTCCCTGACCGCGATCGAGATGGAGCTGGAGCCCTACGACCCGGCCCGCGTCCACGGCCACGTCCTCGCCCTGCCCTCGATCCAGCGGATGCTCTCTCAGCTCGCGTCGCTCCCGCTCTCCGAGCGGGTCGAGATCCCGGGCCTGCACCCCGACCGGGCGCCGACGATCGTCGCCGGGGTGGTGATCCTGATCGAGGCGATGCGAGCCTTCGGGCTCGAGGCGGTGACGGTCTCCGAGCACGACATCCTCTACGGCACCGCCCTCTCCGCCGTGGCCCTCCACTGAGCGGTCCGACCCATCGGAATCCTTCGCGGTACTAATTGGACAGCGTGTCTGATTTACGATGCGCCAATTCGGCAGATGCGTCGCTTGAAATCAGAAAAGTCAGTACGGGCTTGTACTTTCTTTTGATTAATTTCGCGAAGAGACGGTAGACGAAAAGGACAGCCGGGTACATACTGAATGAACCGGGCAAGAGGTGGGGTTCGCTTCACCTTGTTCACCCGGTCATATAGGGCTTGGGCGATTGCCGCATCATGGCGCCTCCCGCCGTCTGGGCCCACCGAATAAAGGTCCCTGAAGACGTACCCCTGCCCGTCCTGAGGGGCCGATTTGAATCGACCGCCAGCGATGGCGGTCGATTCTTTTTCGCAGCTTCTCAAGCCAAATTAGACTTGCGCGGGTAGGCGACCTCGGGGTCGGTGAGGACGTTGACCAGGGTCGGCCGCCCGGACTCGAAGGCGCGCTCCAGCGCGGGCCGCAGCTCGCCCGGCTCGCGGACCAGGATGCCGTCGCAGCCGAGCGATTCGACCAGCTCGTCGTAGCGCGTCTCGGGCTGCAGCTCGGCCGCCACCGAGTAGCCGTAGAGGAACTTCATCGGGTGATGCTCCAGCGCCCAGATGCCGTTGTTGCCCATCACGCCGACGACACCCAGGCCGTGACGCGACATCGTGTCAAACTCCATGCCCGCGAAGCCGAAGGCGCCGTCGCCGAGCAGGAGGCAGACCTGGCGGTCGGGATGGGCGACCTTGGCGCCGATCGCCTGCCCCGGCCCGGCCCCCAGGCAGCCGAACGGCCCGGGGTCCATCCAGCAGCCCGGCTGGTAGGTCTCGACGAAGCGCCCGGCGTAGGAGACGAAGTCGCCGCCGTCGCCGACGACGATCGCGTCGCGGTCGAGCACTTCGCCCAGCTCCTTGTAGACGCGCACCGGGTGCAGCGGCGAGCGGGCGTCCTCGAGCTCGGCGCGCTCGGCCGCCCGCTTCTCCGCCTCGAGATTGCGCAGCTGCTGGAGCCAGGGGCGAGTGCGCCGCTCGTCCGCGGCGGCCGCTTCGCGCAGCGCCGCCAGCGTCGCCCGCACGTCGCCGACCAGGTCCACCTCGGGCGCCCGGTTGCGGAGCAGGGCGTTCGGCGCCACGTCGAGGCGGACGATCTTCGTCTCCCCCCCGAAGCTGCCGCCGAAGCCGAGGCGGAAGTCCATCGGCACGCCGACGACGAGGGCGACGTCGGCGTCCTGCAGCGCCGCGCCGCGAGCGCGGCTGAAGGCGAGCTCGTGGTCGGCGGGCAGGCAGCCGCGCCCGAGCCCGTTGAGGAAGACGGGGATGCCGAGCGCCTCGGCCAGCGCCCGCAGCTCCTCCTCTCCGTGGCCCCAGTAGAGGCCGGTGCCGGCCATGATCGCCGGCCGCTCGGCCGCGGCCAGCAGCGCCGCCGCCTCCTCGACCCCCTCGGCCGGCTGCGCCTCGCCCGCCTCCGGCGGCGGCGGGATCTCGACCTCGGCCTCGGTGAAGACGACGTCGAGCGGATAGTCGACGAAGGTCGGCCCGCTCGGCGCCGCGGCGGCGAGGTCCAGGGCGGCGGCGGTGACGGGCGCGATCCGCGCCGGGTCCTTGACCGTCTCCGCCGACTTGACCAGCGGCGAGACGAAGGGCAGGTGGTCGATCTCCTGCAGCGAACCCGACCCCCAGCGCAGCTCCGGCGCCCGCCCGCCGAGCACGCAGACCGGCGAGTCGTTGGCCTGGGCGCCGGCGATCGCGCTCATCCCGTTGGTCACGCCCGGCCCGGCGGTGAGGGCGGCGACGCCGACCCTGCGGGTCGCCTTCGCGATCCCCTCGGCGGCGAAGGCGGCGGTCTGCTCGTGGCGGACGTCGACGAGCCCGATCCCCTCCTCCCTGCAGCCGTCGTAGATCGAGAAGAGATGACCGCCGGAGAGCGTGAAGAGGTGGTCGACGCCGCGCGATTTCAGCGCCTTCGCAACCAGCCTGCCGCCGTGCTCCGCCATCGGCGCAGCCTATTGGCTGGTCGGCCGCGGCGGGTTACCATCGCTTGGCCCGGGTGGCGAAACTGGCAAAAGCAGCGGCCTTAAAAGCCGCCGCCCCCTCGGGGGCTTGCGGGTTCGAGTCCCGCCCCGGGCATATCACCAGGGGGAGGGATGATCCTCGTCTTCACCGTCGGGCCGGAGGATTCACAACGCTCCTACTTGGCCCCCGGGGCCGGCTCCAACACCTGCGTGCGAAGCAGAAGACGTTCTCCTTGCGCGGTCAGGGCGAGGGCCCCTCCCTTGATCCCCTCGAGCAGGCCGCGCGCCTTGAGATCGCGGACCACCGAAGAGAGAAAGGACAGGTCGTGCTTCATGCCATTTTCCGCGGCGATCTTTTTCAGCTCCTTCAGGTTTTCGACCGGCCCGTCCTCGAACAATTCGAGGACGGGCTGATCGACGTCTTCCAGGGGCTCCTCCCGGACCAGCTGCTGGATCCGGCCCACCGACAGGCCGGTTATCCCTTTGGCTTCCTGACGCGTCATCACTCCGGCCCATTTCCTCAGCACCTCGGCCCGGGCATCCGCGGCGCGTTCGAACCGAATCTCCTCTTCTCGGTACTGGCGCTCGGCTTCCGCCAGCTCCCGTTCCGCCTCCTTTCCATGATGCTCAGGGGAGATGAGCTCGTTTGGAACGCGGTCGTGTTCCTCCCACCGGCGGTAGGGAACCAGGACCTCGACCAACTCGTCCCCCTCGTGGATCGGGGTCCCGATCTCCAGGCACCAGCCCAGCAGCTCGGGAAAATCCCGGACGTGGTTGCCGTCCACGACCACCCGCTCGATCTCTTTGTCGGCGAAGACGACGAACTTGGGCTGAAACCGCTCCGTCAGGGTGACGTCCCGCGCGCCGGGAATCTCGATCCAGCTTTCGGCGTAGCGCCAAACGCCGTCGGAATCCCTGACGACCTGGACTCCATCCAGCTCAGCGGTCTCCAGCTCTTCATTTCCGAAAAAGAACTTGTACTTCGGCATGCACACCTCTAGACAGAAGCTGGATTTTCACCGCGCTGAACGAAGACGCTACATCATCTGGACTATAAGTCAAGTTTTCTGCTTCAAATAGCGTTTATTTGGCTTTTCCAAGCCAATTTCATGCAGCGCAGGAATCTTGACGCTTCGTCGGATTGCCAAGGCGGTGCTCGATTTCCGCCTTTCAATGCAGCGCTCCTCCGCCAGCGCAGCAGTTCCCTTACTCGAATGGCAACAAAAGCCCCTCGGGGCGCAACTTCGGCCCTGTTAGCGTGTCTATAGACCTGGAACCGTCCTTCCACCCCGGGAGAAGAGCTTGGAGGCATCAGCCCTAACTCACGCCAGTCGCCGTGGACTCTTGGTCCGCCGCTCGCCCCTGCTCAAGCTGCAGGGCGACGAGAAACTGATCGCGATGGCGCGCAGCGGCAACCCCGGCGCCTTCGAGACGATCGTCGACCGCTACCAGGGCCGCCTGCTCGGCTTCTGCCGCCAGATGCTGGGTTCCACCGAGGACGCCGAAGACGTCCTCCAGGAGGTCTTCGTCAACGCTTACAAAGCGATGCTGGCCGACGAGCGCGAGATCAACCTGCGCCCCTGGCTCTACCGGATCGCCCGCAACCGCTGCCTCAACTACCTGCGCAAGCCGAAGGCCGACGCGCAGGAATCGATGGACATGGTCCCCGAGGTCGACGCCGCCTCGACCGCCGAGCGCGTCCACAACCGCGAGGAGTTCCGCCAGCTCCTCGCCGACGTCAACAAGCTTCCCGAGACCCAGCGCTCCGCCCTGCTGCTGCGCGAGATGGACGCCCTCTCCTACGAGGAAATCGCCGCCGCGATGGACACCACCGTGCCCTCGGTCAAGTCGCTGCTGGTGCGGGCGCGGATCTCCCTCGCCGAGGCGAGCCAGGCGCGCCTGCTGACCTGCGGCGAGGTCCGCGTCGAGCTCTCCGAAGCCGCCGAGGGCCTGCGCAAGGCCTCGGCGCCGGTGCGCCGGCACGTGCGCGAGTGCGAGGAGTGCGCCGACTTCCGCAGCCAGATCCGCTCCAACGAGAAGGCGCTGGCGGCGCTCTTCCCGGTTGGGCCGCTGGTCGCCTTCAAAGGCTTCGTCCTCTCCAAGCTCGGCCTCGGCGGGACCGGCGGCGCCACCGCCGGCGCGGCCGGGGCGGGGACCGCGGGCGCCGGGGCGGGAGCCCTGGGCAGCGTCGGCGCCGCGCTCGGCGGCGGCTCGGCCGCCGGCGGGATCGGCGCCCTCGGCGGCGCGCTCGGCACCAAGGCCGTCGCCGGCGTCGTCACCGCGGCGGTCCTCACCGCCGGCGCGGTCGAGGTGAAGCAGACGACCTCGACTTCGAACGAACCGCCGCCGATCGTGCGCGAAGAATCCGCTTATCGGGCTCCCGCGCCCGGCAAGATCGCCGCCGCCGAAACCGCGCCGCTGCCGGCTCCGCAGCCGAAGCAGCCGGGCGAAGCCGTCGAAGCCGCTCCGGTGCCTGCGCCGACCGAAACGACCCCGGTCGCCACGGAGGAAACGCCCCCAACGACCTCCGCCGTGGAAGAAGAAAAAGCCGCCGATCAGTCGAGCGCCGAAGAAGGCGTCGCCGCCGGCGATTCCGACTCCGAAGGCATCGGCGCCGCGACCCCGTCCGAAGAAGTCCCCGGCGCCCCCGGCGGCGGCGAAACGGTGGTCGTGACCGTCGGCGGCAGCCCGCCGCCGAGCGAACCGGCGCCCGCCTCCACCCCGCCGCCCCCACCGCCTCCGCCGGTGGAAGAAGCGCCCGCCCCCGCACCGATCAGCAGGCCGCCGGTGGAACTGAGCGAACTGCCGGGCGGACTGCCGGTTACGCCAAGCCGATGACTTTGAGCCGGCGCATCAGGCAGGTGCCGGCGAACTGGCGGGTTTCCTCTAGCGAGTAGCCGAACAGCTCGAAATCGTCCCCCGCGCCCTCGGCCCAGGGGGGCTGCAGGACGCCGTCGGCGATCGGCAGCGCCTGCTCCAGCGTGCGCTGGATCGCCTGCTTGTAGCGGTCGTCCTCGCGCGCCTTCTCGCGCAGGAAGACGGAGCCGAAGGCGACGTGGCGGTGCTCGTCGCGGGCGACGTTGGAGAAGCCCTCGACGAAGGCCGGCAGCGTCCCTTCGCGTTCGTTGAAGTCCATGATGAAGTGCTGCCCGGTGAGGGCCAGCATCCCCTCGATCACCATGTGGTAGAGCGTCACCGCCTCGACCAGCGCCTCGGCGTCCTCGGGTTCGGCCGAGAGGCGATCGGTCCGCTCCTTCAGCATCCCGTCGAAGAGGTCGCCGAACTTGGCGTTGAGGTGGGCCGAGGTCTCCTCCAGCATCTCGCTCAGGGCGTCTGACTCCAGCACTCCCACCTCGCGGTAGAAGCGCTCGAAGAAGCGGACGTGGCGCGCCTCGTCGGCGATCTGCGTGCAGAGGAAGATTTTCTGGTCCTCGGTCGGCGCCGCCCGCATGATCGGCCCCAGCTCCTCGGCCACCTTCTGCTCGCCGATGAAGAACGAGGAGAGCCCGTACATGCGCTGGAAGCGCTCCTCCTCGCTGATCCGCTCGTGCCAGTCCTCGCGGTCGCGGCTGAAGTCGAGCTCCTGGGTCTGCCACTGCTGGCGCTCCCAGAGGTCGTAGAGCTCGGCGTAGCTGAGCAGCTTGATCTCGGCGGTGCGGTCCGCCGCCTCGTTCAGCGCCGGATCCGCGGTCGCCTGGAAGTCGGCGCGCTCGGTCCTCGACTGCGTCCCAGTTGCCTCTCTGGCCTCCATGTCGCTCTCTCCTCGCTCGGCTGCGGCTTGCCCGCCGAGCCTAGCACCGAGACTGGCCAGCCGGCCAGTTTTTTAGACGCTGTGGGTCTGGCCCGGCTCGAGGACCACGACCTGCGAGGAGGTCTGCGCCTCGACGTCGGACTTGAACGCCCCGGCGTCGGTCTCGATCGGGGGGAAGGTGTTGAAGTGCATCGGGATCACCGTCTTCGCGCCGACGAATTCGCAGGCGACGACGGCGTCGCGGCGGTCCATCGTGTAGTGGCCGCCGATCGGGACCAGGAAGACGTCGACGTCGCTGCGCTGCGCGATCAGCTTCATGTCGCCGAAGAGGCAGGTGTCGCCGGCGTGGTAGACGGTCGTCTCGCCGATCTTGATCACCAGCCCCGCCGCCGGCCCGACGACGACGCCGGTCTCGGCGCTGAAGGGGTCTTCGCCCGAGCCGGGGATCGTGTTGGTGTGCCAGGCGGGGACGAGGGAGATGTAGCCCCAGTCGTACTCCACGGTGCCGCCGAAGTTCGGGTCCTTGACCGACTCGACCCCCTGCGCTTCCAGCCAGTGGGCGAGCTCGACGATCGCCACGCACTCGGCGCCGGTCCGCTTCGCGACCCCGACCGCGTCGGCGACGTGGTCGGCGTGGCCGTGGGAGAGGGCGATGTGGGTCGGATCGACTTCCTCGCCGGTATGGACGGCGATCGGGCTGTTCGGTTTCAGGAACGGGTCGACCAGGACCGTGGTCTCCCCCTCGCTCAGCTCGAAGCACGACTGGCCGTGGAACTTGATCTCCATCTCAGCTCTCTCCTCCCGGATCGTTGGAACCTGGCATCTCTTCTCTCAGTGCCCAGCCGACGGCGACGCCAACCATCATCCCCATCCGCGCCTCCTCGACGAGGAGGGCGCGGACGGCGGCGAGCCGCTCGTCGGGGTCGGGGACGGTGGCGGCCCTGAGCGCCTCGGCCTCGTGCGGCTCGCCGAACCAGCCGCCCTCGGCCAGGGCGGCCGCGAGGACCTTCTGCAGCTGCGGCGCGGCGCGGGCGACGACCCGCTCGGCCTCGGAGAAACGCTCCGGGTCGAGCAGCCGCTCGATCGCCGCTTCGAACTCGCTCTCGCTGGGCAGCACGAGCAGAGAGCCTAACCGCGCCCTCTACTCGCCGTGATGGAGGGCCGCGGCGGCGAGCCCGGCAAAGCCCCCGACCGCGCCGCCGGCCAGCCCGGCGTAGAAGTCGGCGGTGGGGGCGAAGAGCGGCAGCGCGATCAGGACGACGGCGGCCACCGCTACCCCGATCACGTCGTACTCCTCGCCGATCTTGCCATGGACTTCGGAGCGCCGGATCGCGAACCAGGCGGCGAGCGCGCCCAGCGCCATGCCGTTGCCGCCGGCGACGACGGTGGGCGTGCCCTGGGCGCTGGCGACCGCGCCGCCGACGATCACGCCCAGCGAGCCGCAGGCGAGCAGCAGCACCGCCGTCGGCAGCGTGCCGAGCCGGCGCTCGACCCCGGTCGAGAAGATCGCCAGCGCGACCGCGACGACGAACAGGTAGCCGACGTCGACGTAGGCGAAGGGGGCGGTGAGATAGCGCCACCAGTCCCCCTGCAGCGGCACGATCAGGCCGCCGTAGGTCGCCAGCCCCTGTCCGCCCGCCTTCTGGACCAGCAGCAGGGCGGCGGAGCCGAGGATCACCGCCAGGGTCGCGTAGGGACGGTCTTTGGAGACCGCGAAGCCAGGCCGCCGCGGGCGCGGGATCCGGCGCCGGCGCCGGCGCGGCTGCTGGGCCTCGAGCGCGTCGCCGCGCCGCTCCAGCTTCGGCGCCCGCTTGCGCAGCCGGGCGCCGCAGTACGGGCACTCGGTGACGTAGGGACTGACCTCGGAGCCGCAGTTCTTGCAGATGACGCTGAGCTCAGTCTCGCTCATGTGTTCGAGGATACCCGCAGGCGCTCGATTCCCCATTCGGCAGCCAAGTGCCAAGCGTCCCCGAAGGTCCGGTGACATACTCCCGAGACACCCATCTTCGAGGAGGAAATTGACGTGGAGCTGAAGAGTCTGACCGAGCAGAAATCGCTGCTGGAGGTCCTGCCGCCGGGCAAACGGGCCCGCCTGCACCGCCTCCTGTTCGAGTTCGGACCGGGCAACGGCACCCTGATGCTGCTGCCGATCGACCAGGGGATCGAGCACGGCCCGCGCGACTTCTTCCCCAACCCCGCCTCCAAGGACCCCGACTACCAGTTCCGGCTTGCCGCCGAGGCCGGCTACTCGGCACTCGCCTGCCAGATCGGGATGGCCGAGAAGTACTACCCCGACTACGCCGGCAGGGTGCCGCTGATCCTCAAGGTCAACGGCAAGACCGACATCCCCTCCTCCTCGAAGGCGCTCTCGACCTGCAACGCCAGCGTCGAGGACGGCGTCCGCCTCGGCGCCGACGCGATCGGCTACACGCTGTACGTCGGCTCGCCCCGCCAGGACGAGGACCTCGCCCAGCTGCGGCGCGTGCGCGAGGAATGCGACCGCTACGGGATGCCGCTGGTGGTCTGGTCCTACCCGCGCGGCGAAGCGGTCGAGGCCAAGGGCGGTCAGAACAGCTTCTACGCGATCGACTACGCCGCCCGGATGGCGATGGAGATGGGCGCCGACGTGGTCAAGCTCAACATGCCGAAGATCGACCCCGGCAAGGACAAGGACGCCCCCGCCCCCTACGACGAGATGGAAGTCGACCAGACCGAGGCGATCCGCCAGTGCGTCGAGTCGGCGGGCCGGGCGCTGGTCGTCCTCTCCGGCGGCTCCAAGACCGACGACGAGACGGTCCTGGCCAACACCCGCGACGTGATGCAGGCCGGCGGCTCCGGCGTCATCTTCGGCCGCAACGTCTGGCAGCGCGAGTGGAGCGAGGCGCTGGCGATCATCGAGCAGATCAAGGAGACGCTGCTCTCCAACGTTCGCCGTACCCCGTAGGGGGAGAGTTTTGCCCGCGCCGCGCCTTGAAGCGAGGTGCGGCGCAACTTCGGCAGCTTCCTCCTCCTGGCCCTGGTCGCGGTGGCGATCTTGCGGCCCTGGGAACGCCTGCCGCTCGGCGGGGAGCCGCCGCGCAGCGCCATCGCCTACGTGGTGCGGGCGGTCGACGGCGACACGATCGAAGTGCGGGTGGGCGGGCGGACCGAGGACGTCCGCTACATCGGCGTCGACACGCCGGAGACGGTGAAGCCGGGGACGCCGGTGCAGTGCTTCGGGCCGCGGGCGCACCGCTTCAACGAAGGCCTCGTCGAAGGGCGGCGGGTGCGGCTGGTCTTCGGCGTCGAGCGGCGCGACGTCTACGGCCGGCTGCTCGCCTACGTCCACCTCGGGCGCCGCTTCGTCAACGCCGAACTGGTCCGCCGCGGCTTCGCCCGCACCCTCGAAATCGCTCCCAACACGCGCTTCGCGGGACGCTTCAAACGGCTTGAGATGGCGGCTGCTCGGACAGGCCGCGGGCTCTGGGGCGCCTGCTGATTGTGAGCGAATCGTGAGCCCTGCAAGATGTTTTGCTACGGTGCCCGCTGGCCCGCGGGGCCCTTCCCTATGAGAATGCGACAGAGCATCTCCCAGTTCGAGACGGCGTTCGAGCAGGAGACCTACCTCGAGCGCCGCCGACGCGAGCAGCTGCGCCGCCGTGCCGCCAACCGGTCGCGGGCGCGCAAAATCAACCGCGTCGAGCAGCAGGGCAAGGTCCGCTTCAGCGTTCTCGCCGTCTGCCTCACCGCCACCGTGATCGTCGTCGTGCTGGCGATGTTCGAGGCGCTCTCCTTCTTGATGTCGTAGCCCCCGCCTCTCCGCCCCCGAATGCCCTCCTTCAATAGACTCGCGCGCCGATGGCTCGACGCTCGCTGAAGCCGCAGCTGAACCAGATCCGCGCCTGGGTGCAACAGGGGCGGACCGACGCCTGGATCGCGCACCAGCTGGAAGTCAGCGCGACCGAGCTGCGCGAGTTCCGCAAGCAGTACGACCTCTCGCCCGACGACGAGAACGCCAGCTCGAACGAAGTCGACCTCCGCGACGAGATCGAAGCCGAGATCGAGGCGGCGACCGAGGCCGAAGAAGCCGAGCAGGCCGAGGACGAGGGAGACGAGGACGAGGAGCGCGAGGAGCGAGGCGAGGCCGAGGCCGGAGCCGGCCGCCGTCGTCGTCGCCGTCGCGGCCGCCGCGGCGGGCGCGGGCGCCGCAAAGAGCTCGAGGCGACCTTCGACCACGGCGAGACCGACGGCTACGGCCTCTGGCTCGACGCCTCCGTCAAGGACAACCCCGTCTACGCCGAGCACTGGGCCGGCAAGCGCGACGTCACCGTCCGCATCGAGGCCGACCAGATCGTCATCCGCCGCGCCGGCCCTGCCGACGAGAACGGCGAAGAGTCAGACGACCAGCTGTCCGACTGACCAAGCAGAGCAAGGACGCAGGGAGCGTGGCGTGCTCTGCACGCGAGCGACCGAGGACGCTGCTATGCGCCGGTCAGACGGACAGCTAGACCGGCAACTGCCTCCCGCCGGCGAAATCGGTCGCGCCACGTAGATAGAGCCAGAAGGCGGCGTCGCCCAGCGACTGCGCGTCGTCCTCCAACGCCGGCGCCACGTCGAGCGCCACCTGCTGGCACCAATCGGTGCCCTTGCCGTACAGCTCGGCCAGCTCGGCGGCGGAAAACGTGGGACCGATCCGCCGCCGCAACTCGTCCCTGATCGCATCGACCACCCGCTCGGCGAGGCGGCGCCGACGGGGATCGTCGATCGCCTGCAGAGCCCTTCTCCCCTCCTCCCACTGGAAGAGCGCGTTCTCGAGCGGGTAGGCCATTGCGCGAGGTTACCCAGCCGCAGACGCGGGCAATCAGCTCTGCGGCGTGTTGGGGATTTCGCGCAGCGGCGCGTTGGCGGGGCCGCAGCCACCCGGGTCGAGCCGCCCCTGCACCTTCCAGACGATCACCGGGCCGCTCATGAGGATCGGCCGCACAGCCTGGCCGGTTATCCAGCGGGCCTCGGGTGAAGGGATCGGATCGCTCGGATGAATGAAGTTGAGGAAGGGGGCGGTGACGAGGTAGTCGAGGTCGGCTTCGTTCACCGCCCGGCGGAAGGCGGCGCAGGTGGGAATCGCGTTGAAGGCTCCATGCGGACCCTTTTCGCCCAGGTACTGGACGTGGTTGGTGAGGTCGGTGCCGTAGAAGCCGTAGCCGGCGAAGCCGGCGGTGGTGCCGACGAGGCCGATGCGGGCATGGCTGAGGTTGCGAGCCCAGGCGTAGGCGCTGTCGAGGTTCATGCCGGGGATCTGTTCATCGCCCTTGCCTTCGTTGGCATAGCGGTGCTCGAGGTAATGGCGCTGGAGCGGATAGCCGATCGCGACCAGGAAGAGGGCCGCGGCCGCGGTGGCCGCGATCGCGATGCCGGCGCCGGCGCGGCGTGAGCGCAGGAGCAGCCAGATGGCGGCGATCGCGGCCACCAGGACGACCAGCGCCAGGGCGAAGACGCGGCCCTTTTCGTGAAGCGCCTGGTCGGGGCGGTTGGTGACGAGGAAGACCACGACCAGCGCCCCCAGCAGCCACCACTGCCGCCGGGGCGCGTCGAGCGCGCGCGGCAGCGGCACCAGGACGATGCCGGCGAGCAGGGCCGGGATCACGTAGCGGATGTTGATCCCGAAGCCGACCGGTTCGCCCTCCGCGCCGGCGGCGCTGAGCGGGGTGAAGAGGTAGGCGACGAGACCGAAGAGGGCGGCGGCGCCGACCCAGCGCACGATCCGGTCGCGGCCTCGGAAGATCGCCAGGAGGGCCGCGAGAGCGGCGGCGAGGAGGATCAGCGGCCAGAGCACCCCGAACGCCTCGTGCAGAGCGGGCGCGAAGAAGTGGCGCCAGACGCCGGTGTCGGTGGCGTAGTGGGCGATGTTGAAGTCCGGCCTGCCTTCCTGCAGCCGTTCGGGATGGGGCAGCGAGATCGGCCCCAGCGATTCGACCTCCGGGAGCGGGTTGCCGGCGACGACGAGGTTGCGCAGGTACCAGAACGCCCCGCCCGCCAGCGCCGGCAGCAGCCACCATCCCGCCGCCGCCCAGCGTCGCCCCAGCGGCGCCAGCACCACCACCGCCACCGTCAGCGCCGCCGCCATCGCCAGCCCCGTAACCCGCGTCCCCGCCGCCAGCCCGGCCGCCAGCCCGGCCGCAGCAATCGCCCAGCGCTCCATACGAAACTGTGAACCGATTTCTCCCCGCATACCGGGGACACCGCGACCAGCGTGATTCCAGGCCTCGACGAGGATCGCGATCGAAGCCAGCAGCAGCGCCGCGGCGGCCAGGTCGTTCTTGGCGGCGCCGGGGTCGCGAACGACGAGGGTGTGACACTCGAGCAGGATCGCCGCGGCGACCGCCGTCAGTGCCCCCCGCCCGTAGGGCCGTCCCACGCAGTAGGCGGCGAGGAAAGCGACCGCGAGCCAGCCGAAGTTGAGGAACAGCGACAGCGTGTCCCGCCCCGTCAGCAGGATCCCCACGGCATGAAGAAGTTCCGAATTCTGCGGATAGAACCAGTTCGTGAACACGGTCTCGACGTGGTGCATCCCGACCACGGAGTGGGTCTGCACCATGTCGACGGCGAACGGCAGGTGGTACCAGAGGCTGTCGAAGTTGAAGATCCCCCGGTCCCATGCATGCTGCGTGGTGACCCCCCAGCTGAACAAGGTGATCGCGATCACCAGCGCCATAACGGCTAGGGACCATGCGCTTTCGCCAGCGGGTCCTGTCGCGGGTGGGGGCACCTGCGCTGGATGCTCGGTACCCCCACCCGCGCCACCCGCTGGAGAAGCGTTTGCGTCCGAGGGTCGACGCGTAAACAGCAGCGTTCCGGCCGCAAAGAGCAGCGAGGCCACGATCAGGGTTCCGGCATAGAACAGTCCAACGGTGCCGAGGATCTCGGAGAGCCAAATGACCAGTGCCACAGCGGCAATTGCCTCCACCAGATGCGCCGGAGCGCCCGTCCAGGTGGGCAGCAACCGCTGGCGCAGCTTGTAGGCGCTGAAAGCCACCGGAACGACGACCAGGACCAGCTGCAGGGCCCCCACGAGATAGGAGCCGAGGCTAACCATGAACCGCTCCGAGGAAGCGGCTCAGCCGCCGAGGCCGCCGCGGATGACGACCGGGGTTTCGCCTTCGGCGACCATCCCCTGCGCCCGCGCCTCGCGATCGACGACCAGCGGGTCTTTCGAGGACTGGATGCGGTCGTGGAGGCGCCGGTTCTCGTGCTGGAGCTCGTGCAGCTTGGCTTTGGCGGCCGTCGTCGCCGTGTAGGTCTTGACGAAGTCGATCGCCGGGTTCAGGTACGAGTAGAGGACGGCGAAGAGGACGAGCGTGAGGGCGATCCGCCCGACCCGGTCCCACTTGACCCGGCTGGGGCCGCTGCGCGCCGCGGGCCGGCGCTTGCGAGCGGCGGGGCGTCGGCGGGCGGACGTTGCCCGTCGGGCGGCGTGAGCGCTCGCTGCCATACCCGGTGCTACGCGGCCGGGTCCGGCATTCCTGCATTTAGCCCTGGCGCTGGACGAAAGCGTTCAAGCCCGGGAACTGCGCGGCGGAGCCCAGCTCCTCCTCGATCCGCAGCAGCCGGTTGTACTTGGCGACGCGGTCCGAGCGCGAGGGGGCGCCGGTCTTGATCTGGCCGGCGCCGGTGGCGACGGCGAGGTCGGCGATCGTCGTGTCCTCGGTCTCGCCGGAGCGGTGCGAGATCACCGCCGTGTAGCCAGCCTCGCGGGCGGTCCGGATCGCCTCCAGGGTCTCGCTCAGGGTGCCGATCTGGTTCACCTTGACGAGGATCGAGTTGCCGACGCCGAGCTCGATGCCGCGCCGCAGCCGCTCGGGGTTGGTGACGAAGAGGTCGTCGCCGACCAGCTGCACGCGGTCGCCGAGGCGCTCGGTCAGCTGCTTCCAGCCGTCCCAGTCCTCCTCGTCCATCCCGTCCTCGATCGAGACGATCGGGTAGCGCGAGCAGGCATCGTCCCAGTAGGCCGCCATCTGCTCGGAGGAGAGGGTGCGGCCCTCGTGCTGAAGCTTGTAGGAGCCGCTCTCGAAGACCTCGCTGGTCGCCGGGTCGAGGGCGATGAAGACGTCGCGCCCGGCCTCGTAGCCGGCCGCCTCGACGCCCCCCAGCACTGCCTGCAGCGCCGCCTCGTTGGAGTCGAGGTCGGGGGCGAAGCCCCCCTCGTCGCCGCCGGCGGTGGAGAGGCCCTGCGAGGAGAGGGACTTCTTCAGGGCGTGGAAGACCTCGGCACCGACCCGCAGGCACTCCGAGAAGCTCTCCGCCCCCGCCGGGACGATCATGAACTCCTGGAAGTCGACCGAGTTGTCGGCGTGGGCGCCCCCGTTGAGGACGTTCATCATCGGCACCGGCAGGACGCTGGGCTCACCGCCGCCGTAGAGCTCGGCGAGGTAGCGGTAGAGCGGCTGCCCCGAGTCGGCGGCCGCGGCCTTGGCGGCGGCCAGGGACACCCCCAGCAGCGCGTTGGCGCCGAGCCTGCCCTTGTTCGGGGTGCCGTCGAGCTCGATCATCGTCCGGTCGAGGGCGCCCTGCTCGGCCGCCCGCGCCCCGGTCAGCGCCGCGGCGATCTCGCCGTTGACGTTGGCGACCGCTTTGCCGACGCCCTTGCCGGCCCAGGCGTCGCCCCCGTCGCGCAACTCGACCGCCTCGAACTCGCCGGTCGAGGCGCCCGAGGGGACCGCTGCGAGCCCGCGCGCGCCCGACTCCAGCACGACCTCGACCTCGACGGTGGGGTTGCCGCGCGAGTCGAGGATCTGGCGCGCGTGGATCGAAGCGATGACGCTCACGGGGGCGGCAGTCTATTCAGCGAGCGGGGCGAGCCGCTACTTGCCGGACGGTGGGGCTTCGGCCCCGCCTTCGGGCGGAGCGGATCCTTCGGGCGCAGCCCCTTCAGGCGGAGCGGCTCCTTCGGGTGCGGCCGCCGCGCCTTCTTTTTCCGTGGATTCCGGCCGCGGGCGCTGGACGAACGGTTCGCCTTTCGGTTTCAGCGGCGTAACCGTGCCGGGCAGCGCCGGCTGGGTCAGCGGCACCACCGCGGGGCAGGCTTGCGCCGGGGTGGCCGGATTGGCTTCGTAACAGGCCGGGGGCGCGTTCGACGGATGGCCGGAACTGGTGAAATTGGAGCACTGTTTGGTGACGAATTCTTCGCCGCAGAACGTCCGCGCCCGCCACTTGCTTTCGAAGCCGGCGAGGTAGTTGCCGAAGAATTCCTGTTCCAGTTCCCCTTCCAGGGTCGGTTTGATTTCGGCTTCCGCTTCTTTCAGCGATTTCGTTTTCGCCGGGGTCAGTTTCACCACTTCGATCACGAAGTAGTTTTTTTCGTATTTGACCGGGCCGATCAGTTCGCCCGTGGCGGCGCCGAAGATCGCCGATTTGATCGGTTCCCGCAGGAATTCTTCCTGGATGCCTTCCTGCAGCCCGCCTTTGACTTTGGTCGTCGAGTCGTTCGAGTACCTGGCCGCCGTCTTCTTCCAGCCCGCCGGCGAATGGTCCTTTTCGAGTTCCTTCAGCGCCGCCTCCACCTTCGCCTTGTCTTCGTTGGAGACGAAACGGACGTCGCGGCTTTCTTTCTGCCTGAAGCGCGTCGCCTTTTCTTTTTCGTAGAAGTCTTCGATCGCTTCGGACGAGGGTTCCGGCGCTTCTTCTTTGACCTTTTCCTGGACCGCCGTCCCCACCAGCTGCAGCTTCACTTTTTCGCGGACGTCCTCCTGGGAGAGGTGGGATTCGTCGATGAATTTCCTGAAGGCCTCGCGCGTGGGGAAGTTCGTTTCTTTGATTTTTTCCACTTCGGCGGTGATCTCTTTGTCGGTGATGACGACCCCGAGTTCTTCCGCCTCACCCAGGAGCCAGGCGCCGTTGTACATTTCTTCCAGCGCGGCTTGCTTCAGTTCTTCGTATTTGGGCGTTCCCGGTTCCGGCGTTTTTTTCAGTTTCGCCAGGGCGGCCTGCTGGTCCAGCGTCCGGTCGAATTTGGCTTCGCTCAGGTCGGCGACGTCGCTCGACAGGCCCTTGACGACCGCGACGTCGCCCGCGGGCACGCTGGGGGAGCCGATCCCCTGCGCCACGGCGAAGATCACGAAGAGCAGGACGAAGAGAGCCGCGAAGAGGATCAGCCCGAACCGCTGCATCCCGCTGCCCCACCGCCCCGGCGGCGATTTCCGTTTCTGCCCCGATTTAGCTCCCACGAGCCCGGCAGCATAATCAAATCGGCTCGCTTAAGCAGGCTTTAGGGGGCCAAAGCCCTTCAGGCCGCGGCCGGCTCGGCGGCGCGGCGCGCCTCGCGCAGCCCCTCCGCCATCGCCAGCACGGCGGCGAGACGCTCCTCTGGATCGCCCGCCACCCTGATCGCCGCCGTCTGCTCCCGCCATTCGTAGACCGCCCCCTCGACCTGCCCGGCGAGGACGCCGGCGGCCTCGGAGTCGAGCTCGACCCCGGTGACGCTGAGGCGGCCGCCGCGGAACTCGACGCTGCGCGCCCCGGCCAGCCCCAGTTCGATCCGCGCCCGCTGCAGCCGCAGCAGGTTCTCGGCCTGCGGCGGCAGCGGCCCGAAGCGGTCCTCGAGCTCGTCGCGGATCGCCCGCAGCTGCCCCGGCTCGCGGGCGGCGACGATGCGACGGTGGACGTCGATCTTCGCCGCCTCGAAGGGGACGTAGGCGGCCGGCAGGTAGGCGTCGACCGGGACGTCGAGGCGGACCGGCTCCGGCGCCTCCTCCAGGCCCTCGCCGGCGGCGCCCGCCGCCTCGGCCACCGCCTCGTCGATCATCTGGCAGTAGAGCTCGAAGCCGACCGCGGCGACGTGGCCGGACTGCTCGTCGCCGAGCAGGTTGCCGGCGCCGCGGATGTCGAGATCGCGCATCGCGATCCGGAAGCCGGAGCCGAGCTCGGTGTGGTCGGCGAGGGTCGAGAGCCGCGCCGCCGCCTCCTCGGTCAGCGCCTCGGCCGAGGGGTAGAGCAGGTAGGCGAAAGCGCGCTCGCGGGAGCGCCCGACCCGGCCGCGGATCTGGTAGGCCTGCGAGAGCCCGAGCTGGTCGGCCCGCTCGACGATCAGCGTGTTCGCGGTCGGGATGTCGAGGCCCGACTCGATGATCGTCGTCGTCACCAGCACGTCGGCCTCGCCGCGCAGGAAGGAGAGCATCGTCTCCTCCAGCGCGTTCTCCTCCATCTGGCCATGCGCTTCGAGGAAGCGGGCGCCGGGGACCAGCGCCCGCAGCCGCTCGGTCGTCTCCGGCAGCGAGTCGATCCGGTTGTGGAGGACGAAGGCCTGGCCCCTGCGCTCGATCTCGCGGTTGATCGCCTTGCAGACCAGGTCCTCGTCGTAGGGGCCGACATAGGTGCGGACCGGGCGGCGCCCCTCCGGCGGCGTCTCGATCACCGAGATGTCGCGCAGCCCGGCCAGGCTCATCTGCAGGGTGCGCGGGATCGGCGTCGCCGAGAGCGCCAGCACGTCGACCTTCAGCTTCAGCTGCCGCAGCAGCTCCTTCTGCTTGACGCCGAAGCGCTGCTCCTCGTCGACGACGACGAGGCCGAGGTCCTTGGCGCGGACGTCGCGCGAGAGCAGCCGGTGGGTGCCGATCAGGATGTCGACCTTGCCGGCCTCGAAATCCTTGAGGACGGCTTTGACCTCGGCCGGCGGCCGCAGGCGGGAAACCCCCTCGACCCGGAAGGGGAGGTCGGCGAGGCGCTCGCGGAAAGTTCCGAAGTGCTGCTGGGCGAGGATCGTGGTCGGGACCAGGACCATCACCTGCTTGCCGTCGGAGGCGGCCTTGACCGCGGCGCGCAGCGCCACCTCGGTCTTGCCGAAGCCGACGTCGCCGCAGACCAGCCGGTCCATCGGCCGCACCGCTTCCATGTCCCCCTTCACCGCCTCGATCGCTTCCAGCTGGTCGGCGGTCTCGCGGTATGGGAAGGCGGTCTCCATCGCGATCTGCCATTCGCCGTCGGGCGGGAAGGCGTGGCCCTGGCGGGCGCGGCGCTCGGCGTAGAGGTTGAGCAGCTCGCCGGCCAGGGCACCGGCCGCTTTGCGCGCCCGCGCCTTCATGTTCTGCCAGCGTTTGCCGCCCAGCGCCGAGAGGGTGGGTTCGCCCCCGGCGCCGACGTAGCGGCTCAGCTTCGCCAGCTGGTCGGTGGGGACGTAGACGCGATCCTCGCCTTTGTATTCGAGGTAGAGGTAGTCGCGGGTGACGCCACCGACCTCGCGCGTCTCGAAGCCGGCGAAGCGGGCGACGCCGTGGTCCTCGTGGACGACGTGGTCGCCGACCCGCAGGTCGCCGAAGGCGAGGCGGCCGCGGCCCGCCCCCGGCGCCGGCTCCTCGGTGCGGCGGCGGCGGTGGACGAGGCGGCGGAAGGGGTAGACGGCGAGCTTCAGCTCGGGGCTGACGAAGCCCTCGCGCAGGCGCGCCTCGGCGAAGGAGAGGCCGGGGTCGGGCGAGAGGCGGCCGCCTTCGAGCAGGCGGGCGTCGAGGCGGTCGAGGCCGTAGCGGGCGCGCTCGGCCTCGCCCTGGCTGTCGAAGGCGACGACGGTGCGGTAGCCGGAGCGGACGAGCTTCTCCAGCTCGCCCTCGGCCTCCTTGACGCTGCGGGCCGGGGACTCGGCGCGGGCGGCGCGGAAGGCGTCCTCGTCCTCCTCGCCGGCGCCGGTCAGGGCGAGCGCGGCGCGCTCGGCGAGCGGCGCGGCGATGTCGACATAGAGGTGCTGGGCGTCCTCGGCATGCATCGCCGTGGTCACGTCCTCCCAGTGGTCGCGCAGCGCCGGCTCGATCTCGTCGGAGCCGACGAGGACGACGGCGGCCGTCTCGGGCACCAGCTCCAGCGGCGCCCGGAAATGCTCGAGCGGCAGCACCTCGGCCAGGTTCGGCGCCTCCGCGCCCTCCTCCTCGGCGGCCATCCCCGCCAGCTCGGCCAGCTCGCGGTGCTCGGCGTCCATCTCCGCCGCCGGCGCCAGCTCGACCCGCTCCGCCTCCCCCAGCGAGCGCTGGGTGAAGGTCGAGAACCAGCGCATCGACTCGACCTCGTCGCCGAACAGCTCGATCCGCACCGCCCGCTCCTCGGTCGCCGGGTAGACGTCGAGGATGCCGCCGCGGACGGCGAACTGGCCGCGCTCCAACACTTGCTCGACCCGCTCGTAGCCGGCGCCGACGAGGTCGTCGGCGACCGCGTCAAGCTCGATCTCCTCCCCTCGCTCGATCGCGAAGCCGGCCGGGCGCAGCGAAGCGTCGGGAACCGCCTCCGCCAGCGCGGTCGCCGAGGCGACGACGACCGCGTCGGCTTCGGCGCCGAGGGCGTCGAGGGCGTCGATGCGCAGCCCGACCAGGTGCGGGGGCGGGCTGACGTGGGATGCGTAGCCGGTCCCCCGCGAGGGATAGAGGCGGACCCGGCGCGGCGCCAGGTAGGAGCGCAGGTCAGCGGCGAAGTCGCGGGCCGAGCGGTCGTCGGGGGCGACCAGCAGCGCCGGGCGGCCGGCGAGACCGCGGTCGTCCTCGAGCAGCGCCGCCAGCAGCAGTGGCCGCAGCATCGTCGAGGCGCGCACAGTCGTCCCCTCCCCGCCCGCAGCCGCCTCGCGCGCACGCGCCGCCAGCGCGTGGACGCGCTCGTTCTCGGCGGCGATGTCGATGAGGGGTCTGAGGCTCATACGGGCAGGGAAAAAGCCCGGATCGGCCGATCCGGACGGAAGGACCGATTCTAGGGAGGCGTTTCCTCAGGCCCCGCGCTTCGCTTCACACGTGGCGCGAAGGCGTTCGGCGTCGCCCGCCGGTTCGGACTTGGAGACGGTGCCGTCGGGCGAGAGGATGCCCAGCCGGGTCGGCGCCCAGGGGCACTGGAAGCGAATCTGCGCCCCCGGCGAGGCGGGGCTCGACTCGGTCCGGGTGCAGCCGTTGGCGCAGGTGCTGCCCCAGCGCCCGGGCCAGCCCGCCCAGCCGCCGGCGAGCGGCAGCGCCGCGTCGCCGGGGTGCCCGACCTCGGGGATCGGGCGCACGCAGCGCACTTCGGCGCACTCGGCGTCGACGTTGCCGCCCCAGGCGACTTCGCCGTTGTGGTCGTCCTCGGGCAGGTGGACGCCGGCGGCGGTTGCGTACTGGGAGCAGTCGTGCGTGCACCGGTACGGGTAGGTCGCGTGGGTGCCCTCGGCGACGAAGGCGAGGGCGTGCGTCCCCGAGACCGGCAGGATCCGGCCTTCGACCAGGACCCGGTCGCGGTGGGCGGCGTAGATCGCGCCGAGGATTTCCGGGTGCAGCGAGGGAGTCGTGATCACCGTCATGCCCTCCCAGTCGCCCTCGTGGTCGCCGCAGTAGTAGCGGCATTCGTTGAAGCGCCCGATGTAGTCGTTGTAGCGGTAGAACCACCAGTAGTCCCAGTACCAGCGCCCTTCGTGGGTGGTGCGGCGGTAGTAGACGACGCTGCGCGGGCCGGAGTTGCAGTCGACGGCGGGGGCTTCGGCGCGGCAGGCGGGGTCGGGCGAGAGGAAATCGCTGCCGTTGCGGCCGCTGCCGTGGATGTCGATGTAGTCCGGCGCACCCGGCCCGCGGTGGAACTGGTCGAGCCCCTGGTTGGGTTCGCAGCGGGGTTCGGGCGCCGTCCAGCAGGCTTCGTTGCCGCCGCCGTCGGCGAAGCGCTCCTCGAGGAAGGGGGCGACCGCGAGCGGGCGCCAGCGCTCCTTGGTGTCGAAGCGCAGTCGCGGCCGCAGCAGCGTCGCCAGCTTGCGCTCGAGCTCGCTGCCGTGGCCCCCGAGCTTCGCTTCGGCGAACTTGGCCGCCGCTTTCGCGCCCGGCGGCAGCGGGCAGACGAAGTTGGTGACGAGGTCCCCGTATTCGCTCTCGGTCACCTGGTCGGAGGGCAGCGAGATGACGGCGGCCTCGTTGCCGAACCGTTCCTCGATCAGGACCCGGCCGCCGCCTTCGCCGATCAGCCTCCCCTTCACCGGCAGCAGCGAGTCGGCGGTGCAGACCTGGGCGCGCTCGAACGGGAGCGCGCTGGCGACCATCACCGCGGGGGTGATGAGGATGGCCGCCCACAGAGCCCCCGCGGCGAGGGCGCGGACGATCCGGCTCCAGCCGCTGCGCCCGGTCCGGCGGATCAGGAACCAGCCGGCGGCGAGGGCGCCGTAGGTGACGGCGATCCCGATCGCGCTGGTCAGCAGCAGCCAGGAGAAGCCGCTGGTGGCGACCGCCTGCCAGATCGCCGGCAGGCAGAAGAGGATCGCCAGCAGCGGGAAGACGACGCAGACCAGCACCCACCAGTGGCGCCCCTCGTTGAGCTGGTCGCTGCCGGCGCGCGGCTTCGGCCGGTTGAAGAGCCCGTATCCCATCGCCGCCAGCAGGCCCAGGGCGGCGGCGGGCGCGATCACGTCCATCAGCGCGGTCGCGATCACCGGCTCACGCGGCAGCTGCCCGAGGATGTTCACCACCGCGTTGAAGTCGAAGTGGTCGAAGAGCAGCCGCAGGGCGATCACCAGGCCGCCCAACACATAGACGCCGGCGACGATGCCGGCCAGCAAGCCGACCACGGCCGTGGCGGTTTTCAGCGCTTCCCTCATCGGCCGCAGCCTCGCCCAACGTCGCGGAAAGTCAAGAAACGGTCGGGTTCGCTCCGGCTCAGTCGGCCGAGGGCAAGCCCGGGCCGCTGCGCTGCCACTCGACCTGGCCGCGGCCCTCGGCGGCGGAGCGGCCGACGACGTCGTCCCACTCGTGCAGCATCCGCTTCAGCCGGGCGACCGCCTCGGGGGGATGGGCGGCGACGCCGGCGGCCAGCTCCAGCGCCGCTTCCTCGGTGCCGGCGGCGGGTGCGACGCGGTTGACGAGGCCGAGCCGCAGCGCCTCGTCGGCGCCGACGGTGCGCGAGCTGAGCAGCAGGTACTTGGCGGCGGCGAGACCGCAGAGGGTGACGAGCCGGGCCGGGCCGACCGGCACGCCGAGCGCGGCGCCGGGGAAGCGCATCCGCAGGTTGGAGCCGCCGACCCGCATGTCGCAGGCGACGGCGATCTCCGCCCCGCCGCCGACCACGTCGCCGTGACAGGCGGCGATCGTCGGCTTCGGAAAGGCGACGACGGCGTCGTAGAGGTCGGCGAAGAGCTGCATGCGGCGGACCTTGCCCTCGGCATCTAGCTGCTCGCGGACGTCGGCGCCGGCGGAGAGGCCGAGGTGATCGGCGGAGCTGATCACCAGCACCCGTACTGCCTCGTCGCCGCGGGCGACCGCGAGGTGCTCGAGCAGCTCCAGCAGCATCTGGGTGTCGATCGCGTTGCGCGCCCGCGGGCGGTTCAGCCGGATCAGCGCCACCCCCTGCTCGTCGACGGAGTAGCCGGTGACCTCGGTGCCCTCGTTCTCCGGGCTGCCGCCGTTCTCCGCGCTCATGCCTCAGACGCTATTCGTTCGACCAGGCGCTCGGTCTCGTCGGCGGCGCGGCCGACCAGCGCCTCGACCTCCGCCTTCGGCTCGCGGAAGCGGCCGAGCACGTAGCGGGAGACGATCTCCGGGTCGGTGGAATCGGGCCGCCCCACCCCGACCCGCACCCGCCAGAACTCGGCGTCGCCGAAGCCGCGCTTGAGGCTCTTGAGCCCGTTGTGGCCCGCGAGGCCGCCGCCGAGCCGGGGCTGGATCTCCCCGAAGGGCAGGTCGATCTCGTCGTGGAGGACGACCACCCGGTCGAGCGGCGCCCTCAGCGAGCCGCGTGCCGGCCCGGCCGCCTCGCCCGAGGCGTTCATGTAGGTCTGCGGCAAGAGCAGCGCCACCCGCGGCCCGCCCGGTCCCGCCCGGCCTTCGTAGAGCTTGCCGCCGAACTTGCTGCGCGGCCGGCCCAGCCCCCAGCGCTCGGCCAGCTCGCGGGCGACGTCGAAGCCGACGTTGTGGCGCTGGCCCGCGTGCTCGGGCTCGGGGTTGCCGAGACCGACGATGAGGATGCGCTCGCCCTGCTCGCCGCCCTCGCGGCGGCGGAACAGCGACAGAAGCTACTCGCCCTCGGAAGACGCGCCTTCGTCGCCGCCGCCCTCGCCCTCGGCGGCAGCCGCGCCTTCGCCGCCCTCCTCGCCCTCGCCGACCAGCTCGGCCTCCTCCTCGACTTCCGGCGCGACCTCTTCGACGCGCGGCGGCGAGACGGTGACGATGGTGATCTCCTCGGGCTCCTCGGCGACGAACTTGACGCCGTCGGGTGCGGTGACGGCGGAGAGCTGCAGCGTGTCGTTGATCTCCATCGCGGAGACGTCGAGGACGATGCTGTCGGGGATGTCGGTCGGCAGCGCTTCGACCGTGATCTCGCGGGTGACGTGCTCGAGCACGCCGCCGCCGCGGACGCCGGGGGCGTCGTCGACGCCCTGCAGCTCGATCGCCACCTCGGCCTGGATTTCCTCTTTGAGGTCCACCTCGAACAGGTCGAGGTGCTGGAGGCTGCCGCGGACCGGGTGGTGCTGGGCTTCCTTGACGACGACGGGGACGGCTTTGCTGCCCTCGATCTCGAGGTCGAACAGCGCCGCGCCCTCGCCGAGGACGCTGCGGACGTCGCGTTCGCTGACCTGGAACGGCTTCGCCTCGGCCCCGCCCGAGTAGACGACGCCCGGCACGACGCCGTCGCGGCGCATGCGGCGGGAGGCGCGCGAGCCGAAATCGCCGCGCGGAGCGACTTTGAGGGTGGAGCGTTTGCTCGCCATCGGACGGGAGAGGATAGAGAAATGGCCGCGAAAGGACCCGCCTCATCGCCCGCGTGTGCGACTGGCGAATGCCGGGCCGAGCGGGGGTAGGACGCAGGGAGGCCGAATGGCAGCGCCATTTGGCCGACCGAGGACGCCGCCCCGCGAAGTGTGCCCGGTGCCGTCAGGCGTGCGCGGGGGCGATGAGGCGGGTCCTGTGGGCGCCTGTGGCAACCTAGCGACGTGGCCGACGAGTCGAAGATCCCCAAAGGACGCATCCGCCGCTCGGCCAAGCTGGGCTCGATCGTCGGCGTCCAGGGGGCCCGCTACGCCGGCACCAAGGCCGCCAACGTCGGCCGCTCGGAGGAGGAGAGCAAGGAGCGGCTGGAGCAGCGCCACCTGGAGACGGCGATGAAGATGGTCGGCGCGCTCGGCCAGATGAAGGGCGCGGCGATGAAGCTCGGCCAGTTCGCCTCCTTCATCGACACCGAGTTCATCCCCGAGGAGTACCGCGAGATCTACCAGGAACAGCTGGCGAAACTGCGCACCGACGCGCCGGCGATGCCCTGGGAGAAAGTCGAGAAGGTGCTGCTCGAGGAGTACGACGGCGAACCGCTCTCCGAGCTCTTCGCCGAGTTCGAGGAGGAGGCCTTCGCCGCCGCCTCGATCGGCCAGGTCCACCGCGCCGAGCTCCTCGACGGGCGGCGGGTGGCGGTGAAGATCCAGTACCCGGGGATCGCCGAGGCGCTCGACGCCGACCTGCGCAACGCCGGCACGATCGTGCGGCTGGCGCGGGCGATCGCCCCCGGCCTCGACGCCAAGGCGATCGCCGAGGAGCTGCGCGAGCGGGTGATGGAGGAGCTCGACTACGAGTACGAGGCGCAGAACCAGCGCACCTTCTCCCGCGCCTACCGCGAACACCCCTTCATCTACGTGCCGGAAGTGGTGACGCGGCTCTCCCGGCGGCGGGTGCTGGTCACCGAGCTGGTCGAGGGGATGGGCTTCGAGGAGATCAAGCAGCTGCCGCACGCCGAGCGCAGCCGCTTCGGCGAGATCGTCTTCCGCGGCAGCTTCGGCTCGATCTACCACCTGCAGCACTTCAACGCCGACCCCCACCCCGGCAACTACATCCTCATGGAGGACGGCCGGGTCGCCTTCCTCGACTTCGGGATGACCAAGAAGCTCGACCGCGAGCAGATCCTACTCGAGCAGCGCGCCTTCGACGCCGCCTCGCGCAACGATCCGGAGGCGTTCCGCCGGGCGCTGCACGACCTCGGCTTCATCAAGAAGCCCTCCAAGCTCGACGCCGAGCGGCTGATGGACCACATGCGGGCGATCGGCGGCTGGTACGTCGAAGACCGCGAGATCGAAATCACCGCGCGGCGGGTGATGAAGATCATCGAGTCGACCAACGACCCGCGCTCGGAGTACTTCGACCTGATGCGGCGCGAGAGCCTGCCGGCCGACGAGCTGATGGGGCGGCGGATGGAGATCGGCGTCGTCGCCGTGCTCGGGCAGCTGCGGGCGAAGCGCAACTGGCACCGGATCGCCCGCGAGTGGGTCTACGCCGACGCGCCGGCGACCGAGCTGGGCGAGCTGGAGTGGGACTACTTCGAGGAGCGCGGGGTCAAGCGCACGCCGGGCCTTGCCGAAACCCTCTGAGTCGGCGAAGCTCGACACGACGCTGCAAAGCCCGAAGGGAGAGGAACGAATGAGCAGGATCAAACGTGGCTGGGGCTTGACGAAGAAGAGCTGGGCGCTGCTGAACGAGCACCGCTCGCTGATCCGCTTCCCGCTCTACGGCGCGGTGGCGACGATCCTGCCGGCGGTCGTCTTCCTCGGCCCGGGCCTCTACCTGCTCGACAAGGACACGCTGGCCGGCGCGATCCCGCTGCTCGTGATCGGCGTCTACGCGCTCAGCGTCATCGGCTTCTACTTCAGCGTCGGCCTCGCCGCCTGCGCCGACATGATCTTCCGCGGCCAGGAAGCGACCGTCGCCGACGGCCTCGCCGTCGCCCGCGCCCGCTTCGCCCAGATCTGCGGCTGGGCCGCGGTCAACACGGCGATCAGCGCGGTGATGGGCGTGCTCGAGAACCAGGGCGGCCTCGGCGGCCAGATCGCCGCTCGCCTCGTCGGCATGGCCTGGTCGCTGGTCACCTTCCTGGCGGTGCCGGTGATCGCGATCGAGGGCACCGGCCCGTTCGAGACGATCAAGCGCTCGGCCTCGATGTTCCGCGAGCGCTGGGGGCAGCAGATCACCGGCAACATCGCGATCGGCGGCGCCGTCTTCCTCCTCGGCGTGCTGCCGGCGGTGGCGCTGATCGTGCTCGGCATCGCCGCCTGGCCCTCGGCCTCCTTCCTCGGCGCGCTGCTGGTCGTGATCGGGGCGCTCGGGCTGGCGATCGCGCTGCTGGTCTCGAAGGCGCTCAGCGGCATCTTCGGCGTCGCCCTCTACCGCTACGCGCTCGACGGCACCCCCGTCGGCGGCTTCACCGTGGAGGAGCTGGAGTCGGCGGTGAAGACGAAGGGCCGCCGCGGCGCGGCGACGCCTCCCGGAGCCACGCCGGGCACGATTTAGGGTGCTCCGGTCATTTGTTCCGGATAGCGGAACAAATGATGGGCACGCCTCAGAGAGGTCATAGCTGCGCGAACAACCGCGGGTCGTTCGAGCAGATGCCGTGGACGCCGGCCGCGGCCAGCTTGCGCATCCGCGCGGGGTCGTCCACCGTCCAGGCGATCAGCTCGACGCCGGCGAGGTCGCAGATGCGCGCCAGCCGCGGCGTGATCAGCGGGTGGTAGACCCACATCGCCGCGACGTTGAACTGCGGCAGCTTCTCGGCCGCGAGGCCGGGGAGATGGGTCCGCATGCCGATCAGGGCGGCGCGCATCGGCAGCGCCGCCCAGCGCCGCGAGGTCCAGTCCTTGGTGACTTTGGGATAGGTCCAGCCGCGCCGCAGCTCCGGGGCCAGTTCGAGGACCCGGCGCAGCGTGTGCATCTCCATCGTCGAGATCATCGCCCGCTCCATCAGCCCCCGCTCGCGCAGCGCCTCCACCAGCTCCTCCTCGCGGCCCGGCAGCTTGACGTCGAGGTCGATCTCGACCCGGTCCAGCGGCGGCTCGAGGAAGGCGTCCAGCGCCTCGGTCAGCCGCAGCGGCGTCCTCCGCTCGGCGTCCTCCCAGTCGTGGGCGACCACCAGCGGCGCCCGCTGCTCCAGCGGCAGGTGCGCGTCTCGCAGCCAGAGCACGTCCAGCTCGATCGTGTCCACCCCCGCCTCCACGGCGGCCCGGAAGCTCTCGAGGGTGTTCCCAGGGGCGATCAGGTCGGCGCCCTTGTGGCCGACCAGACGCAGGCTGCGCTCGGGGCTCAACAGAGCGCTCCGGCGTTGGAGTGTGCCGCCATGTAGCCCAGCCCGGGGTAGGCGCAGAGGGCGAGCGCGAGGAGGTAGAGGGGGAGGACGATTCCCACCTCGTCGACCTCCCTCCTGCTCCATCCCGCGACCGCCAGGACGAGGAGGCAGGGCAACGCCACCACAGAGCCGGCGGCGAGAACGCGACCGAGGAGGGAGTCACCGCCGAAGACGCCCGTGAGCAGCGCCAGCAGGATCAAGGCGCCGAGGACCCAGAAGCCGTCGCGCTGCTCGAAGGCGTCGAGTTTCCACATCTCCACCAGGCGGACCAGGGCGGCTCCTCCCACGCCGATGGAGAAGAGGGCTATGAGCGCGTTCAGGCCGCGACCGCCGCCGTGGGTTGGGCCATCGGCCACGTCGCAGGAACCGTGGGGAAGCGAGGACACGAGCGCGAGGACGAAGACGACGATCAGCAGGAGAAAGGGCACCAGGATCCACCGCCCGAGCCGCCCCGATTCGGTCCCCTCCTCCAACTCCGGCGGCGTGCTCAGAACAGCTGGTTCTCGCCGGCGAAGATCTCCGACACCGAGTCGTCGGTGAAGATGCGGCGGATCGAATCGGCGAAGGTGCTGGCGGTGGAGAGCACGGTGATGTTGTCCGGGGCGCCGGGGCGCAGCGGCAGGGTGTCGGTGACGACGATCCGCTCGATCGCCGAGTTCTCCAGCCGTTCGTAGGCGGGACCGGAGAAGACGCCGTGGGTGGCGCAGGCGATCACCTTGGCGGCGCCCTCGTCGAGCACGGTCTGGGCGGCGGCGCAGAGGGTGCCGGCGGTGTCGATCATGTCGTCGACGAGGACCGCGGTCTTGCCCTCGACGTCGCCGACGACGTAGCCGATCTCGGCGACCTGCTGGGCCGGGCGCTCCTTCTCCATCACCGCCCACTGGGTGCCGATGCGGCGGGCGAAGTTGCGGGCGGTCTTCACGCGGCCGGCGTCGGGCGAGACGATCACCAGCTCCTCGTTCATTTCCTGGTCGACGAACCACTGGGTCAGCATCGGCATCGCCGTCATGTGGTCGACCGGGACGTGGAAGAAGCCCTGGACCTGGCCGGCGTGGAGGTCCATGGTGAGGACACGGTCGACGCCGACGCCCTCGAGGCACTTGGCGACGATGCGGGCGG
Source organism: Solirubrobacterales bacterium (assembly GCA_051961435.1). Taxonomy (GTDB): domain Bacteria; phylum Actinomycetota; class Thermoleophilia; order Solirubrobacterales; family 70-9; genus VAYN01. The sequence goes on from JBQCDH010000027.1 coordinate 73,726, forward strand.
AGATCGGCTCGCGCGGAGCCGACTTCTTGTCCTGGCGGGCGTAGCCGTACCAGGGCAGGACGGCGATGATCCGGTGCGCGGAGGCGCCCTGGGCAGCGTCGATCATCGTCAGCAGCTCCATCAGCGCGTCGTTCGGGGTCATCCCTTCCTGCTCGTTGGCGCAGGTCGACTGGACGAGGAAGACGTCGGCGCCGCGGATCGACTCCTCGTAGCGGCAGTAGACCTCGCCGTCGGCGAAGGTCTTCAGCGTCACCTGGCCCAGGTCGATTTCGAGCTTGTTCGCCACCTTCGCGGCCAGGTCCATCGAACAGCGGCCGCCGAAGACCATCATCCGCTTCGAGTAGTCGTGGTCGATGGCGGTACCCACCTGTGGGCGCTCCTCGATCATGCTCACGGGTTTTCGTCCTCTCGCATCTCGGCCGCCTTGCGAGCGGCGTATCCGTCGATGTTCCTCTGCGCGTTCTCGCTGACGCCCAGCGCCCCCTCGGGCACGTCGTCCTTGATCACTGCGCCAGCGCCAGTGTAGGCGGCGTCGCCGACTTCTACCGGTGCGATCAGCATCGTGTCAACGCCGATCCGCACGTTGCGGCCGATCACGGTGCGGTGCTTGCGGAAACCGTCGTAGTTGGCGGTGATCGTGCCGGCGCCGAGGTTGCTGCCCGGGCCGATCTCGGCGTCGCCGACGTAGGCGAGGTGCGGGACCTTGGTCCCCTCCCCCACCTGCGAGTTCTTGATCTCGACGAAGGTGCCGGCCTTGGCGCCGTCCTCCAGCAGAGCCCCGGGGCGCAGGTAGGCGAAGGGGCCGACTGAGCAGCCGGCGCGGACGTCGCACTCGACCAGGTAGGAGTGCAGGACCTGGGAGCCGGCGCCGACGGAGCTGTCGATCAAGGTGCTGAGCGGACCGACGACGGCGCCCTCGCCGAGCGCGGTGGCGCCGCGGAGGGTGGTGCCGGGCTCGATGCGCGCGTCGGCGGCGATCTCGACGCCGGCGTCGATCCAGGTCGAGGCGGGGTCGACGACGGTGACGCCGGCGAGCATGTGGGACTCGAGCAGGCGGCGGCGTCCCTCGGTCTCGACCGCGGCGAGGTCGACGCGGTTGTTGACGCCCATCGTCACGGCGAGGTCGTCGGCGCGGTGGGCGGCGACCGAGTGGCCCGCCTCGCGCAGGGCCGGGAGGACGTCGGGGAGGTAGTACTCGCCCTGGGCGTTGTCGTTGGAGAGCGACTGCAGGGCGGCCGCCAGCGGGGCGGCGTCGAAGGCGTAGGTCCCGGCGTTGACCTCGCGGATCGCCAGCTGCTCGGCGTCGGCGTCGCCGGCGGCTTTGGCCTCGACCACGCGCTCGACCGCGCCGGAGGCGCCGCGGACGACGCGGCCGTAGGAGCCGGGATCGTCGAGCTCGATCGTCATCATCGTCGCCGCCGCGTCCGAGGACGCGTGGGCCTGCAGGAAGTCGGAGATGACCGCGGCGGAGATCAGCGGATGGTCGCCCGAGAGGACCAGGACCGTCTCGCTCTCCTCGATCAGCGGCAGCGCCGCCCGGATCGCGCCGCCGGTGCCGTCGGGCTGCGGCTGCTCGATGGTCTCCACGCCCTCCGGGAGGCCGGCGGAGAGGTCGCGTCCCGGCGAGACGATCGCCGCCACCCGCCCGGCGCCAGCCTCGCGCGCGGCGACGATCGGCCAGGCGACCATCGGCCGCCCGCAGACGGGATGCAGCATCTTCGGCGTCGACGAGCGCATCCGGGTGCCCTCGCCCGCCGCCATGACCAGGACCAGAGGCAAACTCACCCGCGAATCGTATTGCGGCGTGAGTTCATCTGCCAGACAAAGGGCTAGGCGGGCGGGTCCTGTCGGGGGGAGGGGACGCCTGCGCTGGATGCTCGGCATCCCCTCCCCCCGCCACCCGCCCGAGGAGCGGTTTCAGCTGACGGGAAAAAGCGCTCGGCGAATTCCGTCTGGCGACCAACGCTCCCCCGGCGGGTGGCCCGAGTGTGGGGGGTACCGAGCATCCAGCGCAGGTGCCCCCCATCAGCTCGGGCCAGGACCCGCCGGCCGAACTCCTCCGTCAGGTGCGCCTGGAGAGTTCTTTGCCGAGGAGAGCCACCGACGTGAGGGTCCAGCCGGCGAAGATCAGGTCTATGCCGACGAGGAGGCCGATCGCCCAGTCGGCGCTGCTGGGGAACTTGGCCAGCACCAGGATGCCGATCAGCAGGCCGCAGACGCCGCTGAGGCCGACCCAGCCGGCGTTGGGCTGGCCGCGGGCGATGAAGGCGACGGTGATCCGGGTCACGCCCATGAAGAGGAAATAGATCCCCAGCACGAAGGTGAGGGTCAGGGTGCCGTTGTGGGGTTCGACGATCAGCCAGAGGCCGACGATCACGGTCAGCACCGCCCACAGCAACCGCAGCAGCAGGGTCCCCACCGAGTGGGCCGAGAACGCCGCCGCGACCAGAACCGCGCCGACGACCAGCAGCAGCCAGCCGATGAAGATCGCCGTCCCGACCGAGGCGAGCGCCGGGACCAGGATCGCGATACAGCCGAGGACGATGGCCCCGACCCCGACCGCCATCAGCGCCTTCCAGCTCCGGCTCAGCCCTTCGCGCACTTCGGGATCGAGCGACGCTCCACCGATCTCCATGACGAAGACAGTAGGTCCCTAGGCGGACGGTAGTCTCAAGTCAACGATCCGGGGTGGTGTAGTCGGATAGCACGCCTGGTTTTGGTCCAGGAAGCAGGGGTTCAAGTCCTCTCCCCGGAGCTGCCGCCGGTTCGAGCTACTCCTCCACCGCGCGCCGCACCTTGCCGCCCTTCGCGCCGGGCTCCAGGGCCGGGCCGCGGGGGGAGGCGATGCCGAGGACGCGCATCGCTTTCAGGCCGAGGCCGAGCTTCTCCCTGCCTTCGGTGCTGGAGACGTCGTGGCCGCAGAGCTCGCGGACGCGCTCGAGGCGGTAGCGGATCGTGTGGCGGTGGGTGAAGAGCTGTTTGGCGGTGGCGGCGACGTTGCCGTCGTTGTCGAGGTAGGCCTCGACCGTCGCCACCAGCTCGGTCTCGTACTGCTCGTCGTAGGCGACGAGGGGCTCGATCGTCTCGGCGTAGAAGCGCTCCAGCTCGCCCGGGTCCTCGCTCATCGCCGGCAGCAGCAGGCGATAGGCGCCGGTGTCCTCGAAGGCGAGCAGCGCGTGTCCCTCCGCCTCGCCGACGTTGACGGCGAGGCGCGCCTCGTTCCCCGCCCGGTAGAGGTCGACCGGGTCGGCGCAGCGGCGGCTGCGGCCGGTGGTGAGGTGGAAGCCCGCGAGGCCGTCGTCGAGCTCGCGCGCCAGCCCGGCGGCGGCGCGCGCCAGCCGCTCGTCGTCCTCGGCGGGGACGATCGCCGATACCTCAGCCGCCTCGCCGCCGTCGCTGGCGGCCAGCGAGCCGGGCGCCAGCGCCCGCAGCGCCCGCTGCACCAGCACCAGCACGCGCTCCCGCCACTCGCCGCTCTGGGCCGCGCGCGGCGCCGCCCGCACCACGACCACGCCGGCGCCGCGGTCGAGGTCGGCGCCGAGCTCAGCCGCGCGGGCGACGATGTCGCCGCGGTCGGTCACCTCGCGCCCCAGCACCGCCGCCACGAAGGCGCCGGCCGCCTCCTCGCTCTCCCACTCGGGGGAGCGCGAGCGCTCCAGCTCCAGCGCCAGCAGCGTCGTCACCATCCGCGCCAGCGCCGCGTCTGGCGGCGCCTTTGCCCGGTAGCGCAGCTCGCCGACGACGGTGTCGGCCACCCGCAGCTCGACCGCCGTCACCCCCTCCCCGCCGGAGAGCAGCTTCTGCTCCTGGTCGGAGGAGGCGCCCGCCACCGCCAGCACCGCGCTGGAGCGGTCGATCAGCGCCACGCTGGCGTCGAGCAGGCGCGCCGCCGCGCGGGCCACCGCGGGCAGCCCGGCGCCGGACTCGACCGCGTCGGAGAGCGCCTCCAGCAGCGCCGCGCGGTCGGTCTCGGCGGGGCTCACGGCTTCCTTTTCCGAGCTGGCCGGCATCGGGGCATTATCCCCGCTACGGCGCCGCGCCCCCGGCTACCTGCCGTTGATGAAATTGACGATGTCGGTGTAGTAGTAGACGACGATCAGCCCGATCACGACCCCGCCCAGCACCAGGGCCGCCAGCACGAAGAGCGAGAGGAAGCCGGCCGCGGCCTTCTCCCAGAGGCGCCCGTAGGAGCTCAGCGCGGGGCTGAGGATGAGGGTGACGAAGACGACCAGGCAGATCGCCGCGGCGACCCCGTAGAGCAGGTACTGGTGGTCGATCCTCGCCAGGGCGAAAACGGTCACGGCTCTGGATTCTGGCGCACTTGCGAGACGACCAGCCCGACGGCCGCGCAGAAGGAGAAGGCCGCCGCTCCCAGGGCCCAGCCGCCGCTGACGTCGCTGAGGTAGTGGACGCCGAGGTAGACGCGGGAGAGCCCGACCAGCGCGGTCAGCGCGATCCCCGCCGTCACCACCGCCGCCGCTCGCGCCATCCCCGGCCGCAGCCGCAGCACGATCGTGAACGCCAGCCAGACGTAGATCACCGAGTGGGCGGCGTGGCCGCTGGGATAGGAGAAGCCCGAGGTGGTGACGAGGGGTTCGGGCGGGCGCGGGCGGGCGACCGCGTCCTTGATCGCGACGATCCCGATCTGGGTGATCGCCATCCCCGCCAGCAGCACCCAGAACTCGGCCCAGCGCCGGCGCCAGGCCAGCAGCGCCGCGCAGATCGCCGCCAGCCCCCAGGTGAAGCCGCCGCTGCCGAAGAAGGTGACGACCTTGGCGACGCCGGTGAGGAAGTGGGTCTGCAGCTGCCGGGCGATTTCGGCCGCCGTTTCGTCGCCCGGAGTCGGGCCGGGTTCGGCCCCGACCACGACCGCGTAGGCGATCAGGACGAAGAGGGCGACGGCGAGCGTCGCCATCAGCGAGGTGAATTCGAGGCCGAAGGTGCCGCCCGGCGTCACCCGGTCCCAGAGGAAGCGGAACTGCGGCTTGCGCCCGAGCACTACCAGCCAGCGGGTGGCAGCGTGCGCCTCCATCCAGCGCACCGCCGCGGCCCGGTTCTCGGGGACGCGGAAGTGGCGGTAGAGGAAGATCGTGCCGACGACGACCGCGATCAGCGTCCCCAGCAGGAAGGCGCCTTTGGCGGCGTACTTGCCGGCGGTCTCGATGCTGCGCGAGAAGAAGTAGCCGATCAGGATGTGGGCGCTGGCCCAGAGGCCGGTGCCGAGGATGCTGTAGGGGACGAAGGCGCGGTAGCGCATCCCCGAGCTGCCGGCGATGAAGGGGGCGAAGGCGCGGACGAGGCTGATGAAGCGGCCGATGAAGATCGTCTTGCCGCCGTGGCGGCCGAAGTAGTCCTCGACTTTCTCGAAGCGCTCGTGGCTGATCCCGACGCGCGGTCCGTGCTCGAGGACGAAGTTGCGGCCCAGCCGCCGGCCGAGGAAGAAGCTGGTGGTGTCGCCGAGCCAGGCGGCGAACCAGGCGACCGCGATCAGCAGGTAGATGCTGATCGCGCCCTGGCCGGCGACGGCGCCGCCGAGCAGCATCACCGTCTCGCCGGGGACGACGAGGCCGACGAAGGCGCCGGTCTCGGCGAAGGCGAAGACGCCGACCAGCAGGTAGGTCCAGGCGCCGAGCGTGTTGGAGAGGTCTTTGAGCAGGCTCTGCAGGTCGAGGTGACCGAGCTCGCGGCTGAGGAAGTAGTAGCCGACCGCGACGGCCACGGCGACGGTCGCGACGACGATGCGTTTGCGGGTGATCGGGCCCCCGCTCTCCCCCTCTCCGGGCAGTCTCATGGCGCCAGTCTCGCGCTTCCGGCGGCGCAGACGACGAGGTCGGGGGAGGCGAGGCGCTCGGCCGCGGCCCGGGCCGCGGCCAGGTCGGGAAAGAGGCCGACGGCGGTGGGGCCCGAGCCGCTGAGGATCGCGATCGGGGCGCCGGCGGCGCCCAGCTCGTCGAGCGCTTCGCCGATGTCCGGCCGCAGCGAGAGCGCCGCCGGTTCGAGGTCGTTGACGAGCAGCTCCGGGTAGTCGAGCGGCGAGGCGCCGGCGCCGGCGACCTCGCGCAGGCGCGCGGCCAGCTCGTCGAGCTCCTCCGGTGGCCGGCCGAGGCCGAGCCGATCGGCCGCGGCGAAGACGGCGGCGGTGCTGAGGCCGCCGCCGCCCGGCAGCAGCACCGCCGCGTGCTCGACCGGGTCCGGCAGCGGGTACACGCGCTCCCCCGCGCCGCGGACCAGCGCCAGCGCCGGGCGCAGCTGCGAGGGCACGTCAGCCCCCAGCGCCGCCGCCAGCTCGGGCAGGTCGGCCACATCCCCCGCGGCGAGGCGCAGGATCGCCGCCGCATCGCCGCTGCCGCCGCCGAGGCCGGCCGCGACCGGCACGCGCTTCTCGATCTCGACCCGCAGCGGCCCGCGCTCCCAGCCGCGCTCGCGCAGGGCGGTCAGCGCCTTCCCCGCCAGGTTCTCGCCCTCGACTCCCGGGCAGATCACCTCGTCGCGCTCGGCCGGAGTGACCTCGATCAGGTCGGCGAGCGCGAGCGGCTCGAACAGCGAGCAGAGCTCGTGCAGGCCGTCCTCGCGCGGGTGCCCCAGGTAGAGGCAGAGGTTGAGCTTGGCCGGGGCGTGCAGCAGCATGGAAAGGTTTCAGTCAGGCAGCTTCGCGGAGAGGGCGGCGAATTGCTGCGGCGAGAGGGACTCGGCGCGGGCGTCCTCGGGCAGGCCCAGCTCGGCGAGCGCCGCGCGGGCGGGGGCGAGGGAGCCCGGCCGCGCGTGCTCGAGCGAGCGCGCCAGCGACTTGCGCCGGTGGGCGAAGGCGGCGCGGATCAGCTCCCGCGTCCCGGCGTCGGCGCCGGGACCGGTACGTCGCAGGCGCAGAATCGCCGAGTCGACCCGGGGACGCGGCTTGAAGACGGCGGGGTCGACGGCCCGCAGCATCTCCACCTCGCAGGCGAGCTGGGCGATCGCGCTCGGGCCCCCGTAGGTGCGGTTGCCGGGCTCGGCCCGCAGCCGGTCCGCGATCTCGCGCTGCACCATCACCGTCCAGCGCCGCAGCGAGGGCAGCTCCTCGATCGTGCGCAGGACCAGCGGCGTCGCCACCGAGTAGGGGAGGTTGGCGACCATCGCCGTCGGCGCTGGCTCGAAGGCGGCGAGGTCGAGCTTCATCGCATCGCCCCAGTGCAGCTCGACGTTCGGCAGCGCCGCGACCGCGGCCAGCGCCTCCTCCAGCCCGCGGTCGATCTCGACCGTGTGCAGGTGCGCCGCGGCGGCGGCGAGCCGCTCGCTGAGGACGCCTTCGCCGGCGCCCACCTCGAGGACCACGTCGCCGGGCGCCAGCTCGGCGTCGCGGACGATCGCCTCGAGCAGGTTGGGGTCGGCGAGGAAGTTCTGGCCGAGGCGGACCACGTGGCTATCCGGCGCCGCCGGGCGTGCGTGGAGGTTTGCGGATAGTCACCACTACCAGCCGAACAGCGCCCGAGCGTTGGCCTCGACCGTGCGCTCGAGCTCCTCGTAGGAGACGCCGCGGACAGCGGCGATCTCCCGCGCGGTCTCGACCACGAAGGCGGGCTGGTTGCGCTTGCCGCGCATCGGCTGCGGCGCGAGGTAGGGCGCGTCGGTCTCGACCAGGATCCGGTCCTCGGGAACCTTGGCCGCCGCGAAGCGCAGCTCCTTCGCGCTGGGATAGGTGGCGTTGCCCGCGAACGAGCAGTACCAGCCGCGCTCGGCCGCGTCGCCGACCCGCTGCGGAGCGGAGAAGCAATGGAGGATCACCGGCGCCTCGCCGGCGCGTCGGTCGAGCGTGGCGAAGATCTCGTCGATCGCGGAACTCTCGCCCTCCGGGTCGCGGGCGTGGATCACGATCGGCAGGCCCAGCTCGCGGGCGATCTCGATCTGGGCGGCGAAGGCGCGCCGCTGGTCCTCGGGCGCGGCGGTGTCGCGGTAGAAGTCGAGCCCGGTCTCGCCGATCGCCCGCACCCTCTCGTGGGCGCCGAGCCGGCGGATTTCCTCGGCGGCGGCGTCGTCGAAGCCGGTGGCCTCGTTCGGGTGCCGCCCGACCGAGGCGAAGACCGCCTCGTGCCGCTCCGCGCTCGCCGCCGCGGCGGCGTTCGTCTCGGAGTTCATGCCGACCGTCAGCATCCGATCGACCCCGGCATCGGTGGCCGCGGCGACCAGCTCGTCCTCGCCGCCCTCGCAGAGAAAGAGGTGGGTGTGGGAGTCGATCATCGGCCGGCCCAGCCTATCCTTCGCCCGATGCCGGACCCCGCCGACCACTACCGCGAGATCTACGCGCGCGGGCTCGGCGGCGAGGCGCCGGCGATTCCGGTCGCGGTCGCCGAGCTGGAGCGGGCGGCGGTGGAGGCGATGGACCCGCGCGCCGCCAACTACGTCGGCGCCGGGGCCGGCTCGGAGGCGACGATGCGGGCGAACCGCGAGGCGTTCGAGCGGCGCCGGATCGTGCCGCGGATGCTGCGCGACGTCGCCGCGCGCGACCTCTCGACGACGATCCTCGGCACCGAGATGCCGGCGCCGCTGCTGCTGGCGCCGATCGGCGTGCAGAAGGTCGTCCACGACGAGGGGGAACTGGCCACCGCCCGGGCCGCCGCCGCGGTCGGGGTGCCGATGATCGCCAGCACCGCCTCCCACTTCCCGCTGGAGCAGATCGCCGAGGCGGGTGGCGAGGCGCCGCGCTGGTTCCAGCTCTACTGGCCCAACGACCCCGCTCTCGCGCGCAGCCTCGTCGAGCGGGCCGAGCGGGCTGGCTACGGCGCGATCGTCCTCACCGTCGACACCTTCGTCCCCGGCTGGAAGCCGCGCGACCTGCAGCAGGCCTGGTTGCCCTTCCTGGAAGGCCTGGGCGTGGGCAACTACTTCCAGGACCCCGTGTTCCGCGCGGCGCTGGAGAAGCCGCCGGAGGAGGATCCGGGGATGGCGACGGGGCACTTCCTCGGCATCCAGGCCAATCCCGCCCTCGCCTGGGACGACCTCGGCCAGCTGCGCGAGATGACCTCGCTGCCGATCCTCGTCAAGGGCATCCAGCACGCCGACGACGCTCGCGAGGCGGTGCGCCGCGGCCTCGACGGCATCGTCGTCTCCAACCACGGCGGCCGCCAGGTCGACGGCGCGATCGGCTCCCTCGACGCCCTGCCGGCGATCGCCGAGGCGGTCGGCGACGAGCTCACGATCCTCTTCGACAGCGGCATCCGCGGCGGCGCCGACGTGCTGAAGGCGCTCGCCCTCGGCGCCGACGCCGTCTGCCTCGGCCGCCCCTACGTCTGGGGCCTCGCCCTCGACGGACAGGCCGGCGTCGAAGCCGTCCTCAAGATGGTCCTCGCCGAGTTCGACCTGACGATGGCGCTCTGCGGCCTCACCCGCCCGGAGGAGATCGGGCCGGACCTGGTCGCCTGAAGAAATCGGTGCGCCTTATCCCTGTATGGCCGGGAAAAGGCGCACCGCTATTCGATCTTCGGGAAGAGGGGCGGCACCCGCTCGACCTTCTGGCCGCCCCCGCGCGAGCCCAGCTCGGCAAGCCCGCGCCCCTCTTCACCCAGGGCCGCCAGCAGCGTCTCGCCCGTCTGCGGCAGGTAGGGCACGAGCAGCAACGTCGTCACCCGCAGGCCCTCGACCAGGTTGTAGAGGACTTCGTCGAGGCGCTCGGGATCGGCCTCGTCCTTGGCCAGCTCCCACGGCCGCGTCTCCTCGACGAAGCGGTTGAGGCGGCGGACCAGCGCCCAGACGAGGTCGAGCGCCTGGGTCAGCTCGGCCCGGTCGAGCAGATCGGCGAAGCGCGTGACGGCGCCTTCGAAGTCCCCGGCGAGGGTGGCATCGACCTGCGCCGCCGGCACCACGCCGTCGCGGTAGCGGTCGACCATCGCCAGCACCCGGCTGGCGAGGTTGCCGTAGTCGTTGGCGAGCTCGGACTCGTAGCGCTGCTCGAAGCCCGCGGTCGAGATCGACCCGTCCTGGCCGAAGCTGACCTCGCGGAAGAGGTAGAAGCGCAGCGCGTCGGCGCCGAAGCGCTCGATCACCTCGAACGGGTCGAGCACGTTCCCCAGGCTCTTCGACATCTTTTTCTCGCCCATCAACAGGAAGCCGTGGATCACCATCCGCTTCGGCGGCTCGAGGTCGGCGGCGAAGCAGAGCGCCGGCCAGATCACCGCGTGGAACTTGAGGATGTCCTTCGCCATCACGTGCAGGTCGGCGGGCCAGTAGCGGTCGGTCAGGTCCTCCCCCTCGCGGGCGAAGCCGAGCGCGGTGACGTAGTTGAGGAGGGCGTCGAACCAGACGTACATCCGCTGCTCGGGGTCCCAGGGCAGCGGCAGCCCCCACTTCAGGTTCGGCCGCGAGAGCGAGACGTCTTCGAGCCCGCCCCTGATGAACGAGAGCGCCTCGTTGCGGCGGAAGTCGGGGACGACGAAGTCCGGCCGCTCCTCATACAACCCTTCCAGCTGCGCCTGGAAGTCGGAGAGCTTGAAGAACCAGTTCTCCTCGCGCTCGCGTTCGAGCGGGATCTCGTGAATCGGGCAGGTGTTGCCCGGCCCCAGCTCGCGCTCGGTTTTGAAGTCGGCGCAGCGCGGGCAGTACCAGCCTTCGTAGACCCCCTTGGTCACCCAGCCGTTGTCGTAGACGCGCTGCATGACCTGCGCGACCTTCGCTTCGTGCCGCGGATCGGAGGTGCGGATGAAGAAGTCGTTGGTGGCCTCGATCGTCGGCATCAGCCCCTCGAACTTCGCCGCGTTGGTGTCCGCCAGCTCCTGCGGCGTCACCCCCGCTTTCTTCGCCGCGTTCTCGACCGGCTCCCCGTGCTCGTCGGTGCCGGTGAGGAAGAAGACGTCGTCCCCGCGCTGGCGGTGGTGCCGAGCCAGCACGTCGGCGGCCATCGTCGAGTACGCGTGCCCCAGGTGCGGCTCCGCGTTGACGTAGTAGATGGGGGTGGTTACGTAGAACTTTTCCACTGAACCACGCAGGCTATCTGCGCGCCTCGCGGCCCGTCAGCGCTTTGTAGAGGTCGTTGGCGCGGGTCCCGGTGAGGGCGGCGACGACGGAAGCGGCGGCGCGGGGGCGGGCGCCGGACTGGACGAGGTGGCGGAGGGCGTCGACGGCGAAGCCGACGTCTTTGTCGTGCTCGGCGGAGGCGGCGGGAGCGATGACGAGGACGATCTCGCCCTTGACGTCGCCCCGGAAGCGGCGGGCGAGCTCGCCGAGGCTGCCGCGCGCGACCTCCTCGTGGACCTTGGTCAGCTCGCGGCAGACGGCGGCCTGGCGGTCGGGGGCGAGCGAGGCCAGCGCCGCCAGCGACTCGCCCACCCGGCGCGGCGACTCGAAGGCGATCACCGTCTCGGCCGAGCGCAGCACCCGCTCCATCTCCCCCGCCCGCCGCGGCAGGAAGCCCTCGAAGCGCCAGCGGTCGGTCGGCAGCCCGGAGGCGACCAGCGCCACCGGCACGACCGAGGGGCCCGGCAGCACCGTCACCTCCAGGTCGCGGTCGATGCAGCGGCGGATCAGCTTGTAGCCAGGGTCGGAGATCGCCGGCATCCCCGCGTCGGAGACGAGGGCGACGACGTCGCCGCGCTCGATCCGCTGCGCCAGCTCCAGCGCCCGCTGGCTTTCGTTGCCCTCGTGGAAGGAGACGAGCCGCGGCGCCGGCCGGATCCGCAGGCGGTCGAGCAGGGCCCCGGTCTTGCGCGTGTCCTCGCAGGCGACGAAGTCGGCGCTGACCAGCGCTTCGCGGACCCGCGGGGAGACGTCGTCGATGTTGCCGATCGGGGTGGGACAGACGACGAGGCAGCCCGGCATCAGGCCGCGACCTTCCCGAGCTCGATCCGCGCCAGCGCCGCGGCGCCGATCATGCCGGCGTCGTTGCCGAGCGTCGCCGCCAGGACCGGCGTCGCGTTCATCGGCGTCAGGGCGCGTTCGCGGACCTCGCGGCGGGCCGGCTCGAGCAGCAGGTCGCCGGCCGCGATCACGCCGCCGCCGACGACGATCGCATCGGGCTGGAACACGTTGGCGAAGGAGGAGCAGGCGACGCCGAGCCGGCTGCCGATCAGGTCGAAGACGCCGATCGCGGTCTCGTCGCCGGCCAGCGCCGCTTCGGTGACGAGGCGGCCGTCCACCTCCTTCCCCGCGGCATGCGCCTGGCCGATGGCGGAGTCGGGAGCGCTTTCCGCCGCCGCCTTCCCCTCCCGGCCCAGCGCCGTCCCCGAGGCGAGCGCCTCGACGCAGCCGTGGTTGGGGCAGTTGCCCTGGCAGGGCGGGCCGTCGGCCTGGATCACGACGTGACCCAGCTCGGCGCCGGCGCCGGTCGAGCCGCGGTAGATCTCGCCGCGCAGGATCAGGCCGCCGCCGATCCCGGTGCCGACGGTCAGCATCACGATGTCCGGCATCCCCCGTGCCGCCCCGTAGAGGTGCTCGGCCAACGCCGCCACGTTGCCGTCGTTGTCGACGAAGACCGGCAGGCCGACGCGCTCGCTGACGATGTCGCGGATCGGCAGGTTGGAGAGCGGCAGGTTCACGGCGGCGACGGCGACGCCGCTGTCGTGGTCGATCGTCGCCGGGATGCCGAGGCCGACGGCGGTGGCGCCGGGGCGCGCTTCGCGCGCCTCCTCGATCTCGCGCACCAGCAGCTCGACCAGCTCGTCCTCGGTCTGGCCGGTCGACGCCTCGCGCTGCTCGTAGAGCGTTTCGGTGCCGGAGAGGACGCCGACGAGCATCTTCGTGCCGCCGAGATCGACCCCGATCGTCTCGCCGTCGCTCACGAGGAACAGGGGGCTGGAAGGCGAAGGACCGCGTGCATCGCCATGATTTCTAGCCCTTCATGAGCCCCGACGGCGAGCAGCGGCCCCCCGAGCCGCCCGAATACGAGCCCGAGTACAAGGTCTACCGCTCCCGCCGGGGGCTGTTTTCGCGCTTGAAAGGCGCGGATCTGTCCTCGTTACGGGACCGTGCAAGGCTGCCTTCACGGCGCCGGCGCAAGCGCGAGGAGCCGGGGCTGCCGCCGCCCGAGCGCAAGCGGATCACCCCCCGGCGCGTGCTCAAATGGATCGTCCTGGCGGCGCTGGGATGGATCTTGCTCAGCTTCGTCGCCTTCGGCGTCTCCGCCCAGATCCAGTCCTTCAAGCTCTCCGGCGAAGCCAAGGACGCCCTGCACGGCAACCCGTTCCTGCTGCCGAGCGCGCAGACGATCCTCGTCCTCGGCACCGACGCGCGGCCGCCCAACACCAAGGAGCCGGGCGCCCCCCACAAGCAGAAGTGCTTCGAACAGCAGGCCCGCGGCGACGCCCCACACGACGGCTGCGAAGCCGGTGAATACCGCGCCGACACGCTGATGCTGATCCGCGCCGGAGGCGGCGCCTTCCGCAAACTCTCGATCCCGCGCGACACCTTCGCCGAAATCCCCGGGCAGACGCCGCAGAAAATCAACGCCGCCTTCTCCTTCGGCGGCGCCGCCCTGCAGATCAAGACGGTTGAACAGTTCCTCGGGATAAAGATCGACCACATCGCGATCGTCGATTTCACCGGCTTCGAAAAGCTGATCGACGCGGTCGGCGGCGTCGAAGTCAACGTCCCCCACAAGCTCTGCGCGGAAATCTCCGGCGGCGCCGGCCACGGGCAGGGCGGAATGACCCTGCGCCTGCACAAGGGCGAGAACACGCTCGACGGGGAAAAGGCCCTCGCCTACTCGCGGGTCCGCGAGCCGAGCGAATGCCCCGGCCCCGGCAAGAGCGCCTTCACGCTCGGCTACAACGACCTCGACCGCGAGAAGGCGCAGCAGGCGGTGATCAACGGGATCAAGGAACGCCTCACCGATCCCCTCCGCCTCCCCTACAACTTCATCCACGGCCCCTTCATCGGCTGGGACGCGCCGAAAGCGTTCGTCAGCGACATGGGCTTCTTCACGATGCCCCAGCTCGTCCTCGCCGCGGCGATCGGCGGCGGCTCCAACGCCCACGTCCTCTGCAGCTCGCCGAAGGAAGAATGCAACCTCTCCGGCCCCGAAGGCTCGATCGAAGTGCCCGAGTCGGTGCGGCGCAAGGCCGCCCATCAGTTCCTCAACGGCTGACAAGCCGGTTCGTCACCACGAGTGGTGACTTTGCCCGCCTATGGCCGGGTCAACTCACCAATCGTCAGTCGCGGCCGCTCAGTCCGCAGCCGAAGCCGCGGGCTTCGACTCGCTCTTGCCGGAGTCGGACTTCGACTCCGAGGAGCCGGAGTCGGAGCCCTTGGACTCGCCCGAGGACTCGGAGCCGCCGTTGCCGCCGCTCTTGCGCGTCCCGTAGTCGGTGTTGTGGAAGCCGGAGCCCTTGAAGTGGATCGCCGGCGGCGTCAGCACCCGGGAGGCGTGGGCGCCGCAGACCTCGCACTCGCGCAGCGGCTCGTCGCTCATCTTCTGGATCACCTCGAAGACGTGGCCGTTGTCGCATTTGTACTCGTAGATCGGCATGGCGGTGCGGGATTATCGCAGCCGCTACGGTTCCGGCTATGGCAACCGAGCAGGGAACCCGCCCGACCGAGGTGACGATGGAGGAGATCGTCGCGCTCTGCAAACGGCGCGGCTTCGTCTTCCCCTCCTCGGAGATCTACGGCGGCCTCGGCTCGACTTACGACTACGGCCACTACGGCGTCCTGCTCAAGAACAACGTCAAAGCCGAGTGGTGGAAAGCGATGCTGCAGGAGCGCGACGACATCGTCGCGCTCGACTCGGCGATCCTCCAGCACCCGCGGGTCTGGGAGGCCTCCGGCCACCTCGCCGGCTTCACCGACCCGCTCGTCCAGTGCCTCGGCAAGTGCAAGAAACGCTGGCGCGAGGACCACCTGCGCGAGGCGGTCGAAGCCGAAGGCGGCGACCCGAACGCCGAGCTGCGCTGCCCCGAGTGCGGCGGTGAGCTCTCCGAGCCGCGCCAGTTCAACCTCATGTTCGAGACCCACGTCGGGCCGGTCGCCGAGGAGGGCTCGACCGTCTACCTGCGCCCGGAGACGGCGCAGGGCATCTTCATCAACTTCAAGAACGTGCTCGGCTTCGCCCGCAAGAAGCCGCCGTTCGGGATCGCCCAGATCGGCAAGTCCTTCCGCAACGAGATCACCCCCGGCAACTTCATCTTCCGCACCCGCGAGTTCGAGCAGATGGAGATGGAGTACTTCGTGCCCCCGGCCGAAGCCGAGAAATGGCACCAGCACTGGATGGCCGAGCGCGAGCGCTGGTACACCGAGCTCGGCGTCCGTCCCGAATACCTGCGCGTGCGCGCCCACGGCGCCGACGAGCTCTCCCACTACTCCTCGGCGACGAGCGACATCGAGTACCTCTTCCCGATCGGCTGGTCGGAGCTGGAGGGGATCGCCAACCGCGGCGACTTCGACCTCACCCAGCACGCCGAGTTTTCCGGCGAGAAGCTCGAGTACTTCGACCAGCAGACCAAAGAGCGCTACGTCCCCCACGTGATCGAGCCGGCGGCCGGCGCCGACCGCGCCACCCTCGCCTTCCTCGTCGACTCCTACGACGTCGAGGAGGTGGAGGGGCGCCAGCGCACGGTCCTGCGGCTGCACCCGCGCCTGGCCCCGGTCAAGGTCGCCGTCCTCCCGCTCGTCTCCAAGGAGGGGATGCCGGAGAAGGCGCGCGAGGTCTTCCAGGACCTGCGCCGCCGCCTCCCCGCCGAGTTCGACGAGGGCGGCTCGATCGGCAAGCGCTACCGCCGCCAGGACGAGATCGGCACCCCCTGGGGCATCACCGTCGACCACCAGACGATGGACGACGACACCGTCACCCTCCGCGACCGCGACTCGCTGGAGCAGGTCCGCGTCCCGATCGAGGGCCTCGGCGACGAGCTGGTGGGGCGCCTGGAAGCCCCCTGGCGCAGCCCGAAGCTGGACGCCTGAGTCAGCCCGCGACGGCCGACTCCCTCTTCTCCTCGGCGGGGACCTCGCTCTGGTTGGCCTGGATCGCTCCCCAGAAGGCGTCGGTTTCCTGCCGCAGATCTGCGAGTTCCAGCTCGGTGAAGGGGGTGGTCGCAACCGCCGTGAGGCTGTTCGTCAGGCGCGCCACCATCGACAGCAGCGAGCGCGCGTCCATCGACAGCCTCACCTCCTCGTCGTTGAACTTGAGGATCGTCAGGTCGAGCCGGTGCTGACCGCGGCCGATGTCGAAGTAGGTTTCGCGCTGCAGCCATTCCCAGTTGTGGGGGAATTCACGCCAGCGCCGGTAGGCCTGCTGCAGCCTCTCGCCGTAGACAGCGAGGACCTCCCGCAGAAGCCACCCGAAAGCCGGCGGCGACTGCTCGGCAAGCGCCTCCAACCGCTCGTGGCGATCGCCCTGGGCGAGCCATGCGAAGAGCTGGGGGGCGTCGTCTCCGATCCCGAAGAGGGTCGCTATTCCCTCCCACAGGGGGGCATAGGACTCCGGCGTGATGGGACCGTCGAGGCGACGGGCGAAGAGCTCCATGAGGAGCGCCGCGCATTGCGAGTTCTCTTCGACCCGCGCCGCCATCTTCCCCGCGAGCTCCTTCAGCTCCTGCGCACCTGCCCGGGCCTCCATCTGGTTCAGGGCGGTCCAGTCCATTGATCATTCCCTCCAGTCTGGTTCGCTGATGTCGTCCTTCGCCTTCGCCAAGTTAGGAGTGGACTCGGTGCCTCTCGACTCCGGCCTCGCCTTCACCTCTTCGCTCCGCGGCGACGCCTGGCCGGTGCTCGCTCCCCGCTGCCTCTCGAGGTGATCGAGGATGGCCTGCACCCGGTAGCCGATCCCCTGCGCCAGCGTCCGCGATTCGTCCGCGCATGCCTCCGCGCACCGGTCGACCGCCTCCTGAAGCTCTTTCACCGCCCTGCGCATCGTGACCACGTCCGGTTTCGGTTCGGACGCCTGGTCGGCCCCCAGGAAGAGGTTGACGACTTCTTCCGCCCGCTCGCAAGCGTGGTTGCGCGTCCGCCCGAGGCGCTCGATCGGCGCTGCCAGCACGGAGTCGTCGCCGTTGGTGGGCCACGGGGGGAGGGGCCGGATGCTCCGCAGATGCCCGCTCAGCTCTTCCCATTTGTCCATGTCCGCCTGCAGAACGCGGTTGCGCAGGATCTCGGTCATCGAGCCGGAGGCGGTGACCATCTTCAGCCGTGCGTCGGAAACGAAGATGGCGAGTTCGATTGCCTTGTTGAGCAGTTGCTGCGCGCGGTCGAGGTCTTCGATGGCCTGGACGGGCACTTCGGTGATCTGCACCTCCACCTGCTGAGTCTTCGGGCGGGCCGGGGAGCGTCTGGGGATGAGCGCAGCCGCCGAGGAATCCACAACCGGCGGGCGACGAACCGCCGCCGGATTGGCGTCCGACCCAGAATCGGAGAGCGTCTTGTCGAGCATCGCTGGAAAGACTCCTTTTATTCACCCCTCAGTTTAGGTACTTTTGGGTCTACTTGGAACCCCCAAAACGGAAGGTGGCGCGATGGGCCCCTTGCCAGCAGCAACCGATTTGGTAGCGGCCGCCTTCGGCATCGTCGGTGTCCTGCTCGGCGGGGTGATAACCACCGGCGGGACCATATGGACCCAGAGGAACGCCGACAAACGGGAACTCGAGGCGGAGGCGCGTCAGGGCGCGGCGACGAAGCTCCTGCTCCACTCCAAACTGCGCGAAGTTCTCGCCTCGCTCAAAGTCGTCGATCGCGACTCCACCTGGCAGGCGCCGCTCAGCGACGAGTGGCTGAGCGCCTGGCAGGACCGCTCCCCCACTCTGGCCAGCGCCCTCAGCTCGACGAGCGATTTCGAAACCGTGGCCGAAGGCTTCCTCGTCGCTCGCCTCCTGGCGTGGCGGGCCTCGGAAGAGGAGCGGGAGCTCTCGCAGGACGATCGGGAGATGGTCGGCAAGTGGCGGGAGAAAATCCAGGAAGCCCTCGCGATACTGGAGTAACGATCCGCCGGGTTCCCTCGCCCCGACCGAAGGAATCAAGCTGGGGCCAGCGAACCCAGCTGACTACCCGAGCGACACGAGACGGAGCGAGATGGCCTACGAGATGAAGATCCGCGGCACCGAGCACGAGGTGAAGGTTCGCAACCCCTGGGCCGTGGCCCTGCTGCCGATCGTCACGCTCGGCATCTACCACCTGGTCTGGTGGTACCGGATCAACAAGGAGCTGAAGGCCTACGGGGAGGCCAAGGGGTATGACCTTGGCCAGAGCCCGGTCAACTCGCTGCTGGCGCTGTTCCCGGGCGGGCTCATCGTCATCCCGGCGCTGGTCACCTACTGGCGCGGGACCGAGCGCGTCCAGGGCGCCTCGAAGATCGCCGGGCGCGAGCCGGTCAGCGGCTGGCTCTCGATCATCCTCTACCTGCTCCTATCCCCCGCCTTCTGGGCCTACCTGCAGGTCTCCCTCAACAACGTCTGGGAGCAGGAGGCCGAACCGCTGCCCGGCCAGGCCGCTCCACCCGCCCCCGCGGACGATTTGCCGCCGCGTCTCTAGCGCGAGTCCGCGAAAAGTGTCGTTATTCGACCGGTTTCGCGGACTCGGCGTTCAGGTAGTCGAGCACTCGCTCGGCGTCGGCCTCCAGGGCCGCGGCGTCCTTCTTCTTGACCTCTCCCAGGTGTTCGATCGTCACCTTGCCAGCGGCTAAGCGCCAGGTGGCGACGGCGCGGCCGTCGACGAGGGCGAAGGGGCGGAAGATGCCGTTCGTCGTCACCAGCACCTTGTGCGGGCCGACGACTTCCTCGCGCGAGGTCCAGCCGAGCAGCAGCGGGTCGAAGGCGCCGAGCAGGCGCGGCGGCGGGATCGGCGCCGGCTCCGGCGAGGAGGCCAGCTCGGCCAGGCCGTCCTCGCGCTCGACCAGCTCCCCGGCGATCGCCTCCAGCCCGAAGCGGGCGTCGCGTAGCGGCAGCCCCGCCCAGCGGGCGAGGTCGCGGTCGTCGGCGGGGCCGTGCCCGGCCAGGTAGCGGCGCGCCAGCTCGGCCAGCGCCTGCTCGCGGTCGACCGGCCGCTGCTCGCCGAGCCAGTCGCGGACGAGGACGTAGGCGTGTTCCCTGCCCACCATCGGGCCGCGGACGGCGCTCCCGCGCAGCGTCGTCAGGAAGAGCAGGTGGATCAGCGCCTGCCCCTCGGTGGGAACGCCGGCGCGGTCGAGCCGCTCGCGCAGCTGCAACCGCGTCAGCGGGCCCTCGTCGGCGAGCGCCCGCTCGATCGTCTCCACCCCCCGCTCCGCCGCCCCCGGGCTGACCCCCTCCTGCCGCAGCCGCCGCGCGCTCGAGGTCATCAGCGGCGGCGTCGTCAGCGGGTGCAGCCAGGGATAGTCCTCGCTGCGCACCAGGTGCAGGGTGCCGCGGTTGAGCCAGGTGATCAGCAGCGAGCGCTCCTCGCTCAGCGCCCGGTCGACGTCGGCCGCGGTCACCCCCTCGCTGCGGGCGCGGATCGCCAGCCGCGCCCCGCGGGGATCCTGCCCCTGCACCGCCAGCAGCCGCTCGGCGACCGCCTCCGGCGAGCGCAGCGGCTCGCCGGCAAGCGCCTGGGCGGTCAGTCGTTCGGCGATCGGCGCGCGCGGCACGACGGGAACGATCGCGCCGAGCGCCCTACTTCACGCGGAGCAGTTCGATGACGAAGACCAGGGTCGAATTCGGCGGGATCGACGGGTACACACCCTGGCTTCCGTAGGCCAGCGCCGGCGGGATGGTCAGCTTGCGGCGGCCGCCGACCTTCATCCCCGGGACCCCTTTGTCCCAGCCCGGGATCACTTCCTGGGCGCCGAGCTTGAAGCTGAAGGGTTCGTTTTCCCAGTTGGCGTCGAACTGTTCCTTGGTTTCGTAGACGACGCCGACGTAGTGGACGGTGACTTCGTCGCCCGCTTTCGCGGTCTGCCCCTTCCCCTTTTTCAGGTCTTCGACCACCAGCTTCTTCGGCGGCGGTCCCTTGGGAACCGTCACCTGCGGCACGCCTTCGCTCGTTTCGGCGATGTATTCGCCGGCCGCGTTTTCCTTGAAGGCCGATTCTTCTTCCGAGGTCTTTTCCTGCGAGCCGGTCGCGCCCGATCCCGACGTGGGCGAGCTCGACGAGCCGCCACCGCAACCGGCGATCGCCAGCACCAACGTCAGCGCCGCCAGAGCGGCGAGGATCGGCATCTCCCTGCGCATGGCGGTCATCTTAGTCGGGCTGAAACCGTATGGCCGCGCGGCGCGCCTCAGCCGTTGCCCTTGCCGGAGAGGAAGTTCCAGGCCCGTTCCATCAGGGTCGGGTCCCTCTCCGTCAGGTCCTCGTCGCTGACCTCGATCGACCCGGGGTTCTTCCCCGGCTTCGGCAGCTGGCGAGCCGCCGCCGCGTCCATCTTCAACGTCACGCCGCGCTCGAAGATCTCGTTCACCTCAGGGGCGTCGACGAAGCGGTGGCCACCGGGGCCGGCGGTCGTGTCGAAGATGATCCCGTCGAACATGTCGAGGTTCGGCGCCGAGAGCACCTCGACCACGCGACCAAGCCGCTCGCCGTCGCTGGAGAAGACCGGAACACCCTTGTCGACGCTGAGGTAGGAGCGCGGCTCCCCCAAGTCCTGCATCGGCCGAGCTTAGATGATGGCCGCCACCGTGCGCCGGCTTCCCGAGGCGACCACCTGCCCCTACACTGCCGACGGGAGATGGGTTTGAACCTGGCATCGATCGTCACCGCGAGCGCCGAGCGGGCGCCGGAGGCCGCCGCCGTGCGCCTCGGCGCGGCGGAGCTGACCTACGCCGAGCTCGACGAGCGCAGCGCCCGCCTGGCGACGCTGCTGGGCGAGCGGGGCGTGCGGCAGGGGGACCGGGTCGGCGTGATGCTCCCCAACGTCCTCGAGTTCCCGATCGCCTACTACGGCGTCCTCCGCGCCGGTGGCGTCGTGGTGCCGATGAACGTGCTGCTGAAGCGGCGCGAGATCGCCTTCTACCTCGAGGACTCCGGCGCCGCGCTGCTGCTTGCCTGGCATGGCTTCTGCGAGGAGGCGCGCGACGGCGCCGCCGACGCCGGGGCCGAGCTGATCGAGGTCGAGCCGGGCTCGTTCGCCGAGCTCCTCGCCGACTGCGAGCCCACCCGCGAGCTCGCCGACACCGGCGAAGAGGACACCGCGGTGATCCTCTACACCTCCGGCACCACCGGCAAGCCGAAGGGCGCGGAGCTGACCCACTTCAACCTCTCCCGCAACTCCGAGATCGCCTCCCGCACCACCTGCGAGATCGAGGAGGGCGACGTCGTCCTCGGCGCCCTGCCGCTCTTCCACTCCTTCGGCCAGACGGTGAGCATGAACGCCTCGCTGCGGGTCGGGGCGACGCTGACCCTGCTGCCGAAATTCGAGCCGGGGGAGGCGCTGGAGATCATGCAGCGCGACGGCGTCACCCACTTCTACGGGGTGCCGACGATGTACGGGGCGCTGCTGCACCATCCCGACCGCGAGGAATACGACGCCTCGGCGCTGCGGATCTGCATCACCGGCGGCGCCTCGATGCCGGTGGAGGTGCTGCGCGGCTTCGAGCGGGCCTTCGACTGCGAAGTGCTGGAGGGCTACGGGCTCTCGGAGACCTCGCCGGTCGCCTGCAGCAACCACCCCGGCCGGCCGCGCAAGCCCGGCTCGATCGGCACCCCGATCGCGGAAGTCGAGATGAAGGTCGTCGACGAGGACGACGAGGAGGTGCCGCAGGGAGAGATCGGCGAGATCGTGATCCGCGGCCACAACATCATGAAGGGCTACTGGCGGCGCCCGGAGGCGACCGAGGAGGCGATGCGCGGCGGCTGGTTCCACAGCGGCGACATGGCCCGGATCGACGAGGACGGCTACTTCTTCATCGTCGACCGCAAGAAGGACCTGATCATCCGCGGCGGCTACAACGTCTACCCGCGCGAGGTCGAGGAGGTCCTCTACGAGCACCCGAAGATCCGCGAAGCGGCCGTGATCGGCATCCCCCACGACGAGTGGGGTGAGGAGATCGGCGCCGCCGTCGTCCTCCACGAGGGCGAGGAGCTGGCGCCGGAGGAGATCAGCCGGTACGTCAAGGAGCGGATCGCCGCCTACAAGTACCCGCGGATCGTCTGGTTCCTCGACGAGCTGCCGAAGGGACCGACCGGAAAGATCCTCAAGCGAGAGATCGAGTCACCCGCAGCGAGCAGGGAAGAAGCGTCCGTTTAGCTCTTTTCCTTTTCAGCGTTCGAACCTGCGACATATACTCAGCGGCTTAATACTGGCAGTGCGCTATGGGAGGCGCCTGCTTCTACAGATAGGAGAGACCATGAAGAAACGATTCATGGCGTTTTTCTCGGTGATGGCCATCTGCGTCACCGGCGCGGCGATGGCGCCCGCCAGCTCGATGGCCCTCGACCCGATCCTCTTCGTCCACGGCTGGTCGGAGAGCGCCTCGCTCTGGAACACGATGATCGGGCGCTTCGAAAAAGACGGCTACCCCAAATCGTATTTGAGCGCCTACAGCTACAACACCTCGCAGTCGAACAAGATCGACGCCGAAAAGGAAGTCAAGTCCCACGTCGAATCGCTGCTGAAAACGACCGGCGCCGAAAAGGTCGACATCATCTCCCACTCGATGGGCAGCCTCAACACCCGCTGGTACATCAAGTTCGACGGCGGCGAATCGAAGGTCGACGACTGGGTCTCGCTCGGCGGGCCGAACCACGGCACCGAAACCGCTAACGCCTGCGCCTTCCAAGTCTCCTGCCAGGAGATGGAGGTCGGCTCCAAATTCCTCAGCGAACTGAACGCCGGGGACGAAACGCCGGGCATCGTCAACTACGGCACCTGGTGGTCGCCCTGCGACGAAATCATCAACCCGGACGAAAGCGTCATCCTCACCGGCGCGAGCAACCACAAAACCGCGTGTCTCACGCACGCGGCTCTGACGACCGACGAAACGGTCTACAAAGAAGTACGCGAATTCATCAAATAGGCAATCGCTTCGACGCGACCCCGGCCTGGCGCCGGGGTCGCTCTCTCTTGGGAGGTAAGAACATGGCTCGCAAGCGACTGGCGGCGTTCATCGCCGCCATGGCCCTTTGCATCGGCGGCGCGGCGCTCGCCCCCGCCTCATCACTCGCGCTCGACCCGATCCTCTTCGTGCACGGCTGGAACGGGAGCGCCTCGAACTGGAACACGATGATCTCCCGGTTCGAAAAGGACGGCTACCCGAAAAGCTATTTGATGGCCTACACCTACAACAGCAACACCTCGAACAAGACTCTGGCCGAAACCGAAGTCAAGTCCCACGTCGAATCGCTGCTGAAAACGACCGGCGCCTCGAAGGTGGACATCATCGCCCACTCGATGGGCAGCCTCAACACCCGCTGGTACATCAAGTTCGACGGCGGCGAATCGAAGGTCGACGACTGGGTCTCGCTCGGCGGGCCGAACCACGGCACCGAAGCGGCCAACGCCTGCTTCGGCGTCTCCTGCGAAGAGATGCGGATCGGCTCCAAATTCCTCACGGAACTGAACGCCGGCGACGAAACGCCGGGCACCGTCAGCTACGGCACCTGGTGGTCGCCCTGCGACGAATTCATCAACCCGGACGAAAGCGTCATCCTCACCGGTGCGACGAACACGAAAACCGCCTGCCTCTCGCACCTGTCCCTCCTCAGCGACGAAACGGTCTACAAAGAGGTCCGCGAATTCGTCAAATAGCCGGTGCGAAACTGAAGTTCTCGGCGCGATCCTGGCCAGCGGGCCAGGATCGCGCTAGTCTCCCGGTGCCCCAAACGCGACACCAAAAGGAGACGAGATGAGCGTCGCTTCCCAGCGCCTGATGGACAACATCACCTACGAGGACCTCTACCACCGCTGGGAGCAGGGGAACTGGAGCGCCTACGACATCGACATGTCGAAGGACCGGGCGGGCTGGGAAGCGCTCTCCGACATCCAGCGCCGCTCGGCGATGTGGATCTACTCGATGTTCTATTACGGCGAGGACCGGGTCGCCGACACCCTCGCCCCCTACGTCACCGCCGCCCCGACCGAGGAGCAGTCCTACTTCCTCGCAACCCAGCAGGTCGACGAGGTCCGCCACTCGGTCTTCTTCCACCGCTTCTTCAAGGAGGTGATCGGCGTCGGCGGCGACTCCGTGCAGCAGACGCTCTCCTCCACCCTGCCGCAGCTGAACTGGGGCTACCGCGGGGTCTTCGACCGGCTCGACCTGATGGCCGAGGAACTTCGCAAGGACCGCTCGCTGCCGAAGTACGCGCAGGCGATCACCCTCTACCACCTGATCGTCGAGGGCAGCCTCGCCCAGCCCGGCCAGCACTTCATCGAGGACTTCTTCGCCTCGAAAGACACGATGCCGGGCTTCAGCGAGGGCATGGCGAACGTCTCCCGCGACGAGCAGCGCCACATCGGCTTCGGCGTCAAGGTCCTCTCCGAGCTGCTGGCGGAGGGCGCGCCCGGCTGGGAGGAGAACCGCGCCGCCGTGATCGAGCTGCTGCGCGAAACGCTCCCCTACGGGCCCGCCGTCTTCTCGCCGCCGAACCTGGACCGCGAGTACACCGAGTGCTACGGCTTCTCGCTCGAGGACATCTTCGCCTTCGGGCTGAAGCTGATCCGCCAGCGCTGGCGCACGATCGGCTTCCCGACCGAGGAGATGCCGCCCGGCGTCTTCCCCTTCCCGCCCGAGGACTCCGAGGAGGAAGTGGCCAAGCGCCAGGTCGAGATGATGATGGCCGGCGTGCTCGGCCCCCCCGACGGGCCGCCGCCCAAATCCGACCCGGAGATCCAGCGCCTCTACTTCGACCTGATCGCGCGCGTGGCCGACCCGGCCGCGGCCAACGGAAACCCGTTCGTCCTGCAGTGGCGCTTCACCGACGCCGAACCGTGGCACCTCGTGCTCGACAACGGCTCGACCCGGACCGAGCCCGGCGAAGCCCCCAACCCCAACGTCGTCATCGAGACCAGCTGGGCCGACTGGATCGCCTCCGGCAAACCGGACGCCAACCAGCTGAAGATGATGTTGCAGCGCCGCATCCGCCCCCGCGGCAAGCTGCGCGACCTCGCCCGGGTGCGCAAGGTCTTCAACGGGTAACGCTGCACCGTTTAGGAGATCGGCGGCCGGCGGTCCGCCCAGGGCCGCTCGGCCTCGAGCTGGGCGGCGAGCGAGAGCAGCGTCGCCTCGTCGCCCGGGCGGCCTACCACCTGGACCGAGAGCGGCATCCCGTCGGCGGAGAAGCCGGCCGGGACCGCCATCGCCGGGTTGCCGAGGTGGTTCCAGGGGATGCAGTAGGGATAGAAGCGGCTCATCCCGAGCACGGTCCGCAGCGCGCCGCAGCCCTCCCATCTCCGCACCGGCAGCGCGGTGCCGCCCATCACCGGCGTCATCAGCAGGTCGTGCGACTCGAAGATCGCGTTGACGCGGGCGGCGTCGGCCTCCTGGGCTTCGCGCGCCCGGCGGAAGAGGGGCTCGGGAATCGACCGGCCGAGCCGGCCGAAGCCGCGGGTGCGGCGTTCGAGCCGCTCAGGCAGCGGCGTCTCGGCGACGTCTTCGGCGGCACCGCGCAGGTAGCGCGGCACCATGTTGTTGCCGATCATCCCCCAGTCCGGGTCCTGCTGGGCGGTCTCGTGACCGAGCGAGCGGAGCACCTCGGCCATCTCCGCAACGGCGCCCTTGGCCTCGTCGTCCACGGTCGGCGGCAGGGCCGCTCTGGGGGCGGCGGTCGAGTAGGAGATCCGCAGCTTCCCCGGCGGGGCCTTGGCCGACTCGGCGAAGGGACGCTCGGGGGGTGGGGGCGCCTTCGGCTCCCTTGAGCCGCCACTGACGACGTCGAGCCAGAGGGCGGTGTCGGCGACGGTGCGGCTGACACAGCCGTTGACCGAGAGGCCGTTCCAGTGCTCGAGCCGCGGCTGCAGCGAGATCCTCCCGTTCTGCGGCTTCAGGCCGAAGAGGCCGCAGGAGGCGGCGGGGATGCGGATCGAGCCGGCGCCGTCGGAGGCGGAGGCGATCGGGACCATCCCGGCGGCCACGGCCGCGGCCGAGCCGCCGCTGGAGCCGCCCGGCGTGCGCTGCGGGTCCCACGGGTTGCGGGTGACGCCGTAGGTCGCGGACTCGGTGAAGCCGCAGATCGCCAGCTCCGGCAGCAGCGTCTTGCCGACGACGATCGCGCCCGCCTCGCGCAGGCGGCGGACCATCTCGGCATCGGCCGCCGCCGGCTCGGTGAAGGCGTCGGTCCCGCGCGTGGTCACCTCCCCGGCGAGGTCGACTTCGTCCTTGAGCGCGATCGGCACCCCGAGCAGCGGCCGCCCCTCCCCCGCCCTCACCCGCGCGTCGGCCTGCTCGGCCTCGAGCATCGCCCGCTCGGCGAGCACCACCCGGAAGGCGTTCAGCTGCGGGTCGAGCCGCCGGATCCGGTCGAGGAAGAACCCGACCAGCTCCGCAGCCGAGACCTCCCTCGCCCGCACCATCTCCGCCAGCCGCGCGGCCCCGGCAAAAGCAAGCTCGTCTCCACCCTGAGTCACCCGGCCATCCTAAGGCCGAAGCGCTGCGGTAGAGGGGTGGGGGGGGGGGGGGGGGGGGGGGGGGGGGGGGGGGGGGGGGGGGGGGGGGGGGGGGGGGGGGGGGGGGGGGGGGGG